>CAXTIG010000011.1:0-18387 GCA_964244295.1 uncultured Cytophagales bacterium
GCAAAATCAGAGGTTGTAAAATGTTGATTTACAGTTAAAAGACAAGTCTAGTAATAATTGGTGCTCTTTCCCTGCGCAGCGACTCACAAGAAAAGAAATCAATTCTTTCTGGGCTGTAGGGTACAAGTTGATTTCTGGTTCTTCTACAAGAAAGGAATGATCAGTACCTTCTTTAAAGGTGAGATCAAAATCTGGATTGATATTATGTTGAGTAGTAAAAAACTCGACAATTAAGTGAATCGGAATAACTGATTGATATCCGCTTGCACTTTCACTAAGAAGAATCTCAAAATTGCTTTTTGTCTTCTCAGAACCAAAATGAGAAATAATATCTTTTCCGTTTTCATACCGATAATCGATACCGAGGTAAGGAATTTTTAATCTACGATTTAGAGCAATTCTTGCCTTTTCAAAATCACTTCCAAGGCGTAAAATTATTTTATTCAATGCGGTATTTGAATTAAGTAATCCGAAGATTGATTCAGATATTGATGAAAAAAAAGCTCTTTCCGATGGGATATAAATTGGAGAAGAAAAATAAACAGGTAAATATTTATGAAACAGACTGTTACCTATTTTATTCATGTTACTACCAGGCCCATTAATTATTCTCTGATTATTAAATTTAGTTAAAGATAAATAGCTATTTGGATCGAGTGCATTAAAGTTTTCTTTCTTAGAATTTTCTATAAAATCTAAACTAATCTTTTCTGAAAATTTACTATTAAACTGGTTCTCTTTAAAATTCGATTTGACAACTTCACTTTCCCAATCAATCACGGTTTCCTCTGCAAAATAAGATAAGATAAGATAATTTCTGAAATACTGCATTTGATTGCCGTAAGCATCAGCTTCCGAAATATAAAAATTCACATCCTTAAAAATCGCCACCAACTTCGCCAGCGTACTCTTCCCGCTCCCCTGCGGGCCGATGAGCACGGTGGTTTTTTTCAACTCCAGTTCGGCATCCCGAATCGGGCCGAAATTTTTGACAATGAGTTTCTCGTTCATGGTTTCCAGGTTTTCAAGGCCCCAAGTTACTCAAACTAACGACTTCCGACTGTCGCCTATCGACTCCTACCCCCCAAACTCCACCTCCTTCATCCCAAAATACCGCAGCCCCCCCTCGGTTTCCAGCGCCAGTCGCCCCGCTTCGTCCACGCCCAGAATCTGGCCGTTGAACGTGCGCCCGTCGGGCAGGCGGAAGGGGTGCCATTCCTGGTACCGGTAGAGGGCGGCGAGGTAACGGGCTTTTTGCGCAGTTTGTCCGCCGCCGCGCAGCCGCAGGTACTCCGCTTCGAGGTGTTCGAGCAGGCGGGCCAGCAGACTTTCGAGGTCGTAGCGGAAGGGTTGGCCCGTGGCAGTGCGGAGCGAGGTGGCTTTGGGAATGAAAAATTCCGTTTGATTCACGTTCAGCCCGATGCCCACGATGCTGTGGCCAAGGTCGTAGCCGTGTAAGGTATTTTCAAGCAGCAATCCCCCCAATTTCTGGTCGCCGAGGTACACGTCATTCGGCCATTTCAGGCGGAGTGCAGCCTCGTCGAGGTACTCGCGCAGGGTTTCGTACACGCCCAGCGCCACGGCGATGCTGAGGCTGAATTGGGCGGTGGCCCGCAGGATGTTGGGTCGCAACAGCACCGAAAACGTCAGGTTCTGGTCGGGAGCCGTTTCCCAGCGGTTACCGCGTTGCCCGCGCCCAGCGGTCTGGTTCGCGGTGACAACGAGGGTGCCTTCGGCGACGGTTTCTTCTTTTTCTTCCTGAATCATTTTCGCCAGTTCGTCGTTGGTCGAGTGACAAGTTGGCAGAAAAATGGTTTTTTTGCCGAGAAATAAGGTGTTGGGCTTAAAATTGTACCACACTCTTTCGTAGTTTTAAACGTGAAAACTTTCGGTTCGCTTGTCGTGCCGTTGAATCGGATCCGACACATGTTCCTGCCCATCCCTTCCCCCGTACCGCATCGAATGGTAAAAACCAAGCTGCAAGATGTAACCGCTGAGCAATTGTGCCACCTCGTTGTGAAGGGCATGCTCGAAAAAAAAGGCTCTGACGTGGTGGTGATGGACTTGCGTAACGTAAAAAACGCCATCTCCGACTACTTCGTGATTTGCTCCGGTAATTCCGATACTCAACTCTCCGCCCTCGCCGACTCGGTCGACGAGGAAGTTTTTAAAGCCACCCAGCAACACCCCTGGCACCTCGAAGGCAAAGAAGCCCGCGAATGGATTTTGATTGATTACGTGGACGTTGTGGCCCACGTTTTCAAGAAAGACCGCCGGGCGTACTACAAAATTGAGGAATTGTGGGGCGATGCCGAAATCACGCACGTTGAAGAAGACGTCGCGGTCTGAGCGCTGGAAACTACTCCTATCCCTTCTTCCCTACCAACAAACATCCGGCCTGCTCCTTCGTTAACCAGAAGCACTGAGGCCGGAGTGAAAGAAACGCAACATGGCAGACGATTCGCAAAAAAACCGCAATTCCTTACCCAAAGTCCCCCGCCGGCCCGGTTTCCAGGGTTGGCTCATCGTGGGGTTGATTTTGGCCGTGCTGATGATTACCTGGGTGAGCCAACGGAGCACCGTTCGGGAAATTAAGCAGAAGCAGTTCGTTGAGATGGTCAAGGCCCACGAAGTGGCCGACGTGGTTATCGTCAACGAACGGGAGGTTGAAGTGACCCTCACCGCCGAGGCGCTGCGCAGCCCTAAATACCGGGGGATGACCGAAGAGAAATCGGTTCTGCCCGGTGCCCAGGGACCGCACTTTAAGTTGAATGTGATCTCGGCGGAGTCATTTAAAACCGACGTGGATAAGCTCAACGCGCAATTGCCCCCGCAGGACCAAATTGACCTTCGCCTGGAGCAGCGCACCGGGCTGTACGAGTTTTTCACCGGCTGGGGTTTCCTCATCCTGATTGTGCTCACCATGTATTTCATGATGAGCCGCATGGCGGGCGGGGGCGGGCCGGGCGGGCAGATTTTCAACATTGGAAAATCGAAGGCTGCCCTATTTGATGCAGATAACAAGATAAAAATCACGTTCAACGACGTAGCTGGGCTGGATGAAGCGAAGGAGGAAATCAAGGAAATCGTTGAGTTTCTGAAAACGCCCAAGAAATTCACCGATCTCGGTGGTAAAATTCCGAAGGGTGCGCTGCTCGTGGGTCCTCCCGGAACGGGCAAAACCCTGCTGGCAAAAGCCGTGGCGGGTGAGGCGAACGTGCCGTTTTTCTCCCTCTCCGGGTCGGATTTCGTCGAAATGTTCGTCGGCGTGGGGGCCGCCCGCGTTCGCGATTTGTTCAAGCAGGCGAAGGAAAAAGCGCCCTGCATCATCTTCATCGATGAAATTGACGCCGTGGGCCGCTCGCGGGGTCGGGGGTCCATGCCGGGGGCCAACGACGAGCGCGAAAACACGCTCAACTCGCTGCTGGTCGAAATGGACGGCTTCGCAACCGACTCCGGGATCATCATTCTGGCGGCCACCAACCGGCCCGACGTACTCGACTCGGCGCTGTTGCGACCGGGGCGATTCGACCGAACCATCTCCATCGACAAGCCGGATCTAGTGGGCCGCGAGGCCATTTTTAAAGTCCACCTGAAGCCGGTCAAACTGGCCCCCGACGTGAATCCGAAGGAACTCGCCGCCCAAACACCGGGCTTCGCCGGGGCCGAAATTGCCAACGTCTGCAACGAAGCCGCCCTGATTGCCGCCCGCCGCGAAAAGAAAGCGGTGGATATGCACGACTTCCAGGAAGCGATGGACCGGGTGATCGGCGGGCTGGAGAAAAAGAACAAACTGATTTCGCCCGAAGAAAAAACCATCGTGGCCTACCATGAGGCCGGTCACGCCGTGACGGGCTGGTTTTTCGAGCACGCCAATCCGCTCGTGAAAGTGACCATCGTGCCCCGTGGCGTGGCGGCGCTGGGCTACGCGCAGTACCTGCCGAAAGAGCAGTTTCTGTACCGCACCGAGCAATTGATCGATGAAATGTGCGTGACCCTCGGCGGCCGCGCCGCCGAAGATTTGGTGTTCAACAAAATCTCGACGGGTGCGTCCAACGACCTGGAGCGCGTCACCAAACTGGCTTACAGCATGGTGACCGTGTACGGGATGAACGAAAAAATCGGGAACATTTCGTTTTTCGATTCCAAAGCGCCGGAGTACAGTTTCAACAAACCCTACTCGGAAGCAACGGCCCGCGAAATTGACGAAGAAGTGCGCAAGCTGGTACGCGTCGCCTACGAGCGCACCCGGCAAATGCTCGAAGACAAGCGCGGGGCGCTGGAAATTCTGGCGCAGGAACTGTTGAAAAAAGAGATTCTGTACCAAAATGACCTCGAACGCCTCATCGGCAAGCGCCCCTTCGACACGCCCACGACTTACCAGGCCTACACCAACGAGGAGCGCCCCGAAAGCGCCCCCGAACCGACGCCCGACCCTAACGAGGCCCAACCGGTACCAACCCAGGGTTGAACTGAATAACCCCGCGAATATTCTAAAACGCTCGCGGGGTTCGTAAGAATAAAAACCAAACCCCGCAAACGTTGACGTTTGCGGGGTTTTTTATGAATTGGTAAACCGTTACCTCAATTTCAATTGGGCGTTAAAACCGGAACCACTACCTTTAGCACCGGCTTAGTGGGCTTATTTAAACCGTTTTATCCATGAAAATCTCGCTGATTTTGACCGCTGTTTTAGGTTTACTCGGCTCCCGGCTTTCGGCGCAGATTACCGTCTACGATCCCAAACGCATTGCCGAGCGGAGCGTCGAAAACCGGGTTAACAACCGGGTAAATCAGGGTGTCGATAAAAGCGTCGATAAAGTGGAAGAGGGCCTCATCGGAATTTTCAAGAAAAAACCGAAGGACAAACCCGCCGAGGCACCCCCTTCCGAAAAACCATCCGAAAAGCAGCGGACGACGGGCAACGACGCTACCGCCGCTGAATCCGGCGAGCGCGGTGGAAAAGGAACGGCCACCGCCAAGACACCCTCCCTGCAAGCCTACAGTAAATTCGATTTCGTTCCTGGTTCCAACGTGCTGGCGATCGAGGACTTCGCCCAGGACGCAACCGGCGATTTTCCCTCCCGCTGGAACACCAACGCCACCGGCGAAGTGGTGACGGTGAACGGCCAGCCGGGGCGCTACCTGATGCTGACGAAAGAAGGCGCATTTTTGCCCGAATTCATGACCACTCTACCCGACAATTTCACGCTCGAATTCGACCTGATTTGCAACGAAGATTTTAATTTTTACTCCAACGAAATCGCCTTCGTCATCGCCGCGCTTGAACAGCCGGGGAAGGAATTTACGCAGTGGACCCGTTTTGGCCGGGGGCCGGAGGGCGTGCGGGTGGCTTTTCACCCCACCAACGCCGGCAACACGGCGGGCAGCAGCGCCTTCAGCAGTCACACGGGCGGGCACGAGGTCATGAAAAACGAAGTCGCCAGCAATCAGTTTTGGACCAAGCGCGACAACCACATCCGGGTATCGGTGTGGCGGCAACGGCAGCGCCTGCGGGTGTACGCCAACGAAGAAAAACTCTGGGATTTGCCCCGCGCGTTTCAGCCCGACGTGAAATACAACACGGTGCTCTTCCAAACGGGCACGTTTCATCAGGAAACTGACCGCTACCTCATCGGCAACCTGCGCCTGGCCGTGGGCGCGCCCGATACCCGCAACAAGTTGCTGACCGAAGGGAAATTCGTCACGACCGGCATTCTGTTCGACGTGAATTCGGCCCACATCCGGCCCGAATCGTACGGGACGCTGAAGGCCATCGCGGGCGTGTTGACCGAAACCGCCGACCTGCGGGTGCGCATCGTGGGCCACACCGATGCCGATGGCGACGACGCCCAGAACCTGAGTTTATCGAAAAAACGCGGCGAAGCCGTGAAAGCCGCCCTCGCCGCCGAATTTGGCATCGACAAAAACCGCCTCGAAACCGACGGCCTGGGCGAAACCCAGCCCGCCGCGCCCAACACCACGCCCGAAGGCAAGGCCAACAACCGCCGGGTGGAGTTTATCAAATTGTAGATTTTTTTGGGGTTTCGTAAAGCCTGTCCTTTCGGGGGCGGGCTTTTTTCGTAAACGGCGCGGGCTTTCCATCCCCGACCCGTAGCTTGGCCCGTCCTATCGATGTCCTCCATGCCCCCCGAAATTCCGCCTCCGAATCCGCCGAATCTCTTTGCCCTGCTAGTCGGCATCGACGCGTACCCGACCCGGCTTCCAGCGGTGCCGGTCACGTTTCCAGCCCTGACGGGCGGCGTCCGCGATGCCCGCCGACTGGCCGACTACCTGAGCCGGGAACCGGCCTTCGCCCTGCATCCGGTGGTACTCCTCAACGCCGAAGCGACCAAAAAAGCCATTGCGCAATCGTTTCGTCAACACTTAGGTCGGGCCAAAGCCGGGGACGTCGCCTTGTTTTATTTTTCCGGCCACGGCACGCAGGAAACGGCGGAACCGGGTGGGTGGGAAAGCGAAACCGACGGGCGGCTGGAATGCCTGGTTTGCCATCCCGGAACCGACTCGAAAACGTCCTTTCTCCTGGCCGACAAAGAGTTGCGGTATTTGCTGCACGCTGTTGCCCGCACCGGGGCGCACGTGGTGACGATTTTTGACTGCTGCCACGCGGGCGACGTCACGCGGGCGGGGCGGCGGGCCGAATTCGGGCGGGCCGTCGAAAAGCGGCTCGACTATGTGTTTCCCGCCCGGCCCTGGGCCGACTTTCTTTTTGCCGAAACCCACGACGCGAACGAAATCCGGGAAAAAGGTGATCTGCTGGCGCTGCCCGAAGGGCGGCACGTGCGGCTCTCGGCCTGCCAGCCCGGTCAATCGGCCTGGGAGTTTGGCGGCGAAGGGGTGTTTACCAAAACCCTGCTGCACCTCCTTAACGCCACCGGCGGGCAGGTGAGCTACCACGACCTCGACCGCCGGGCGGGGCTTTCGCTGCGCAGCGGGTACGACCAGAATCCCCAGGCTTACGCCGCTGGCGATGCCGATCCAACGGCTGCCTTACTCCGCACGTTTCTGGGAAAACCCGGCGACTCCCGGCGCGCTGCCTACGGCGAAGTAATTTTCAACCCCCAAACCGCCTGGACGCTAAACCTGGGTGCCCTGCATGGGTTAACTACCGAAAGCGAAGTTTCGGTACGGATTCAGGAAAGCCCGCCGACCTGGCGGCTAGCCCCGGTTCACTCCGTCGACATGGCGACGGCGCAGGTTTCCTGGCCCGATCCGGCCCAAGCCCCCGATCTGGACCGCGCCTATCCGGCGCAGGTGCGGGGGTTGCTGGCGCATCCGTTGCACCTTTTCGTGGAGGCTCCCGAAGGCCCTTGGGCGGTAGTGCAGGGCCTTTTCAACGAAGCCGAAACCCAGGGCTACCTGACGCCCGTTCCCGACGAGAGTGGGGCCAACTACGTACTGCGCCTGCGGCCCACGCAGGCGTACTTTACCGCTGCCAACGATCCGCACCGGCCCCTCCTGGCCCCAATGCGGCTGGATCAACCCGACTCGGCTTCGGCACTCCGGGCCACCCTTCGGCAGATTTCACACTGGGAATTTCTCCGAAACCTAACCAATTTTTCTCCCGACTCGCTGGCCCCGAATCCAATGGACGTAGACGTGTGGCAGGCCGAAGCCGACGGCGAATTTCGACCCGTTCCGATTCAGAATGGCGGAATAACAATTGGTTTTCGGGAAATCGGTGGTTCCTGGCAAAACCGGCTTCGCATCCGCCTCGGCAATTCCACCGCCCAGCCGCTGTACGTGGCCGCGCTGTACCTGCAAGCCGGTTTTGGGGTGTTCACGGGCTTTCTCAACCCCGCCGTATGTGCGCTTGGGCCGGGGGAGCGGGTGTTTCTGCGCG
This sequence comes from uncultured Cytophagales bacterium, assembly GCA_964244295.1. GTDB lineage: Bacteria > Bacteroidota > Bacteroidia > Cytophagales > Spirosomataceae > JAJAZB01. The sequence goes on from CAXTIG010000011.1 coordinate 7,865, forward strand.
AACCCAACCAGCCCACCCAGAATCTCACGTTGCAACTCGACGACTTCGTGCTGGCCTACGGCTGGCCCCGGCTCACCGAGCACCTGCTGCTGATCGTCAGCACCGATTTTTTCAGCGTCGAGGGGCTGGCATTGGAACCGCTGCCCCTGCCGCCTACCGCGAATGGCTTCCGAAGCGGCACCCCGGTGCCCACGCCCAAAGGCATCGGATACCAGCAACCCAACCAACCCGGCTGGACAACGCAAGTGCTGACAATTCAGCAGCCTAACCCGTTGAAGTAAGCCCCGCGACGGGTTTAGAATTCTACCGGGTTTAGGATTTTCAGTGGATTTTACCGAAGTTTTAACGCCGAAACCGCACCCGTTTTTCTCCCTGCCATGAACGTACCCGTGGTGTTAGCCTGCCGCGCCAATTCAACGAATGAAAAATACCTGCCCTCGCTGAAAAGCGAAATGGACAGCCTGGAGGCGATTTTCAGGAACTACGATGACGAGGGGGTCGTCCGCTACAAACCCATTCCCGACAATGCCACCACCGATAATTTATTCGACGCGTTCACGCGCTACCGCAAGGGCCTCCTTATTTTTCACTACAGCGGACACGCCGAGGAAACGCAGCTCATCATTGAAGACGGCCCCGTGCGAAGGCTGAATTTTTTAGGGAAATTCGCCGGCATTCTCCCGAAGTTGGTTTTTCTGAATGGTTGCTGCACCGAAGGGTTCGTCGAAGAGCTTCTGGACATCGGTGTGGAGGCCGTCATCGCCACTTCAACCCAAGTTCGCGATGCATTCGCTGCACAGTTTGCCGCTCGTTTTTACGGTGCCCTGTTGAGTGAAGGGAACAGCCTGCACAACGCGTTTATTTGGGCGCATTCCGAAACGGTGAACGATTTATCCGAAACCGATCAAAAGGCGGCATGGCAACCGGTGATTTACCGGGGTATTCGCACCGGAAGCGTCCAGCCCAGCCAATGGAGGTTGCACTGCAAGGAGGGCAACGAACAAATCTTAGCCTGGACCTTGCCGCTGCCCAATCGGCTGGTACTCGATGCCCCGGCCAGCGTACAGGATTTGGAAGCCCAACGCCAAAGCCTCCTGGCGCAACTCCAGCCGCTGCGACAGCGGGATTTAGAGCAGGAATTAAATGACCAGAACGCGGCGCTTACCCGCCTTTTACAAGACCCGAACGTTGCCCAACGGATAGCCGAAGTAACCAGTTTGGGCGTTGAAATCACGACGCTGAAGAATTTACAGCAGGTAAAAAAGGAAGTTGAATCCCGGCTCAACGCCGTAGAATCGAGTATTCAGGAACAAACGCAGCAGGATCAACGGCGGGAAGAAGCCGGGGCAATTTTACCCAAACTCCGCGAGATTGACCACAAAACTCAGCTTTCGCACCTCGGACCGGCAACCTTGCTCAACCTCCCCGGCGGGGCGTTTGTGTTGCAAGGCAGCAGTTGGTGCGGCATCGACTTGCTGCACACGCGGTTGCTCAAGCAACTGCGCGTTACCGGAGCCAGGGAATTGCCGGTTGAACTCCACGCGGTTTCCAGCGCCGTTACCTGGGCGGAGGAGGCCATCTGGCAAAAAATCGGCGAGGCTTTAGGAATTCCCGGACGGACGACGGCGGAAATTCTGACCAAACTCCGGGAAGATTTTTACCCAAAAAATCACCTCGTGCTGCTGCTCAAAAACCTCCAGCAACTGCCCGATCAAACGGCCCTCCGCCTGCTGAAAGACCTCTGGACTACTTGCCTGAGCACCTTCGGGTTGCTCACGCCGCCGGGCCGGGCCGGGAACACCAAACTAATTTTGATCGCCCACGACAACGTTTCGCCCACGCCGGGCGGCTTGCAACGTCTGCAAACCCGGGAGGCTTTTTTTCAACTACAGGGAAACGACCCCGCGCGCTTTCTGTTTTCGCTGCCCGGCATCCGGCCCTTCGACCCCGCCGATTTCCAGCCCTGGCTCAACGACATCGACCAACTCAAAGCCCATCCCAACCTGGTCGGTTTTCAGCCACCGCCCGATTACGTGCTGCGGGTCATCGAGGCCGTTTGCGAAAAAAGCAGCCAGCGGGAGTTGTTTAAAACCGAATTTTCCCGCTACAAACCCATCTTCGAACCGGCCCTTTTCCCCAACGAAACCCCATGACTCCGCTCACCTTTACCGGACTGGTCCTCGGCGAAAACCTGACCGAACCCCACGTGACCATTCGCCGGGCGGATGAGCCGGAGGAACGAATCTACCCGTACCTGCCCGATGCCGCCCTGGTCAATGCCGTCAACCTGGCGCTGCTGCTCAGTCGCCCGCTGCTGCTCATGGGCGAACCGGGTAGCGGCAAGTCGCAACTGGCCCGGGCGCTGGCTTACGAACTTTACCAGGGCCGCCCTAGGGTGGACGGCATCGCCCTGGATTACCGGGATTTTTACCGGGAATGGCTCATCAAATCGACCTCGAAAGCCCTCGATGGGCTGTACGAGTACGATGCCATTGCCCGCCTCGGCGATGCCCAGACCCAGCAGAAATCGGATTCGCCGGAACGGCTAGCCAAGCGAAACTACCTGCGCCTGGGGCCGATGGGCGACGCCTTCCGACGCTCGCAAAAACCTGAGGGGCGGGTGGTGTTGCTGATCGACGAAATCGACAAGGCCGACCTGGATTTTGCCAACGACCTGCTCAACGAACTCGACCGCTCGCGGTTTACCATGCCCGAAACCAGCGAAACCGTGGCGGCGGGGAAAGATGCCAAACCCATCGTGATCATCACCAGCAACGGCGAAAAACCCCTGCCCGACGCATTTCTGCGGCGGTGTTTGTTTCACCAGATCGCGCCCTTCGATCAACCTCGCCTGCGGGAAATCGTGCGGCGGCGCTTCGCGACGGAGTTGCCCGAAAACGCAATCCTGACCGATCAAGCCACCCGGCTGTTCGTGGACATTCGCGCTGAGATTGAGAAAAATAAAATCAGCACGGGTAAAAACGTGTCCACGGCGGAATTTCTCGACTGGTTTTCGGCCCTCCACTACTACCGCAACCTCGGCGACCACGACCCGGCCCTAACCCCGGAAGCCGCCCGCCTGCGCGACGAAGCCCGCCGCCTCGACGGCAGCCTGAGCCAGATTCCGTTCCGGCAGGTGTTGTTCAAACACCAGACCACCTGGCTTGAATTTGAAAAGCGAACCGTGCCCGTCCCCCTTCCCAACGTTCCCGGCAATGCCCTCGCCAACGCCTGAATCTTCGCCCCCGCTTTACGAGTTGTTCAGTGAATGGCAACGCGCCGACCGCGCCACGGGCCACCAGGCGCTGGGTTACGAAACTTACCTGGCGCTGGTCGAGGCCCTGAGCCGGGGCGTTGGCTACACCAGCCGCGAGGCGCTTTTCGAGTTGTGCCGGGTGCTGTTGCTCAAGCCCCACCACGACCCGGTTTTTTTCGGGCAAGTTTTTGAAAAATACACCACGCCCCGACTCCAACCCGGCGCGTCACCCAGCCCGGCCAGCCCGGCGGCGGGGCCAAGCAACAAACTGGCTCCTAACCCGGAGGTTGCCTCCGCAGCGGAAGCCGGAGCCAGCGAAGCCAACCCCGCCAACCTGTTGCCGGGTGAAGCGACGGGGGAAGAACCTACCCTGGCTAGTCTGGCCACCGTGCGGGTGGGCGTCCGGTTTGGAACGGCCTCCGCTGGTATCCAGGCGGCGCTTGAAGGGACGGCGGGAGCGGATTGGAAAACCGATGCCGATGCCCAGCCCTTCCGGCTCGAAGGGGCCTACGTGCCGGTGCAGGGCCGGGCGGTGCAGCAGCAAATGCGCGCCCTGCGCCAACCAGAAACCAAACAGGCCCGGTCGGTACCCAACCTCGACGCCACCGTGCAACGGGTAGCCCGGCAGGGGTACTTCGACCAACCCAGTTACCAGGCCCTGACCAGGTACCGCGTGGCGCTGACGCTGCTCATCGACCGGCAGGAATCGATGCTGGCCTTCCACGCCCTGGGCGATGAACTCGCCACCGCCGCCCGGCAGCAAGCCTCGGAAGTGAACGTGTACTATTTTCGCAACTACCCCGGCGCTGAGGTGTACGCGTCGCCCTGGCTCACCGATCCGATCCGCCTCGACGCCTGGCTGCTGGCCCACCCGGCCCCCACGGGTGTGTTGATTCTGAGCGATGCGGGAGCCGCCCGGGGTGGCTACGCCACGGAGCGGCTGGCGCAAACGCAAACGTTTTTGCAAACCCTCCCACCCCGCCGGGTGGCCTGGCTCAATCCGCTGCCCCGGCTTCGCTGGCGCAACACGCTGGCCGAAACGCTGAACCGCCCCGAAACCCCAATGTTCGTGGCCGACGACGCGGGCCTGGGCCAGGCATTTCGGTGGTTGAAGGGAGGATAAAGGGTTGCAGTTTTCAGTCTTCAGTTTGCACCCAAAAGAATTAACTTTCTGTCTTTCCATTTATTCTCAATTCTCAATTCTCCCATGTTCCCCGTCGACGATGCCATCGAAGACCTGGTCGACGACTTCCGCGCCCGGTTTGCCCGGTTGGGGTACGGGCCAGGGCACTACGTGCTGCTGTGCCACGCGGCGTTTCCCATTGCCGTCACGCCCGATTTGCTGTACCAGATTTGGCAAAATTTCAAGGAATTTCCCGGCGCGTCGGGCACCGCGCAGGCGGTGGACGTGCTGGCCGTGTCGGACGTGCTGTTGTGGTCGGGCTGGCGGCAGACGGGTCCGGAGGTGTTTGAACTCCCCGCCCCGCTGCGCGGCTACCTCCTCGACCGACTGCGGGAGCGGTTTGGCGCGGAGCGGGTGTACCGGCTGGCGCAGTTTCTCTACCAGTACACCGAGCGCGTGGCGGGCAACCGCTACGGAGCCGTTTTCCGGCAGGCCCAGCAACTCACCGCCCTGGCCACCCTCGCCCCCGACGAAGCCAACGACCAACTAAGCAGCCTGCTCAGCACCTCGGTGCGCGACAACAACCCATCCGAACTCCTGCGCCTGCGCAACCTCATCGAGCCGCTCACGCAGCAGGATATCCGCTTCGAGGGCTTGCTTAGCTACGCCAAAGGGCTGAAGGCAAGGCTGATGGGCATGGAATCGACGGTAGCCGAAGCGCAGTTTGGGCAAATGGCCGGTGCCGTGGTACTCACGCCCAACCCCGCCGAAGGCGAGCCGACCCTGTTGTTGCCCGCACTGGTCGCGGCCCGGCTCGAAGGCCCCCGCAAAAAACCAGTGGCCAAACGGAAGACCCCTCCGGCGAAGGGGGCGGGAACGGCCCTACTCATTGGCATCAACACCTACGGCGGTAGCATGAACCTCAGCGGGCCGCTCAACGACGCGCACCTGCTCCGCCAGACGCTCACCAACCTGGGCGTATTTCCCAAAAACCGGATTCAGACCCTGACCGACGCCAAAGCCACCCGGCAGGCGGTGGTCGGGCGGCTGAAGGAGGTATTGAAGAAGGCGGGTCCCGATGACCTCGTGCTGGTGGCTTTTTCGGGGCACGGCCTCAACACCCGGCAGGGAGCGAAGGAAAACGCGATGCTGTTTTTCCATCCGTTCTGGCAGGAAAACCCCGCCCGCCCGCTGAAACGGATTCCGGAGGATGCCCGCCTGACGGAACGGGAGTTTCGGGAGTTGGTCAACACCCACGCCACCCAAAACCCCTACGTGTTGCTGCTGACCGACACCCACCACGGCAGCCCCGACTGGCTTGACCCGGCCAACGACAAGCACCTCGTGCTGACGGCAGGCTCGGAGTACGACGTGGTGGATGAATTTAGCGTGGAGGGGCGAACGCAGGGCGTTTTCACCTGGGCCTTGACCCAGGTGCTGGCCGAAAAAGGACTTCGGTTGAGCTACCACCACCTGCTCCGTAGCCTGGCCGAACGGGTGGATGCCCAGCATTTCACCCAAACGCCCCAGGCCTTCGGCACCCCCAGCGCCTTGCGCCGTCCGGTGTTCAGTACCGACGATTCGGGCGTACTCTACGCCCAGGAACTGACCCGGCAGGTTGGCTTTGAAAGCCCCCTCGACGGGCACGATTTAGCGGCGGCGCGGCACGCGCTGGTTGGGTATTCGTTTCCACCCAGCGCCCGCCCCGAACTGGCCGACCTGACCAGCGGCCTCGAACGGCTGGTCAGGCTGGGGGCCAACCGGCAGCAACTCAGCGTGTTGGTATTGGGTCGGGACGTTTCCCGGAGTAGCCAACTCCTGGCCGACGGACTGGCCGAGTGGCTGGCGGTGCCCTACGAACTCCAGTTTCAGGAAGCGGGCGGGACGGATTTTTACGGCTCATCGACCAAAAATACCCGGAGCGAGGTCGTTGCCCAAACCGAATCGGAGACCGTCGTGATCCTGCTCCTCAGCCGATCGCTGGTGAATGATCCGGACTTTCACGCGTTGGCCGACAAACTGGTGTCCCGGAGTCGCTTCGGGCAGCAACTCCTTTTTCCGGTGCTGATCGAGGAAGCCGACTGGCGGGCCTCGTCGCTGCGGCTGGTGCCGCCGTACCCCCGTCCTAGTACGGCAGCGGCTCCGATCAAACCCACCGAAACGCCCGCCGAATGGGGGCGGTTTTTTCGGGAAATTGCCGCCAACCTCAACGCTTTTGCGCCTTTTTTGCCAAAAACGCCGATCGACCCGTACCACCGGGCGACCGGGGTGGTGTTAGTCGGATCGAATAATTTCCGGGCGATGGGTTTCCTGGTCGGCGAGGGCTTGCTGCTCACCACCCACGAACTGTTTGCAGACCCGGAGGCGGCCCGGCGTTCTGACAACGCCCGCACGCTACGGCTGGCCGACGAAGAACACCGCCTGACGGTGCGTTTTCGACTCGACCCGGAGCGGTTCTTTTTGACCAACCTGCCGAATCGCTTCGCGCTGGTGGCGGTGGCGGGGCAGTCGGAAGAGGGAAGTTACGCCCTCGCCGATTTTCCGGTGATGCCGTCGGGGGCCACCGCCGATACCCGAAACACTGGATTTCCCGGCAAGCTGGTCGCTCTGCTTCACGACAACCAGGAGGTGCTGCGCCAGTGCCTGCTCGCTGATTTTACGCAACTGGAGGGCGAAGGGCTGCACTTCTCCGATCCGAACGGGGCCGAAAACGTCGGCGCGCCGCTTTTTTCGACCAACCCCTGGCAGTTGGTCGCTATGCATCCCGGCCCCAGTGCCTCCCCGAAGCAGGACCTGCCCTTGCACATTACCCGGTCGATTCGCACCCTCCTCCAACAGGCCCTCGATCAGGCCACCCCACCGCAGCAGGAGTACCTCCGCCCGCGCCTTGCCCACTGGTTTGCCGAAGCGCTCCCCGCTTAACAATTATCGCGTTTAGCGTCGCCGCCCAATCCCTCCGGTTGGGCTTTTTTGGCATAAACTCATCGGAAAGGCCCCAATCAAGCTTTTTTTCGCCGTACCGAGCGCTCATCTAAAAATTGGCTTGGTGTTTGCGGTTGGGGGGGCAAACCCATCCTCGTAGCCGCCGTTCGTTTCCCAATGAATCAACCCGTTGCTGCCGGATCAAGGGAAGATTCTCCGGGAAAATCCGGGGTGTGGTTGGTTCGTGTCACCCGTTTTCAATCCCTGCAATGCGCTATTTTTTACGGAAAAGCCTTTCCTGTGGTGCCCTGCTGAGCGTCAGCCTGCTTGCTCTCCCGCTGCGGGTCGCCGCCGCTTCCCCCGAATTCCCCCTTGCGGATCCCCCGCATTCTTCGTCCGTTCCGTCTCTCCACGCAGCACGGGTGCTTGCCTACTGCGTGCCCAGCTACCTGGGCGGTTGCAACACGGGCGAAACCAGCGCTCTGCTCGCCGATTTTCAAATCGAAGGTACGTCGCTCAACAACCGCAACACGGGTTGCTCGCCCAACGGCTACGGAGATTTTACCAGTAAATCGGCTAACCTGACTGCCGGTAAAGAATACACGTTCGTAGCCGCTGCTTCCGCTGGCGGCGGCGGTACGTTTATCAGTCAACGCGTCAGCATCTGGATCGACCTCAACGCCGACGGCACGTTTTCCGCCGAAGAACGGGTGTATCCCGCCGCCGGTGCCGGGGGGAGCCTGATGCAGCCCTCGTTGCGGGCCGCCTTTCGGATTCCCGAAAATGCGACCCTGGGAGCCACCCGCCTCCGGGTTCGCAGCCGGGAATCAACCGAAGAATACGACGATCCCTGTTGGAACTACTACTACGGAGAAACCGAAGATTACACGGTCAACGTGAGTAGCCCCAACGGCTCGCCCGGCCCGACGGGCGTTTGCCTCGACCTGAAAGCGCTGCTCGAAGGCCCCTTCGCCGAAAGCAGCGGCACGATGCAAACCCGACTCAACCAGCGGGGGCTGCTGCCGGGCCAGAACCCGGTGGGCGCTTTCGGCGTAAAAACCCCCGCCGGACAACCTTTCAAAGGAGAACCCTGGAATTACAACGGTTCGGAAACGGTGGGCAGTTACGATGCCGACGTGGTGGATTGGGTACTGGTTTCGCTCCGCACGGAAGCCGCCCGAACCGGGTCGGGGGTGTACCGGGGCGCGGGTTTGCTCCGCAGCGACGGGCGGATTACGATGGTGGGATCCTGCCCGAACCTCCCCAGCGACGGCACTTATTTCGTGGTGCTCGAACACCGCAACCACCTGGGGGTGATGACCCCGGCGGCGGTTCCCGTCAGCAATGGCAAGGTTACCTTCGATTTTACCGCGCAGCAATCGTTCGTGGATTCCAACCCGGCTAGTTCGGGTCAGCGGCAAATTGGCTCCCGCTTCGTCCTGTTTAGTTCCGATGGACTGAAGACCCCGAATGCGCAGAATTTCGACATCAATTACAATGATTCCGCCCTTTGGAAAAGAGAAAACGGGCAATACGACCGCTACCTGAAAGGCGATTTTAACCTTGACGCCGACGTGAATTTTGCCGATCAGGTCATCTGGAAACGCAACAGCGGGCGGTACTCCAGGGTGGCTCACTGAGCAGAAAGGAGAATATTTCTATCCGTTAGGCCCCTGATTATCACTTGGATTTTGCCCCAATAGCCCGTGCCATTCGACTACTAGAGTAAAAATGGCACGGTGTGTGAGAAAAAGGCTTTCAACAAACCATACGAGATGAGTCGCTATTCTACCCTACTTCGTCTTCTCCTTGTCGGAGTACTGCTGACCGGGGGCTTGTTTATGGCTCCGGTTAGGGCACAAACCGGGCGTTACGACGTTCGCTTTGCCCTTCAGGAAGTAGCTTGCCCCAAAGTGCGGGTTCAACTTCAGGTAAAAGCCCACGACGCACAAACGACCTTCCGGCTGGGTGACGCCAACTTTCGTTTCGACTACAACCCGGTTCAACTCAAGAATCCCGTTCTGAAAACGCAGGACGCGTTCTCGGCCCGATCCGCTTCCAGCGACAGCAGCAGCTACGATGCCCAGGAACTGACGTTTCAGGAAGGAGCGACGCTGGCGACGGCTTCGCTCAACGTATTTTACGCCGGACGCAAGGGCGCGCACTTGGTGGGAACCGACTGGATTTCAGTAGCCACGCTGGAATTTGACCTCGCTGCCGCCGACAGCATCGCCCTGACCTGGCACAGCGATCAGGTTTTTCCCGTGACCGGGATGAGTGAAGTGGTGGTGACCGCTGCCGATCCGTACACCTTCACGCAACAGGCCGTTGAATCGGGTAATGTATTCGGAAACTTGCGGCAAAAAGCCGTTTTGCCCGTTTTAACGGCCAAACTCAGCGGCGATACGACGATCGCCTCGGGGGGTAAGGCCAACCTAAAGGTGGCTTTTTCGGGAACGGGTCCCTGGTCGGTTACGCTTTCCAACGGGTCGTCGGTGCTGAACACGCTCAACAATCCAGCCCTGATTGAAGTGACGCCCGCGTCCACCACCACCTACACCATCACGACGTTCGCCCGTACCTGCGCCTCAACTTCTTCGAGCGGAAGCGCTAAAATTACGGTACAAGGCGGTCCGGTTGGCCCGCCGCCAACTTATTCCCTAAACCTGCAATCCATTGCCGAAACGTTTTGCCCAGGCCTACCCCTTTCGCTGGCTTTTACCACCACCGGCTCCTTCCCCAGTGGGACGACCTTCCGCGCTCAACTTTCCGACGCCACCGGCGGCAACTTCACCGATTTACCCGGTGCCACCGCCGCCACCAGCCCCCTGAACCTGACCTTGCCCACCAACCGCCCCGCCGGGATATACCGCCTGCGGGTGCTGTCTTCCTCCGCCCCCGCCGTGGGCGATACGACCAACACCTTTGACCTGCTGGCCAAACCAACGGCGACCCTGTCGGGGGATACGACCATCCTGGCCGGGGGCACGGCCAAACTCAAACTGACGTTCGGCGGTAGTGGCTTCTGGTCGGTCAAGCTCAGTGATTCCACCGCCGTCAGCAACACCAGCGATAACCCTAAGTTTGTGCTGGTAACGCCCACTCATTCCACCACGTATTCCCTCGTGCGGGTAACGAACGGGTGTGGGCCGGGCACGGTCTCTGGTTCGGCTAAAATTACCGTTACCGACCAGCCCGGCCCGCCACCAGCCCCCACCCTGA
>CAXTIG010000011.1:18487-164545 GCA_964244295.1 uncultured Cytophagales bacterium
TCGGCTAAAATTACCGTTACCGACCAGCCCGGCCCGCCACCAGCCCCCACCCTGACTCTGCAATCCATCGCCGAAACGTTTTGCCCAGGCCTACCCCTTTCGCTGGCTTTTACCACCACTGGCTCCTTCCCCAGTGGGACGACCTTCCGCGCTCAACTTTCCGACGCCACCGGCGGCAACTTCACCGATTTACCCGGTGCCACCGCCGCCACCAGCCCCCTGAACCTGACCTTGCCCACCAACCGCCCCGCCGGGAGTGTTTACCGATTGCGGGTACTCTCCTCGTCTTCGCCCGTCGTGGGCGATACGACCGCCAACCTGACGTTGCTGGTCAAACCAACGGCGACCCTGTCGGGGGATACGACCATCCTGGCCGGGGGTACGGCCAAGCTCAAACTAACGTTCTCCGGCAGCGGCCCCTGGTCGGTTAAACTCAGCGACTCGACTGCCCTGTCGAACACCAGCGACAACCCCAAATTTTTGTTGGTGCAGCCCAGCCAGACGACGACGTATTCTCTGGTGCGGGGGACGAACGCCTGCGGTACGGGTACCGTCTCCGGCTCGGCCACGATTCAGATCAAAATCGACGAACCAGCACCGGGGGGGAATAACCCGCCACCTTGCGGACCCGGCGGCAAAGAAATCTGCGCGCCGGTTGCGACCACCAAAGTCCTCCGAAGGTGACGCCTCCGGTGGGGTGGGCTTCCTGAAAAGACTCCGTATCTTTGAGCGGTCTCCTTCCCACCCGCTACCGAATCCTTTGGCGGGTGGGCCTTTTTTTATGATTACTATTTCGTTAGAAGCGGGTCGTAAGTTGTATTTCGCCTCTGATTTTCACCTCGGTACCCACGCCGACGAGCAGGGATTGCAGCGGGAACAAGCCGTGATCGCCTGGCTCGATAAAATCCGGACGGATGCCCAGGCCCTGTTTCTGGTCGGAGACCTGTTTGATTTTTGGTTCGAATACCGGAAGGTGGTGCCGAAAGGCTTCATCCGGTTTTTAGGCAAAATTTCCCAACTCCGCGACGAAGGCATCGACATCCATTTTTTCACCGGCAATCACGACTTGTGGATGGCCGATTACTTCCCCCGTGAACTCGGCATCCCCGTGTACCACGCCCCCCTCGAACTCGTCGTGACCGAGGCCGGAGACCCGGCCCTGACCCGGCACCTGCTCATCGGACACGGGGACGGCCTCGGTCCCGGCGACCGCACGTACCGGCTCCTTCTGAAACCCATTTTCAAAAACCCGCTGACGCGCTGGGCGTTCCGCTGGCTACACCCCGACCTGGGCGTCACCCTGGCCCACCGCTGGTCGCGCCACACCCGGCGCGCCAAAGCCGACGTGGATGAATCTTTTAAAGGAGCCGAAAAAGAGTGGATTTACCAGTACTGCCGGGAGGTGGAAGCCCGTCAGCACCACGACTACTACGTGTTTGGCCACCGTCACTTGCCCCTCGATCTGCCCCTCGGCTCCCGGAGCCGGTACATCAACCTGGGTGAATGGCTTGAGGCCCGCACCTACGCCGTTTTTGAAAAGGGAAATGTGCTGCTGCGCCATTGAGTGGTTGTCGGGGCACCGGCCACCCGGCTCTGTTGTCATGGCACCGGTTACCCGACGCAAGTGTTATGACAACAGAGCCGGGTAGCCGGTGCCAGGATAACCCGGCATCGGCGTACCCATCCTACCCCAGTAAACGAGTAGGTTATTCCGAAAGAAGCCGATCCGGTAGGCATCGCTACCCGCCTGATTCACTTGATTCAGGCGGGTTGACTACCCGGTACGAAAAAAATTGTTTACTCAATTCTTTGAAGTTGCCAACCCATTTGTTTTACTTTGGCCCCAGTACGAAACCTCTCCGCGTGCTAATCCGGTTTTTTCGAACCAATTCAATGCGCCCCCATTCGACCCGCCCTGCTCTACTTTTGAGTGAACGGTTAACTGACGTGTCGCTGGGTTGCGTTTATTTGACCCTGAAATCGCTGAAAATCTTATCATTAACCTCGTCAACCCTATGAGTAACCCTGTACTCTTCAACGTTGCCCGCCCGGCTCCGGCTCCCTTTTCCCGTTGCACTTTTCTGCTTTCTTCCTGAATACCTCCGGTACGGGGTCGAAGAGAATTGGCCTGCCCGGCCCTTTTTCTGTCCGATTCCTGCTGCCTTTGCGCTTGAAACCGGTCGACCCAAACCAGCCCGACCGGCCCCAGCCCCGATATTCAGTTGATTTTGTGCCCGCCGTAGGGCATTCGTTCCATCCGACCTCCGCATCAGTTCGCTCGTGAAAACAGTTTCGCTCGCCTTTTTTCCAAACCGGGTCTTCAATCAGCCCGGTCGGTTGCCGTTGCAGGCGAAGCCCCCGGTGGCAGGAAATCGGGCCAACGAGCCGCTACCCCTTTGCCTTATCAATCCTTTTTTCATACTTTTTTTGAACCCGCATCCCTGACGTTTGGAGCAAAGGGGTACCGCTGAATCCCGCCCCTTTCTCACGCGCCAACCCGATTTTACCCACATCAAAATCCGCCCAGTAATACGTAAACAAACTCCCAAACCCTTTTTCTTTTTTTTTCCAAATTATCCCTTTTTTATCATGAAAAAAATAGTAATTACCGTAGCGGTGTTGATGACGAGTCTGGCGTCTTACGCCCAGATCGGCAACAACGCCACCACCACCCAGACCGGGTCGCTGAACACCTCGACCATCACCCAGACGGGTCTGGGTAACAACGCTGCCGTCACCCAGGGACTGGGCAACCAGAATGTTTCGACGGTACAGCAGATCGGCAACGACAACACCACCACCGTTAGCCAGGTTGGTAGCCGCAACGACGCCGTCATCACCCAAACCGGGAATGCCAACGAGTCGAGCATTGGTCAGACGGGCAACGACAACGACGCAATCGTCCTTCAAACGGGCGATGGTAACCTCGGGGCGGACATCCTCCAAAGCGGTAACCGCAACAACGCTTCGGTGGAAACCTTCGGGTTCGACAACACCAGCGCCGGCATCACCCAGCGAGGGAATGACAACACCGCGACCATCCAACAGGGTGACGCCGGTGGCGATCCTCCCGTTCCTGTCTACGGTAACTTCGCCGAAGTGACCCAGGATGGTAATCGGAACACGGCCGAGATCGTGCAGTTGGGCAACGACAACACCGTGACGTCGGTTGTCAGTGGCACCGGTGACCAGAACACCCTTCAGGTGACCCAGGAAGGCGACAAAAACGTGTCGAACAGCGGTCAGAGCGGTGACAAAAACCTGGGCATCGTCTTCCAGGACGGCGACAAAAACACCGGTAGCGTGACGCAAGAAGGCGACGAGAACACGGCCGTTATCATCCAGACTGATGCCCTCGGTGACGGCGACGGAAACCTGGCCACGGCCGATCAGGAGGGTGATGACAACATCATCCTGGTGTTCCAAACCGGCGATGACAACGTGTCGAACAACACCCAGGATGGCGATGACAACATCGCGGGCGTTGCTCAAACGGGCGACGGGAACACGGGCAGCATCAACCAGGGCGGCGACGACAACACGGCTGGCATTTTGCAGACCGGGGATAAAAACAACGCCGTAGCCACTCAGGACGGCGACGAAAACATCATTCTCGTCGTGCAGACGGAGAATGGTAACTCCTCGACCAACTCGCAAGCCGGGGACGACAACACGGCCCTGATTATTCAAGCCACCAGCGACAACGTCGGTAACGTGGATCAAGCCGGTAACCGCAACCTGGCCTTCATCGCCCAGTTTGGCCCGCTGACCAATGACGGCAACACGGCCATCATCAACCAGGCCGGCGACGACAACACGGCGATCGTAGACCAACTCGATGGCAGCGACAACTCGGCCAACATCAACCAGGCTGGCGCGGACAACATCGCTTTCATCGACCAGGACTCCGATGAGAACACGGCTACCATCAACCAGGCCGGTGATGCCAACACGGCCCTTATTTTCCAGGGTTCGTTGAGCGATGAAACCGGTAACCTGGCCACCATCGACCAGTCCGGCGGCGAAAACGTAGCCCTTATTCTCCAGGGCATCGGTCTTGACCTGGAAGAAGACGATGCCGATGGCAACACGGCCAACGTCAACCAGGCTGGCTCGGACAACACGGCGATCATCGCCCAGGGCATTATTGACGGCGTGGCCACCGAAAACTCGGCCAGCATCAATCAAGCCGGCGACAACAACTCGGGCCTGATTGTGCAGGGTGTGTTCTCTGCTTCGGCCGACGGTAACGACGCCAGCCTAAGCCAGGCGGGTAACAGCAACCTCGGTTTGATTGGTCAAGGTCTTGGGGTGGGTGCCAGCGACAACACGGCGGTTCTCAGCCAGGCGGGCAACGAAAACACGGCCGCCATCGTGCAGGGTCTCTTCGTGCGGGCCGACGAAAACAAGGCTACGCTGACCCAGAACGGCGACGAGAACCTCGCGGGTATCTACCAGGCGGGCGAAGGAAGCGTCGCCAGTCTGACCCAGAACAGCGATGACAACACCGCGCTCATTCTCCAGTTGGACAATGACAACGAAGCTACGTTGGTTCAGGGCACGGTCAGTGGCGCGGGTCACTCCAACCTGGGCCTGATCACGCAAGTTGGCGAAGCCAATGACGCGAACGCCTCGCAAACGGGTAGCGACAGCACCTTGGACATCTTCCAACTTGGTGATGACAACACGTCGACCGTGGCTCAGACCGGCGACGACAACCTTGCCACCATCGACCAGTTGAACAACGACAACGTGGCCACAATCCTGCAAGGCGGTACCTCCAACGTGGCCGCAATCACTCAGGATGCAATAGGCGACTCCGGCCGGAACACGGCATCGATTGATCAAGGTGGGGACGACAACACGACGACCATCGACCAGTTTGGGGTTAGAAACAGTGCTACCGTTAACCAGGCTCTCGGAGGTAATAGCAACATTGCCGACATCAACCAGACTGGGGATGACAACTTCGTAGTCGCCGTTCAAACGGGTAACAGAAACTACGTGGGCATTGACCAGATTGGTGATAACAACTCGGCGGACGTGACCCAGAATGGCAATCAGAACTCGGCTCCCATCAACCAGACGGGCATCGAGAACTCGTTCACGGTTAAGCAGACCGGCAACTACAACCGGTTGATCGGTAGCGAGTATGGCGTCAATTCAGTCCTGCCGACCTTCCAGGTTGGAGACGGAAACATCGCCAGCGTGACCCAGGGCGGTGACCGCAACTTAACGATTCTCCAGCAGTACAATGACGAGAACAACGCGGTTGTCTCTCAGTCGGGCAACCGCAACCGTTCGGAGACTTACCAGTCGCTCACGGGTACCAGTACTGGAAATGGTATCAGTGCTGTTCCGGCTCCTCTTCCCTGAGGAAGCATTTAGTACCCAGACCGCTGCCCACTCGGGCAGCGGTCTGTTTTTACCAAACCAAGCCGATTCCCACCCCGGTCGTGGTTTGTGGTGTTTCGTGAAAACGAGCACGCCGTCAACCCTCCCATCATGAAAAGAATCGTCATTACCGTTGCGGCGTTGCTCTGCGCGCTAGCCGTGCAGGCCCAGGTGGGCAATCAGGCCATCACGTCGCAAAACGGGAGTCAGAACACTTCATCCATCATCCAATCGGGTACGGGTCAGCAGAGCAGCGTCACGCAGGGCTTGACCGAATTGCTCCCCATTGGCAACCAAAATTCGTCGACGACCCGTCAGGACGGGGCCGACAACGAGGCCGACATCCGGCAGTTTGGCAACCGCAACGCCAGCTCCCTGAGCCAGAGCGGCACCGAAAATACGGGTCAGGTCGTGCAGACCGGCGACGGCAATACGGCGCAGGTGACCCAGGGCGCGTTGGGCACCGGTAACACCAACGAGGTAAAGATCATGCAATCCGGCTTCGACAACGAAGCCGTGGTGAATCAGGGTCGGTCGGGCGATGCCGACGACAACACGACCTATATTTTACAAACCGGTACCGAAAATAGCGTCACTGCCGATCAGGGAACCCTGGGCGATGCCTACGAAAACCGGCTCAACGTGGAGCAACGCGGCGACCAGAACACCGCCAACGCACTTCAGAACGGCTCGGAAAACGAAGCCATTATTGTCCAACCCGGCACCGGGAACAGCAGCACGATTTTTCAGGGATTTTTCGGCGAAGCCCGACAAAATAAAATCTACTCCGACCAGATCGGCGACGACAACACGGCCCTGATCAACCAGGGCTTTTTCGGCGATGCCTCCGACAACAACGCCATGATGCGGCAACTCGGCGACGGTAACTCCGCCACCGTGACGCAGGGCTTGAATGCCGAAGCCGATAAAAACACGGCGACGCTCGTCCAGACCGGCGATGAGAACGTCGGGGAAATTCTTCAAAACGGCGACAAAAACAAGGCGGATCTGAGCCAGACCGGCGACGAAAACTCGGCCCGGCTGAACCAGACCGGCGATAAAAATACCGCGAACGCGGACCAGCGCGGGGAAGGCAACGGGCTGGAGATCATCCAGTCGGGTGAGAAAAATGTCAGTATCCAGGTGTTGCAAGCGGGCAATGACAACACCGCCCGCCTGAACCAATCCGGCGACGCCAACACGGCCGCACTCAGCCAAACCGGCGACGACAACACGGCCCGGCTCCGGCAAAGCGGCAACGACAACAAGGCGAACCTCGACCAGAGCGGCGACGACAACCGGTTGACCATCCTCCAGTCCGGCGACGACAACGTCAGTACGCAGGTTTCGCAATCGGGGGATGACAACACCGCCCGGCTGAATCAATCCGGCGACGCCAACACGGCCAGCCTCACCCAGACCGGGGATGAAAACCGGCTCCGGCTCCGGCAGAGTGGGGATAAAAATAAGGCCATCCTGAGACAGCCCGGCGACGAAAACACGCTGCGTGTTTTGCAGGACGGAGACAGAAACCAAGCGACGGCGACTCAAAGCGGCGGTGAGAACGAGGCCCGGCTCCTCCAGAGCGGTGATCGAAATACCGCCAGCCTGCTCCAGAGCAACGATGAAAACGAGGCCTTCCTGCGTCAGTCAGGAAATCAGAACGCAGCGAGCCTGACGCAAAGCGGCACGGCCAACGACGTGTTTTTCTCCCAAACCGGAGACCGCAACGTGGCGACGTCCACCCAAAGCGGCGACGCCAACTCGGCCGTCGCGCTCCAGTCGGGCAACGACAACAAGGCGACCCTCGACCAGGGCACCGGCGATCAGAACACCGCGCGGATCGAGCAAACCGGCAACAAAAACACCGCCGACGTGGATCAGAGCGCGTCGACTAGTGTAGCTGAGGTGACTCAATCCGGCTATCAGAACAAAGCCAGCGCCAACCAAAGCGCCAACGACAACCAGGCTTTTATTCTTCAGACCGGCAACCAGAACGCGGGGAGCATCGACCAAAGCGCCGACGATAACCTGGCCTTTATCACCCAAACCGGAAACAAAAACGCGGGGAGCATCGACCAGGGCGGGAGCGACAACCAGGCCCTCATCACCCAGCTTGGCAACAACAACCGGGCGACCTCCATCGACCAGTCGGGTGATGATAATCAGGCCCTCATCACTCAACTTTCCGACGACAACGAAGCCCAGGTTACCCAGGGCGGTGACCTAAACATTGCCAACATCACCCAGACGACTGGCAACGACAACGAAGCCAGCATTGTTCAGGCGGGTCAGGCCAATACCGCCTCGATTGTTCAAGCGGGCAGCGACAACGCCGCCACGCTTTCGCAAAGCGGCGACGGAAACCTGGCCAACGTATACCAAGCCGGTGAGTCCAACTTCGTCAATTCCCAGCAAGGGGGCCAGTCCAACACGTTCCGCCTGGTTCAGGTAGGCGACGATAGCGAGGTGTTGATCAACCAATCGGGCAACCGCAATGCCGCCGTCCTCAACCAGTTTGGCAGTGCCAACGAGTACGATATTCTGCAATCCGGCAACGGCAACCGGATTTTTGCCGACGAAAGTCTGAACGCGGCCTTTCAGCAGGGCGACCTAAACTCGGCCTTCATCCGCCAGACCGGCGACGACAATAACCTGTACATTCAGCAATCGGGCGACTACAACCGAGCGACGGTCAACCAGGGCGGCAACGGCAACGTCACCATCATTACCCAGTCCGGGGTTCCCCTGCCCTGATTTGGCAACTTCATACGACACGTCCCGATGGCCTCGCGCCGTCGGGACGTTTTCGTTCCGGAGTGACTCATTTTTTCGGGTCTACCCGTGTATACGCACCGTGACCGTTGGCTAAATTAATGGGCTTTAGCACCCCGATTAGTCGCATTTTTAGCGTTGCCCTGTCAAAGCGTTTGCTTTATCCTTCCCTCATTTCTTATCTTTGTTTGTGTGATCAGGAGCAATTACGGGAGTCTGCCTGTCTTTGCAGTACGGTTCCGAACCACTGCATCGAATTCAATTCCGGCCTTTAAACCTAATTTCTCTCTTGCAATGACGACGAAACTACTGTTCGGCATCCTCTTTCTGCTCCCTCTGATCGGGCGGGGTCAGCAGGCCAGCGACCGCGAGCGGGAAAATGACGTAACCACTTCCCCCACCAAAGGGAGTATCTCCCCGACCCAGGCAGATGACATTTTTCTGTTGCAACTTACTCTTCAACAGGCCTACGCCAGTCCGGGCGGGTCGAGCGAAATCCGGTTGGACCAGTCGGGAGCCAACAATCGGATTCGGTTCAATGACAGTGGGCTACGCAACCAGACCACCCTGAGTCAGAACGGCAACAACAACAACCTGGAGTTTGATATGCTGGGAGACGAAAACAACTACCTGCTCGTGCAGCAAGGCAACGGCAATACCCTGCAAATGAACAACGTGCTAACCGAGGGCGTTAGCCGCCAGGTGTATCAGTACGGCAACAACAACGTACTCGAACAAAACGACGCGGTTCGGGGAAAAGGGGTTCCGATGAAAATCGAACAGTTTGGCGACACGCGGTTGATCATCAGCAACGGACCCCAATACTGAACGATGAAGTCCCTGCTGTGTGGGTGGGCCGTGCTGCTTGCCTTGTTTCTTACCGGGTCGGCCTGGGCGCAGGATCCAATGGAGCTTGGTCCCGACGAAACCAAGGACGTGCTGATCGAAGGGCTTTTCGCCGAGGACATCAGCGTGAGTTTGATTCTCGACAATTCCCGGACGAAAGCCGGCCGTGATTTTTACGAAATCCTGTACCGTCAGTGGAACGAGGCGGCCTCGGATACCCTTCAGGCGAGGGCGTTCATGTCCGGGCTTGACCCCGATGATTTTATCATTACCGTGGATGAACTCCCATTTCTGAGCCGGGGTACGAGCACGGTCATTTCGGTGAGCATCAACGATGTGATGCTGTATCAGCAATTTCTGCAACCCCGCTACGACCTGATTGAAGAATCTGCTATCCTGGCGTCACTCTTGATCAAGGACTATTTCACCGGGTACCTTGAAATTCAACAACAACTCGAAAATCAGGACCTCAAGGGAACGGGGGTGTTTTGACCCGACTTTTTTTTGCTTTACCCATCCTTCATCAAAGGCTTATCGCTCCGGGGCGGAAGCTTTACAACCATAACTTATCCATGAAAAAAGGTTTTCTCTTCGTCTTCTTTGTAGGGGTCGGCTCCGGGCTGGTTCAGGCCCAGACGCTCATCTACCGTCCGCTCAACCCGGCTTTTGGCGGGAGTTACCTCAATTACAGTTGGCTCCTGAATTCAGCCGAGGCTCAGAACAAGATAGCTGATCCCGCCGATGCCTTAAAAGACCAAGAGAAGGAACTCAGTGCCGTGGAAGAATTCGGTGCCAGTTTGCAGCGGCAACTCCTCAACCGCCTCAGTCGGCAACTCCTCGACAACCGATTCGGCGAGCAGGGGCTTCAACCCGGTACGTTCCAGTTTGGTGATCTTCAGGTCGATGTTACCGAGGGGGCCGAGGGCCTCGTCATTCGCATCATCGACGCCAACGGTGGGGAATCCACGGTGACCGTGCCCTACTTTTGAGCGATTTGCTGCTACTACCCACCTTCTCAACCCAACCTTCTTTACATGACTAAACGGCTACTCAACCGGCTGGTTGCCGGTTCCTTTTTCTTTAGCGGGCTGTTGTTGCTCAACGGTTGCCGGGCGTACTTCTACCAACCCACCAAAGCCGCTGCCGCCCGCCTCGGCGAGGAAACCGCCGTGTTGACCGACCTGAGAGCGCTCCCGCCCACCCGTGAGAAAATCGTGGCGGCGGTGTACAAATTTCGCGATCAGACCGGCCAGTACAAGCCCTCCGAAACGGGATCAAGTTTTTCAACGGCCGTTACCCAAGGGGGTACCAACATCCTGATGCGGGCACTTGAAGAAAGCAACTGGTTTACGACCATCGAGCGCGAAAACGTGAGCAACCTGCTCAATGAGCGCAAGATCGTCCGGTCGAGCCTGGCCCAATACAAAAACGAAGCCGATAACCTTCCCCCCCTGCTCTTTGCGGGGGTAATCCTGGAAGGGGGGATCGTTTCGTACGATGCCAACATTATCACGGGTGGAGCCGGGTTGCGGTATTTCGCAGCGGGTGGTTCAACCCAGTACCGGCAAGACCGCGTGACGGTGTACCTGCGGGCCGTGGCCACGAAATCGGGCAAGATTTTGAAATCAGTTTATACGTCCAAAACCATTCTTTCCCAGAGTGTCGACGCCAGTCTGTTCCGCTACGTGCGTTTCAAACGCCTGCTCGAAGTTGAGACCGGTTTCACCAGCACCGAGCCTGCGCAAATGGCCGTAACGGAAGCCATCGAAAAAGCGGTGTACGCCCTGGTGGTCGAGGGCATCCGCGATGGCTTGTGGAGCGCCGACGAAAAGAAAGCCGAGGAGGTAAAGGCCTTGCTCAGCGCGTACGAAAAAGAAAAGATTGAGATGAGTAAAATAGACGTCTTCGGGGTGCGCGAAGACGTACAGCCTTCGCGTCTGACCCTGACTCCCTACGTATCGGGCTGGCGTTACCAGGGCGACATTGCCGGACCCGCTAACCGGATCGGGTACGGCATCGCGCTGGAAGGATATTTTAACGCCCATTTCGGGCTGCGGCTCAACGGCGGCATTGGTACGCTGGCCACCCAACGGGGCTTTTCGCGCAACATGACCAGTGCCGAGGCTTACCTGATATACCGGGCCATGCCCTACCAGCGTGTGACCCCGCTGGCCTACATTGGGGGGGGGGTGATTGGTCCGCGTGTAGGCAACTCCGTTGAGTTCCCCACCGCCCGCACCGGGCAGTTCTCGGCCGGTAGCGGGGTGGAATGCAGTCTGAACAAGTTTTTCGGTATCCGGGGTTGCCTGGAATTTCACCAGCCTTTTTCGGATAAACTCGACAACACGACCGCTGGCCGTTTCAACGACTATTACCTGCGGGCCACGGTCGGTCTGACCGTGAAACTGGGTACGACCAACCGCCGACCGGTACGCCGGGTCGGTGCCGTGCCTACTTCCGCACCCAACCCCGCCGTACCCACGAACTAATCTTCTGTCGACCAACGAAAAAAATCATGAAGGGCTTGATCACATTGCATTCGTTTCTCCGGTTTTTCCTTCCCGTTTGCCTGTTCGCGGTGGGCCTTTTGCTCCAGGCCTGTAACGAGGATATTTACGTCGAGCCTCAGGTGTACGGTTCCGTTCGCGGCAAAGTGGTGTACGATGTCAGTCGCCTGCCGGCAGCGAACGTACTCGTCAAGGTCACGTCGACCGGCTACAGCACCGAAACGGACAGTGGGGGAAATTTTCGCTTCGACAGCCTGCTGGTAGACGACTACACCATCCAGGCCGATGCCAACGGTTACCTGGCTACCAACGTACCCGTGAAGGTAATGGAAGACCGGGTCCAGAACGTGACGCTGTACCTGAAAGATGACGCCGTACAGGGCCGCCCGCCCAGCGCCCCCGCAACTCCCCTCCCCTTGCCGGGTACGCAGAATGTCGGTACTTCCGTGATCCTGAAATGGAAAGCCACCGACCCCAACCGCGATACGCTGCGGTACGACGTGTTGTTTTTTAGAGAAGGGGAATCCAACCCGAAGCCCATCGCGGTGGATCTGACCGTGGATACCCTCGTGGTGCCCAACCTGATTTACAACACCACCTACTACTGGCAGGTGACGGCCAAAGACCGCACCGCCAGCACCAACGGGCCGGTCTGGTCATTTCGGACTGCGCCCTTTCCCGACTTTAATTACATCTTTGCCCGGAACATCGGTGGGCAGTTCCAGCTTTTTGCCGGTACCGAACGAACCACTCCGTTTCAGGTTACCTCCGTCGGCAGTAATTTCCGGCCCATCATGAGTCCCAACCGGGAGCAGATCGCCTTTATTTCCAACGTGCAAACCGAACCGCATCTCTACATCATGAACCGAACCGGGGAGCAGTTGCGGCGCGTGACGACCATACCAATAGCCGGACTTTCGCTGCTGGATTTGTCCTTCTGCTGGTCGCCCGACGGGACGCAACTGCTCTACCCCAGCAACGATAAGTTGTACGCCGTGCGCACCGATGGCACCGGCTTGCGCGTGGTGGCGCAAACCAGCGCGGGGCGTTTCTTTGCGGGCTGCGACTGGACCGAGCAGGGCAATCTCATCGTAGCCCGCACGACGGGATCCAACTTGTACGACAACGAGTTCGTCCTTATTTCACCCGAAAACGGCAGTTCGACCCCGATTTTCACCCGCAAGCAAAGTCGCTTCAGCAACCCGCATTTTTCGGTAACTGGCCAGGAGGTGCTGTTCTCCCTCGATCTAGGCGGGGTACAGTTTCAGGATTCACGACAGTTGAATGCCCGGCTCCACCTACTCACCATCGCTACCGGTGCCCTCGCTAACATTTCGGACAATAAACCCGATGGTATCAACGACCTCGAACCCCGTTTTTCGCCCAACGGAGCCACCATCTTGTTTACCAGTACCGACAACACGAACCAGGGGGTACGTAACGTGTACACGACTACCACACAACAGCCCAGTAACAACATAGGACGCCCGCGTACCCTGATCACTTCCCAGGGCGAGATGCCTTCGTGGCGGTAATCCGGCGGAAGATTTCCCATAAAAAAACCGGCGATGCATCAAATGCATCGCCGGTTTTTTTATGGGGAAACCAGGGATCAGTTGTTCTGCTGCACCCGTCCGGCTTCGTTTTCCAGGCCGGTTTTACGCTGGCGGGCACCGGCCACTTTCGAGTTGCCGAAACGGTAGCTGAAGGTGAGGTTGGCCACCCGGTTTTCCCAGCGGCTTTTCACGTACACGTCGAGGTTCTGGTACTTGACCGAACCCCGGAAGTACTGGGTCCAGAAAATATCCCGCACGTTGAGGCGGATACTGGCTTTTTTGTTCCAGAGTTGCTTTTGCAGGCCCAACGATACCTGCCCCATCGGCTGCCCGATCAGAATTCCATCCAGAAATCCGTGTGAGTAGAACCCGCTCACTTCCGCCGACCAGGTTTTGCTCAACGTAAACTGGTTCTGGACGTTGAACTGGAACGAAGCGTAGGCCAGGTCGAGATCGCCGCCCAGCAGTTGCCCCTTGTACCGGTTGCGGAATACGTTGACGTAGCTGGTGCTGTTCCACCACTTGGTGATGGGAAACGAGGCGGATACGGCCAGACCCATGTTTTCGCGAAACCCGATGTTGTCGGTGGTTTGGTAGGTGACCCGCTGGGCGTCGTTTTGCTTCAATACCTGGGTCATCACGTCGTTGGTGTGGCTGTAGTTGAGCGTGGTGGTGAGGAAACCACCGAACGTGTGCGTGGCCTCGAAGGCGTGCGTAAACTGGGGCTTCAGGTACGGATTGCCCTGCCCGTAGGTGTAGGGGTCGAGAAAGTACACGAAGGGGTTGAGCGAGCCGTAATCGGGACGGTCAATTCGGTAGCTGTACGAAAGGCCGAACGAATTTTTCTTGTTCAACTCGTGCCGGACGAACACGCTCGGAAACAAATTGAGGTAGTTGCGGGTAAAGACCGAGTCGGTCGTGACCTGGTGCCCACGGGCAGCGGTGTGTTCGAGCCGCAGACCGAGTTGCAAGCCCGTTTTCCCGAACTGCCGGTTGTAATTCAGGTACGCCGCGTTGATGTTTTCGCGGTACACGAACTGGTTGGTGCGGCCTCGGTCGAGGCTGTCGGCACCGGGTACTTCGCGTTGCAGGCGGATGAAAAACTTCATGTCGTTGTCGGTCGTCACGAAGCTCGTTTTCAGGCCCGCCTCCAACTTGGCCGTTTTGCTGAAGGGGTGGACGTAATCGACTTTGGCCGAGTAAATGTCCACCTTCCCGATTTGCAAGCCCAGGTCGGTACGGAGCGGACTGATGGGCGTACCCGTCGCATTGAGGTTACGAATGTCGAAGTTCTGGTCGTTGCGGTTGTTGTAAAAGGCGTAATCGAGGTCGGCGGTCAGCTCGCGCGGCTGGCCGCTGCCCCCGACCGTGTCGAGCGTTTTCCTGAAATTGAAATTGCTCGCCAGGTTGTTCCAGGGCTGGCTGGTAACGGAGTTGGTCAACGTCTTTTTTTCGAGTTCGGTCATGCCTTTGTAGATGTCCGTCACATTGTCGCTGTTTTGCCCCCAGCGGCCCGCCGAACCGGTCACCAGGATGCCCAGCGTGGTGGTTTTATCCAGGAAATAATCGGCTCCGCCTTTGAAATTATGGCTGTGGCTGCGCTGGAAATTCTCGGCGTGCTGGTCGAAGTACGAGGCGACGGTGTTGCCCTCGCGAAATACGCGGGTGATGTCCTGTTCCCGCCAGCCCCGGCGGCGATTGACGCTGTAGTTGCCAAACAAATTCCACTTGTTCTGCCGGTAATTGAGGTTGAGCGAGCCGTTTTGCTTGCCGTACCTTCCGTAGCCGTAGCCCAGCGTAGCCGAGCCGTTCAGCCCCACGTTCTGCGCTTTTTTCAGGCGAATGTTGATGATGCCCGCGTTGCCCGCCGCGTCGTATTTCGCGGGCGGATTGGTCATCACTTCGATGGTGCCCAGTTGGTTAGCCTGCATGTTGCGGAGCAGGTTGGCTAAGTCCTGGCTCGACAGGTAGGTGGGCTTGCCATCAATCATCACGCGCACGTCGGCTTTGCCTTTCAGGCTGATGTTGCCGTCGCGATCTACCGTCACGCCGGGGGCGCGTTCGAGCACTTCGAGGGCCGAGTTGCCTTCGGCAACGGGGCTGTTTTCGACGTTTACCACCGTTTTATCGATCTGTTGCTCGATAAACGGTTTCTGCGCCGTAACCCGCACCTCGGCGAGTTGCTGGCTGGCTTCGGCCAGTTTCAATTCGGGCACGGCCACGGTCTGACCGGCGGCCAGGTCAAACGGTGCGGAGATGACTTTCTGAAAACCCACCTGCGTGGCCGAAACCAGGTAACGACCGGCCTTGAGGTTTTCGAGGGCAAAGCGCCCTTCGGCATCGGCCACGGAGCCTTTCACCAGGCTAGAATCGGTCGATTTGAGCAGCATCACCGTGGCAAACTCCACGGGTTTACGGGTCGCATCGGCCACGGTGCCCCGCACGGTGGCTTTTTCGGGAGCCTGCGCCAGGCTAGGCGTGGTGAGAGACACCGCCAGCAGAGAAAAGGCCAACAGAGAAAAGGAGAAGCGTTTCATGGGCTTAGGTAAAAAAGAGCAGGGTTGATGACCAGGATTAGTGAACCGACTATGCAAAGTTGTGGGTGGTAACCGGTACTATGCGATACAAACTTCCCGAACGGAAGTTTTCGCGGGATGAGTGGCAAATCGGCTTTTGTCGGGGAAAATTGACCCGTAGAAATCAGGCATCGCGGGAAAGATGCGGAACTGTTCCTGGAAGTTGCCTGAACGGGTTAATTTTTTAGAAATTTCTGCTTCAAATCTCGCCGACGAATTGCCTGGGACCCTTCCGCATTCAAACCCGGTTTCTGAAACCCTGAGTCGCCGACAGCGGGAAGGTCGGCCCGAAAATTACTCCCAAAGTTGCCGCCAGCCGGAACGGGCCTGGACCAATTCCTGCCCCGAATCGCGACGAACGCGGTGAAGAAACCCGGCGGGCGACTCGAAAGCGGCTTCCGAAAACAAGGCATCCCCCAGGGTGGCCTCCGCCCGAAACTGCACGTCGAGTTGCGTCAGGGTGTGGTGTTGCAACCACTCGGAGGGCAGGGCCTGCACCAGCCAGGCAAAATAGTGCGTGTTGTTGACGTGCTGATTGGCGTCGAGCAGCGGCCAGGTTACGGCAACGGGCACCGAAAACAGGGCCTCGCCGAAGCCGGGTAATTTCCCCGCAGCGGGCGGCATGGGCGGGGTGTCGAGGTGGATGGGCGTTTGACGAAGAATAAAATCGGGTACGGGCACCACCCGCCGCCGAGCCACGTCGAGGACGCCCCACACGCTACTGGCCCGCAGGAGGGGCTGCCCGGTGACTGAATCCACGAGGCGAAATTCGCGGTAGTAAAAGTACCGGTCGATGGCCGAAACCCAGGTATCGAGGCGAACGGATTGGCGGTAAACGGGCAGGGCTTCCACCTCCATCCGCATTCGCGAAAGCACCCAGGAAAGGCCATATTTGAGTAACTGAGGCAAGTCCACGTCCCGCGTAACGGAGTGTTCCCAGGCCACTTCCTGCAACAGCCCCGCCAACGCAGGCACCGAAAGCCGGTGGTGCGCGTCGGTTTCACCAATGCGAATGCGGAACGATTCGGAGAGAAAATCCATATCAATGAATGAAAGAAGGAGCGAATGACTGAATAGAAATGCCTCATTCAATCATTCGCTCCTTCTTTCATTCCTTCATTGCTTGCGTTGCTCCCGGATGTACTGCTCGCGGTTGATGTTCTGGTTGGGGTCGAGGTTGGCGGTTTTTTGCCAGTCATCTTTTTTCAAATCCCCGTTTTTCACCGAACGAATGAAACTAGCCCAAGCGAAGGGATTCAGGAACGGAATCGTGGTGATGGCCGTGCGGTTGGCGATGTAGGTATTTTGCTGGTCGAAAAAATACCGGGCATTGGCGGCGGGTCCCATGCCCATCCGGGCAGCCATCTGCTTCAGGTACGTGGGGTCGGTGTTTTTTGCCAGGTTTTCGCGCTCCTTCTCGTCGGGCAGACGCGAAGACAGAAAGGCCCGCTTGAAATCTTCCTCGGTGGGATACGGATACACTTTCACCTCCCGCAGCAAGGTCGATTCTTCCTGCATTTCGATGA
The DNA here is from genome assembly GCA_964244295.1 of uncultured Cytophagales bacterium. Lineage (GTDB taxonomy): Bacteria > Bacteroidota > Bacteroidia > Cytophagales > Spirosomataceae > JAJAZB01. The sequence continues at coordinate 35,668 of CAXTIG010000011.1, forward strand.
TGCGCGAGTAGGTCGGCTCGTTGACCCTCGGAATCACGTGGTACTGTTTCTTGTACCCGACGTGGCTAAATTCCACGCTATCGCCCGGATACACCGGAATGGCAAAATAGCCTACGTCGTTGGTTAAAATTCCCCGTCCCGCCCGGGGAATGGACACCGACGCGCTGATGAGTGGTTCGCTGTTTTTGCCACCCGTCAGAATGCCCATAAACATAATGGCTTTGACTTCTCCCTGCGCGCGGGCTTGTTCAGCGCCCGGCAGGAGGAGCAAACCCAGTAAAAAAAAGATGTAAATCGCTCTAAACATACGTGGAAAAAGAAAAAACCCTCTTTGAAAAACGACCCGTTCGCAAAGGTATTGCCGATGGATTTACGAATTACGAAATCAACGATTCAGCGAAGCTACTTACGAATGAGGATTTCTCCTGACGACTAATGACTGACGACCCTCGACTTTTTTCGCCTTCAAAACACCTTTAAAAACGTCGCGATAAACGGGGCCGAAAGCAGCAGCCCGTCGAAGCGGTCAAGGAACCCCCCGTGGCCGGGAATGGTGTTGGCGGAGTCTTTGATGGCCATGCTGCGCTTAAACAACGACTCCACCAAATCGCCGTAAGTACCCGCCACTACGATAATGGCCCCGATACAAAGCCACTGCCAGGGCAGTAAATCGGTGTAATACTGACCCAGCAACAGGGCCACCACCAGCGCCGACAGCGCCCCGCCGATGCTTCCCTCCCACGATTTTTTGGGCGAAACCCGCTCGAAAAGTTTCGTGCGCCCGAAACGTGTTCCGGCAAAATACGCCCCCGTGTCGCTGGCCCAGAGCAGGAACAAACAGCCCAGCACCCGCTGGTAGCTGTAGTGCCCACCGGGCAGGGCAATCACCGTGATGAGCGAGAAGGGCAGCGCCACGTAAATAATCCCCAGAAAGGTAAAGGCGATGTTCGTGAAGGGTTTGCGCTCGTTTTTCTTGTACAGTTTGATAAAAAAAATCACCGTCAGCAGCGGTGAAATCAGGAAATAATCCTCGAAGTGGAGGTAATGTTCTTCAATCAGAAACGTCAACGCGTTGAGCGCCCCCCCCACAAACGTGCCGTAGTACTTGAGCGGGGCGTTGCCGTCGAGGCCGAGCAGGCGGTAAAATTCGAGTTGGGCCAGCACACTGATGCTCGTGAAAAGGATGATAAATCCCCATTCGTTTACGGTGACGGCGAAGAGAATCAGCGCCACGCCCACCACGCCGGCGATGGCCCGCTGGGCGAGGTTGGAGTAGCTACTCAGCCGTTGTTTCATTCGAAATCAGAAATTTAGCCAGCACCGCATCCGTCACCGGCACGTAGAGTTCGCACAAGCCGAGGTGGTACGAGCGGTCCTGCTTGTTGAGCACCACGGCGGCAATGCCATGGCTTTCTTCCAGAAAAGCCCGCAGCATTTCGACCCGCAGGGGATTCGTCGATTCCAGTATTTTTTCCCAACCGTCCATGTCTGATTTCGGATTTTCGAGGGCGAAACGCAGATTGACCAAAGCCAACCCCAAGCCTTCTTTCACATTTCAGCTTTCACAGTTCTCCTGACCGCCCAGAGCAGCGCCGTCGCCAGGCCCAGGGACACCAACGCGGCCAGCACGGGCACCGAGTCGGTGTTTTCGATGTCGTACTCCACGAGTTTATTCCGAAACAGGTACACGCCCACCAGCGTGATGCCGTTGTTGACGAAGTGCGCGAACATGGCCACGCCCAGGTTGCGCGTCCAGGCGTAAAGGTACCCGAAGAGCGCCCCCAGAATAAGGCGCGGGAAGAAGCCGTAAAACTGAAAGTGAATGGCGCTAAAAATCGCCGCCGACAGCCAAATGGCCACGTGGACATTGCCGAAGGCCCAGCGAAAGAGGTTTTGCACCACGCCCCGGAAGAGCAACTCCTCCCCCACCGCCGGAATCACCGCCACCACGAGCAGCCCCACGAGGAGTTGGGCGGGCGAACTAAACTGGGTCAGAAACTTGGTCAGTTCGTCGAGGCTGGTTTCCTGGGCTTTCATCCAGTCTTCGACGGGTTGCAGGACCGGCGGCAAATCGAGGGCCTGGTTGAGTTCGTACACCCAGCCGTTGAAGGGCATCACCAGAATTCCCAACAAAAAAACCAGCGGCCAGACGACCAGATTCACGCCCGCCTGGTTGAAATCGGCCACCTGCCGCCCTTCAAAAAACCGCCAGAACAGCCAGGGTGCCGCCACAAACCCGCCCAGCGACGACCCGGCCTGAATCCACATCAGGGCGTTCCAGGCACCGGGGTACTGGGTTGGCTGGTTGACTACATCGGCTACTTGGTTGAGCGAAAGGCCGGTCACTGCCTGCGCCAGGAGTAAGCCCAGGAATTGCCCCACGAACAGCCCCGTCAGGACCAGTCCCGTGAGAATAAGCAGGTTGGCAAACAGCGAACGGCGGGGGGAATTTTCGAAGTGCAGCGGGTGTTCGGGCATAGTCGTCGTAAATTTAGGGCAAAAAAGGACAGTCGATAGTCGATAGCCGTTGGTCAGCACCAGAAATTGCCTGAACGAACGACGGTTGACTATCGACGGACGATTAAAAATGACCAATCCGGACGAAATAAAGGCCATCGCAGAACAGAAGCTCGCAGAGGCCAAGCACCTGCTGGCTGGTGGTTTCAACGAAGGAGCTTACTACCTGGCCGGGTATTGCGTTGAACTCTACTTGAAAGCCAGAATTTGCGAAGTACTGGGTTTGGATGATTTGTTTGTGGACGCCGAAGCCTCAGTCAGTAATCAGGCTTCCCCCAGTAACCGGGAAATTGGAAAAGTTTTTAAAATTCATGATTTGCCTAAACTGGTGCTGTTGGCAGGCTTGAGTCAAAAACTGGAGGCAGAAAGCACCACTAATCCCTTTCTGTTGGTCAACTGGTCCGTCCTAAAAGATTGGCGTGAAACAAAGCGCTATGCCCGACCTGGTTCGATTAGCCGTCAGGCCGTTGAACTACACATTAACGCGATCGAAAATCCACAAAATGGCTTTGTCACATGGATACAGAGGCTTTGAAAACTGAATTAATGAAAGTGGTTGCCGCGTTTGAGGCAGAAGGAACCCCATTGTCATTTGCCGGAATAACCCCGGCGTATCCTGGTTTGCGCAGTACTTCCTACAACTTTCAGGTCAGTGGGCATTTTTTGGAAAGTAACCCAAAGGCAATTGAATTAGTCGTAAAAAAACTCTTTCTGTTGCTCCCTGCCAACGTTCGCCGCTTCATTCACGCGGTTCAGATTTATGACCCGACCAGTGTCATTTCTGCCCCACTTTTATACCCTGACGACACCTGGATATTGGTAAACAAGCTCAATTTCAAACCGAATCCGTACCAGTATTATCAGTCAATCGAAGAGTAAATGCCCAAAATCCGCAACATCGAACTCGGCGAATTCCCGCTGCTTCTGGCCCCGATGGAGGACGTCAGCGACCCGCCCTTCCGCGCCGTGTGCAAGCAGCACGGGGCCGATTTGATGTACACCGAGTTCATCTCGTCCGAGGGCCTCATCCGCGACGCGGCCAAGAGCGTCCAGAAACTCGATATTTTCGAGTACGAGCGGCCCATCGGCATTCAACTCTTTGGCTCCGACGTGGCTACGATGGGCGAATGCGCCCGCATTGCCAGCGCGGCCAACCCCGACCTCATCGACATCAACTACGGCTGTCCCGTCAAGCAGGTCGCCTGCCGGGGCGCGGGCGCGGCGCTGCTCCAGGACATTCCGAAAATGGTGCGCATGACCGCCGCCGTGGTGGCTGCCACGCCCCTGCCCGTAACGGTGAAAACCCGCCTCGGCTGGGACGACAGTACCAAAAACATCGAGGAAGTGGCCGAGCGCCTGCAAGACGTGGGCATCGAAGCGCTCACCATCCACGGGCGCACCCGCGTGCAATTGTACAAAGGCGAGGCCGACTGGCGGCTCATCGCGAAGGTGCGCGAAAACCCCCGCATCCGCATCCCGATTTTTGGCAACGGCGACATTGACTCGCCCGAAAAGGCCCTCGAATACCGCAACCGCTACGGCGTGGACGGCCTGATGATTGGCCGGGCCAGCATCGGCTATCCCTGGATTTTCAACGAAATCAAGCATTTCCTGAAAACCGGCGAGCACCTCCCCGCCCCCACCGTGACCGACCGCGTGGAGGCCTGCCGCCAGCACCTCGATTTTTCGGTGCGCTGGAAGGGCGAAAAAACGGGTATTTTCGAGATGCGCCGTCACTACGCCAACTACTTCAAGGGCCTGGAGAACTTCAAACCCTTCCGCGCCCGCTTCGTCGATGCCCCCGACCACGCGGCGGTGACGGCGATTTTGGAAGAAGTGGAGGAGGTTTATTCGGAACTAATCATGGACTAAAGGAGTAAGGGAGAAAAGGAGGAGTGAATCAGAAAATTCATTAATCCTTTTTCCCTTACTCCCTGTTTTCATGCCCACTTCTCCGGTTTCTACCCGCCCGACCACCCTTGCCTGGGTGCTGCTTGCCATCCTGGCCCTTACTTGGGGCTGTTCGTTCATGTTGGTTAAAAAAGCGCTCGTTGGGTTCACCGCCCCGCAGGTGGGCGGGATGCGCATTTTTGCGGCGTTTTTGTTTTTCCTTCCGATTTTGATTGCGCAGCGTAAGCACCTGCCCGCCCGCCACCGCTGGGGCTGGTGTTTGCTGGCCGGGCTGTTGGGCAATTTGGTTCCGGCGCTTTTGTTTGCGGCGGCGGGCCAGGAATTGAGCAGTTCGGTGTCGGGCATTCTCAACTCGTTCACGCCCCTGTTCGTGCTGGTCGTAGGCGTGTTGTTCTTCAAAAACAAGGTTCGATCCGACCAAATCGTCGGGATGGTGTTCGGCCTGCTGGGTTGCGCGCTGATTATTCTGGTGGGCAATGGGGGCGGGTTTTCGCTCAATGGCTACGCCCTGCTGGTGGTGTTGGCTACGGTGTGCTACGGTTTCAACCTGCACGTGGTTCGCACGTTTCTGAGCGGCATTCCTGCCCTGGCGCTCACGGCGGCTATTTTTGCCACCATTGGGCCGCTGGCCGGGCTATTGCTGCTCGGCACCGGCGATTTTCTCGAACGCGCCGCCCGCCCCGAAGCCCTGCAACCGCTGCTCTACGCCGGCATTCTGGGCGTGGTCGGTTCGGGCGTGGCGATGATTTTGTTCAACCGCCTGCTCCAGATGACCTCCGCCGTATTCGCCAGTTCGGTCACGTACCTGATTCCCGTCGTGGCGGTGGGCTGGGGCCTGCTCGACGGCGAGCGCCTTTCGTGGCAACAATTTTTCGGCATGGCGGTGATTCTGGTGGGCGTTTATTTAGTGAACCGTCCAGCTCCGAGACGCGTAGCCGAACCAGCGGAGGTTTCTGAATCCTGATTGCGTTTTAGCCAGAGCAAGTAGCCAACGGAGCATAAGATGCAGAGAATTTCTAATCTTTGCATCCAATCGCTGCATTGCGTAAAATCTGTTTTAACAAGCCTGCTTAGGATTAGGGGTTTTTAGTAAAGAGGCGATTGTCATCCCGACGCAGGAAGGATCTTGTTGGGTTGCCGGACACTCGATTATCAGCAAACAGTTCGGTAGGCCGACGAGATCCCTCCTGCGTCGGGATGACAATCGCTGTTCTACTAAATGCTATACAACTTCAACATCCCCATGTTCAAAGCCACCGTCCACGACCAGACCTTCGAGATTTCTTCCGAAAAAGATGGCCTGGCCGTCAACGGCCAGCCGCTCACCTGGGACCTGGCCGAGGTGCGCCCCGGCCTTTTTCACCTGTTGCACGAAGGCCGTTCCTACACCGCCGAAGTGCTGAATGTGGAAGCCGAAACGAAAACCGTGACGCTGCGGCTCAATGGCAAAACGTACCCCGTGTGGGTCAAAGACCGCTTCGACCTGCTGCTCGACAGCCTCGGCATCAGCAACGCGGCGGTGGGCAAAACGACCCAAATCAAAGCCCCCATGCCGGGCCTCATCGTCGACATTCGGGTGCAGCCCGGCCAGGCCGTCGCCAAAGGCGACACGGTGCTGATTCTGGAAGCGATGAAAATGGAAAACGTCATCAAAGCCCCCGCCGACGCCACCGTGAAAGCCCTCCGCGTCCAGCCCCGCGAAAACGTGGAGAAGAATCAGGTGCTGGTGGAGTTTGAGTGAGTGAGAAACAGGAGACAGGAGGCAAGAGACAAAAAGCCATCTGACCTTTTCTTGTCTCCTGTTTCTTGCCTCTTGTCTCCTGCTTCCCCTATCTTTACGCCCCAAAAACGCCTTCATGGACAAACCCCGGTACCAACGCATTCTCTTAAAGTTAAGCGGCGAGGCCCTCAGCGGCGAACGCGGCTACGGCATTGATTCCAATATTCTCAACCAGTACGCCGGAGAAATCAAGAACGTCGTGGATGCGGGCGTTCAGGTGGCCATCGTCATTGGCGGGGGCAATATTTTTCGGGGGAAAGACGTCGAAAAAACCGGCATTGACCGCGTCCAGGGCGACCACATGGGCATGATGGCGACCATCATCAACGGCATCGCGATTCAGGCTTCCCTCGAGAAAATTGGCCTGCCCTCCCGCCTGCTTTCGGCAGTGCGGGTCGAGGCCATCTGCGAACCCTACATCCAGCGCCGGGCCGTGCGCCACCTCGAAAAAGGCCGCGTGGTTATTTTCGGGGCCGGAACGGGCAACCCTTTTTTCACGACCGACTCCGCCGCCAGCTTACGGGCCATCGAGATCGGGGCCGGCGTCGTGCTGAAGGGCACCAAAGTGGACGGCGTGTACACCGCCGACCCGAACAAAGACCCCAACGCCACCCGCTACGCCCACGTCAGTTTCGACGAGGTGATTGCCAAAGGCCTCAACGTGATGGACATGACCGCCTTCACGCTTTGCCGGGAAAACAACCTGCCCATCATCGTCTTCAACATGAACCAACCTGATACCCTCCACCGCATCGTGCTGGGAGGTGAGGATTTGGGGACATTGATTTCGTAGAAAATCAAAAACGCCGTCATCCTGAAAGGACCTTGTTGGCTTGCCGTTCCCCTTTCAGGAAACTAAACGGTAGTCCAACAGGGTCCTTCAAGGATGACAGAATTTTCAGTTCAACATGGAAGAAATCGAACTATTCCTGGACGACGCCCGGGACACGATGGAAAAAGCCATCAAACACACCCAGATCGAACTTTCTAAAATCCGGGCGGGCAAGGCTTCGCCAGCCATGCTCGACGGCATTCAGGTCGAGTACTACGGCGCGCTGACGCCCCTGACGGGCGTGGCCTCGGTCAACACGCCAGATGCCCGCACCATCGCCGTGAAGCCCTTCGAACGGAAGCTGATTCAGGACATCGAAAAGGCCATTCGCAACTCCAACGTGGGCCTCAACCCGCAGAACGACGGCGAGACCATCCGCCTCAACATCCCGCCGCTCACCGAAGAACGGCGGCGTGATTTGGTCAAAAAAGTAAAAAACGAAATTGAGGTGGGCAAAGTCAACGTGCGTAACATCCGCAAGGATACCAACGACTCATTGCGCAAACTCACGAAGGAAGGCGTGTCGGAAGATGCCGTGAAGCAGGGCGAAGAGCGCGTCCAAAAATTGACCGACGGTTTCATCACCAAAATCGACCAGCTTCTGGCGGCGAAAGAGGCGGATATTATGGCAGTCTAATTTCCAATGTGCTAATTTCTAATGTGCGAATGGAAAGGCATCTTCATTCGCACATTAGAAATTAGCACATTGGAAATTCACTCTTTCTCCATCACCTCCCGCCCCCGTTGGTAGCCAATCGCAATCAACCGCTGGATGTCATCGGCGGTAAAGGCCTGGATGTCCACGTTGAGCGGGGCGGTGGGGCGGATGAGCGTCAGCTTCATTTTCCGGTAGCCTTTCAACACGCCCGTGGGCACTTCCGAGCCGTCTTCCGGCAGCAGGGCGTTGAAAAATTCGGCCCATTCGAGGTCACTGTTCAGGATTTCGTTCACGGCAATGTCCATCGCCCGGTCCACCAGCGCCAGCAGGTTGCCGTAAGCAAACGACTGCCCGTGGAGTTCCTGGTTGTGGCAGGCCACGCACACGATTTCGGAAGCCCCGTCGGAAATCGCCTTGCGAATGGGAGCCACGTCGCGGATGCCGCCGTCGAGGTAGGGCATGGCCGGATTGCCGCCAATGAGCACCAGCGGCATCAGAATCGGAATGGCGCTGCTCGCCATCACGTAATCCAGAAAATGCGGGAAATTCGGCTCGGCGTACACGATGCGCCCGTCGGTTACGTCCACGGCCCCGACTTTCAGCCCCACCGACGAGGCCAGGAGTTGGTCAGCATCGATGGTTTCGGTCAATAAGTCACGCAACGGCGTGGTGTCGAGCAGGCCCTCGAAGTTGCGCCGGAGCGCGCTCAGGCCCAGTTCGTAGGTGCCGCGCCGCAGGGCCAGGCTTTCGGGGTTGGTGATGCGCTCGGTCCAGATTCGGCACAACTCCCCGGTGGCCCGGCCCCAGTCGATTGCCTGCCTTTCGGTGGCCTGACGACCGATTTCGTTGACCAGAAACGTGCCGTTCATCCCCCCGGCGGAGATGCCGTAAATCCAGTCGGGATGAAAACCCGCTTCGAGCACCGCCCGCACGGCTCCGGCTTGAAAGGCCCCCTTCACCGAACCCCCGGCGAGCACCAGTATTTTTTTTGAAGACCGAATGGATTGGTTTGGCGAGTCGCCGGGTTGGGGAGGGGTTGAGGCGGAAGCGCGGGTTCGGGGCATTTGGGGATGCAGAGGAAATGCGGAAAACAACCCCAAACAAACGAACTCACAAACAACCAAACAAAACAAGCGATAGATTTGCCCCGTCAACCCCCCGGCATGAGCCTATCCATTCGCGACATCCAGGCCCCCATCGCGGGCGAAATGAACGCCTTCGAGGGCAAATTCCGGGAGTTCATGAAGAGCAACGTCACGCTGCTCGACAAAATCATGGGCTACATCGTCCGGCGCAAAGGCAAGCAACTCCGGCCCATGTTCGTGTTTCTGGCCGCCGGCACCTGCGGCAGCATCGACGAATCGACTTACCGGGGGGCCTCGCTCATCGAACTGATTCACACCGCCACGCTCGTTCACGACGACGTGGTCGATGATTCCGACTACCGCCGGGGTTTTTTTTCGGTAAATGCCCTCTGGAAAAATAAAATCGCCGTGCTGGTGGGCGATTACCTGCTCTCGCGCAGCCTGTTTCTGGCCGTCGACCACGAAGATTTTGATTTCCTCCGGCTCATCAACCGGGCCGTGAAGGAAATTTCCGAAGGCGAATTGCTGCAAATCGAAAAAGCCCGCCGCCTCGACATCACCGAAGCTGTTTATTTTGAAATTATCCGGCAAAAAACCGCCTCGCTCATCGCCGCCTGCTGCGCCGTCGGGGGCCGTTCGACCGGGGCCGACGAAGCCACCGTGGCCCGGATGCACCAGTTCGGTGAAAAAGTCGGCATCGCGTTTCAGTTGAAAGACGACCTCTTCGATTACGGCGAGGCCGAAATCGGCAAGCCGCTGGGCATCGACATCAAGGAAAAAAAAATGACGCTGCCCCTGATTTACGCCCTCAACCAGGCCCCCTGGCTTACCAAACGCCGGATGATCAACCTCATCCGCAACGAGTCGGAGAAGCCCGCCAAAGTGGCCGAGGTGATTGAGTTTGTCAAAAATTCGGGCGGTATTGCCTACGCCACGGCGGCCATGCAGCGCTACGTGGCCGAAGCCAGCGTACTGCTGGCCGCTTTTCCCGAATCGACCTACCGCACTTCGCTGGGGCAATTGGTGCAGTACACGATTGAGCGGACGAAGTAGGTTTTTAGTAGGCAGAGGCAGTAGCAGTAGGCAGTTCAAATCTGGTCCTTCCCTACTGCGTACCTGAACTGATCAGGCCGATTATTCGCATCTTCCTCCAGCCGGTGACTTAAGTCACGGCTGGAGGAAGATGCGCGGAAGGAACCTTGTTAAACACCAGTTCACGTATTGCCTCTACCCTTCTCGTCACGCCCCAATCGTATTGCCGAACCTCATGAACCCACTCCCGACCGAAGCCATCCGTCACTATTTTGGCGCCGAAAAAGCGGAGAGCCTGATTTTCTGTAGCATGGGCCTGGTCGCCCTGGCCGTTGGCCTGTATTTTCTGCTGTTTCTGAAGCGCCCCTTCACCACGGGCATGGCTTGGCCGCTGATGGCCGTGGCGCTCATTCAACTCACCGTGGGCACCACTGTTTACCGGCGGAGTCCGAAGGACATCGCCCGCGTGGAAGGCTACGCATCGGCCAATCAGGCGAAAATCAGCAGTGAGGAGATTCCGCGCATGGAAACGGTCATGCGGAGTTTCCAGACCTACCAATACATCGAACTGGGTTTGATGGCAGTCGGGATTCTGTTGCTGGTTTTAGGACCAAATCCGTTTTGGCGTGGCCTGGGCACCGGGCTGTTCATCCAGGCGGGCCTGATGCTGATTGCCGATTATTTCGCCATGAGCCGGGGAGCCGCGTACCTGGCTTATTTACAGCAGTTGGTTCGGTAACCTCCCATCCATACCTTCTTTCACCATGTACGTCGGCAAAGATTTCACCCCAAAACTGCTCTGGCATTTCGCCCGCAAAAACCTCCTTCGCACGCTGCTTATCAGCGTCCTCGCTTGCGTGTTGTACAAAGTCATCGGCTGGGAGTTCGTGGGCATTTCGTTTTTGCCCATCGCCACCATCGGCACGGCGGTAGCGTTTTACGTGGGGTTTAAAAACAACCAGGCCTACGACCGGCTGTGGGAAGCCCGGCGGCTCTGGGGCGGCATCACCAACACCAGCCGCACTCTGGCCGCGATGGTGATTGCCACCATTCCCGACAAAGAAATCCAGCGCGAGTTTCTGTACCGGCACCTGGCCTGGGTGAATATCCTGCGGCTGCAACTCCGAAAAACGGTTCCCTGGGCCACCAGCAAAGAAAACCTGCACCAGGATTTCCTGTCGGAACACAACGAACTGGAAAAATTCGACGAAGGGCTGAAAAAGGTATTCGCCGACATGAACCGGATGGAGTACTACGAGGCGATGGCGGGCCGGAGCAACACGGCCATTCACGCCCTGAAAAAACAGATTCACGAGTTTGGACGGTTGAAAAAAGCGGGCGTCATCGACGAGTACGAACACTCCGATTTTGTGAAGCAAATCGGCGAACTCTTCAACCACCAGGGCGGCTGCGAGCGCATCAAAAACACGCCCCTGTTTCGGCAATACAGCATTTTTAGCCGGGTGTTCGTGCTGCTGTTCATCGCGTTGCTGCCGTTCGGATTGCTCAAGGAAATGGACAAACTGGGGGCTTACGGCGTATGGTTTACCATTCCGTTTACGATGCTGATTAGCTGGGTGTTTTTTACGATGGAACAAATCGGTGAATTCAGCGAAAACCCCTTCGACAATTCGGTAAACGACACGCCGATGTCCACGATTTGCCGGAACATCGAAATCGAAATCCGCGAGTTTCTGGGCGATACGCCCCTGCCCGAAAAGCTGAATCCGGTCGAAGGTATTTTACTTTAGGGCCTGCAACTGCCTACAACCCGCTCCCAAAACGTCGTTTTTCATTTTCCCATGCACATCGCCATCATCGGCTCCGGCCACATCGGCGGCACGCTGGCTCAGGGCTGGGCCAGCGCGGGCCACACCATCACCTTCGGGGTCCGCGACCTCGACGCCTTCAAAGGCAAAGAATTAACCAACCAGTCCAACATCAGCGCCGCGCCCATCGCCGATGCCGTGGCGTTTTCGGAGGTGATTCTCATCGCTGCCACGCCGCCCGCCACCCGCGAAATTGCCGAACAACTGGGCGACGTGCGCGACAAAATCATCGTGGATGCCATGAATACCATTCGGGAAAAAGCGGGTGAATTTGCATCGACCGCCGAGGCGCTCCGAGCCTGGACGAACTGCCCGAATGTCGTAAAATGCTTTAACTCGACGGGTTGGGAAACCATGGCCGACCCGCTTTACGACGGCGTGGCCGTGGATATGTTCATGGCCGGAAGTTCGGCGCGGGGCAAGGCAGTGGCCCGCCAACTGGCGCTGAATCTGGGCTTTGCCGACTGCCACGACTTCGGTAGCGACGATAAAATTCCCTTGCTCGAACAGTTGGCCCTGGCCTGGATTACCCTCGCTATCGTTCAGAAACAGGGCCGGGGGCTGGCGTTTAAAGTGTTGAAACGCTGAACCAGCACCCCGCTTTTCCAGTTAATCCCCCCGAAACCAAAAACCAGTTTTATCATGATTGAACGCAACGCCACCGCCCTGTGGAAGGGCACCGGCAAAGAAGGCACCGGCCACCTGACCACCGGCAGCACCATTCTGCACGAAACGCCCTACTCGTTTGCCACCCGTTTCGAGAGTAAAACCGGCACCAATCCCGAAGAACTCATCGCCGCCGCCCACGCGGGCTGTTACTCGATGCAGTTGAGTTTTTACCTCAACGCCGAAGGCTTCACCGCCGACGAACTCACCGCTACGGCCACCGTGGTGCTCGACCCCAAGCAGGGAGCCGTGACCGCCAGCCACCTCGTGGTGACGGGCGTGGTGCCCGGCATGAGCGAGGAAGCATTCATCGCCCAGGCCGAAAAAGCCAAAGCCAACTGCCCGATTTCCAAACTGCTGAACGCCGAAATCACGCTGAAGGCCGGGTTTGCCACGAAAGACTGACACCCGGTTCGTTCGCAGACGTTTCCATCATCAACAAAGTTGTCATCCTGAAAGGACCCGCGCGGCGTCCTTTCAGGATGACAACTTTGTTGATGGGGTAGTTTAGGATTTCAAAAACCTTCTCCTCCCATGATCGCCGAACAAGAACTTCACGTCTTGTTCGGCTGCACCGACGCCGCAACCTGAGTCAGTTGCCGGTCGATGCCGTGGCCAAACCACCGCCCGCTTCGCCGAACGAAGTACGACCATTCCCAGACCTAACGGATGCTTCGGAAAATCCACAACGTCCGATTTTGCGGTTGGCCGTGGGAAATAGGGCGTAACGCTGCTTCCAAGAAACCACGTCGACCTGGTTTCTGCCGTCCAACCTCTCTCAATGCTTTGAAATCAACCAACTTCAAACACGCGAAACAAAGTGGCCGAGTCCATATCCTGGAGGAATTTTTTGGTCAGCACCACGTACGCGCCGGTGTTTAATTGAATAATGTCCAGTTCGCGGTTGAGGTCGGTGTTGACAAATTCCCCGTACTGCCCTTGCCCGGCGTTGTTGACCAACACGTCGATTTGAATACCCCTGGCCTTCACCTCGTCGTAGACTTCAACAGGTGCTTCTCGTTTGAACAAGTCTTTCGCCAGCGTGACCACCTCCACGCCGTACTGCTGTTTCAGATCGGAAGCCGTCCGGTCCAGTTCGTCCTGATGCCGGGCCACGATGACCAGGTTGTACCCGTCTTTGGCAAACAACTTGGCCAATTCATACCCGATTCCGCTGGTGGCTCCGGTGAGGATCGCTTGTTGATTTTGCACGGTTGCCATGATTATTTTGGTTGATTGATGAAGTACGCTGCTTCCTTGCCCGTCCGATGGGCTTGAGGTGCGGGCTGGTCAACCGCTCAAAATTGTTGTTCCAGGATTTTGCAAGACGACTGGTCCATTCAGGCAGTGGGAAAATACCCCTGTTTTCCCCACTACCTGCCTATTCAAGGGTACGGGTCGTCAGTGAATGGATAGATTGGAAAAAGCCTTCCGGGCTAACGAATCCCCAGGGGTGGGGTTCGGGGGTGTGATTGGGTTTCATGTCACTAAATCAAGGTGGGTACTGGTTAGTAAGCTACGCAGTAATCAGGAAATTACACCTCCGTCGATGCTAGTTCTGTTTCGCTTATTTTTGGAAAAAAAATCCACCTGTCGATTAGTCACCGCCGGGCACTTTTGTTCCTTCATTGCCTTTCCAATGGCCCTTTCCAAAGAACTCAAAGCGGCTATCCTGACGCTCCCCCGCGAAGAAAAAGACAAACTACTCCTCCGTCTGGTGGGCAAACACGCCGATTTGCAGGAACAACTGGAATTCAGGCTGGTCGAAGAAGGCACGACACTCAACGACCGCCGCGAAGCCATTCACCGGGCCATCACCCGGCTCTACAACCGCGACACCATTTCATCGGGCTACCTGATGATGGACATGCGCGAGGTACACGGCGACCTGACCCGGCACGTCAAAACCACGAAAGACGTCTACGGCGAGGTGGATTTGCTCCTGCACCTGCTCAACGGGGTGTTCGAAGAACAACTTCGCTGGATTGAACGCTACTCGTCCAAATCCGACACGCTGGCCCAGTACGTCGCCAAACGAACGGAGGCGCTTTTGAAAAAACTACCCAAACTTCACCCCGACATTCAATTTGAATTTATCGACGCTACCAACCGGCTGCTGGAACGGGTCTGGAAATACGCCCCGGCGTACTACGCGAAGGAATTGAAGTTGCCGAAGCAGTACGAGGCAAAAGAGTAAACTCAAATCAATCCTGTTTATCAAATTCTTTGCTCCGTAGCGTAGGGCTTAAACCCTACGCTACGGAGCGGGTTCCTCGTCCGGATTTGTAATCCGGACGCCAGAGTTGCGGATTTATAATCCGAAACGCTGAACTTCGCCCCGCTACCGAACCTTCTACTCCATGAAACTCCGAATTACCTCTTCCCTGCGCGCCTTCCTCATTCTGCATTTCCTATTCTTTATTCTTAATTTTTCTTTCGCCCAACAGCCCCTCCCCGCCAAACCCAAACTCATCGTGGGCATCGTAGTCGACCAGATGCGCTACGACTTCCTCTACCGCTACGCCGACCAGTACGGCAGCGGCGGCTTCAAGCGGATGATGGCGGGCGGTTTCAACGCCAAAAATACGCAGTACAGCTACTTCCCGACCGTCACGGCGGCGGGGCACTCCGCCGTGTACACCGGCTCGGTTCCGGCCATTCACGGCATCGCGGGGAACGAATGGTTTGATTCCCTTCTGGGAAAAACCGTGTATTGCACCGAAGACAGCACCACCCGCGCCACCGACGGCAACCCCACGGCAGCGGGCCGGATGTCGCCGCGAAATATGCTCGTCAGCACCATTACCGACCAACTCCGGCTGTCGACCAACTTCCGCTCAAAAGTCGTGGGGATAGCCCTCAAAGACCGGGGCAGCATCCTTCCCGCCGGGCACACGGGCACGGCCTACTGGTTCGACAGCCGCGACGGCAAGTGGATTTCGAGTACGTACTACATGCCCACCCTGCCCAAATGGGTCAACGACTTCAACGCCCGCAACCTGCCCGCCCAGTACCTGCGCGAGGGATGGAAAGCCCTGCTCCCTCTCGACCAGTACACCCAAAGCACCCCCGACGACGTGCCCTGGGAGAATAAATTGGCCGGTGACAAAAAACCCGTTTTTCCGCACGAACTGGCCGCGCCCGTGGGCCAGGAGCGCTACGGCAACGTGGCCCCGACGCCTTTCGGCAACCAACTCACGAAGGAATTCGCCCTCGCCGCCCTGAAAGCCGAAAACCTCGGCAAGGGCAGTGACACCGATTTTCTGGCCGTCAGTTTTTCCTCGACCGACTACGTCGGGCACGCCTACGGGCCGAACTCCGTAGAATCGCAGGACACTTACCTGCGCCTCGACCGCGACATCGCCGAGTTGTTGACCACGCTCGATGGCTGGGTGGGCAAGGAAAATTACCTCGTGTTTCTGAGCGCCGACCACGGCGTGGTCGACGTGCCCGAATTTGCTGCATCGCACAACCTGCCGGGCGGACGGTTCAACTTCGCCCAAGCCACGACCGCCGTGAAAACGGCCCTGAAAACCGCCTTCGGCGAGGGGGAGTTCCTTCGCGCCCAAGCCAACTACGAGTTTTACCTCGACCACGCCTTGCTCAAGCAAAAATCCCTGAGCATCGCTCAGGTGTACGAAGTAGTCAAGCAGACGCTGATGCCGATGCCCGGCATGGCCACGGTGGTAAACCTGCACGACCTGGGTAACGCCCCGCTCGATGCCCAGCACCTGGCCCTGCTCCGCAACGGCTGGCACCCCAAGCGCAGCGGCGACGTGTACATCGGCCTGGAGCCGGGCTGGCTAAGCGGTTCGTCTCCGGGCGCGGGTACCTCGCACAGCACCTTCTACAACTACGATACCCACGTCCCCTGCCTCTGGTACGGCTGGAAAGTCCCGGCGGGTTTTACTGTAACCCCCACCAAAGTTTCCGACATCGCCCCCACCCTCGCCGCGATGCTCGACATCCTCGAACCCAGCGGCTGCGTCGGCGAACCCATCCGCCCGCTGGTGGAGGGAATGAAATGAGAGGGCGGATTGGGGAGGTGGACGGTCCGTCGCACGGTTGCGGATTGAAAAAGCCGAAGTCGTACCTTGTCCGGCCCCAATAATTCGTAATTCGTAATGGCTTTGTTTCGTGGAATTTCCCTTCTCCCTTCGCCTTGCCGTCGATGCCGTCGTGTTTGGCTACCGCCAACAGCAAGTGTCGGTGCTGCTCGTCCGGCGCAACCTCGCTCCCCTGGGTTGGGCCTTGCCGGGCGGATTCGTGCGCGACGAGGAAAGCCTGGAAAGCGCCGTGCGCCGCGAACTGACCGAGGAAACCGGCGTTTCCATCCAGTACCTCGAACAACTCTACACCTTCGGCGAACCCGCCCGCGACCCGCGCGGTCGGGTGGTGTCGGTGGCGTACTACGCACTGGTCAAACCCGACGCCTTCGCCCTCGCCGCTGCTACGGATGCCGACGACGCGCAATGGTTTGACGTGAAAGCCCTGCCCGACCTGCTTTTCGACCACGCCGACATCCTGGCCTACGCGCTAGGTCGCCTCCGGGCCAAACTGACTTACCAACCCATCGGCTTCGGCCTCCTGCCCGACCCTTTCCTGTTTTCCGATCTAGAACGGCTCTACGCCACGCTCCTCGACCGCCCCTTCGATCGGAGGAATTTTCGAAAAAAAGCCCTCCGTTTTGGTATCCTGCACGAACTTCCTCAAAAAGTTTCGGATGGAAAAGGCCGTCCGGCTTCGCTCTACCAATTCGATGAGGCTCGGTACCGGGCGCTGAAATCGAGTGGATTTTATTTTGAGTTGACGTAGTGTTTTCAAAAAACTACGTCAACTTCTTGTTTGACAAAAATTTCATTTCATATTTGCGTAAAATATACGCAAAATGGTTTTCCTCCACCTTTCTCCCGGTTTCAATCTGGCTTCCGGCCCCGCCCTTTCCTTCAAGGCATTTACCTTTCACGGTGGCGAACCCCACTTCCGGCTCCTGGAACCGCTACCCCCCGGAACGGATGTATCCATCAGCACCCGGCTCAACAATTTTCAGGACGTTGGCCTGTTGCTCGTCGCCACCGATGGCCTGCGCCGGGCGGGAGCGGGGAAACTGAGTTTGTTCGTTCCCTATTTTCCCGGTGCCCGGCAAGACCGGGTCATGACCCCCGGCGAACCGCTCACGGTCAAGGTGTACGCCGACCTGCTCAATGCCCAGCGTTTCGCCCGCGTGACGGTGTTCGACCCGCACTCCGACGTGACCCCGGCCTTGCTCGACCGCGCCGAAGTACTCAGCAACCATGATTTTGTAAAAACCTGCCTGGCCGACCTCGGCCCGGTCACGCTGGTGGCCCCGGACGGGGGGGCGCTCAAGAAAATCTATAAACTCTCGGAAGCGCTCGGCGGCCTGGCGGTGCTGGAATGCAGCAAAAAGCGGGACGTAAAAACGGGAGCTTTGTCGGGTTTCCACGTACCAGAAGCCAACCTCGGCGGGCGCAATTTCGTCATCGTTGACGACATCTGCGACGGGGGCGGCACCTTCGTCGGGTTGGCGCAGGAACTTAAAGCCCACGGTGCGGGCGATTTATACCTGACTGTAAGCCACGGGATTTTTAGCCGGGGATTCGAGGAGTTGGGGCGCTGGTTCAAGGGCGTTTTCACAACCAATTCCATTCGCGATAGCCGGGTGGATGACCCGGATTTTCTGACCATTCAGCCCCTTTCCCTCGCATGAATTTCCCCGACCCTTACCTTCAACCTGAAGCCAGTTTTCAACGCCTGTTCGAAGAATACCGGCGGTACGGCTCGCTGGTGATGGCTTTCGATTTCGACAACACCGTGTTTGATTTTCACGAAAAAGGCCACGCCTACCCGCAGGTAACCGGCCTGCTGAAAAGACTGGCCGAGGCGGGCTGTTACCTGATCTGTTTCACGGCGAGTGAAAATCCGGCCTTGGTTCGGGCGTATTTGACGGAAAACCAGATTCCTTTCCATTCCATCAACGAGAATCCCCCGTTTTTTACCGGCCCGACTTCCTCGAAAATTTATTACAATGTCCTGCTCGACGACCGCGCCGGATTGCGGCAGGTTTTCGATGAACTGACCCAGCTTTTGTCTCAACTCAACGTATCCCTTCCGCTCGGGTCGGGCAACTGAACCAGCGGGGCCTAAACCGTTAAAACGGTTTCAATTCACCAGTCCGTTGCCCAAATCCCAGGGATGAATCCCTGGGCTGAAAAGAAAATACCGAATCCGATAAACGCTTAATTTTCATTCACCCCCTCACCTGCATGAACGCCCTCCACCTCACCGACGGCTACAAAGTTGACCACCGTCGCCAGTACCCCAACGGCACCGAACTCGTGTACTCCAACTGGACGCCCCGCAAAAGCCGGGTGCCCGGCGTGGAGAAAGTCGTGTTTTTCGGCTTGCAGTATTTCATCAAAAAATACCTCATCGAGGAATTCAACCAGTCGTTTTTCAACCGCCCCAAAGCGGAGGTCGTAGCGGAATACAAACGGCGCATCGAAACCTACCTCGGGCCGGGGGCCATCGGCTACGAACACGTCGAAGCCCTGCACGACCTTGGCTACCTCCCGCTCGAACTCAAGGCCGTGCCCGAAGGCACCCGTGTGCCGATGCGGATGCCGATGTTTACGATAAAAAACACCCACCCCGAGGAATTCTGGCTGACCAATTTTCTGGAAACGCTGCTGTCGTGTATCCTCTGGCTACCCTGCACCAGCGCCACCACGGCGGCGGAATACCGCCGAATTCTGGACGAGTTCGCCCAGAAAACCGGCGGCGACCCAGCCTTCGTGCCCTGGCAGGGCCATGACTTCAGTTTCCGGGGCATGGCCGGGTTGGAAGCCGCCCTGCTCAGCGGAGCGGGCCACCTGCTCAGTTTCACCGGCACCGACACCATTCCGGCGATTGATTTTCTGGAAACCTACTACGGGGCCGATGCCAGCCGCGAACTCGTGGGCGGCAGCGTCGCGGCTACGGAACACAGTGTCATGTGCATGGGCACCCAAAGCGACGAACTGGGTACCTTTCGCCGCCTCATCACCGAGGTATACCCGGCGGGCATCGTGAGCATCGTGTCCGACACCTGGGATTTCTGGCAGGTCATCACCGACTTTCTGCCCCGACTGAAACCGCTGATTCTGGCCCGCCAGGGCAAGGTCGTTATCCGCCCCGACAGCGGCGACCCCGTCCACATTATTTGCGGCGACCCCGATGCGCCCGACGGTTCGCCGGAATTCAAAGGGGCCGTGGAATGCCTCTGGGATACCTTCGGGGGGAGCCTGACCGCCACTGGTTTCAAAGCCCTCGACCCGCACATCGGCTTGATTTACGGCGACAGCATTACCCTAGACCGCTGCCGGGCCATCCTCGAACGCCTCGCTGCGAAGGGCTTCGCCTCCACCAACGTGGTGATGGGCATCGGCTCCTACACCTACCAGTACGTGACCCGCGACACGTTTGGTTTTGCGGTGAAAGCCACCTACGGCGAGGTGAATGGCGAAGGCCGGGAAATTTTCAAAGACCCCAAAACCGACGACGGCACCAAAAAAAGCGCCCGGGGCCTGCTCCGCCTCAGCGGCACCGACTACGAAGTCACCGCGCTCGAAGACCGGGTGAGTTGGGAACGGGAAGCCACTGGCCTGCTCCAACCCGTGTTTCGGGATGGAAAACTGCTGAAAGAGTGGACGTTGAGCGAGATTCGGGAGCGGGTGG
The DNA here is from genome assembly GCA_964244295.1 of uncultured Cytophagales bacterium. GTDB lineage: Bacteria > Bacteroidota > Bacteroidia > Cytophagales > Spirosomataceae > JAJAZB01. Next base: position 55,712 of record CAXTIG010000011.1, read on the forward strand.
CGGGGAAGTTGAAAGTTGAAAGTGAATAGCATCAGCAACTTTCAATTTTCAACTTTCAATTCTCAACTTTCAACTACTTCAACCCCGTCCCCACCACACTCCCCGGCGGCGGCACCGCCAACGGAACGCCGCCCGACTGGTCGGCCCCCAAATCGGGGCTACCACTGCGTGGGTTGCCGTCGAAATCCGTGGTGACGAGGGCCGTCGATAGACCCGCCCGGAGGCAGGGACTATTGGGTAGGAGGTGAGCCTGCGCATCGAGGCTGGGGTCGCCTTCGCGGCTGTGGGCGTCGAAGCCGGTGGCGGTTTTCCACTGGGCGAAACTCAGGTCGGTGCTTTGGCGGTTTTCGTAAAACGCCGTGGCCCCGGCGCGGAAATAGCGGTTGTAGTCGATGACGTTGGTGCCCGTGAGTGATTCGGCGCGGTCGTCGGCGTTGAACCGGATGCGAATCATGGGCCGGTCGCCCGCCGTGGTTTGCACGAAAATATTGTTCAGCACCGTCACATCGCGGCAGGGCGGGGTGCGCAAGGCCCCGTTCGGACTAACGTAAGTTTCCCCCCGACTCAGGTACAAAGCGCCGTAAGTGCTACTGGCCACGTTGACGAACGTGTTGTTCAGCACCTGGGGCCGCACGGCGGCAAACAATCCCACGCCACCCCACTTCGCGTTGATGATGAGGTTGTTGCGGATGATGATGTCGAAACTTTCCTGGTAGGTTGGGTTGTCTTGGTCGAACCATTCTTCGTCGGTGTCGGTGTTGCCCGCCGTGATGCCCATTTCCCCGCAGTTCATAATCAGGTTGGCCTCAATCACGCAATTTTTGGCCCCGCCTTTGGCGTACAGGCCGGTGGTGGCGATGTCGTGAAAATAACAGCCGCGCACCACCATGCGCGGGCCGTTGACGTTGTCGATGCCCTCGGCGTTGTCGGCGCTCACGTTGGCCGGGCCGATGCCGGAGTGGTGAATTTCGCAGTTCAGCACCTGAATGTCGGTGCAACCGGGGACGATTTTGATGCAATCCCGGCCCGTGTCGTGAATCCGGCAGGCCCGGATGGTGAGGTTCGAGACGGCCATTCGGGTGGGTTCGTTATTCTCCCAGTTATTTTCGAGTTTGATGCCGTAGTAGTAACCGCCCACGATTTCGAGGTTTTCGAGCACGCCGCCCTTCACGCGGGCGTCGCGGTACCAGAGCGCCGAGGCGATGTCTTCCACGTTGGTCGGGGCCTTGATGATGGCCCACTCGCCGGGAAAGGAGCGGATGGTGAGGTTGGAACGCCGGATTCTGATTTCCCGGCTTTCGTGGGTACCGCCGCGCAGTTCGACCACGTCGCCTTGTTTGGCCAAATCCACCGCTTTCTGAACCGTTTTCAGCGACGCTTCCTTCGTGCCGTTGGCGGCATCGTTGCCGCTCAGGGCCACGTACCAGGTGCGGGGAGCCGGATTGGCTTCGTTGGGGTCAGGCTCCGAGATTTCTTCCTCCTCGGGCGGCGTGGGGAGTACGTCTTCGGTGGTTTTGCCGCACCGGGTCAGGGCGAGGAGGAGAAGCAGGAGGGTGAAGTAGCGTTTCATCGAATCAAAGCCTGTGGAGATTTTTGAGAAGGCAGAAAAAGTGCGGGGTCCCCCTGAGCGAAGTCGAAGGGTGTGCGGCTGGCCACCGTTTCCCCACCGCACACCCTTCGACTTCGCTCAGGGGGACCCCACGAAAAACAGAATCAGTCGCAGTCGGTGTAGCCGTAGGTGTTCTCGCCGGAGTAGGCCACGCTGTTCCACCGCCCGCTGCGGGTTTGCTTCACGGGCAGGCCTTTGGCGTTGAAAAAGTACGTGCTGGTAATGGCCCCGTTTTCGGTTTGAACGCCCGTGGCGCTCACGTACACCAGCCGTTCGCTGAGTTGGTTGTTGTCGCGGTTGCCGTAGAGCGACGTGCCCCATTTTTCGCGGGGCCAGCCTTTGAGTTGTCGGGTCGGGTCGGCCAGCACCGCCGTTTTCTGGTTGTCGTAGGTGTATTCGTTGAACGAGTACAGTTTTCCCCCGATGTAGCGCTCCGCCCGGCTCAGGTGCCCGGCCGCGTCGTAGGTGTAGGTGCTGATTTCGTCAGCCCGTTTTTCCTGGATAATCCGGCCTTCGCTCAACGAATACGGCTCCGTTTCCTGACCAGTCGCCGCTTTGTAGGCGTAGCGGGTGAGTTTTCCCCCGGAAAAAAGCTGGGTCACCGTGCTGGCGCCGTTGCTGGCCGAGGTGTATTCGGTCGTGATTTTGCTCACGCTGCCGGAGCCGTCGTACTCGTAGCGGGTTACGTTGGTGCCGGTCGAAAGCTCGGTTTTCCCCGTGGCGGCGTACTTGCGCTCGTAGCGGGACGCGTCGGTTTCCTTCACCAAGCGCCCGCCCCGGTACTCGTACTGGTAGGCGTTGCTGGCGTTGTCGGTGTACTCCCCAACGGTGCTGTACACCCGGTCGGACTTGCTCCGGGTGGCATACCCGTCGGCATCGTACTCGTAGGTCGTGCCGATGACGTAGCTCGATTTTCCGTCCGACCCCGTGAATGCCGTCTGGCTCCGCACGAGTTGTTTTTGGGCGTTGTAGTCGTAGCCGGTACTGGTTTTGCCGCTGCTGACCCCGCCACCCGCGTTGGTCGAGGTTTGGGTCAGAAACCGGCATTCCGGCGCGACGGGAGGGGTATCGGTGGATTTCTGGCAGGCACCCGCCAGCAGTAATCCTAAAAATAAGAGCCGTTGTTTAACGGCGTTGAATCCGTTGGATTTCATGGAAAAAGGGATTGGATTTTCGAGAAAAAAACGGCGCGTTCAGCGCTCGCGAATCAAATCGACCTGGGCGTAGGTAATCGGCCCGCCGCCCCCGCCGCCGTAGCCACTCCGAATCCGCAAGCTGTTTTCTTCGAGGGTTTCGGTGAAAGTGCCGTTGGCGAAGCCGTACTGGTCCTCGCCCTTCAGCACGTTGTAGTATCTTCGGATGCGTCCCGACGCCCCCGACGACGACACGAACACGCCCAGGTCGTAGCCAAAAGCCGCTTCCGCCGATTTAGAACGGGCAAACACGTAGGTGGAATCCGCCCGCACTTCCAGCACGATGACCCCGTCCCAGGCGCTGGTGGTGTAAATTTTCTCCGCGCCGGTTTGCTGGTTTCGATCCAGTAGCGTGTAGGTTTTCGAGACCCAGCGCCCGAGGATGCCGGGGGCGGCGGGTTCTTCGGTTTTCCGGCAGGCATTCAGCAAAAAGCCGGTCGACAGGAAGAGCACGAGGACGTTGATTTTCATGATTTTGGGGTAAAAAGTTGAGGGCGTCTTCCCGTTTCCCGGAGCAGAAATTCATTTTTGGCCGTCCTGCTGCCAATTCCTGACCCGTTTCGTTCCATTAACCCGATTCACAAGCGCTGGTAGGTGATAATCCCCTGCCCCTCCGTGCCGGTCCAAATCATCGTATTGCCCGAAATCGTCAGGGTGTAGGTTTGCCCGACTGAAAAATCGGGCAGCGTGGAGGTGGTGATTTTACCCGCCTGCACCCGCCATTTGGTTTTGCTGTAGAGTTTCTGCTGGATGGTTTTGTACGCCTCGTCGCAACCGCTGTCGGCGGCGTTGAGCCGGAAGGTGCCGTCGGCGTTCACCTCGTACACCACCTTCGCGGCGCAGGGCCGTTGGGTAAGGAGCGCCGCGTGGGAATCCATTTTTTGCCCCTGAAAAACGGAAACGTGCGACATCTTTTTCCAGCGGCCCACCGGGCTTTGCGCCGGGGCCGTCAGGGTGCCCGCCACCGCGAACAGAAGTAGGAGTAAGAACTTTTTCATCTGGTTTAAAAAAAAAACGAGAGGGTGCACTCGTTGTCAACGAGTTACGCGTGAAAATCGAACCGTCGTTTTCCGCTCGTAGCGCGGGTCGGCACTGTCCGAATAGCCCGAACCGCTGGCGGTGGTGTAGCCGAAAGCCAGCGTGAGCGTCAGCGCGTCGCCCTGCCAATGACCGCCTTCGGCCTGGCCGAGGCCGAAGTTTTTGCGCAGCCGCTGGCTTTCGTCGGCAAGGTGGAAACGCAGCGTTGGGAGTTGGTGCCAATCCTCCTCCGCCACCCAGCCGTTCACTTCGTAGGCTTCGGTTCCCCGTTGGCTGGTCACCGTGGCGGAGCCGCCGAAATGGCGCTTGTCTTCCCGTGACCCCAGCCCTTTGCGGCGGCGGAGCCGGGCCGCTTTCTTGGCCCGTTCTTCGTCGGTTACCGGCTCCAGGAGGGTGAGCCGGATGGTTTTCGACACGCCGTCGGGGTCGCGAAACTGGCCCTGCCAGGTGCCCAAGAGCAGGCGGGCGTTCGGGTCGTCGCTGTACGCCCAGGGGCGGTCGCGGCGGTCGGCGTAGAGGCTGTAGCGGTACTTGCACTCGTACCCGCCCCAACTCAGGGCGGCCAGCGCCAGCAGAAACAGGAGAAGCTTCTGGCCTTTTTTCATGGGATAAAATCCTCGCCGTTCAACAGTTCATAGGTTTCCAGCAGGAAAAAAGGAGCAACCGTTTTATGGGCGCTTAGTTGATGGAGTGGTAGATGTAGGTGAGGATGATTTTTTTGTACTCCTCCTCTTCCAGTTTGGTGGCATCCAGGCTCAGGTGCATAATGGCGAAATTAGCCCCGCCTAAATCAGAAGTGGTGATGTTAAAGGTCAACTCACCGCTCTGCCCTATGCTTTGGGCCAGTTTCCGCTCTTCATCGCCGATGAGTTTCAGCGTACCGATGTCAATGTCTTTGCCGCTGAGCCTGGTCACGTTCAATTCCCAGCGCAGGTCCCGGCTTTTCCCGTCTCCCGTGGCCCGCAGGCGTCCATCACTAAAAAACTCGTAGACGTACACGCCCCCATTTTCCCGGACTTTCGATGTTCTGATGAGTTCGGTTCCGTTGTGTTTGGTGCCCTCGTTATCGACGCGTTCCAGTCGCCATTTTCCGAGCAGCGTCTGGAAGTTGTCGGGCTGCGGGTCGTCGCTTTTGCCACTGCAACCGGCTCCGGCGTTGAGGAAAAATACGCCCAGCAGGGCGGCGTAGGCGAGCACTTTTTTTACGGCGTTCAATCGGATTGATTTCATGGTTTTGGGGCGTTGAATGAGGGGCATTTTACTAGTTCAGTCCGTGCGCCGTCACCAGGGCGGCGCGCTTTTCGGGAAACGATTCCATTTTGAAGTGCCGGGCCAGATCGCGGCGTTTTTGCTGAAATTCCGGCGCGGCCATCGTCAGCCCTTTAGCCTGGGCTTCGCGGGGAAAGGTGTGAAACACGGCCTCCGGGTACTCCTCGAAGGGTTGCTGAAAATAAAAATCGAAGGCGCGGGCGGGTTGGTCGGTCGCGTTCCAGAACGTGTGGACGAGGCCGCGCGGCCGCAGGTGCCAGCCGCCCGCCGCTACCTGGTAAACTTCCTCGCCCACGAGCACGCTTACGGTGCCCTCGGCGACGAACATCAGTTCGTCCAGCTCGGCGTGGACGTGCGGGGCGGGTCCCATTACCTTCGGCCCGACGGCAAACTCTACCGAGGAGAATTGCCCGTTGGTCTGGCTTTGCCGCACCCAGGTGCGGATGCTCATGCCCGTGGGGCCGGCGACCAGTGGCTCCGGGTTGGGCGGCAGGTAAAAAGGACGCAGGGGGTCGCCGCCGGGAACCGATTGGGGGGAGGCGGAAAACAAACCCAGCCCCGCCAGCGCGGGGAAAAAAGCACGACGTTCCATGGAAAGAGGGATTGGGGGTGAACCCGCCGGGGCTATTTTCCGGCGTTGTAAATACTCATCAATAGCGCCTTGCTGATGCGTTGAACGGCTTTTTTGCCCAAATGCCCCTGCCCATCGGAGGAATCGACGCCGTTTACGTCCGAGGGGTCGTTGGCGGAGTTGCGGTTTTCGGGGCAAATCCGCCAGACGGTGGCCTGCTGGCAGGCCCCGTCGTTCGATTCCAGCGCCTGGAGGTCGAAAATCACGTCGGTGCTTTTGAAGGTGTCCTTCATCCACTGACCGACTTTTTGCTTGGCGGCGTTGCCTTCAAACGAGGCCGTCGAGTACACCAGCGGGGGCGTCACGTGGACGAAGCGCAGACCCGGAATGGCCGCCCGGAGGTCGTCCGCCCATTTTTTGTACTCGCTCTGCACTCGCTGAACATTGTCGTCGCCGATGTCGGCGTAGCCAAACTTGAACACGACCACCTGGAGACTGGCTTTGTTGGCCAGCGCAGCTTCGCGAAACACCCGGATTTTTTCGGAAGGGTTGCCGTTGGGAATCCCGCCCACATCCACGAAAATGCCGCCCCGCAGGCCCCGGCCTTCCGACCCGCCGTCGGTTTTGTCGCCCTTGCCGAAGTACTCGAAGGGAAAGCCGTTGGCCTTGCAACCTTCCTCCAAATCCTGCCCGACCGACTGGTGCAGGAACAGCGTGTTCCAGCCTTTGATGCGGGCTTTTTCCGTCGCACCCAGCGCGTCCCAGGTCGCCACACCGGCCAGGCCCACTACGCCGGGCTGACCGGGGCCGAGGGTATTGGTGCCGGGGTTCGGGGGGTTGGGGTTGCCCGGCGAGCCGGGAGCGGGGTCGTCTTCGCCCGTTTTTCCGCAAGCAAAAACCAGCGTCAGTAAGCTGAAAATCAGGATTTTTTTCATCGGAGTTCGGAATTGCGTTGTCGGGGAAAATCAGGTGAACACCAGCACCGCCCCCATCGCCGCCGCCAGCAACCAGAGCAGCAGCCGGGTCAGGGGGGAGAGCGTGGGAGGCGTTTTCATCGGGTGCAGGTGCTTGACTGACCCAAAGGTGGGGGGCGATTTTTTACCCGAACAAGGCCCCCGCGTGAAGTGCGGGTTTGGCTGTGTGAACGGCGGGAAATGCAAAAAGCCGGGGCGAGGGCCTCGGCTTTTTGCAGGAAAAAATTCCCCTGCTTGTCATCCTGAGCGCTGCCCGCAACGGAGTTGGAAGGACCTCGTCGGACGACCGGCCAGTTGGACGATAACCCAGCGGTAGCCAGTAGACAATTAATCGGCAGTCCAACAAGGTCCTTCCAACTCCGTTGCGGGCAGTGCTCAGGATGACAAGCGGAGGATAAAATTCCGTCACCCCCCCAACCCAATCCGTTCCAAAAACGCTTTTTTCTCGCCCCGCGCCACTTCCACCTCGCTGCCGTCGGCCAGGCGCACGGTGCCGCCTTCGCCCCGGACGTACTCGACCAAATGCGCCAAATTAATGAGCGAGGAGCGGTGAACGCGCACGAACTGGAGCGGTTCGAGAATTTCGGCGAAGTCGCGCAGGGTGCGGGAGGCGACGAGTTTCTGGCGGTTGAGCAGGTGAAACGTAGTGTAGTTGCTCTCGGCCTGGAGCCAGACGATGTCCTGCACCGGCACGAAACTCAGGCCCTTGAGCGAGGGCACGGCGATTTTGTTGAACTGGGCGTGGAGCGGCGCGGCCTTCGGGGCCTGGCGCTTTTGAGCGAGGCGGTCGAGGGCGGCGCGGAGTTCGGTTTCGGAGATGGGTTTCAACAAAAAATCTAACGCACTCACCCGCAGCGCCGACACGGCGTATTCCGAGTAGGCCGTGGTAAAAATCACCTCAAAGGGCGGGTCGGGAAAGCGCGAGAGCAGCGAAAAGCCGTCGAGGCCGGGCATTTCCACGTCGAGAAACACCACGTCGGGCTGGAGTTGACGGATGAGCGTTTCGGTCCGGGCGGGTTCCTGACATTCTGCCAGGATGCGCAGGTCGGGGGCGACACGCCGGAGTTTCACCCGCAGGGCGTCGAGGGCGAGGCGTTCGTCGTCGAGGAGGAGAGCGGTCATGTTAATTTTGAATGCTTGAATAGAATGGCAGGAATTATTCAATCCCTCAGTCATTCAGAATTCAGTCATAGTTTCAGCAGCGGCAACGTCAGCACGACCATCGTACCGGGGTTTAAATCCACGTATTCGCAGCGGCTTTCGGCTCCGTACAGCACCTGGAGCGTCGCCAGGCGGTCGGTACTCACCCGGCTACCGAGCGACGCGCGCCCGGCCTGCCGTTGGGCGTTCAAAGCGCCCGCCGCCACCCGCCCGATGCCGTTGTCGTCCACCACCACCCGCAACTGCGACCCGTAAATTGAAAACTGTAAACCGAGCAGCCCAGGCCCATTGTTTTTGTGCCGCAGGCCGTGCAGAATGGCGTTTTCCAGAAACGGCTGCAACAGCATGGGCGGAATCTGGTAGTCCCCGGTCAGCACCGCCTCGTCCACCCGAAATTCGTGGCGGAAGCGGTGTTCGCCGCGTTCCTCCTCCAGTTGTACGTACAATTCGAGCGTTTCGATTTCCTGCTGAATCGGAATGAATTCGAGCCGCGACTGCTCCAGCACTCGGCGGATGAGTTGCGAGAATTTTTGCAAAAACAAGGAAGCGTCGTCCTGGCGGTTGGTCAGGATGTAGCCATCGACGGTGTTTAGGCAGTTGAAAATAAAGTGCGGGTTCATCTGCGCCCGTAGTGCCCGGGTTTCGGCCTCGGCCCGCACCCTTCGTAGTTCATTTTCACGTCGTTCGCGCTCCCAGCGCGCCCGCAGCAACACGTACACCACGCCCAGGAAGCCAACCAACACCAACGTTCTGAACCAGTTCGTCTGCCAAAACGGCGGTACGATGGTGATGGAAAGCGCCGCGCCCTGCTCGTTCCAGATGCCGTCGTTGTTGGCGGCTTTTACCCGAAACGTGTACGTGCCCGGCGGCAGGTTGGTGTAGCTGGCGTAGCGCCGGGTGCCCGCCTCCACCCAGTTGGGGTCGAAGCCCTCCATCCGGTAGGCGTACTTATTTTTTTCGGGCAAAATAAAATTGAGCGCGGCGAATTCAAAGGAAAAAAAATTCTGCGCGTAGTCGAGCCTGATGGCTTTTTTCTCCGAAATCAGGGAGTCCAGCGGGTAGGGTTTTTCAAACACCCGGAAGGCCGTCAGCACCACCGGCGGGCGGTACGGATTGGGCCGGATGGAGTCGGGGTGAAAGGCGTTGAAGCCGTTGATGCCCCCGAAATACAGCCAACCCGCCGCGTCGCGGAAGCCCGCCCCCATCGTGAATTCATTGTTTTGCAACCCGTCGCGTCCGTCTAAGGTGCGAATTTGGGCTGGGTAGCCCTTCATCGGTGGCGTAAACCGGCAGAGGCCCTTGTTGGTGCTCAACCAAAGGTTTCCCCGCCCGTCGGGCAACAAGGCGTTTACCACGTTGTTGGGTAAGCCTTCTTTTTCGGTAAACCGCTGACACTGACCCGTGGCCGGGTTCAGCACGTTTAATCCCCCGCCGAAGGTGCCCACCCACACCCGCCCGGCGGGTTCCACGTACAGGTCCGACACGTGGTTACTGCTCAGCGAGGCCGCGTTTTTGGGGTCGTTCAGAAAACAGGTGAACCGCCGCCGGGCCGGGTCAAGCCGGCACAGTCCCCCGCCGAAGGTACCCACCCAGAGGCTCCCGTCGGCGGCCTCCCCCAACGCCGACAGGTAGTTGTACGAAAGACTGGCCGGGTCGTTGGCCCGGTTCATAAATACGCGCACGCCGCCCGTGCGTGGGTCGTAGGCCCGTAGCCCGTCGCCTTCGGTGCTGAACCAAAGCACGCCCGCGCGGTCTTCGAGGATGCGGGCCACGGCCATCTGCCGGGAGGTAATCCGCACGGCCGGGCGGGTGATTTCGGCAACGGCCTGCGCGGTCCCCCGGAGCGGGTCGAAGGCCAGCGCCCCCTGCGAGTAGGTGCCAAACCAGTGCGTGCCGCTGCGGGTGGCCCGGAATGAATGCACCTCGTCGGCCAGGGTAACGGACGGGGTTTCGGCTTGCATCGCATCGGGTGCCCCGCGCATGGCCTGCACGCCCCCCTGCGAGCCAATCCAAAGCCGCCCGGTGGCGTCGCGGCTCAGGCTCTGTACCACGTTGAGGGCAGCGGCGTTGGGCGAGGCGGGGGCCGTTTGATAGTGAAAAAAACCGGAGGCGTCGGGGCGGTGCAGGGCGCTCAGGCCACCGCCGTAGGTACCCGCCCAGAGGGTACCGGCCCGGTCTTCATACACCGAAAAAATGGCTTCGTTGCTCAGCGAAGTGGGGTTGTTCGGGTCGGCGTGGTAGGCTCTGACCGCGCCGGTGCGCGGGTTGAAGCGGCGCAGCCCCTCCGTTTCGGTGCCAATCCAGAGGTTTCCGGCGCGGTCGGGGTGCAGGGTCCAAACGTTGGCGTTACCCAGCGAGCCGTCAAGGGGCTGGCGCGTAACGCGCCCGGTGGCCGGGTCGAGGCGATTGAGGCCCCTGCCTTCGGTGCCTACCCAGAGGTTTCCGGTGCGGTCTTCGGCCAGACTCATCACGAAATCGCCGCTGAGGGTGGCGGGGTTGGCGGGGTCGTGCCGGTAGGTGGTCACAACCCCGGTGCGGGGGTCGAGCCGGAACAGGCCGCTGCCCTGGGTACCAATCCAGAGCATACCGGCGCGGTCGGCCAGCAGGGCCAGCACCGGTTTGCTGCGGAGGGGTTGGCGGAAGCGATACCGTAGGAAACGGTCCTTTTTTTGGTCGAAATAAAACAATCCGCCCTCAAACGCCACCGCCCAAACGGTGCCGTCGCGGGCGATGGTCAGGCTTTCGACGGGCAGGTTGCCGGGGTTGCGTCCTTCGCTAAGTTGGTGCGTGTAGCGCCGGACGCGCCCGTTGCGGGGGTCAAGGGCGGCCAGGCCCCCACCGCAGCCCACCCAAATGCGTCCGCTGCGGTCCTGAAGCAAGGCGCGGACGTAGCCGGGGGCGAGGCTGGTCGAATCGGCGGGGTCGGAACGGAAGGTGGTAAACGCGCAGCCGTCGTAGCGGTTGAGGCCGTCCTGGGTACCCGCCCAGAGGAAGCCCTGCCGGTCCTGGAGGAGGCAATACACCACACTCGACGACAGACCCTGTTCGGTCGAAAGCCGCTGAAAGCGGTCGCGCCCGACGAGCGATTGCCCGCACAGGGTTCCGGCCAGGCCGAGGAGGAAAAGACACCCGAAGCAGAATTTCACGGAGAATGCGGCATTAGTCGCGCAAAAACGCGAATTACCGGGGTTTGACCAAACGGTTATTCTTTCGGCTGGGGCAGGTTCGCCACGTCGTTAAGGTCTTGCGGGCGACCCACCGCCCGTTTGTTGCGGAGGAGGTGACCCAGGTTGATAAAATTGACGCGCAGCCCGTCGATTTCCTCTTCGATCCGGTGGGCGTAGCACTCCTCGAAAGTCACGCCGGGAATTTCGGTCAGGATTTCGATGATGAAGGGTTCCTGACCGAAAGAGATGAAAAAGGGTTTTTGAAGAAAATCTTCCTTTGAAAAGTCGTGGGGGCCAAACCCAAAGGCAAGCATGACCGCCAGCATTTTATCGGCGTTTTCGGGCGAAACGCCGATGAGAAAATCCATGTCTTTGGTATAGCGGGCGTACCCGTGCCGGGCTACGGCAAAGCCGCCGATGATGACGTACTCAACGGCGGCTTCGCTTAACAATCGGATGAAGCGTCGGAAGTGGTCGTGCATGACGAAATTCGGGGTTTATCCAGAAAATCTGCTCCCGCAGCACCTCCAGCGCGGCCAGCCGTTCGGCGGGGGTTTTGGTGAGCCAGAACTCGAGGTCGTTTTTGGGCACCTCGTCCCAGGATTTGAATTTGCGGACGGTGAGATTTTCCATGCGAGTCAATCGGGTTGGGGGAGGTTATCCAGGTCAACGAAGTCCTTTGGGCGACCCACGGCTCGTTTGTTGGCTACTAAATCGTGAAGATTGAGAAAATTGACGGGCACCCCCCGAAACTCCACTACGATCCTGTTTTGGTAACTTTCTTCAAAAGTAATCCCAAGTGTCTGGGTTAGGATTTCAATTTTGTCAAATCGGAAGTCAAACGAAACGCCACCGGGTTTCTGCGTAAAGTCCTTCCATTCAAAGTCATACGGCCCGAATCCAAACCGAAGCATGACGGTTAGCATTCGGTCGGCGTTTTCCGTAGACGTTGCGATGAGCAGATCAAGATCGGTCGTAGTTCGGACGTAACCGTGGACAATGACAGCGTGGCCCCCGATCACGACGTACTCAATCCCTTGCTCGTTCAGCAGGCGAATGAAATTTAGATACGTGTCTTCCATCCCTCGGACGCGGATTTTTCGGATTTGCCAGGTAAAGTTCCTTCGCCCAGATCGTTAACCGTCGGGCTGCTTCCAGCCGTTCGGCGGGGGTTTTGGTGAGCCAGAACTCGAGGTCGTTTTTGGGCACCTCGTCCCAGGATTTGAATTTGCGGATGGTGAGATTTTCCATGTTGGTTCGGGAAGTCGGTCTAGGTAGATCTGGGAATGATGGTGTTACGACCAACGAAGTTTTCCGAAGATTTCTTCCTCTGAAACGGTCACTTCAAAGTCGGCTTCCGCCATCAGGTTGAGGGTGGCAGCGTCTTCTTTTTTTTACCGGGAGGATTCAGGATTTTTTTTCAGCGTTAGCGCATCCGTTTTTGCCAATTCTTTCAGAATCCGCAGGGCAAAGTCTTGTTTCAATTCAACCAGGTAGGCCATGACGAGCTTTGGTTTTTCTCAAAAATAAGCGTTTTCACCGCAAAATCTGCCGCGCAATCACCAGCTTCTGAATCTCGCTGGTGCCTTCGCCGATGGTGTTGAGCTTGCAGTCGCGGTAAAATTTTTCAACGGGGAAATCCTTCGTAAAGCCGTAGCCGCCGAAAATCTGGACGGCCTCGTTGGCGGCTTTCACCGACACTTCCGAAGCAAAATACTTCGCCATCGCGGCTTCTTTCGTCACGGGTTTCCCGGCATCTTTCAGGTCGGCGGCCTGGTACACGAGCAGTTTGGCGGCTTCGATTTCCGTGGCCAAGTCGGCGAGTTTAAACTGAATGGCCTGAAAATCGGCGATGCGTTTGCCGAACTGCTGCCGTTCCTGGGCGTAGGCCAGCGCCGCATCGAAAGCACCGAGCGCCGTGCCGAGGCTCAGCGCGGCGATGGAAATCCGGCCCCCGTCGAGCACTTTCAAGGATTGAATGAAGCCTTCGCCTTCTTCGCCGAGCCGCTGGGCATCGGACAGGCGGCAGTCCTGAAAAATCATCTCGGCGGTTTCCGAAGCCCGCATTCCGAGTTTGTCTTCTTTTTTTCCACCCGAAAAACCCGCCGTGCCGCGCTCCACCACGAAGGCCGTGGCCCCGCGCCGGTCGCCGGGGGCGGCGGTGCGGGCAATCACCACCGCCACGTGCCCACTGCGCCCGTGGGTGATAAAGTTTTTGGAACCGCTGAGCACCCAGTCGCCGTGGCCGCCGTGCCGGGCGGCGACGGTGCGCATATTTCCGGCGTCGGAGCCGGTGTTAGGTTCGGTCAGGCCCCAGGCTCCGATCCACTCGCCGGAGGCGAGTCTGGGCAGGTAGCGGCGTTTTTGTGCTTCGTCACCAAAAAGCAGAATATGATTGGTGCAGAGCGAATTATGGGCCGCCATCGACAGCCCGATGGCCGGGTCCACGCGGCTCAGTTCGACGATGGCCGTCACGTACTCGCGGTAGCCGAGGCCCGCCCCGCCGTAGGTTTCGGGCACGAGTACGCCCATCAGTCCGAGTTCGCCGAGTTGGTGAAACACCTCGGCGGGGAAATGCTGGGTTTCGTCCCACTCGCGCACGTGTGGGCGGATGTGCCGCTGGGCGAAGTCGCGGACGGTTTGGGCGATGAGTTCCTGGTTTTCCTGAGACGGGGCCGTGAGGATGGTTTGCATTGGTTTAGAAGCCGTTGACGAGTGCTGGTTTGGAAGTGAAGGTACTCAGAACAACGCGAAAACGGGAATTTGGTTGTCCAGCCGGGAAGGGCGGCGGGCCGACGGGGTTTGGTGTCGCGGAAATTTTCTAAAATGCTTTTTGAAAAAATGGCCGGACTTCGGTAGAAAATTGGGTAAGACCGGCCTTTTCCACCAGAAAAAATTTTACAAAATCCGCAGAATTTTGCATCCCTCCGGGAAAGTCGGCCCTGCCTGACCGAATCAGCGTCGTAACGGCGGGGTTTGGGTAAAAACCTCTATTTTTGCCCCGTTCATTTGCAAAGTGCAAAAACCGCCATTTTCACTCACTTCGCGTTCATCATTCAGACATGAAAATTGCCGTTGTTGGAACCGGATACGTCGGACTGGTCACGGGGACCTGCTTCGCCGAAACCGGCAATCAGGTTACCTGCGTCGACATCGACATCCGCAAAATTGAAAAAATGAAGGCCGGCCAGGTGCCCATCTACGAACCCGGCCTGGAAGACCTCTTCCACCGCAACACCGCCGAAGGCCGCCTGCGCTTCACCACCGATCTGGCCGAGGGCATCAAAGGCGCTCAGGTCATTTTCCTGGCCCTACCCACTCCGCCGGGCGAAGACGGCTCGGCCGATTTGAAGTACATTCTGAAAGTAGCCCACGACCTGGGACCCCTCCTGGAGCAGTACACCGTCGTCATCGACAAGAGCACCGTGCCGGTGGGCACCGCCGAGAAAGTCCGCGCCGCCATCGACCTGACGGCCACGGCGGAGTTCGACGTGGTCTCGAACCCCGAATTTCTGCGCGAAGGCGTGGCCGTCGAAGACTTCATGAAGCCCGACCGCGTAGTGATCGGCACCTCGTCGGCCAAAGCCAAAACCCTGCTTGAGAAACTCTACGCCCCGCTGGTGCGGCAGGGCAATCCCGTGATTTTTATGGACGAGCGTTCGGCGGAGATGACCAAGTACGCCGCCAATGCCTTTTTGGCGACCAAGATCACCTTCATGAACGAAATCGCCAACCTGTGCGAAAAAGTAGGGGCCGACGTGGACGCCATCCGGCGCGGCATCGGCACCGACTCCCGGATTGGGAAGCGGTTTTTGTTTGCGGGAATCGGCTACGGAGGTTCCTGCTTTCCCAAAGACGTACAGGCCCTGCACAAAACCTCGCTGGATTTCGACTACGATTTTCAGATTCTGCGCTCGGTGATGGCCGTCAACGAAAGTCAGAAGACGCGGTTGATTCCGACCATCAAGGCCCACTTCGACGGCGACCTCAGCGGAAAATGCTTCGCCGTGTGGGGCCTGGCCTTCAAGCCCTACACCGATGACATCCGCGAGGCCCCGGCTTTGTACAACATCCGGGAGTTGCTGGCGGCGGGAGCCAGTGTGCGGGCCTACGACCCCGAAGCGACGGAAAACGTGAAGGCGTACTTCGGGGAAACCGACGGGCTGACGTTTGCCAAAGGTCCTTACGAGGCCCTGAAGGGGGCCGATGCCCTCGTGATTCTGACGGAGTGGCCTCAATTCCGTACGCCGGAGTTCGAGGTGCTGGACGTGTTGTTGAAAAACAAAGTCATCTTTGACGGCCGAAATGTATACGAACTCGCGCAAATGCATGAGTTAGGCTACACGTACTACTCGATAGGTCGGGAGAAAGTCCTTCCTTAACCGCAGGAATTCTAAAAAAGCATGAAAAAAGTGTTAGTGACGGGTGCCGCTGGCTTTCTTGGTTCTCACCTGTGCGACCGGTTTATCAAGGAAGGCCATTACGTGATCGGGATGGACAACCTGATTACGGGCGACTTGAAAAACCTCCAGCACCTGCGGGCGCTGCCCCAGTTTGAGTTCATTCACCACGATGTCTCGAAGTACATCGAAGTTTCAGGGGAATTGGACTACATCTTGCACTTTGCCTCGCCCGCCAGCCCGATCGACTACCTGAAAATCCCGATTCAGACTTTAAAAGTTAGCTCGCTGGGTACCCACCACTGCCTGGGCCTGGCCAAAGCGAAAGGAGCGCGGATTTTGGTGGCCTCGACTTCGGAAGTGTACGGCGATCCGCTGGTGCATCCGCAAACGGAGGACTACTGGGGCAACGTCAACCCCATCGGGCCGCGCGGGGTGTACGACGAAGCCAAGCGGTTTCAGGAAGCCATCACGATGGCTTACCACACGTTTCACGGCCTGGAGACGCGCATCGTGCGGATTTTCAACACCTACGGTCCCCGGATGCGGCTGAACGACGGGCGGGTGCTGCCCGCTTTCATCGGCCAGGCCCTGCGGGGCGAAGACCTGACTATGTTCGGCGATGGCTCGCAGACGCGAAGTTTTTGCTACGTCGATGACCTCGTCGAGGGCATTTACCGCCTGCTGCTCAGTGACTACGCGTATCCGGTCAACATCGGGAACCCGGATGAAATCACGATCCGGGAATTTGGCGAGGAAATCATCCGCCTGACGGGTACGTCGCAGAAACTAATTTCCAAACCCCTCCCCGCCGACGATCCCAAGCAACGCCGCCCCGACATTAGCAAGGCGCGGGAAATTTTGGGTTGGGAGCCGAAAGTGGCCCGTGCGGAAGGGTTGAAAATTACGTATGATTACTTCAAAAACCTTTCGCCGGAGGAGTGGTACGGGGCCTCGCGCTACGGGACGCCCTACGAGGCGGGGAGCCATGCGGTGGGGAAGTGAGTTTCAGGCGAATCAAACGGCCCCGGTTTGGTTGCTCCAGCCGGGGCCGTTTGGTTTATAGGTCGCCGAAAATATCTTCGAGTTCGAAGATTAGATCCGGAAAAATCGCCGGGCTAATCTGCTGCGGGGAAGGCTCCAGGTCGTACTCGACCAGTTGCTTTAGCTCATACTTGCTTTCAGTCAGCACGTACTGTTGAATGGATTTCTGCTCTGGGACGATGATCCAATATTCTCTCACGCCATTCTCTTCGTAGAGATTGAATTTCTCGCCAAAATCTTTCTTCATCGTCGCGGCTGAAGTCACTTCCACAATCCAATCCGGTGCCCCCAGGCCGCCCCGGCGGTCGAGTTTGGCCCGGTCGCAGATGATGCAGATGTCGGGCTGTACGACCGTGTAAATTTTATTGCTCGTAACGGGGTATTCCGGATTAGGCAGGCGCACGTCGAAAGGTGCTTCCACAACCCGGCAGGGTTTTCGTTTGAAGTACGGGTAGGCCTCTCCGTAAACCGCCCCCGCAATCAGTTGATGCGCCGTTAGCGGGGCGGGCGACATTCTAAAAATTTTCCCCTTAATGAGTTCGACGGTTTCGTCAAACTGCCACCGCAGGTAATCGGCGTAGGTATACGTACCGTTGGGGTCGAGTTGGGAAATGTCGGTGATGCGTTCCATAGGCCGCTGGTTTTTGCCAAAGCTACAAAAAAAGCCCCCGACGACCCCAAGCAACGCCGCCCTATCACCAACCGGGCGCGGGAGATTCTGGGCCGGGAGCCGAAAGTGTCCCGTGCGGAAGGACTAAGAATTACGTACGATTATTTCAAAAATCTGTCGCCGGAGGAATGGTACGGGGCTTCGCGCTACGGGACGCCCGACGAGGCGGGGAGCCATGCGGTGGGGAAGTGAACTGGTTTTACTTTTTTGAAAAAGCGACTCGAAAACCGGGTCGCTTTTTTTATGAGTGCGCATGGGATTACCGTTCCCTCAGTTTCCCTGTTAGCGTTTGGAAGTAAATAAAATGGGGTTGATTTTCAAGCTCTTTCAGCCCACGGATTTATCCGTGGGAAAGGCGAAACGTACCCGGATGGCAATCGTTTTAACGATTTCAACTTCTAACCCCACCCTCTCCCATGTCCCATTCCAAGTGTAAAATCTGGATTCACGCCATTTTCGCGACGAAAGACCGGCGACCGCTGATTCACGCCCGCGCCCGCGCCAAAATCCACGCATTGATTCGGAAGGAATTGGTAGCGACGGGCTGTTGGGTGGATATTGTCAATGGCACCGACGACCACGTTCACGCGTTGTTTTTGCTTAACCCGAAAATGGCCGTTACCGATGTTCAAAAACAAGTGAAGGGAGCCTCCTCGCACGAGGTAAACGCGACGGAATTGATTCCCGAAAAATTCGCCTGGCAAACGGGCTACGCGGCGTTCTCGGTCAGCGAATCCCACGTGGCGAAGGTGCGGGAGTACATTCGAAACCAGGAAGAACACCACCGTACCCTGACGTTTGCCGAGGAATACGAGCGGTTTTTGAAGCACTACGGCTTGCTCGAATCGGGCGGGTTGCCCGGAGCCTAAACCGTTAAAACGGTTTCAAACCAACCTGCCTCGCCCGGTTCCCACGGATGAATCCGTGGGCTGAAAGGACAAGCCTGCCCATTCCACCAGCCCAACGCATTCGCACAAAAAAAAGCCCGACCAACTGGCCGGGCTTTTCGATTTGGATTAGGGTTGCTGAAAAATGTTAGAAAACTTGTGCATTAAGAAATCATGACTAAATTAACCTTCGTTTGGATTGAACCTAAACAGATTTTACTATTGCGCGAACCAACCCTTACAAGTGCCATGAAATCCGTCCTTATTTCCGCTCTTGTCATCTCAGCATCTATTCTTGAGATGTCTTCCGCTCATGGAGATTTATTCTCCCCAGTCACATTCAATTCAATTCAACGTATTCAACCAAACAAGATTAGCTCACCCAAATTCACAAGAAATCCAGTTTCGGTTGAACCCGTGGTGAAGATTAGCTATAGTAATACGTACTCTAGCTATCCAGACCAAAATGGTGGTGAGTATAGAACCGCCGATATGACCTTGAGGTTCTATACTTCTTCTGGAGCTCCGAGGTTATCAGGCTTAACCAATGTAAATTATTCGGAACAAACAACTAGTCAAAGTTTCTCCACTGGTCCAATAAGTGGCCCAGTCTACAGTTACTATGTTGGCTCCGTGGTTCTGGTTGACGTAAGTTGTTCGAGTCCCGGAAATTGTACTGGAAGTAATTACTATTACATTGTAAATTCCGGTCCTGGATACACTCCAAGTAACTAATATACAATATATTAGTTACAAACACGAGCCGTCCTAAACTTCAAGTTTGGGACGGCTCGTGTTGTTTGGATTAGGGTTGCTTAAAGGCCTTAGTTGAAAATGTAGCGAATACCAATCTGCGCCCGCCACACATCATTGGTCGTCGCTCTGGTCCGGTAGGTGGTGCTGATGAGTTCGGGTACGCCACCGGCAGCGGTCACCGTCGAGAACCGGTATAGCTCGGTACCCCGGCTGTACTGATCGCCGCCACGGCCAGCGGGTTGAACGATGTCAGGGCCTGACCAACTCCTCAATTTTTGTTGAGCAGGTTACCGAAGTTGTACACATCGCCCCGGAGTTAGATGGTGTTGCATTTCTGGCCAATTCGCACAAAAAATTCCTCCACCACACTCAAATCCGCTTGGTAAATCCAGCGGCGAACGCTCCCGTTTCGATCGGTGTACTGACCTCTGAAAATCACTTCCCGGCCAACAAAAAAAGCCCGACCAAATGGCCGGGCTTCTTGATTTTAGGGGTCGGGTTACTGAAAAACTTAGTTGTGAGCAACTACGCCAGCACTTAGAGCTTGGGCACCCGTTCGACCCGCCAGGCCACGGGCGTAGAGCGTGTAAATTTTCTGCGAGGCCAGCGTCACATTTGGAATCAGCAGCAACTGCGTGAGGGCAGTACCCGTCACTACCTGCACATCGTAAGTACCTGACTTCACGCGGTTGAAGGCCAAACTGAGTGAATTGCTTGTGTTGCCGTTGCGGTACGCGATATTGGCCGCCCCGGTCAGGTTGGCAAAGGCGGTGGTGGTACCGGCAGGCCGGACGCGTACCGTCACCGCCGGGCCGCCGGGGGCCAGGTGCAGAAAGCGCACGAAGGCGGAGTCAGCCGGTAAACGGGTAGGCAGCGGGTCGGTCACAACCAGAAATTGGATACCACCCAAATTGGTGGTGGTCGCCGAAGGCTTTGGTTTTCCAACCGTATCGGTCACAAAAACCGAGTACGAGGTGTTGGCCGTAAAACTGAAATTGTTGTCATTGGTGGCCGTTTGAGGGCGGTAAACCAGGTCTCTGTCGGCTAGTGTGCCTCCGATGACACCCGTCGCGGCTTTAGCCCGAAGTTGCACCGTCAGCGGTTGCACCGGCAGGTAAGCAGGGGCACCTTGCCCATACGTAAGAGAAGCCAATTGCTCGTTGTTTACCAACACGTTGAGCGTGGGTGCATCCGGGGCGGCGTGCACAAACAGCACCTGGGCTTTGGTAGTCGAGGGGCCAGTGGACGGTTTCGGCTCGGTGTAGTCGGTTTCCTGGCAGCCCGTCAGCAACCCAGCTAGCAGCAGGATGGGAGCAAACAGCAGCCCGATGGTTTTAAAATGCTTTTTCATATCGTCAGAATCGGGGTGAGTTCGGTTAGTTGAAAATGTACCGCAGGCCTACCTGCACTTGCGCCCGCGAGTTGGTCAGGCCGTTGCTGATGTTCACGTTGTTGATGTACGACGACGAAAGCGCCGAACCGTCGGGGTTGGTAGCAAAGGCGTAAATGGGCCGGCCCGTGGTGGGTACCGTTGCCGTGTTGGGCGTTTCGTAGCCCACAAACGTGAGCAAGCTCGACCGTGCCGGGGTTTTGAGTAACCCCCAGTTGGAGTTGAGCGCGTTCAGCACGTTAATTACCTCCAACGAGGCTTGCAGCGTGTTGCGTTTGCCGCCCACTTTCACGTAAAAATCTTGCAACAACCGGAAGTTGACCGAGTGGAAAAAAGGTAGCAAGGCACCGTTGCGCTCGGCATACTGGCCCCGGCGTTTGCTCAGGTAGGAATCCTGTTCGATGTAGGCGTTCAACTGGTTCCAGATTTCGGTGGTTGAGCGCGTGTCCGAGGCGTTGGTAGTGGTCAGCAGAATTTCGTTCTGGCTGCGCGGCACGTAAATCAACCCGTTGCCGTACGTACTGGCGTTGATATTGGAGTTGTACACGTACGAGAGGTTACCCCCGGCGCGGCCTTCGTACGTAAGCGAAAGGGTCGTGGCAAGGGCATCTAAGTAATCGAAACGGTAGGACACGAAGCCCACCACGCGGTGCGGAAACCAGTTGTTGGCGTACGAAAGCGAGGGCAGATTGGGGTCGTTCACATAGGCATTGCCTGTGAAGAGACTCCCGGCCGTCGAGCCGCTCTGGTTGTTGAGGTCTTTGGAGTCGGTGAAGGTGTAGGCCAGCGAACCGGTAAGGCGTCCGGTGGTTTTCTGGATTTGCGCCGTCAGGTTGAGGGCGTAACCCTGGCTGACGTTGTCGAGCACGAGGGCCTGCTCCACGCGGTCGTTGAGGCGGCGGTCGTTGGGAGCAGCCGTCGCGGCAGCGCCCGCCACGGCTCCGTACAAGTTGCGACCATCGCCAGCTACCACTCCAACGGGCCTTGACAGGTTGGCATCACGAATGAACACCGCGTTGAGATCTTTGGTGTAAATGGCCTCCAGGGTAGCCACAAAGCCACCGGGTAGGGTTTTATCAACGGCTACGTTGCTGCGGAATACCTGCGGAAACTTAAAATTGGAGGAGGTCGCATTGACAGCGAACGTAGGAGTGGCAGGGCTACCCGTAAATGGCTTCAGCGTCGGCACGTAGGCGTTGATGTCGGGATTGAAAGGGAGAGCGGCGTTTTCAGCCTGCGTGCCCCGGTTGGTAGTTCCGAAGAAGACCCCGTTGTTGCTCAATTGGTTGGATAGCCACACAAAGGGCACCCGACCGGTGAAAATACCCGTTCCGCCGCGCACCTGAATCGAGCGGTCGCCTTTTACGTCCCAGTTGAACCCAATCCGGGGCGAAAACAGCGGGGTGGTTTTGGGCAACTGATCCACGTAAATCTTTTCGCCGTTGGAAAAGGCCCCGGCGTTGGAGAGCGAGTCGGTATAGGCATTTTTCGTGTACCCTGACTTGGGATAGGAGGGAATATCCACCCGCAGGCCGAGCGTGAGGCGCAGGTTCTTGATGCCGGTGTACGAATCCTGGGCGTAAAAACCAAACTGAGCGGCCCGCCATTCGGCGGCGGGTTTGGAGTTGCCCGGGATGGCCGCGTACTGCTGGTAAAAACGCGCCGGAGCGTTGGTCGCCGTGGGTGCCGTGGCGTTGGCGATGAAGTCGTCGATGCTGTTGTACTGGTATGCGCCGTTGATCAACTGCGTAAATACGTTGTAGAACCTGTAAAACTCATTGGCTGTACCGATCGTCACGGTGTGGTTGCCCAGGAAAAGGTCAAACTTGTCGTTCACCTGAAATACGTCCTGATCCAACTGGTTGTTGGGCGTAAACGGGTCCGGTCCAAATGAAGTCAACACATTGCCGTTAGCCCCGATGATGTCCACCAGGGGAAAATTCGGAATTTCGCTGCCCCCACCCGACTGGCGGATGTCGCGCAGGGCGGTATAGCCCAGTTGCAGGTTGTTGGCGTACTTTCCTTTGCCAAACGAGGAGTTCAACTCGCCGATGACATTGTAAAAATCGTTCTTAATTCGGTACCAGGAGCGCGAAAACGGCAAAGCGTTGTTGCTGTTGGAGCGGCCGCCGGGAGGGCTGGTCGTGAAGCCCCCCGACCCGCTGATGGTCACATCGCGGTAGGCGTTCAGTTGGTTGTAACGGACGGTAAACTTGTGTTGGTCGTTGATATTCCAGTCAATTTTTGCCAGAAACTTCACGCTCTGCTGGGGAGCGTCGAAGCTGTCGTAGGTACCGGGGTCGAAGGTCCAGGACTTGCCGTTGTTGGGGGTGACCAAAAAATCGCGCAGCCGTTTCAAATCAACCGATTTGGGTTGGTTGCCGGTTCCGTCGGCGGGGTAAATTACGCCCGGTGCCGTGGCTTTTTCAAACTCGCCGTTTACGAAAAAGAACAGCTTGTTTTTAATCAGCGGGCCACCCAAACGGATGCCGTAGTTGTTGTAGCTGAAGGGCTGGCGCTGAAATTCGGTCAGTTCGGTGCCTTCCACTTTTTTCTTGGCCAACTTGTCCGATTTGGTAAAGTAGTAAGCCGAGCCTTGCAATTCGTTGGTACCGCTGCGGGTCACGGCGTTTACCCCGGCCCCCGTAAACGACCCCTGGCTTACGTCGTACGGGGCCAATTGCACGCTCAGTTCCTGAATGGCATCCACGCTAACGGGCTGAGCATTGGATTGCCCACCGGGGGTAGCACTCAGGCCAAACACGTTGTTGGACGTGGCACCGTCGATGGTAAAGTTGTTGTACAGGTTCGAGCGCCCCCCAAACGAGAAGTTGCCCGAACTTTGGGGGGTGATGTTGCTCAAATCCTGAAAACTACGGTTGAGCGTGGGCAGCCGCTCGAAGCTTTCACGCTTGATGTTAAACGAAGCCCCCGTCCGCGAGGCATCGATGATTGAACCCCGCTGGGAAGTTACCGTTACTTCGCTGAGTTGACTGCTTGCGTCGAGCAGGCGGAAATTCGACTCGACCGGCACACCCAAATCGGCAGAACCGATTTCATTGGTTTGCTCCCGATAACCGATGAACGTGGCCGTCAAGCGGTAAGGCCCACCGATGCGCACTGCCGGAAAAGTGTATCGTCCGGCGGCGTTGGCTACGGTTCCGTAGCGGGTACCCGATGGCGTATGAATAGCTACCACCGTAGCACCCGGTAAGCCCGCATTTTTGGTATCAGCGATAATCCCGCTGATGGACGAGGTCGATATTCCCTGACCGAACACAGCGTTTAGGGCAGTAAACCAAGTCAGAATCAGGACTAGTAAAACCCGGTGATTAAGTAAAAAATGTTTCCTCATTTTAAATTTGGTTTGTTTGTTAGGTGTTGAATTTTTAGAAGTAAGACGCCAGAAAAATTCGCCGCAAAGAAACGACTTTTCCCTTCCATCGCCAACTTGCCGCCCCGGGCATACTTCTAAGAAATGCCGTATAATGAGTTGATTTATACGCCAAATCCAGTTGAACGTTGAAAAAAGTACATTTTCTCCATATTAATAAATTGTTAACTCGCCGCTGAAAAACCAATTGCCCGGTTTTTGCATTTATCCAAGCATTCAGTCAGTCACCGTTCCACTTAGGTACTTTTGTTCAGGCTTTCTTCCCCATTCTCCATGAACTCCCCCGACAAGGCCATTCGCCTCACCCAGTACAGCCACGGCGCGGGCTGTGGGTGTAAAATTTCGCCCAAAATCCTCGATACCATTCTTAAAACCAATACTATTCCCACCTCCTACCCCGCCCTGTTGGTGGGCAACGAAAGCCGCGACGACGCCGCCGTGTACGACCTCGGCAGCGGCGAAGCCCTCATCAGCACGACCGATTTTTTCATGCCCATCGTCGACGATGCCTACGATTTCGGGCGCATCGCTTCGGCCAATGCCATCTCCGACGTGTACGCCATGGGCGGCGAACCGCTCCTGGCGATTGCCATCCTGGGTTGGCCCGTCAACGTGTTGCCGCCCGAAGTGGCGCAGCAAGTGCTCGAAGGCAGCCGGGCCGTGTGCGCCGAGGCGGGCATTCCCCTGGCCGGGGGCCACAGCATCGACTCGCCCGAACCGATTTTTGGCCTGGCCGTTACGGGCCGGGTGCGCCTCGATCACCTCAAGCAAAACAACACCGCCACCGAAGGCTGCCAACTTTACCTGACCAAGCCCCTCGGCGTGGGCATCCTGACGACGGCCCAGAAAAAAGGAATCCTGCTGGCCGAACACGCCGACGTAGCCCCGAAACAAATGGCGCAACTCAACAAAATCGGGGTCGTGCTCGGCAAATTACCCCAGGTGAAAGCCCTCACCGACGTGACGGGCTTCGGCCTGCTGGGCCACCTCGTGGAAATGGCCGAAGGCAGCGGCCTCAGCGCCGAAGTCGATTTCGAGGCCGTACCCAAACTGCCCTTCCTCGACGGATACCTCGCCCAGAACGCCATCCCCGGCGGCACCCACCGCAACTGGGAGAGTTACGGCGAAAAAATCGCAGCCTTGCCCGCCGAGCGCCGGTTCCTACTCGCCGATCCGCAAACCTCCGGCGGGCTGCTCGTGGCGGTGGAACCGGGCGGCGTGGTGGTGTTCGAGGAAGTGATGCGGGAAAATGGTTTTCAGTTAAAACCCTTCGGGACATTGGTCGCGGCGAAGGAGAAGGTGGTGTACGTGAATTAATTGTGAAGGGTGAGTGGTGAAATGTGAATTGAAAAACCGAATCACATTTCACCACTCACCCTTCACCACTTCTCACCTCACCCTTCACCTTTCACAATTTTTCATGAAACTCTTCTTCCGACAAACCGGCGACTCCGGCCCGGCGCTGGTGATCCTACACGGCATTTTCGGCTCCGCCGACAACTGGCTCACCGTAGCCAAAACCCTCAGCGAGCAGTTCCGGGTGTTTACCGTCGACCAGCGCAACCACGGCCGTTCGCCCCATAGCGACGACTTCGACTACCAGGTGATGGCCGCCGATTTGAAGGAATTTCTGGATGACCAGAACCTGAGCGATGCCGTCGTCATCGGCCATTCGATGGGGGGAAAAACGGCCATGCAGTTTGCGATGAATTACCCCGCTGCCTGGAGCAAACTCGTGGTGGTCGACATCGCCCCGAAGTTTTACCCCATCCACCACGACCGAATCCTGGCCGGGCTGAATGCCATCGACCTCACGACGCTGAAAACCCGTCAGGAAGCCGAAGCCTCGATGATTCGTTACGAAGACAACCCCGGCATCCGGCAGTTTTTGCTGAAAAACCTCTACCGCGATTCCGCCACGGGCGGCTTCGGCTGGCGACTCAACCTACCCGTGCTCACGCGAGATATTCACCTGGTGGGCAGCGAACTAACCGGGCTGCACATCATCACCAAACCCGTGTTGTTTCTGCGCGGCAGCGAATCCGGCTACATTTTGCCCGAAGACGAGCGCGACATCCAGCGAATTTTCCCGAACTCCACCCTCGAAACCATCGCAGGCGCGGGCCACTGGGTGCAGGCCGACCAGCCGGAGGCGTTTGTGCGGGCCGTCACTGATTTCATTGCCGGCTCAGGCGGGAATTTACCAGGGTGATGCGCTCCTTGCCCTAAAAAGAGAGGCTTCCCTCAACCGAGAGAAGCCTCTGCCACTAAACCTATGAAAAAAAGACGTTCAGGTCAGCCGTGATTTCCTCAGTGAATCACCTTGACCGTTTTTGCGTCGTTGGTTCCGCTCACCCGCAGCAGGTACAGGCCCTGCGGCTGGCGGGCGATATCCCACTCCAATGTATTTTCTTCCGAGGCCCGCTCCAGGCTTTGCTCCCGCACCACCTGGCCCAGCCCGTTGAACAGGGCCACCTTCAGGGCCTGGCCTTCCACGCCACTGACGTGAATCCGCAACCGGCCTTCGGGCGAAGGATTCGGACTCACCCGTACCTGCAAGCCCAGGGTTTCCGGGGCAATCTCTCGTCCGACGGTGCAGGATTTCACCTTAAAATTGGCGCTGACCGCGCTGGTTACGAGGGGGCTGCTGCTCACCACCCGAATTTTGTACCCGGTTCCGACGAAAGTGTTTGCCGGGATCAACACGGTGTTGAGTGCTCCCGGAGTGACCGTACCCAAACCGACAGGCGAGGCAAAGCTGCCCGCTGCGTTGGAAAGTTCGGCGGTAAAGGTGTTGCCCGGAAAGAATGCGCAGCCGACACTGAAACTCAACCGCACACCCTCCCCGGCGCATTTGTTGTCGCCACTCACGGTGGGCGCGGTAGTAAAAGAAGGCTGGTTGACGGTGAAGGCCGCGCTGGGACCGGAGTACACCGACGACCCGTCGGCGGTAGCCGCAATGCGAATGCGATACCCCGTGCCACTGAGCGTCGCCGGGGGAATAGGCACGTTGGCGTTGATGCCCGCCGCGACGGTGCCCAGCGAAACAGGGCTGGCAAAACTTCCCGAAGCGTCGGAAAGCTCGGCAGCAAAGACCGTCCCGCCGGGGAAGGGGCAAGAGGCGGTGCGGGTCGTGAAACTGACCCGCACCGTACTCCCGGCGCAGGCCGGGGTGCTGCTCACCGTCGGGGTGGAGCTGTAGTTGGCGCTCAGGCCCGTCACGCTCAGGGGGCCACTCAGGGAAGTGAGCATCGGATTACTGCCCGTGACGAGAATTTTGTAGCTGCCCGTGGGGGTGCCCGCCGGGATGATGACCGTGGAACTGCCGGGGCTGATAGGGCCCAGACTAACGCCCAGGGGCGTACCGGCGGCATCGGTCAGTTCGGCACTGAAGCTGGCGTTGGTCGGGCAGTTGACGTTGAACGTCAGACTTAAGCTAGCCCCGGCGCAGAGACTCGACCCGCTCAGGGCCACCGTTTGAGTGATGACGGGTTGGATGACCCTCACCGACTGACTGGGGCTGGTGTTACTGCACCCGTTGCCATCGGTGTAGGAATACGTGATGGCGAAGGGGCCGCCTATGCCCGCCGTAGCGGGGTCAAACGTGCTGCCGCTGATGCCGGTTCCCGAAAAAGTGCCCCCCGCCGGGCTACCCGTCAGGGTCGCGGCGCTGGCGTTGGCGCAGTAGCTGGCCTCCAGGCCGCTGAAACTTACCGTGGGGGGGGCGTTGACGCTCACCGTAGCCGACTGGCCGCTGACGGCCTGCGAGCAAGTGGCGTCGCTCACCAAACTCAGGCTATAACTAAACTCGCCCGCCGTGCCGGTGAGCTGGCTCACGGTGACCGAATTACCCTCGGTGGTCGTCACCGTTTGCGGCTCGCCGCCGTTGACCGAGTAGGTGAAGGTGTAGGGCGCCGTGCCGCCCGATCCCGTGAACGTCAGCGAGGGAGCCGTTGCATTTTGACAAACCCCCGTCGTGCCGCTGAGCGTGGCCGTGGGCAAGGGGTTGACCGCCAGGACGAAGGCGCTGGAAGTGCGTTGGTTGAAGGCCGTCACCACGACGGTGTAACTGCCTGCATCGGCGGTGCTCACGCCCGGAAGCGTCAGGGTGGCGGTGCTGGCCGAGGCGTTGCCCTCGATGGCCACGCCGTCTTTTTTCCACTGGTAGGCAATGGGTCCCGGCCCGTCTACCGTGACCGAAATGGCGACATCAGTACCAGCGCAGACGGTATCGCCGCTGGCGGGTTGCTCCGTGAAGGTGATGGGCACGCCCTGTAACTCGTAAGCGCCGATGTCGGCCCCGATGCCCTGGGGCCGGGTCACGCCCAGCAAGTCTTTGGCGGTGAATTGACCCGCTACGTTGCTGCCTTTGTTTATGGCTGGGCTGGTTTGGAGCAAGCGGAAATCGCCGTTGGTGGCATCGACAAACTGGGGATCGACACCCGTGATGTTTTGGTTCCCCGTGAAGAAATACGGGACCTGAGCCGTGGTGTACCCGAATGTCAGGTTATTGTTGTACTGAATACCCGTCACCATGAAGAGTTCATTCACCTTCTCGCCGGGGCGTCCGTAGAAAATGTTGTTGTAAATCCGGGCGTTGAAGGAGTACCGCATGACAATTTCAGATTCCACCCCAAGGCCAAGAGCCCCATCACTTTGCCCATTCTGGTAGGTAGTGTTGTTCAAAACGGTCGCATTGTCGGTGTAGTTGAGGTTGATGCCCCGGCCCCCGTTGAGGTAGGACACGTTGTTTTCAACCAAAAATTTACCCAGGTACGCACCGAGTGGATTTTGGTTAAACTGGTAGTTGTTGTTATCGAGGATGATGCCGTTGCCATCGAAGATCTTGCAATTGGTGCCCGTACCGCCAATGTTCCACTGCACGTAGAGTTGGTTGCGGTACGTGCGGTTATTGCGAATGATCATCTTCGTCTCCGTGCTGTTGTCAAAATTCCAGGAATTCAGAAAACTAATGCCGCTGGCTCCGAATACCGTGTACCAAGCGTTGTTGTAAATCGTGTTGTTCTCCACCGTCACGTAGTCACTCTCAATAGCCGAGATTCCGCCCCCCGGACAGTCGTGAACGATGTTATTGGCCAGGACTACGTGGTGAGGGCGATACGCACCCCCGTTTCGGCCATTCAACGAAACACCGTTTCCATTGAATTTAGCCAACGGCGTGCCCCCAGCCTTCGTTTGGTCGGGGTTCGGCCCCTCGCAGGCACCGGGTTGTAGCCGGGCATCTGCCAGGGTGATGTTCTGGTTATTGCCCTCAATCTCTAAACCCTGAATTTTAATGTAGGCTGCCCCCGCAATTAAATTAAACCCCTGATAACCAGTAAATTTTACTTTAGGTTTGTCATTCTGGTACGGGGTAAATACAATCCAACGGGCGGGCGTGCCGGTGCGTCGGATGACGACGGCATCGCCCACATCCGGGGTGGCATTTTGATAGGTACCCGCCATCACAAACACCGAGTCGCCGGGCTGAGTCAACTCCACCGCTTTCTGAATCGTGTTGACGGGGGAAGCCAGCGTCGCGGCTGTATTTCCGGCGGGAGCGTCTGCTTTCACGTAAAGTTTTCGGTTACTGTTGTGCGTGGGCTCATACACGTCGACGCGGCTATAGCCCGTACCGCTCTGAAGGACGGTCGTTTCAACTTGTGTAGCGTTATTGCGGTTAGTCACCTTGACGCTAAGCTCGTTGTAACTAACCTGGCCCGCCGGAATTGTCCAGTCGAAGGTGTAGGGGGCCGTCTCATCTTCGCCCAATTTAACGGTCACCTTGCTGTTTGATGGCCCCGTGAACGTAGCCAGGAAAAACTCGACTTTGGTAACGGTCGTGCCCACCGGGGTTGTCGTAGTGGCTCGGATCGTGACCGTCGAACCCGTGATGAACGAGGTTCTGAAGGCAGGGAAAGGCATACTTACCCCAAGTGCCCCCACCCCTTGCCCCAGGGTAAGGCTCGACAAGCCCAGGAAAAGCGATACGACAAGCGTAAAAGCACGGTAAAAACAGGAGGGCGACCCGTTGCTGACGAATCGGATAAAGGTTCGGTTTGTCGTGGGAAACCAGGCGGAAGAAAAAGTTCTCATCATTCGTTTTGGGATTGAATACAGGTTTAGAAAAAGTAAGCTGACTTGTGGAAAAAACAGGGTCGAGTGCACGGGTCTCCATATTTACTGGTTGAGACACAAGTGATTCTGGCTTTAAGACAAAAAAAATTGAAAACTACTTACGAAAGCGTTAAAGAAAGATGGCTCAATGTTGAACGTAGTAAGTACAAGGTAAAGTCAAAAAAAACACCCTGCTGGTAAAATCAGCAAGGTGAAAAAAATCAATAAACACGAAAACCAATAACCGAAGGAATTCGGTGGAAAGGTAGATACTCCAGAAAAAATTATTAAACCAGTACTAAAAAAATTTATCAACAATCAGCACCGGAGTGTCGTCCTATCGAATGGTAACTTACGAGTAAATAGTCGCTTTTTTCGCTAACTGACCGGTATTTGATAGACGCTCCCCGTAACAAGATGCAAGTAAATTAGCTACTTACGTACTCGTATAGAGGGAAATGGGTAATGGATTAGTTTTTTGAAATACAAGATGTTACGGTCGGAAAACCAATTATTCATTTACCTGATTACGAATTACCACCTACTTAAAAACTGGCATTTAAAATACAAAACTGGAGCTTTCGAGCCTATTCGATTCCGTTAAAATGTATTGCTTAAAAAATGACAATTACCGGGTAGAGTTTCTGTACTCGTACCGGTTACGAAATGTTCTATTTTTCTTGAGAATTTCCCAACTAATTAGCCAGAGCGAAACGCCATTAGCCGACTATTTCCCGAAGTTTTACGTTCAGATCACAACCGCCTGTGGTGCATATTGGGTGGGCCGCTCAGGCCATTACGGGGAGGGCTTTCGATGAAATTCCCTTAGCATCCGATTGGCCATTTTCGTAGATGTAATCTTTTTCATCGTAGAATTCGTTTGACACCACCAGGACGATGGCCGAATCTTGGAAATTCTCCAGCAGATGCCAGTCAGTGGGTTCGAGGATCAAACAGTGGTTAGGCTTGTCGAGCGAAAAAAAGCGGGACGTTCCGTCCGTGTTGACTAGAATGTCCACGCTTCCCTGAATGCATATCAGGGCTTGCCAGGCTTTGTGGTGTCCGTGTCCGCCCCGGGTGCTGCCGTCGGCGTTGGTGATGTAAAAAATCCGTTTCAACGAGCCGGGAAGAATCCGTTCAAAAACCGTCAAATCACCCCGTTCACACGAGTGTTGCTCCAGTTCGAGCAGTTGAGCCATGTTGATGGGGTTGATGAATTGAAAAGAAAGCGCTTCCTCCACCGGATGAGCCGGGCCGCCGCTGGTGATTAGACTGGCCCGGTTCGGAACTTAGGGGACGGTAATCGTCGCCGTTTTTTTAACCGCGTCGGTAGCGCCCGTAATCCCGGTTGCGGTGAGCGTCACGGTGTAGGTTCCGGCATTGGCGTAGGTGTAGGTCGGCGCTTTGTCGATGGAAGGAGCCGAACCGTCCCCAAAATCCCAGGAATAACTGAGGGCATTCAACGACGTGTTGGTGAAGGTGATCTTCCGGGGCACCGTGGCATCCGCTTTCGAGCTGAAATCGGTCGTTGGCTTGAAAATGGCGGGATCGATGGAAATGACCGTTGTTTTCAAGAGCGGATTCACGGTGGTCTGCGGACTCGAAATACTAACCCCAACCGCCAGTTTCTTCCCCGGATTGGCCCGGAGGTAGTCTAAGTCGATGCTGAGGTCGAAGGGAACCGTATTTTCGCCGGCGGGGATGGTAACGGAGGTTGGCAGCGTAAATTTATCGGCGGGTAAGGCCCCCGTGTTTATCAGCAGGGTGTTGGCCGCGATTAGCTTACTAATCGTATCGGCGTTGGCCACCACGGTTACGGGCACGTCGCCCTCCACCGAAATACCCCCCCGGTAGACGCTCAACGGGACGATCACTTTTTTCTCTTCTACTTTAACGAGAAACCGGTACGCTCCCGGAGTTGGAAGACTGGCAATTGCAAACACGCCGCTTCTAGCCGTCGGCAGGTAAAGTACCTGTTGCGGATAACTGGCCTCGACGAGTTCTTTGTACGTACAGGAACCCAGCAACAGGCCAACGCAAACAAGGCCGAATCGAGTTAGATTGAAAATGGAGGTCATGCGTTTGTGAAGTTAACAGGACAAACAAATAGTACCGATGAAATTCAGGATGGTGGATAGCGAATGTTGGATGTTTGATAAAATGCTGAAATTCAGCGGCCACTATCCAGTTTACCAAAGCGGATTCTGAACCAAGCCTCTGGCGGCATTCAACTCGCCTTGAGGGATTGGATAGAGGTACATTTTTGGTTCAAAAACCCGGTTTTCCACCGTGATGGGCGCGTAGGTAAACGTGCCGGTGGTACTCCGGGTGATGTCGACGCCCTGCAACGGGACGCCGAGGTACTGCGGCCCCTGCATCCAGCGGCGAATGTCCCAACTCCGGTGGTCTTCAAAGGCCAGTTCCACGCGACGTTCGTTGCGGATGCGTTCCCGCATTTCGGCCTGCGACAACCCGGCGGGCAGGGCAGGCATGGCCACGCCCGCGCGGGCGCGCACCAGGTCCACGTACTTTTTAATGTCGGCGTTGCCGGGCGTGGCCTCGTTGAGGGCTTCGGCGTAATTCAGGTAGATTTCGGCCAGGCGGAACAGGTTCCAGGATTTTACGCTGGTGCTGGTCGTGAGGAGCAGGTTCAGGTTTTCGTTGACGTATTTCTTGAGGTAATACCCAGTTTTGGTGGCGTTTACAATTCCTTTTCCGTCGCGGCCACCCGTCCAGCTTTCCACATTCCGGCCTTTATAGGCGGTGTTGTTTAAGATAACGTTCAAGCCCAAACGCGGATCGCGGTTTCGGTAAGGATCCTGCGGATTATACCCGGAGGTCGGGTCGGTGATGGGTTTGCCATTCGTCATTTCGTAGGCATCCACCAGGTTTTGGGAAGGGGTCGTTCCGCTCTGTCCCAGGTCGTACCCGATGGGATAGTTCGCCCGCTCGAAGGCGCTTTCAGCGGCATTCCGCCGGGCAAAAATGATTTCCGGCAGGGTGTAGCTGTTGGTCAAAAACAGGTTTCGGTAGTTGTTATGGAGCACGTAGCCCGTGCCCGCCAGGTCGATCACGGCTTTGGCCGCATCGGCGGCGGCTTTCCAACGGGCCTGCCGGTCGCCGGTGAGTGAAATCAGTTCCGGAGTGGCGTAGCCTCCCGCCCACGAGGACGTGCTGAATAAATCGCTGGCGGCGTAGAGCAAGATCCGGCTTTTCAGCGCCAGGGCGGCACCACGGGTAGCCCGGCCCAAGTCCGTGGCGGGGGCGGCGTACACGACAGGCAGGTTTTTGGCCGCCGAATCACACTCGGAGGCAATGTATTGAATGCACTCGGCCAGGGTGTTGCGTTTGACTCCCTGAACATCATCTTCGATCGAAAAAATCTGCGTGATGATGGGCACGCCCCCGTAGCGTTTTACTAACTCGAAGTAGAAGTAGGCCCGCAGAAAACGGGCTTCGTATTTCCAGCGTTTGATTTCGGCCAATCGATTTTGATACACCGTTTGGGCCGAAGGCGTAGGGTCAAGTTTGTACTGATCCAGATTGACGCTGTCGCTCGATACCAGAAACTGGTTTGCTTTCCGAACACCCCGGAATAAGTTGGGCCACAGGTTTTCGGGGGTATCGACGGCATTCCAGGAGCCGTTATTGAATTTCTGGACGTTCGAGGTTTCCAGCGTATGCTCGGCTTCATCACTGGCCGAAGCGGGCATGGCCCCGTCGATTTGCAGGTACCCCGCCGGAAGGTCGGTGTACAGCGAAGTGACCCGGTAAAGGGAATAATCGTACGATTGGGTGACTTGCTTTTGAGTGATGTCGGTGATGAGTTCGCGCTCCAACTTCTGGCAGCCACTCAGCCAGACGATACCGGCTATACCCAGGGGAAATAAAATACGTTTCATGGTGTTCGTGGTAAATGAGTGATTGGGTAATTGGGTAAACAGGTAATTAGTTGAGTGAGTAACCAGGTAACTTTCTATAGAACAATGCTTTGCATCAATTCCAAAATCACCTACTCCTCCAATCACCCATTTATCTAATTTCCCATTTACTTAAAACTGAAGCCGGATGCCCAGGCTGGTGGTGCGGAGGGCCGGGTACCCACTGGCCACCTCCGGGTCGATGTACCCTTTGAGGCGATCGAGCGAAAACAGGTTGGTGCCGTTGATAAACACCCGGGCGTTGGTTAGCCGGACTCGCTCGATGAGCCGCCCCGACAGGGTGTAGCCCAACTCGAGGCTGCGGAGTTTCAGAAAGCTGCCGTCGCGCTGCCAGAAGGAGGAAAACCGGTAGTTGTTCAAATTATTGGAGGCCGACAGGCGGGGGTACGTCGCGGTGGCTGCCGTTTCGGTAGTCCAGCGATCAAGGGCAATCGGGGCCACCTGACCGTTGTTCTGAAAGGCATGAAAGTACGTTCCGCCCAGGTACACCGTCGTTCCGGTGACACCCTGGAACAGGAATTCCAGATCGAAGCCTTTGTACTGAAACTTAGAATGCAGGCTGAGCGTGAGCGTCGGGGTCGATGTTTTGCCAATCGGAGCGGTATCGTTCTGGTCGATCACGCCGTCGCCGTTCTGATCTTTGTACTTGATGTCGCCCGGTTGCACCGGGGCGAAGAGTTGCCGGGGACTGGCGGCCACATCGGCCTGGTCTTTGAAAAGACCGATGGCTTCGAGGCCAAAGGGCTGGCCGATGGGCCGACCCGTGGTGTACTGGTAATCAAACAGGCGGAGGGCTTCGGACTGGAAGTCGATTTTGTTTTGGGCGTACCAAGCGCTGGCCTGCACAAAATACTGGAGCGCGGTGGTCGCCTGGCTGCGGTACCGAACCGTGGCCTCGAAGCCCCGGTTGGTTACTTTGCCCTGGTTGAGTTGCGGCACGGCGGCACCCGTAAAGCCAACGAACTGCGGCAAGGTGCGGTTGGGAGCCGCCAGAATATCATTCCGCTGGTGGCTGAATACATCCAGGCCGATGTCCAGGCGCTTGACCAGGGTGAGTTCCACGCCCACGTTCAATTTCTTCTCGGTTTCCCAGCTCAAATTGGTCGTAGCCGGAGCGCCTTCGGCCAGACCAAATACCTGCGTGTTGCCCGTTCCCAAATAGTAAGATGCCGTGTATGGATAGCGTTGCTCGAATAAAAAGCGGGTCGCGCTGATCTGGTCGCTACCGGCCAGGCCATACGAGCCGCGTAGTTTCAGGTACGTCAGGAGGGTGTTGTCCTGGAGGAACCGTTCGTTGGAAACAATCCAGCCGACCGAAGCCGCCGGGAAAAACCCGTAACGCCGACTTTTGGGAAAGGCCTCCGAACCCATGTACCCGAACGAAAATTCGCCAATGTATTTGCTGGAATTCGCGTAGGTAAACCGTCCTCCGATTCCGAGGTGTTTGAAAGGCAGACTGGCCACGGCGGTGGTGGCGTTGTCGGTATTGGTATAGCTATCCGAATTGTACATCAGCATGGCCGAGAGGCCGTGTTTGCCGAAGGTCCGCTCGTAATTCAGGAACCCCTGAAACACGATGTTCCGGTACTGATCCGATTCGGCTTCGTTGCCCACGAGCGAGGTGGTCTGGCCAAACCGGGTATAAACGGTATCCCCGGCGGTGCCTTTCGCTGCCGTAAACCGCTCGTACTGCTTGGTTTTGTTGGAATAGCTGCGGAAAAAGTTATTGAACGAAACGGCCGCCGAAACACTCAGCCCCGGCGTGATCCCGTCCAGTTGCTGGGTCAATCGCAACGTCGATTGGAGCGTCCGTCCGTTGGAGGTGTAGGAACCCGTCTGGAGCAGGTTAGCCAGGGGGTTGGTCAGCGCACCGGTCCCGCCGAAACTACCGTTGGCGTTGTAGACCGGAAACGAATTCGGGGGAAGGACGGCCAGCGAAGCGAAAAAATCACCGGTCGTGTTGGCGGCGGGGTTGGTTTTATCCTCCACCGTTCCGCCCAGCGTCAGCGAAGCCGATAGCCGGTTGGTGATGTTGATGTCCACGTTCGACCGGAAATTAAAACGCGAGTACCGGGAGTTTACGCTCTCATCGTTCATGTCGCCGGCATTCACGTACAGCCCGTTGCTGCGGATGGCGTTGAGCATCACAAAATACCGCACGGTGCTGTTGCCTCCCCTGAAGTTGAGGTTGTAGTTGGAGAGGGGCGCCGTTTTCTTCAGCACCTGGTCGTACCAGTTTACGTTCGGGCGAAAATATGGATCGCTGCCGGTCCGGTAGGCTTCCAGATCGGCGTCGGTGTACCGGGGGGCTTTTCCTTCGTTGGCGAGGCCCTCGTTGTAGAGCCGGGCGTAGTCGTAGGCACCCAGAAACTGGGGCAGGCGGGAGGCCGTGTGAAAACCCTGCTGGGTGCTGAAATTAACGACCAGCGGACTGTCGCTGCCTCGCTTGGTCGTCACCAGCAATACCCCGTTGGCACCCCGCAGGCCGTAAATGGCCGTGGCCGAGGCGTCTTTCAACAGCGAAACCGACTCGATTTCGTCGGGCGTTAGCTGCTCGAACGTGCTCTCGTAGCCGTCGACCATCACCAGCAGGTTGCGCCCCGGCCCGAAGGTGCCGATGCCCCGACCCACCAGCGTGGGCGAATCGTTGCCAGGTTCGCCGCTGTTTTGCGACACCGTCAGGCCGGGCAGGCGGCCGTACAGCGTGTTGGCCAGGTTGCTCGTGAAATTCTTCTGGAGGTCCGTGCCCGAAACCGTCGACAGCGCGCTGGTAATTTTCCAGGCGGGTTGCTGCCCGTAGGCAATGGGCCGATCGGCGTTCCGATTGGGGTCTGATTGCCGGTTTACGGGAGTGCCTTTTCCCAATGAGTCCGGGTCGGCCACCTGCGCCTGTACCGCCGGGCAAAGCCCCAGACCCAGCAGCACCATCAATCCGATGCCGTAGTAATTTTTAGAGTTCATACGATTCAAGGCGAAAGGAGTTAGTAACCCGGATTCTGGACGAGGTAGCCCTTGTAGACTTCGGTGTTCTGGAAGGGGTGCAAATACATTTTGGGATCGAACGTCCGGGTTTCGAACACGTAAGGCTCGTACCGAAACTCCGTGCTGCCCGTGATTTTCGTAATCTTCAACCCGTACATAGGGCCGGTCATCACCCCATCCTGCTCGGCGATCATCCAGCGGCGGATATCCCAGAGCCGGTGCTCTTCAAAAGCGAGTTCGATGGCCCGTTCGTTGCGCACCCGCTCCCGGAATTGCACCTGGCTCAGGCCCGTCGGAAGTTTGGGCATTCCCGAACGCTGCCGAATTACGTTGACGGCGTCGTAGGCGGCCTGAACCGGTCCCTGGGCTTCGTTGAGGGCTTCGGCGTAGTTGAGGTACGCTTCGGCCAGGCGGAATACGATGGCATTCGGCACGGCGGAAGCCGACATCGACAGCAAATCGGGAATGTGTTTTTTCATCCACGCTCCGCCTTTACAGCCTTGTACAAACCGCCCCCCCTCGAACGTTTCCACCACCGGTACGTCCCGATTCCAGTAGGAACCATTGTAGCCGACCGTCTGGGCAAAACGGGGGTCTAATTCCGAGTATTTTTTCGTCAAATCGTTGCCGCCCGCCGGGTTCCAGACTTGGGGGGTCCCGTCTTTCTTTTCGTATTTGCGTACGAAATTGTGAATGACCGACACCCCGCCCCAGGAGTTCACGCCCGGAGTCACCCAGGGCTGCATCCCGTACCAGGGAAACTGGGTGCGGGCGCGGGCGACGTTCAAGGCTTTTTCGGCCAGAACGATCTCTACGTTATCCCCTTGTTCCCACATGAATTTGTAATTTTTGTCCACCCCCTTGTCCGTCACCAGCGCAAACCCACCGGCGGGTGCCAGGTCAAGCGCGGCTCTGGCGGCATCGGCGGCGAGTTGCCAGCGTTTAACGTCCTGGTTGCCGTAGCAGAGCAGTTTGTTGTCCGCGCCCAAACTCAGGTACGGCGTACCCGTGTTGAACAAGGGACTCGCGGCAAACAGCAGAGTGCGTGCTTTAAGCATCTGAACGGCGGTTTTGGTCGCCCGGCCCCGAAAGGTGGAGGGGTACGTGGCGGGCAACAAGGCAACGGCATCGTCGCAGTCTTTCACGATGAAATTCACCACCTCTTCCACCGTGTTCCGTTTCACGTTGGGCGCCTCGGCGGCCTCCAGCCGCTTATCGACGATGGGCACCCCACCGTAGCGTTTAAGCATTTCGGCGTAATTCAGCGCCCGGATGAATTTAATTTCTCCGATCACCTGGTTTTTGTAGCCTTCCTCCAGCCCCGGCACGTCGTTGATTCGTTCCAGAATGATGTTGCAGTTGCGGAGCGCCACCCAGCGCACCCGGTACCGGTAGTCTTCCTGCGCCACCAACGCACCGGACGACGTGATGTTGGCCGCGTTCCAGTTGTTGGTGTGGAAAAACTCCGCCAGGCCGTCCGCTTCGGCCTCATCGGTCGCCCCCGCATTGATGGTGTAGGGGGCGGTGGGGACTAAGTCAGCGGCAAAGACATCGTTTCGGTACGTAAAGGGGGAATGAATTCCGAGCCGGTACGTGCCCGCAACGAACTGCTCCAACTGAGCCTTCGACGAAAAAATGGTGTTTTCGTTGACATCGACCCCCGGCGCTTTGTCCAAAAATTCGGTCAGACTTTTTTCGCAGGCCGTGGCCATCAGGCCCAGCACACCGCAAAAAACGGCCTTGAATATCGTTTTCATAGGAGGTTAAAATTTAAGGTTAAGCCCGATGTTGATCGTCCGGGTGAGGGGATACGGTTCTTCGTTGGTCACGCCCGGTGAAAGCTCCGGATCGACACCCGGATAGACCGTGCTCCAGGTGTAGAGGTTGTTGGCGTTGACGTACAGGCGGCTGGCGCTCAAGCCCAATTTTGAAAGGAGTGTTTTCGGAATATTGTAACCGATTTCGACGTTTTTCAACCGCACATAGCTGGCATCGCGGGTAAAGTACGTAGAGGGCTGGTAGTTGTGGGTGTAGTTTGTACTCTCGGTGAAGCGCGGGAAATCGATGGGCAACCCCTTTTCGTAGCGTTCGGCCGACCAGCTATTGATCAGGTAATCGACCGCGCCCCGGTTTTCAAACAGGCCCCGGTTTTGCGTCCGGCTGTAGGTGATGGACACATTACCCGCGCCCTGAAACAAAACGGAGAAGTCGAAGCCTTTAAAATTGCCGCCAAACGAAATGCCGAAGATTTTTTCGGGAAAGTTGGAATAGCCAATCGGTACCTGGTCGTCGTCATTCAACAGGCCATCCCCGTTGATGTCCTTGTAACGAATATCGCCGGGTTGAATCTTGTTGGAGTTCCAGTTTGAAACGGGGCGGTTGGCGTCGTTGACCTCCGCCCAGGTGTTGTACAGCCCGTCGGCCACCAGGCCAAACGACTGGCCAAACCGTTGACCCGTGCGGTACTGGTACGTGAAGGGCCGCACGATTTCGTCCTGAAACTCCACTTTATTCCGGGCGAAGGTGAAGTTGCCTTTTACCCAGAAATTGAAGCTCCCGATCCGGTCGCTGTAGGTGAGGTCGCCGTCGAAGCCCCGATTTTTCATCCGTCCCAGGTTGTAGGCGGGCAGCGTGGCCCCCACCGTGATGGGCACGGTACCCAGGTTGGCCAGGATGTTGTCGCGCTTCTCGCTGAAGACGTCCGCCGTAACCCCGATTTTACCTCCCCAGAGCGAAAACTCGACGCCGATGTTTTGCTTGAGCGCCCGCTCCCAGGTCACGTCCGGGTTACCCAGTTTGCCTTCGATGGCGCGGATGTATCCCGCCACGTTGCTGCCCACCTCGCCGAAGTAGTAGCCGTTGGCCGCCGTGGTGTACGACGAGGGCCGGTACAAAAACCGGTCACCGCCGATTTCAATGTTTCCGAGCCGGTCATTGCCAACTTCGCCGTAAGAACCCCTGATTTTCAGGTAAGTAAGCACGTCGTTTTTAGGAAAGAACGACTCGTCGGAGGCGACCCAGCCCAGCGAAAAGGCCGGGAAAAAGCCAAAGCGTTTTCCCTCCGCAAAATTCTCGGTTCCGTTGTATCCAAAGGTAAATTCAGCCAGGTAGCGGCCTTTGTAACCATAGGTAGCCCGGCCCACCACGCCCTGGTAGCCATTCGGCACCAGAAACAACAGGTTGGGGTCGAAGCGTTTGGTTTGGTTGTAGTTGACCAGCGCCGTTACCGCGTGTTCGCCGAAAGCCCGTTTGTAATCGAACCCAAACTCGGCGTATGTCCGGCGGTTTTTTCCGATGGTCTGCGCAAACGTAAAGGGTTGGTCGATGTTCTGCGGCACGTAATTCACGCTGTTGTCGGGCAACCGGATGGCGTTATACTTCAGCGGGGGCCGCCGGTTTACCAGGGTCTCGGTGTTGTTGTTTTGGTAGTTGACCAGGCCGTGCGCCGAGAGACCCTCCGTGATAAAATCAAGCGTGTAATCCAGCCGAACCGAGCCCTGGAGGAAATTTCTGAACTGCCGGCTGTATCCTTCGTCAAAAAGCGTGGCAATCGGATTGATGGCGGTACCTACGTTGGTCAGGTTCACGATTTTGTCCCCGACAAAACCGGGAGACGTTAAGGGGTTGGCCGCCGCAATCCATTCGATGATGCGCACGGTCCGGTTGTTGGCTCCGGTCAGGTCTTCGCTTTGCGACGACAGGTCGATGGAAGCTTTCAGCCGTTTTGTGACGTCGAAGTCGAAATTCGACCGGAAATTGTAGCGCTTGTATTTCCGGTTGGCATCGAAGTCCTTGACCAGATCCGTGTGGTTGAATTGCCCCCCCTGGCTGAAAAAGCCCGCCGACACGAAGTACCGGACTTTTTCGGTGCCGCCGTTGATGCTCAGGTTGTGCTGGGTTTGCAGCGCCTGGGGTTTCAGCGTCAGCGCGTACCAATCCGTATTGGGGTGAAAGATGGGATCTTGGCCGTTTTGGTACAGGGCCAGGTCGGCATCCGAAAACCGGGGGACGTACGTTCCTCCCGAAATGTAGGAATCGTTTTTAAGGGCTTGGTTGAGTGAGTTGGCCCAATCGTAGCTGCTCATGCCTTTCCGCAAGGCCGTAAAACTGGTCACGGCCAGGTTGGCCGTGTAGCTGAGTTGGGGCTTGCCCACTTTGCCCCGTTTGGTGGTGATGATAAGTACCCCGTTGGCGCCGCGAATCCCGTAAATGGCCGTGGCCGAGGCATCTTTCAGAATCGTCAGGTTTTCAATTTCGTTGGGGTCGATGTTGTTGTAGTTGCTCACCTCCACGCCATTCACCAGAATGAGCGGGTCGGCGGCCCCCGAAAACGTGCTGACGCCCCGGATGCGCAGCGTCGAGGCGTCGTTGCCCGGCTCACCGCTGCCCTGCACGGCAAACAGCCCCGGCATCCGGCCCACCAGCGAGTTGCTGATGTTGGCCACCGGCGACTGGAGCAAATCTTTAGTGCTGATGGCGGCAATGGCTCCCGTCACGGTCGCTTTTTTCTGGGTGCCAAAGCCCACCACAACCACCTCGTTGAGTGATTTCGCTTCGCTTTGCAGCGATACGTTGAGTACCTGTTGGTTGCCCACCTTCCCCTCGAAGGGTTTGTAGCCGATGTAGCTGAATTGCAGCACGTCGTCGGGCGTGACGCCGGGCACGGTGTAGGTGCCCTTCGCCGTGGTGGTGGTGCCGCGCTCGGTGTTGAGCACCCGGATATTGACGCCTGGCAGGGGTTCGTTCGTTTCGGCATCGGTCACTTTACCCGTCAGGGTGATGGCCACCTCCGGCGAGAGAGTCTGGTCGGGCACACTGCGCCCGATGCCGTTGAGGGCGGCCAGTTGGCCCGAAGCCGGGGCTTCGGACGGGGGGGCTTCAACGGGGCGGACTTCCGTCCGCTGGTTGCTCCGACCCAGAACGGCGTAGGTCCCTCGTTTGAGTTTCTTAAACCGCAACCCGACGGGCCGCAGCACGTTTTCCAGGTTTTTTTCCAGTGTCAGGTCAAAGTCGAGGATTCCGGCGGCCACGGTATGGGGTTCGACCAACCGGTCGCCGAAGGCGATGTCCACCTTGTAATGCTCCTTCAACGTTTTCAGGACTTCTTTCAGGCGCAGGGCCGACGAAGGCCGGGCCGCTGGAGTCGATTCGGCAACGGGCCGCAGCACCGCCGTTTGCTGGGCTGGCGTGACCTGAGTCTCTAACGCCAGCAGCAAGAGCAACAAGCCCGCCCGTCGGGGACTTTTGTAAAAAAATGAGTTCATAACTAGCAGGTGATTGGGAGAAGTTATTTAGTTAGTGGTTAGTGAGTTATTGAACAGTTAAATGCCTGGTTATCAAAAAAAATAACCACTAACGAATAACCAGTAACCAAAAACAGAGCGTTTAGGGCTGGGGCGAAATCAGGACGGTGTCACCCCGTTGCGTGATTTGGAGTTCCAGAATTTCTTCCAGCAGCGCCAGGAGTTCGTCGGCGTTTTCTGCCGTAAACGACCCCGACAGGGTCTGGGTCAGCAGGGCCTCATCGCTCACTTCGGCGGTGATGCCGTGGCGGTCGGCGAGCAGGTACATGAGTTCGAGCACGGTCGTTTCTTCAAACACG
Source organism: uncultured Cytophagales bacterium (assembly GCA_964244295.1). Lineage (GTDB taxonomy): Bacteria > Bacteroidota > Bacteroidia > Cytophagales > Spirosomataceae > JAJAZB01. Next base: position 97,877 of record CAXTIG010000011.1, read on the forward strand.
TAGCGGTTGTCGGCCCGGACGGCGCGTTTGGCCGGTGCCGCCGATTTACGGAGTTTGGCGGGGGTCAGCGGGTCGAGGGTGACGAGTTCGCCGGGCTTCATCGTGAGTTGCCGGGCGGTGGCTCCTTCGCGGTAATTGAGTTGCACCTTGCCCTGGTCGAGAACAACCCTGGTTCCCTGCGGGCGGGCGTACACCGTAAACTCGGTGCCCAGCACCACCACGTCGAGGCGCTCGTCGGTCCGCACCACGAAGCGTTGGTGGCTGGCGGTGTGGGTCACGGCAAACCGGGCTTCGCCCTTCAGATGCACGTCCCGGTTTTGATTGAACCCGAATCGGGCCACCCGCAGCGATGAATTGGGGTGCAGCGTAACCCGGCTGCCGTCGGCCAGTTGCAGGGCGCTGGTGCGGCCGGGACCCGTGGCGTAGGTTTGGTAGCGGATCACGTCGCGGAAAGCCCACCCGCAGGCCAGCGTCAGCAGCACCACGGCGGCGGCCATCCACCCAAAAAAGGGACGGAACCGCCGCCGATTTTCCGAAACGACTGGCCCGGCCACGGAGGCTTGGGCTTCGCGTTGAGCGAGCAACATTTGGTACTGAGCCAGGCCCCGCGATACGTCAACGACGTATTGGGGTTGCTGTAGTTCCCAATCGATGAGCCACTGGTAAAACAACTCTTCGTTGCTAGGCGCGGTCACCCAGGCATCGAGCAGTTGCTTTTGCAGCGCCGATGACCGGCCCGCCAGGTGGTTGAAGACGAATTCTTTATTGATTTCTGCTTCCATGAACGCAGTTGGTTTTTCCAATGACAAGTAAGAGCGGAAAACTACGTAGGGGTCAGCGTCCGATTACCCAGCTAACCAGCAAGACAAGCAGCGGCCACTTGTCTTTCAGGAGGGCGCGGATTTGTTGATTGGCCCGGTAGAGTTGGGTTTCTACCGTGCGCACGGACAGCTTGAGTTCGTCGGCGATGTCCTGCGCCTTTTTTCCTTCGAAGCGTTTGAGCAGAAAAATCCGGCGGCATTCCACGGGCAGGGCCGAGATGGCTCCTTCCATGTCCTGGTACATTTCCTCAAACTGGCTGATGCCGTCCGGCCCTTCTTCTCCCGAAGGCAGTTCCTGAGCTTCATCCAGGGCCACGTTGTGGCGCAATTCCCACTTCAGGTAATTGTAGGCCCGGTTGCGGACCGTTTTGAGCAGGTACAACCGGTACGAGGACGTGATGCGCTCAAAGGCGTTGGTCGAGTAAAACTGGTAGAAGAGTTCCGCCACCAAATCCTCGGCCACTTCCCGCGAGCCGACAAACTTCACCGCGTGCGTACACAGGGGTTGGTAGTAGCGTTTGAAGAGCAACTCGACCCCCAGACGCGGATCGGTTTCGAGGGTTTTTCGAATGAAAAATTCGTCGTCGCTCATGGGCATCCGGGCCGCTGCTTCCGGCTGGTCGGAACCGAACACAGGCTGGGGGGGCTCGACGGAAAAAAGGGGTAGAGGTTGCTTCACTGGTGAATTTCTTATATTCAGTCAAACATCTATCCTAAAGACAAGGGGCGGAACTGAATTACGTACAAACTTTGGGAAATAAAATTACAACCTGAGTTCAGGGCTGAAGGATGAGCCGTGGGACCCGATCAAGTCTTCTACGGCCTATCTTTTCGCTGGGCAAACCAGCGCGCATTTTTTTCAACGCAGGTGGAATTACCAGATTTGTGAACCGCAAATCGGAGGGCTTGATTCGTACCCAGTACGTTGCCAAAGACGACAAAGCCATTCTCCACGTCAGCGTGCTGGATACTAATTTCGCTCGTTTCCTGACCCGTTTCACCAGTGGTAAAAGCATTCTTTCCGGCTTGTGGCACTCGTTCAAAAAAAACCACCCGGAGCCGTGACCCAGCCCAGAATCAGTTTTTGCGTAGGGCCAAACGAATCAACTCGTTCTCGATTTCCTCCAGCGATTTCCCCTTCGTTTCGGGAACCCTCGCCCGCACGAACAGAAAATAAATCAGGCAGATCACCGCGTGAAAACAGAACGTGAACGGCAGGCCCCAGTACTGCTTCATCACCGGGAACGAGGCCGTGGTGAAAAAATTGGTAATCCACAACGCCAGCGTAGCCAGCGCCAGGGCATTGCCCCGGATGCGGTTGGGAAAAATCTCGGACAGGGCCACCCAGGTAACCGGCCCCAACGTAGCCGAGTAAATGGCGATGAACGCCAACACAAAAACCAACACCCAGGCCCCCGGCAATTGCCAGTAAAACGCCCCGGCCAGCGCGAGCGCATCGAGGCACAACAGCGCCGAGCCGACCTCCAGCAATTTCTTCCGCCCGATTTTGTCGATCGTGCCGATGGCGATGAAGGTGAAAATGAAGTTGATCACCCCGATGATGATCGATTGCAAAAAGGCGGAATCCTGCGCCATGCCCGCCTGCCGGAACAAGTCCGGCGCGTAGGAAAACAGGGAGTTTTGCCCGACGGCTTGCGAGAAAACCGCGATCACGATGCCGATGAACACGATGGGCCAGAGGTCTTTCCGAAACAGGTCTTTGACCGATTCCCGGCTTTCCTGCGAAAAACTCTGTTTGATCAAAGCACCTTCGACGTGGGCGTACTCGTCGCCGCCGATGCGCCGCAACACGGTCAGGGCTTCGTCGGAGCGGTGTTTCCGAATGAGCCAACGCGGACTTTCGGCCACGAAAAACAAGCCGAAAAAGAACAGCAGCGAAGGCACCGACTGGGAGGAAAACATCCAGCGCCAGTTGTTTTCGCCCGCGTTTAAAAGCAGGTAGTTGGAGAGGTAGGCCAGCAAAATCCCGATCACGATCGAAAGCTGGTAAAACGACACCATCCGCCCCCGCATCGAAGCGGGCGAAATTTCGGCGACGTACATCGGGCACACCAGCGCCGCCGCACCCACGGCCACCCCGCTCAACATCCGAAAGGTCACAAACAGCGGAAAACTCCCGGCCCAACCCGTGCCCGCCCCCGTGAGGGCAAACAGCACCGCGCAGGCCATCAGCAGCTTTTTTCGGCCCAGCGTATCACTGAGTTTGCCGCCGATCAAGGCACCGATGGCCGCCCCCAGGTTGATGCAGCCCACCGCCCAGCCGGTTTGAAATTCATTCAACTCAAAATGGCGGGTAAAAAACGGCACCGTGCCGGAGATGATCACCAAATCGAACCCGAACAACACCCCGCCCAGGGCCGCGATGGCGCTGATGAGGTAGACGTAGCCCCGGTTGACCGCCGCGTCGACTCCGCTGCTTTCCAAGTGGGAATGAAGGATGACTGCCATGAGTGGATGGTTGAGGGTTAGAGTGGTGAAGTCGAATCGCGGCGATTAAAGTATCCGATCAGATGAAAACCGGTATTTTTAGATAAAGCCATTGTCAGTCAGATTATTAACCGACAACGAGTAACCATTAACCATCCCAAGTTGTGTGGTCAGAAGAAAGCCTTTTCAACTCCACCGAACCACCCCGTAGGGGCGGGGTGGTTCGGTGGAGTTGAAAGCCACTTGATTCTATCTCACAACTTAGGGTAACTACTTACTTCAACGCCACATCGGCTTCTTTGCTCAAAAAATCCGCCCCGTCTTCGGCCAAGCCAGCGGCTTCCCAGGTCAGCAAGGCGTCGTCGGGAACGACCTCGATGGGCGTGATGCTCGCCGAAGAAGACGAAGATTCGTTATACCCGACGTTGGACAGGCGGTTGTAACACGAAATCATCGACCAGCGGGCGTTGTCCGACAAATTGGCTTCGGAACGGTGCAGCAAATTGCTGTGGAAAAACAGCACGTCGCCCGCTTTCAACTCCACGTACACCCGTTCCATCGTTTTCAGGGCCAGGTCCACGTACCGCTGCGAAGCGCCCACCTGTTCGCCCGCAAAACCGTGCTCGACCCGGCCCAGCTTGTGCGAACCAGCGATGACCTGCAAACAGCCGTTTTCCTGGTTCGCGTCGGTAATCGCCACCATCACCGACATCATCTGGTCGGGCAGCAGAAATTCGTTTTTGTACCAGTACCCGTAATCTTGGTGCCATTCCCAAGCCCCGCCCACGCGGGGTTCTTTCTGCATGAGTTTGGAATGGAAATGGCAGACCGCCGCCTCGCCATCGAGCAGGGCATCGACCGATTCCACCAAGCGTTGGCTGCGCGTGAGCAGGCCGTACACGTCGTCGCCGGGTACGTACCAGAGCGAGAGTTTGCTCCGCTTGCCGCTGCTGTCGTTGACATTGATGGCGTTTTTACTGACGGCGCTGTCCTCGGTGGCGACCCGGTAGAGTTTTGCGACTTCGTCCGCGTTTAAAAATTCCCGGATGATGAGGTAGCCATTTTGCTGATACTGCTGGATTTGTGCGGGAGTTAAGGGGTTGGTTGCCATGTGAATTTGGGGTTTAGAATGCTGTGATTTTTCATTTTTTTTTAAAGCAGGACTGGCGCAACGTCGTCAAAAATCGCGTATAAACATCTGTCCCGTAGATAGCGCAGATTTTCGCAGAGCTATCGCCATCAACTTCTGCTAAAATCTGCGCTATCTGCGGGAAACTTAAGCCCCGTTGCGTAAGTATCTGATAAAGAAAAGGGTTACGCTCGGCGGAACGGTCTCTCATTGCTTGAAATCATAAACTAATCTCAAACAGCTCCCCGACGTACTTCCCCGTCAGGCTCACGGCAAACCCGGTGTTTTGCAGCGCCTGCCCGGTGAGAGAAGCGATTACTTTCCCGTCCATCGTTTTGACCTGGTACCGTTTGGCCGGGTCGAGGTGTTTCACCGTCACCATGCGTTTGGTTTCGGTGGCCCCCTGCCGGAACACGCCGATGATACCGCCCCGTTTGGAGTCGGTGTTGATGCGCTGGAAGCCATCCCACATTCCTTCCATGGGTTCGCCAAAGCCGGGCAGGTCCTGCCGGTAGCTCATCACCTGATGCCGGTTTTCCATCAATTGCAGCCAATCCGCGTAAGCCCGGTATTTTTTCAGGTCGGGCGCCGACAATTTCCGGGGGTCGCCGAGCATGATGGGCAGGGCACCGGCCAGCGATTTGAGGTGGTTTTCCCAGCCGGCATCCTGCATTTCCGGGTTCCCAATGACCAGTGCCGTGGCGGGAATAGCGGGCGAACGCCACCAGGCCATATTTCGGACGCGCAAATCTACGTCCTCTGCCCCCCTGAAATTGGAGAGCCAGTTGCCTTCTGCGTGTTTCAGCATGGCGTAGTCAATCAACTGCAACCCGCCCATGGTCTCGAAGGTGCAGTCGATGAACAGGCCAGGCTTGGCGGCGTGTAGTTCATCGAACAGTTTCCAAACCTCTTCGTAGTTGGACGCCAACGACTCGTGGTGGTCTTTGTGTCCCTTGTGATGCTTGGCGTAGCAGCCCGTCACCTTGTTGCCAAACCGGTACGTGCTGGTGACGACCGTAAAATCAAGTTTCAGGTACTCCAGGCCATAGTCGAGGGCCAACTTCAGCAGCACGTCCTTGATGTAGCCCCGCCATTCCGTACCGAAGCAGGCCGTCCGCATGTTCAGGTCGTCTTCGTGCAGGTTGGCCGGTTGCTGATTTGCGTCCAGCACAAACCACTCGGGGTGCGCCTGATAGACCTTGCTATCCGGCGCGGCACTGCCCACGCTCACCCACATTCCTGGCTTCATGCCGAGCGATTTGATGTAGTCGAAAACGGGTTTCAAGCCATTGGGAAATTTTTTGGTATCGATCATCCAGTCGCCATAATTCGTAGCCCAGCCATCGTCAATCACGAATTCTTTCATCCCGGCATCGGCGGCCGCTTTAGCCAGTTCCCGGATCAATTTCTCGTTGATGTTCTGACGAAAAGGGTCCCAGGTGTTGTAGACAAAAGTGGGTTTTTGCTCCAATTCCGACAGGCGGATGCCCATGTGCCGACGCACAAAATCAGGCACGGCCGTATTCAGCATTTCATCGGGGTCTACGTGGTTGTTGTACACCATCGTGAAGACTTGGGGGGTTTCAAACGACTCGCCTTGCTGAATGTATTTTCGGAAGGGGAACCGGGCATTTTTGTGCGTCAGGCCGCTCAAAATAGCGGGTTCGTCCCAAAATACCGACGTGTGTTTCACCACCCCGGCGGCCTCGTTGCCCACCACGATTCCCTGTTTCCAGTCGCGGTTATGCACCGTCAGCAGGGCATCCTGAAAGTTGCCGTCGTACGGCCCAATGGATCGCCTCCGGCCATAATCGTGGCAAATCCAGCTAAACGTCGTGGCGTAGTACGGAGTCACCAGAAATTTCTCCACGTCGACCGATTCCAGGCGCAGCGGATCGTTGGTCCGGTTTTTCACGACCAGATTCTTCCGGATCACGGGCAGACCCGGATAGAGCAGAAACCGCACCGTCAGTTCCACCTTTCCGTCTTTGCTTTGCAGAGTCACGGCGGCCCCGTCGCCCTGGTGGGAGTCGGTGATTTTCTGAATCGTCACCAGCCGCCAGGCCCCGGAGCCGGAGTACACCGTATCGTTTAACTCAAATTGAAAATCAGGATTCGTTTTCTGGAAGTACCTGAACTCGCCCGTCACGGGTTTGTAGAGCGTAGTCAGAAAATTGCCCTCCGCCGCCGGGAGTTGGATGGTTCGCTGAACGATGCCGTTGTTGAGCAGTAGCTCCGAAGTGTTCCAGTTGGCAAAGGGCGGGGCCAGTTGGGCCGCCAGCGCGGAATTCAGGAGAAGGTAACTCAAGGAAAAACTCAGGAACGTGGTCTTCATAAAAGTTTGTGGGTGTCCGTTGCCCGACGGTGGCGCAACCAGCGAATTCAATGGCATTTAACGCCCACAAACTTCGGTTTTTTCAAGGAGGGAAAGATGCCGAATTATAGCCTAAACATGGATTATTTTACCTTCGCCTCCGAATCAGACTCCCCCGCGTTACATGAAGAAGACGACTCGAAAAAGCCGGGGATTTACCGGGGAACGGATCATGGAAATTCCGAAGGCCCTGGTTGAGAAATGCCGCAAAATGCCCCTGATCAACCGCCTGTTCATCACCCGAATGGGCTTTTATCCAAAGGCGCGGCACCATTTTTACCATCGCCCGGCCGGAATCTCGCAAGTGATTCTGCTCTACTGCACCGATGGGCAGGGCTGGATTCAGGTACCCCAGGGCCGGGTGGTGATTCAGGCGGGTGAAGTTTTCGCCATCACCCCCGGAACCCCGCATTCCTACGGGGCAGACACCGGAAACCCTTGGACCATTTACTGGTTTCACCTCGGTGGAAGCCAATGCAGCGAAGCAGTACAAGTGATTCTGAATGAGCACGCAGGCCCACTCCAACCCGTCCGGGTCGGTTTTTCGGAAGAACGAATCGCCTTGTTCAACCGGATTTTCGATACGTTTCTGAAAGGGTACAGCACCGCTAACCTGCTGTACGCCAACCTGACAATCCCCTTCTTTCTGGCATCGCTGGTACTGCCGGAAAATTTTCAGCAGGAACGCTTCAAAAGCGGAACCGCGCAACCGACCAGTAAGGCGGTGTCGTTCATGCAAAACAACCTGTCGCAACCCCTCACGCTGGACAATATTGCTCAGGCGGCGCACTTGTCCCCGTCGTTTTTTTCGAGAAAATTTAAGCAGGATACCGGCTACGCGCCCATCGAGTACTTCAACCACCTCCGCATCCAGCGGGCCTGCCAACTACTCCATTTCAGCGATCTGCGCATCAACGAAGTGGCCGCTCAACTGGGCATCGACGACCCGTTTTACTTTTCGCGCTTGTTCAAAAAACAGATGGGCGTTTCGCCGGTGGAGTACCGGAAAAGTGAGGGGGTAAAGCGGGTGGGGGGGTGAGGCGGGTACTGAACCGCCACGAATCGGTCAGTTCATGCCGACGACCAATCGGAATTGGTTCGCAATCGCTTTTTAACAATTGTAAAAAAGCCGTCGCGCCGGGGCCGGTAGTTTTGCCCCATGCAAGAAAAAACGGTCATCATCACCGGGGCGAATTCCGGACTGGGGTTTGCCTGCGCCCGCGCCATCGCGGCTTCGGGGCAAAACTGGACCATCGTCATGGCCTGCCGAAACGCGAAAAAAGGCGAAGCGGCCAAACGGCGGATTGCCGCCGAAACCGGCCATACCAACATCACCGTCCTGGAACTCGATTTGGCCTCGCTGGCCTCCGTTCGCGGGTTCGTGGACCGGTTCGACCAGGCCGCGCTGCCCCCGCTTCGGGGCCTCGTCAACAACGCCGGAATGCAGGTGTTGCAAGGGCTGGAACGCACCGCCGACGGGTTTGAGGTCACCTTTGGCACCAACCACCTGGGCCATTTTCTGCTTACTAACCTGCTGCTCGATCGGCTGGCAGCCCCGGCCCGGATCGTGGTGGTCAGCAGCGGCACCCACGACCCGACCACCCTCGACGGCCGGTTCAACAAGCCGGTCTTTTTGGGGGCCAGGCGGTTGGCGTTTCCCGAAAGTGCCAACGAAATGAGCGGTTTGCAGCGGTACGCCACGTCGAAACTCAGCAACCTGTTGTTTGCGTACGAGTTGGACCGCCGCTTGAAGGCAAGCGACCGCCGGGGTATTACGGTCAACGCCTACGACCCGGCGGCCGTGCCCGCGACCAACCTGCTCGGCAGCATAAAAAATCCGCTGGTGCGGGGACTGTTGCGGGGTTTGACCCAGGCCTTCCGGGTGTTCGGCGTGACCATCAGCACGCCGACGCGCTCGGGGGCGGCGATGGCCCGCCTGCTGCTCGACCCCCAACTGAAAGGCGTTTCGGGCAAGTACTTTCAAATCGAACGGGAACGACCATCGTCGGCCGATTCCTACGACCCGGAGTTGGCCCGCCAACTTTGGGAAGACAGCCTGGACTTGGTGGTGCCGGAGCCGACCCGTCCCAACGGGGCCGCGCCCCGAAGCGGAGCCGGATTCGTGTCGTAAGTTAGCCGGATGAATCCGTTCCTCCGGTACCTCCGGGGCGTTGCTCCGCTCTGCGACGAGTCCGCCGAGGCCTTTGCGTCCTGCGTCGAGACCCGTTCGCTCCCGAAATCGGCCTTGCTCCTGGCCGAGGGTCAGGTTTGTCACCACATTTGGTTCGTCGAAGAGGGTGTCCTGCGGTTGTTTTACCACCGCGACGACCGCGACGTCACCGATTACTTCGGCTTTCCGGGACAGTTGATGGGCGGCATCGACAGCTTTTTTTCCCAACAACCCAGCCGCAAGGCCATTCAAACGATAGAGTCGTGCCGCCTGCACGGGGTTCGGCACGCCGACCTCGAACGGCTCTACCAACGCCACCACGACCTCGAACACCTCGGGCGGCGGCTGGCCACGGAGGCATTTTTGTCGATGCAACGCCGCTTGTACAGCCTCCAGTTTCACACGGCCCGGCAGCGGTACGACGAACTCCTGGCCACTCACCCGACCCTGTTGCAGCGGGTGCCGCTGGGGCATATCGCGTCATTTCTGGGCGTAACCCAGGTGACGTTGAGCCGCATCCGGGCGCAACGGACGTAACGCCGGAAACGCCGTTTTTCCGAGTGACCACCGTTCGATTTTCTGTATTTTGTGTCGTCCCCTTTCCCCGCAATGCCCCCGCCGACGAACCCACCAGACACCGGGGCCAGTCCGCCCTGAAAGCCCGTCAACTGCTTCACTTCAAGGAGTTGCGCATCAACGAAGTGGCCTCGCAACTGGGCATCGACGACCCGTTTTACTGTTCACGCTTGTTCAAAAAACAGATGGGCGTTTCGCCGGTGGAGTACCGGAAAAGTGAGGGGGTTCGGCGCGAGCTGTAAACCGGTGGTGTTTTACCAACTACTGATTGATCGTCAGACTATTAACTAACCTAAGTTGGGTGGTATAATCAAATGGCTTTCAACTCAACCGAACCACCCCGCCCCTACGGGGTGGTTCGGTTGAGTTGAAAGGACTTTCTTCTTACCACTCAGGGCTGCACCCCAAGCCGGTACGTATTAAGTTGCCCCGGCGCGAATTGAATGCCAAGCGACCTATTTGCCGGAGTCAATTCCCGCTCGTTCCGTTCGAGGTGGGTCGTCTGCCAGGCCCGGCGGATGGGTTGTGCCAACCGGATGGTCGGCGTAAGGGCCGCATTTTTTACGTTCCAAAACCGGGCAATCAACCCCTGACCGATGCCCTCTTCGCTGGGCTTGAGGCTCCAGAGCAACACGTTCTTGTCCGAAATCTGGAGCAGCGAATGGGTAGCGGCGGGGTAGCGGTCGGCGGCCCCCGTGACCGCGCCCGTGGCCAGCGGATTCTGGTGTTCGAGCGAAAAGCGCAGGGCGGCCAGCGCGTCGAAGGCCGCCGCGTGGGTCGTCAGCGCGAACTGGTAGCGGAAGACCGTGGCCCCGTTTTGCGCCACAATCCCCAGTTTAGGGCCGTCCACCTGCCCGCCCGCCAGGGCCGAAAGCTGCGGCGAGGTTTCCCAGAGCGAATCGACGGTGCTTTGGCCCAGCTTGAAAAAACTGCAATCCTGATTTGAAAGCGTAACCCCGTACTTCGATTCGCTCAGGTCGGCGAAGTGATTGAACGTCAGCCAGTCGTAGCGGGCGTTCTGGCTGGCGTAATGCCCGCCCCTGGTTTCTTTTTTGGCCGTCAAAATAGCGCCCAGTTCTTCGTGGTGCGTGGTCGGGGCTTTCAGGTTGAGCGAGAAAGCCCAGGTTTTTACGTCGCTGAAATTGGCCTGAATGTGGTCGTCGATGTCGATGCGGGGGCTGTTGGCAAACAGCGTTACCCGCACAATGTGGGCGATCGGGTCAGCCGAAACCGCCCGGAGTGTGACCGACACCGGCCCGGCGTTTTCAATTAAAACCGGGCTACCCGCGTCTTTATTTTTCGCCCCCAAATCGTTGAACAAGCGGCCCTCCACGGGCTGCACCACCGCCCGGTTGCCGGCCCGGAGGTCGGTTAGTTCGCTGATCACGCCCGACTTGCGGAGCCGAATCCGGTAGTGCGAATTCTGAATGGTCTCGCCCTGCACCCGCGCTGCTACCGGTTTTCGGGCGGGCGTACCCGGCTGGATTTCAAATACTTTGTAACCGACCGAAGGAATGTTCGCGGCCCAAATCCGCAGGTACTGCCCCTCCCCTTTCCGAATAAATTGGCTGGCCACTTCGGTGTTGGTTTGCAGGTCGATGACTTTGACCGGAGTTTTTCCAGAAAACGGAAAATCGGCCACGTCGCTGCGAACCCAACTCAGGGAGTTGAAGACATAGAATCGCGGGCGGGCACTGGCTTTCAGGTTTTGGCCCAACGCGGCCAATGCCCGGTTGTAGAGCGTATCCACGTAACCGGTGATGTGGTTTTTTTGCTTGAGTTGCCAGTCGGCCCGCGCCTGGCGGGAGACCGGCCCGTCGGCGGTCCAGTCGTGTTCCCAGTACAGGCCGTAGGCATCCCAGGCTTGGTTGCGGGCGGCGTTCAGATCGCTGGCGAACGTGTTGTGTTTGAGCGAAACAAACGCGGCCAGGGCTTCCGCCGAGCGGAGTTTTTCGGTCGCCCGCCGCACCTGAGCGGTGGTTTCGTTCATCGAAACGGGGTACAAATCCCACTCGTTGCCGTAACTCAGCGACTCGGCGGGCAGGTTGGGGTAGCTGCGGGCCACCTCCCGGAAAAAGTCTTCTTCGTTGGATACCCGCACCCGTTGCGCGGGCGTCGTACCCGTTTGCGCCGCCTGGACAAACGCGGGCGAAACGAAGGTACTCAGGTCGTCCCAGCCGTAGCCAAAGGCGGCGGCGACGTTGTACGGGTACGCCGATTGGGCGGATGTGGTATCGCAAAGCGTGGTCAAATCCGTAATCGTGCGGGCCAGATTCGCCGCCAGCCCCGCCGTTTTGCGCTGGGGCCGGGTTTCGCCGTAGCCACCCAGCCCGGTGTTTTCCCCGATGAGGTTGTACCACTTCATGGTCACGCTGCGCCGGTCGGGACCCATGTAGCGGTACAATTGGTGGGACCGGTGGGCCAGGCTGGCGTTGGGTATCCGGCTCGCGCAACCACACACGCCCCGCCAACTGTACTTGGCTCCCGAACCCGCCCAGAGCGAACTCAAGCCCAGGGGCAAAGTTTGGTTTTCCATGCAAACCGCCATCGAAAACCGCAGGCCGTACTGCCGTTCGAGGCTCCCGGCGTAGAACATTCCCCGTAAAATAGCCTCGGTGGGCTGGCCTCCGTAGGTACTCACCAGCGAATTTAAGGGACTGCTGATGTGGCCGGATTTAACGTAGCCCATCAGCCGCTCGAACTGGGCCGGGCTGCGGTAGTTCTGGTAGGTTTTCAGCCAGTAGCTGCCGTCGCAGTTGAAGCGGGCCTGAAAATCATCCAGGTTGTTTTTGGTCGAATCGATTTGCCCCAGGTAATAATCCAGCATCCGCACGAAGGCCGTGTCGTACTGGGCTTCGTTGCCCGTCCACATGTAATCGGTGTGGTCGTCGTTGGCCAGGTAGAGGCGCTTGACCGACTGAGCCTGAAGGCTGAAGCCGAGGGTTAAAAGGCAGAGGGTGAGGAAGCCTGATTTCATGCGGGTAGAGGTTGGGTACTTTCTAAAATCATTCAAAATTCCGCCTGGAAATACCCCTAATCCCCTAAAGGGGGTTGGGGGTATTTCCAGGCGGGTATTTCCAGGAGGGTATTTTCAAACCGCCTCCGTCACCTTCCCTCCCACCACAAACGTCTCCCCGATATTCAGTTTCAGCGCCAGAAAATAGGCCATGAAATTGAAAGGAATGATGGTGTGTAGAATGGAAAAATGCTCCTCCTCGTCAGGGGCTTCCACCGTGAAGACGTGCGCCCCGGCTTCCGCAACGAGTTCCGACAAGCGAAGGCTGCGTTCGTAGGCTTCGCCCTTCGCCAGAATCTGGATGACGATGCTGTTTTGGGCGGTTTCTTTGGGGCCGTGGTCGTACTGGGCCATCGGCAGGCCGTGGAAAGCCAGCTTCGTGCTTTCACTCAAAATCAGCGCCGCCTCCAGCGCGGTGGCGATGTTGGGGCCGCTGCCGGTGACGTAGATGCCGTGAATCGGGTGCCGGTTTAAGATTTCAAAAACCTCGTTCGCCAGCCGTTCGCCTTGTTCACGGTAGCGGCCGAAGTTTTCCGCAATCCGCTCGACCGACGCAGCGGGCGAAAATCCGAAACCTTTGAACAGCGCCACCAGCGTATTCACGTAGGTTTTCGAGGAAGAATACTGCTCCTCTCCTGCCAAAATCGGTACGGTCTGGCTGACGTTCGGTGCCGTACAAAGTTCGCTTTCGGTGTAGTTGGAAACGGCCACGTAGTGCCCGAACAAGTCGCGGCACCAAAGCACCTCGCTGCTCCGGCCCGACTGCGACAACAGCACCGCCAACGGCGCGGTCTTTCCTTTTGCCAGGTAATAAAAATACTCCGATGCCAACTCCGGGTAAATCGGTAAACCCAGGTATTTAAACGCCAGCGGAGCGAAGTACGACGACCCCATGCCGAGGTACGGGACGTGTAGGGGCAGCGGCTCGAAGGGATTGTTCAACGCGTCTTTTGCGCGCGCGGGAATCTCTAAGATTTCTTGCAGGATGGCGTTCATTTCTTGCGGTTTTTACGGGCTTTTTTTCGATTGCAACGATGTCACGCTGAACTTTGTCCCGGCATGGAATGCGAAGCGCCTTTGGCCCTTCGGAAACGATTTCCCATCTCCAAGCGGCGCTTCGCATTCCATGCCGGGACAAAGCTCAGCGTGACAAGATTACCCCTGTTTTGGAAGACTAAACAGGTTTTTCATCCAGTACCGCTTTCGGCGTTTCGTACGACAGGGTCAAGGCCCCGACGATGGCGAGTAAAATGCCCAGTGATTCGACGAAGGACAGGCTTTCCGAAAGAAAAATAATCGCCAGCACAATCGTGAAAACGGGCTGCAAAGCCCCGGCAATCGTGGTAACCTTCGAGGCTTTTCCCTCGGCGCTGTAGGCGGCAAAACTCGCCAGCACGCCCAGGCCATTGAGCAGCCCCGCCAGCGAACCAAGCGCCAGGGTGTTGCTGGACATCGCCAACTTCGCCCAGCCAAACGTCACAAAAATCAAGGCGATAACCACCGAGGAAACGAGGAAACTGAGGTACGACCACTCGGCGGAGATAAAATTGGTCGTCTCCTTCTGCGCCGCGCTGAACACGCCCCAAAACACCAGCGCCACCAGCGAATACAACAGCCACGAATTCAGACCGATGTTTTTGAAGAACGCCGAGGGGTTTTCAAACAACAGCGACTCGCCCGACAGCATCACCACGGCGGGAATCGCCAGCAAAATGCCGATGGAGTTAATCCAGTTGAGCTTTTCCTTGAAAACCAATAAGGCGATGCCAATGGTGACGAGCGGGTACAAGTTCGTGACCGGAATCACGATGGCCGCCAGACCGCCCGTGCTGAAGGCCTGGTACACGGCCACGTTGCCCGTCACGGCCAACACGCCCGCGAGCAGCCCCCAAAGAATGCCCCGGCGGTTGGGCCGGGTGGCGCGGAGGCGTTTTAAAATCAGCGGCAGCGTGAGCAGCATCCCGACGCTGAACAACAGGTGGTTGGTAAACGGGCTAACGTCGGCGGAAATCAGTTTGGCGACCACGCCCCAGGTACCCCAAAAAGCGGCGGCGGCGATGGAGTACAGAATCCAGGGTTCGAGTTTGCTGCGCATGAGATTTTTTAGTTAAAGAGGGCGGCACTCCCCAAAATACCCGCCTGCTCTTCCAGTTCGGAGGTCGCAATCCTGACCCGGTACGCTTTGTAGGATTTCAGCAAAGCCGGGCTGTGCAGGCCCTCCGCGTCGGCCTTCAGGCCTTTGGCAATTCCCCCGCCCAGTACGACGAGGTCGGGGGCGTAGAGGTTGACGTAGTTGTCGATGCCGGTTCGGAGGTATCCGAGGTATTCCTCCACAATCACCTCGGCATCCTCGTTTCCGGCTTTTCGTTCGTTGAAAATCGTCTCGGCGGTCGGGGGCAAGGCCGGGTACTGCTGCTCCCACCCGAACCGACCAGCAATCCGGCCAATCCCCGACCCCGAAACCAGCGATTCGAGGCAACCGGTTTTACCGCAGTAACAGACGAACTCGTCGCTGGTCACGGTTTGGTGCCCGCCCATGTGGGCGAAGGGCAGCGGCCCGTCCAGTTTGCCGCCGATGGTGAAACCCAGTCCTAACCCGGTGCCGAGCGTCAGCGTGAGTACGCGGTCGAAGCCCCGGCCCCGCCCGTAAATCGCCTCACCCAGGGCCACTACCCGCGCGTCGTTGTCGGCCCGGCAGGGCAGGCCGTGCGCGGCTTCGAGGTAGTGGGTGAGCGGGTAGTCTTCCATAAATTCCAGAAATCCGTAGGTCGAATCGACCGTGCCGTCGGCGAAGACGAAACCCGGCACGCCGATGCCCACACCCGCCAGGGTAGCCCCGTCGGCGACGGCCTGGGCTTTGAAGGCGTCGATGGCTTCGCCGAGGTGGTTTAGAAACTGCGCGCCGTCTTTGGTTTCGGTAGGGGCAATCCGCAGGACTTCCACCTGCCCGGTCGCCAGATTCACCAACCCGATTTTGGTGCGGGTGCCGCCGATGTCGATGCCGATGGCGAGGGTTTTCAAATCAGTGCGTGAGGTGTAGCCGGTACGTGTTCAATTGCGTCGGGGCAAAGCTAACCCGCAATCGCCCGTTCGTTGGTTGCAAAACGCCCTCGTTGGTTTCCAGGTGCGTCGTTTGCCGGGCTTGGCGAATTGGCGAGGCGACGGTCAGCGTGGGCGTAGCCGTCTTCGCCGCGACGTTCCACCAGCGGGTAATCAATCCTTCGCCGATGCCGTCTTCGCTGGGTTTCACGCCCCAGAGCAGCACGGCCGGGTCGTCGCTGCGGATCAGGGAAAACGTCGGGCTGGGGTAGGTATCCTTCGCGCCGGTCACGACGCCCGTCACGAGTGGGTTTTGGTGTTCCAACGAAAATTTCAGGGCGGCGACCGGCTCAAAATCTCCTTGGTGGGTAGTCAGGGCAAACTGGTAGCGGAACCCGGTCTCGCCGTTTTGGTCAAAAATGCCCAGCACACCGTTGTCTTCCCGCTTTTTATCGACCGTCCCGCCCGCCAGAGCGTTCAATTGCGGCGACTGCTCCCAGAGCGAATCGACGGTGCTTTTTCCCAGTTTGAAAAAACTACAATCCTGATTCGACAGCGTAACGCCGTAGGCTGGCTCGCTCAGGTCGGCGAAGTGGTTGAAGGTCTGGTAGTCGAGGCGGGCGTTCTGGGCGGCGTAGTGGCCGCCGCGGCTTTCTTTTTTGGCGGTCAGAATCGCGCCCAGTTCTTCGTGGTGGGTGGTGGGGTTGATCAGGTTGAACGAGAACGCCCAGGTTTTTACGTCCTTGAAATTGGCCTGCAAACTGTCTTCGATGTCGATGCGGGAGAGGTGGGCAAACACTGTGACCCGCACCACGTGCGGAATCGGATTCGCGGAGACTGCCTTCAGCGTCAGCGACACCGGCCCCGCGTTTTCGACCACGACCGCGTTGCCATCCTGGTGGTTTGAGAAACCCAAATCGTTCAGAAATTTTCCGTCGAGGTCCTTGACCAACGACCGCCCGGCGAGGCTATCGACCCACTCGGTAATGGCCCCCGACGGACTCAGCCGCAGGCGGTAGCGGGCGTTGCGCAGCGTTCCCCCAGCGACGGTCGCGGCGGGCGGCAAGGCGGCGGGTTTCCCCGATTTCAACTCAAAAATCTTGTAGCCGACCGAGGGAATATTTTCGGCAAAAAACCGCAGGAACCGGCTTCCGCCCTTCGTCACCAACTGGCTCGGCGTTTCTTTTCCGGTCGCCGCGTCCACAACCCGCACCGGATACGCCCCGGCGTAGGCGAAATCGGCCACGTCGCTGCGGGTCCAACTCAGCGGGTTGAAGACGTAAAACCGGGGGTTGGCGGCTTTTTTAAGTTGCGAGCCGAGGGTGCGGGCCGAGAGCAAAAACAGCGAATCGACGTAGCCGCTGATTTGCCCCTGAATCTTGTTTTGCCAGGTGGCCCGCACGGGGCGTTTCACCGGGCCGTCGGCGGTCCAGTTGTGTTCCCAGTACATCCCGAAGCCTTCCCAGGCCCCATTCCGGGCGGCGGTGAGGCGGTCGGCGAAGGCGGGGGATTTCAACGCAACCAGCGAGGCCAGGCCCTCGGCGGCGCGTAATTTTTCGGTCGAACGCCGCACCCGGGCGGTGGTTTCGTTCATCGAGGCGCAGTACAAATCCCACTCGTTGCCGTAGCTCACCGCCTCGGCGGGCAGGTTGGGGTAGGTTCGGGCCACGTCTTCAAAAAAATCTTCTTCGTTGGAAATCCGCACTTTCCGAGTGGCTGTGGTTTCGAGTTTGGCCGCTTCGAGGAAAGGTTGGGAGGTGAAATTATCGAGGTCGTCGTGGCCGTAGCCGAAGGCCCCGGCCACGTTGTAGGGGTAGGCTGACCCCGCCGAAACCGTGTCGCACATCGCGTCGAGCCGCCGCACCGTCTCCCGAATGTCTTTGAGTTTGTCTTTCGATTTAATGACCAGGCGGCATTCGGCGTAGCCGCCAAAGGGCGCGGTGCGGCGTTCGTCGTACACGTACCATTTCATCAACACGCCCGACGAATCCAGCCCGGCGTAGCGGTAGAGTTGGTGGCGGCGGTTGGCCCGGCTTTCGAGGGTCATCTGACTACCGTAACCCCCGATTCCCTTCCAACTGTATTTCACCCCCGACCCGGCCCAGAGCGAAGCCAACCCCAGCGGAATGGTGTTGTTTTCCATCGCCTCGGCCAGTCGAAAGCGTAGGTTGTACTGGCGTTCCAAAGCCCCGGCGTAGTACATTCCGCGCAGCACGGCCTCGGTCGGCTGCGCCCCGTAGCAACTCACCAGGGTGTTCATCGGGCTGCCGATGTGCCCGGAACGAATGGCCCCGATGAGCCGGTTGAACTGCGCCGGGGAGCGGTATTTCTGGTAAGCCCGGAGCCAGTAGCTGCCGTCGGTGTTGAAGCGAGCCTGAAAATCGGAGGGACTGGCCTTCGTGGAGTCGATTTGCCGGAGGTAAAAATCGAGCATCTGCACGAAGGCCGTGTCGTATTTGGCTTCGTTGGCCGACCACATGTAGTCGGTGTGGTCGTCGTTGGCTAAGTACAGGCGCTTGACGGCGGTCCGGCGATCCGGTTGGGCGTTGGCCCACGTAAGACCAAGCAGAAAAAGAACGAAGGCGGGCAGTTGTTTCAAGGGGTGATTCGGCTAAAATTTTGCATTGGATTTTCCCAAACACCGCCTTACTTTTTCGGCGGAACGTAGGCGGGCAACGCAAACTGCGGATTGAACCGATAACTCGCCAGGTTAATGGCATCAGTGCCTTTGACATTCGTGACCCTCATCGAGTACGTCCCTTTTTTGAGTTCGATTCCCGTTTTGGTCAGGGTTTTAAACAGGTACCATTTCTGGGTGTTGGGTACGGAAATCAACCCGGTTTTGTCCACGCCGTCGAATTCGATTTTAAAGGCTCCCGCCTCCGCCCCGTCTTTCCAACCCGCGACGACAAACTCCGCGTCGTAGCGTCCTTCGTAATCCACCTGCACGGTGTAGTTGTACCACTCGCCTTCCCGGATGGCGGCGAGCATCATCGTTCCCCAGCCTTGTTCGAGTTCAACGGGCGTTTTCCGGTAGGCCAGCCCCAGCGCCCGGGGGCCGGTTTTGGCGTCGGGTTCCATCACCGGTTCCACGTTGTGAAAAGCGACGCCTTCGGGGCCTTCGTCAAAATTCTCCGCATTGATGGTGCCCGGAATTCGGGCCGCTTTGCCGCCGAATGGCGTGCTTTGCGCGATGGCAATCGGTTGAGAAAGGGCCACGGCGAGCAGGGTGAAAAGGAGGATTTTTTTCATGGATAACCAGGTTTAGGGATACTTGCGTCGACAGGAAAAAGTAGGTTTGAGGACGTTCACTTCACAAAGCTGTTCAGGATTCCGATTTTTTAGGTGCGGAGGTCACCCTGAGCGTAGTCGAAGGGCGTGCGGTGGGCAACTCGGCGGCCCGCGCACGCCCTTCGACTACACTCAGGGTGACCTCCGCACGATTCAGCTACTTTTTTGAAACCCTAAAAACAGTTTCCTCTTTTTTCATGGGTTCAGCGGCGTTTTATCCGCGATTTTTTGCAAGGTCTTCGCTAGTTCTTCGGTCAGCCCGGTGCTGGGTTTCCCGTTCCGAATCACCTGCCGGGGCAGGCGGGTTGCCTTTTTCCGGGTCATGACGCGGTACAGCACGCAACCCGCCAGGTAACTCCCCGCCAGGTTGGGGTGCCGACCGTCGGAGCCGTGCAAGGTCAGGCTATCGCTCAGGGCCAATTTCCAGGCTTCGCCGACGGGAGCCACCAAACTACCCAACTCTTTGCCAATCGTCTGGTAGGCTTCGGTGAGTTTAGGTTGCTCGTCGGGCTTGGCTTTGGCCGCCCAGGTGGCGTAAAAAAGGGGTTTTGCGCCCGTTTTCCGGATTTCGGCGTCGAGCAGGCGGGCGTACTGAAAAAAGGCTTCTCGCTGGGCAAATGGCCGCGCGCTTTGCTCCTGAAGCACGACAAAATCCCAGGCCTTCCGGTGAATGGCTGCTTGCGCTTTGCCTTCCTCCCAGTGTTTTTGCAAGGTGGCTCCGCCGGTCGTTACCGACTCGTAGCCAAATTTTACGCCTTTGGCGGTCATCAATTGGGCGAGCAATTCGGGCAGGTCGTTGCCGTAGGTGTAGCTGTTGCCGATGAACAGCACCCGCAGGGAGTCGGATTTCGGCCCGGCGAGCAGCGCGCCGCTCCCGAAAACAAGGCAGAGGAGGAGAAAAACGACGGTACGCTTCGGGTAGTTTGACATGGTACGGATTGCGGCGGCTAATTGACTTGTTGGACGCGCTCATTTGGCCCCAGGGGGAAACCCGTTTGCGCGCCGTCGAGCAGGAAATACGTGTTGTTTTCGTGCGTGAAACCGCTCTGTTTCGCGACCACTTCGGCGGCTTCGCCGCCCACCACGACGAGGTTATTTTTGAAAACTAGTATTCCGGGCGCGAGCGTCCCCTTGCCCACACCGAGCAGGTTGTTCCACTTCGTACCCTTGCGGGAAATTATCGTGTTGTGTTCCATTCGGAAATTCTGAATGTCCGCGCGGAATTTTCCGCCGAGGTGAAAGGTCCACTCACCGTTTTCGATGGAAACGTTGTGCGCCACCACGATGCCCCGGGCCGTTCCGCCGCCGATTTCCAAAAAGCCGTTGCAGTCTTCGGCGTAGTTGTGGTGGACGTAGCTGCTGTCGCCGTTGGTGTACACCTCGAAAAAGCCCCCGTCGGCACCGTAATCGTAGCTCGACGCCCGGCAGCGCTCCGCCCGGTTGTACGAAATTTCGTTGTTGGAATTGAACACCCAGTACGCCACGGCCCCGTAGTCGTCGTCGCCGCCGGGGGTGTTTTTGACCATCACCAGGTCGTGGGCGTAGTTTTGGGTGACGAGGTTGTAGCGCCCGTGGAGCATCACGCCGCCGCCGCAGTTCCCGATTTCGCAGTTTCGGACGACGTTGTGGTTGGCGCCCTTCGCCAGGTACACCCCGGCCTGGTTGGCGTCTTTGGCGAGAAACCCGTCCAGTACCACCCAGGACCCGGTCACGTCGATGGCCTTCGCCCCTTTCCCGGCCTTGCTGAAGACGGGTTTGGCCCCCGACCCAACGGCTCGAAACACGAGGGGTTGGCGGGGCGTGCCGCTGTCGTCGATGACCAGCCCGGCGTCCCAAACCGAACCGGCCTCGAAATTCACGGTGTCGCCGGGCAAAAACTGCCGGGCGTGGACGGGCGCGAGCGATTTCCAGGGGCGGTTGCGCGCCGTTCCCGCGTTGGCGTCATCGCCCGAAACGCCGTTGACGTAATAAGTTTGGGCAAACACCGGGCTGGTCAGCGCCGCCAGCAGACTGATTTTTAAGCGGAGACCGCGAATCGCTTTCATGGAAAAAGTCATTTCAGGCTTTTCAGGTAGGCAATCGTCTGCGGTACCTGGCTGGCGTAGCTGGGGCTTTCGTCTTCGATGTAGTAATGCCGAATGGCCGATTTTTTGGCGGCTTTCAGCACGGCGGGCAGGTTGATTTGCCCAGTGCCTAAAGCCACGTCGTTTTCTACCGGCGTACCGCCCGACAGGTTGCCCGCCACGCCCTTGCGCAGGTCTTTGAGGTGCATGAGTTTGAAGCGGGTCGGGTATTTTGTAATCAAGGCGGCGGGGTCGGCCCCCGGAAAGGCCGTCCACAAAATGTCGAGTTCAAAACTGACGTACTTCGGGTCGGTTTTCTGGATGAGGTAATCCATCAGCGTGCCGCCTTCGTGCGGCACGAACTCGTAGCCGTGGTTGTGGTAGCAGAACGTCAGGCCGAAATCGTCTTTCAACTGCTTACCCACGCGGTTGAATGTCTCGACCGCTTTTTGGGCGTCGGCCAGGGTGAAGGGCGGCTTGTCCATAATCCAGGCGACGCGCACGTAGCTGGCTCCCAGGGTTTTGGCATCCCGGCCTACCTCGGCAGTTTTGTTTTGGGCATTGGCGTAGCTGGTGCCGAAGGAGGAGCACTTCATGCCGCGCTCGTCGAGCAAGGCGCGGAGTTCGGCGGCGGTTTTGCCGAACAGGTTAGAAAACTCGATGTCGGTGATGCCCAACGCCTTGATGGTGTCGAGGGTGGCCGCCACGTTCCGGGCGAAGCTGTTCCGGTAGGTGTACGACACCATGCCGGGAGCTTGGGGAAACAGGGGCTTCTGGGCCTGGGCCGAAGCGAGGCCCGCGAACGCGAGGAGGAAAACGTACCGGAGGATGCGGGTGGTCATGGGGAGGAAATTTTATGTTGAAGTTTAGGAAAAGGACGGGTGTCGGAGCAATTTATTAGCCCCTAATTTTAATCAGGGGAAAGTAAGGAGTCGATGGCAGACTGATAACCGTTTTAACGGTTTGGCGACCGCTAAACCGTTGAAACGGTTTCACCCAATCACGCCGTTGAGACGATTTCCCACCACTCAAGTGGTGGGCTGATAAACAGGTTCTACCCCCGCGACGATCACTGCTCAAACGCCCCCCGGTCGCGGCCCGCCGCTGGACGGGCCTTGCCGGTGAGGTCGGTTTTCTGGGCAACCTCGGTGCTGCCGGAATTTAAGGCCCGGCTGCCATTCGCCAGGCGGAAATTTCCCTTCGTCGGGTCCGCCTGCACGTCGATAAAATTCACCTCGGCCACCACGTCGTGTTCCCCTTTGAATACTTCCTGCGCCGTTGGGTACACGTTGTAATCCCAGCGAATGGCCGTGTTGCGGTTGTTGGACGTCACCTTTCCGCCGGGCCGGGGCACGATGACGTTGTTGAGAATCACCACGTCTTCCGAGCGGTTGGGAAACAATTCCTGGTAGCCTACGATGCCGCCGTTGTGGTAGGTGGTGTTGTTGATGATGTCCACGTGCCGGGTGCGAAACGTGTGAATGCCGGAGCCGCCGTTGTAGGCGCTGACGTTGTTGGCAATCAGCGCCCGGCCCTTCCATTCGGGGCGCCTGGGCTTTTCCGGCGCGGCGACTGCCGGGGGCGGGGTCTTGGAAGTGTCTGCTTTAACGACCGCGTCGGCGTTGGGATTGGTGGCTCCCTGCCCGGCCTGGTCGGTCACGTCGAGCAGGATGCCGTTGCCATCGCTGAGTTTGCCGATTTTCTCCCAGGGCACCAGCGTTTTGTTGTTCCACACAAAATTGCGCTGAATCACGACGTGGTAGCCCGGCGCGTCGTCGAAGGCCCAGTTGTTGAGCGTGGTGATGCCTGACCCGCCGTAGCGCATGAACCAGGCGTTGTCGTACACCCGGCAATTCTCGACCGTGAAATAGTCCATTTCGATGCCCACGATGCCCCCGCCCGCGCACTTGGCGACCGTGCAGTGGCGGATGGTGACGTGGTGCGGTTTGGCGTCGGGGGCCTTCCGGCGACCTTCGACAAAAATGCCGTTGGTGTTGAAATACGGGTCGGCTTTGGGTTTTTTGGCGTCTTCCTGGGCGGCCAGCAGCACGGTGGACTCGTTGTTGCCAAGCACGGTCAGGCCGTCGAGGATATGGTACGACCCGGAAACGTGAATGCCGTTCCAGCCCGTCGGGCGGATTTCGGGGCGGTGCCCCGGCCGGGCTTTCCAGGTAATCCAGGCGTCGGGTTTGCCGGAGGTTTTGATGGAAAGCACGGCGCTGCCGTCGCCTTTGTCGGCGTTGGTGTAGGTGCCGTTTTCAATCCAGACCACGTCGCCGGGCTGCACCAGGTCGGCGGCTTTTTGTAAACTGCGAAAAGCGGTCGCGCTGGTTTTTCCATCGTTGGCGTCGTTTCCCGTGCCGGAAACGTGCCAAACCTGGGCGAAACCAACGTGGGCAGACAACCACAGGAAAGAAAGAAAAAGGGTACGCTTCATGCGGGGTATTTTGAGGTTTTATGAATTGGGTTCTCCGATTAGGTGGTACTAGACGTTTCCCGGCTCCAGTTACCAGGTGAAAAGCCGCCGGGGGTTGTCGATCAGAAATTTATCGATGGTTTCTTTGGGCAATCCCTGCTCCCGCATCCAGGGAACGACCTTGCGGAGCGGGTACGAGTAGGTGCGGTCGCTGCCGCCCTCGTTGGTGTCGCTCCACAGGATTTTGATGTTGCCGTTGTCGAAACTCCACGTCATGTCGATGGTCGCCACCATGCGGTCGTCGTAGCCGCGTTGGGTCAGTTCGAGGATGATGCGGGCCAAATCGTTGGGCTTGGTGTGGTTCCAGTTGCCGAAATTATTGAAACTCAGGCTGCTGCCTTTTTCCACCACGCCCTGCAAATACTCGATTTCCTGCTCCACGTTCCGCCCGCTCCAGCCAAACGTGGCCTCGACGTGCGAAAAATAGCAGTGCTTCAAATCGGCCCCGGCTTCTTCCAGAATCTGCTGCTGCTCGGCACAGCCACTCACGGCGTGGGTGCAGATGGTCAGGCCGTAGCGTTTTTGAATCCGGGCACCGGCAATGAGTAAATTTTTCTCGGCGGGCGTAATCGGCAAGCGCCGGGTCGCCAGTTTAATCACGCCCGGACGAATCCGCGTGCCCTGAAGGCCGTCCTCCACGTCGCGGCGCATCCGGGTTTCAAAGTCCTCCGTCGTCAGCGATTGCTGGTCGTCTTTGAGCAGGTACGAGCCGGTGCAACAGATGATGTTCACGCCGGTGGCCTGCGAAACCTCCCGGATGCCGGCCACGTCGTCGGTCGGCCCGACGTCGGCGATGGTTTGCAGGCCCAGCGCTTTCGCTTTTTTCAACTCGCTGACGGCAAACTCAAAACTTTTCTCCCGCAGGGCCGGGTCTTTGGGCAATACGATGTGCTCGTGGACGCTGGTGATGCCCATCTGGCCGGGGAGAATTTCCCCGGTGGCGGTGGGGATTTTTTTTGCCGGAGCCAAACCCGGTTCGCTACCCGGAGTGCCGAAGCCCCCCGGCCCCGGAAGGAGCGCGGCGGCGGTGCCGAGGCCCAGCGATTTCAGGAAGGTTCGGCGCGTTTGGTAATCTTTTTCGGTTTCCATCGATTTGTCGGAATTAGGGTCACTCCCGAATTTAGAACGGTGATCATTCAAAGCGCAGGGCGGAGGCAAGCACCGCCCCTACTTTTTCAACCCCGTCAAATCAGAATCAACCCGGATTACTCCCCCACCTTCTTCTATTTTCGCCGAAAAATTCTGACCGGTTTCGAGGCTACCCACCGTTTTTACCACCACTTCTTTGCCCTTGCTCCGGTTTCGGATTAAGGTGTATTCACCCGATGAATTAAATTGACAATTCGTAAAACTGACGTGGGTTTTGGGGTACACGCTGTAATCGGCGGCGTGTTGAAAATCAATCCAGTTGTTTTGCAAAACCGAGTTGCGCACGGTGATAACATTGCAGGGCGTTGAAATCGAAATCAACGCTTTTTTATTGTCGCTCAGCATCGTGATGTTTTCGAAAGACAGCGGCCCCTGAACCGGTATTTGTGCCCCCGGGTAATACGAATGCGACCATTTGTTGCTGTAACTCATCAGTTGAAACGGCACGCGAATGCTTTGCAAAAAAATATCCCGGAACACCACGTTTTTCACGACAGCGGTGTGAATCGTATCTTGTTGAAACATCAACCAATTGATGCTGTCCACCACGGCCATCCCTTTTTCGAAGGTGGGGCGGGTGAGGGATTTGTAAACCCGGTTGTCGAGGTTAGCCACGACCCGGTAAATCCGGCCGTTCGACACCACCGCATCGCCGTGTTTTACTTCGATGCCCGGCTTCCAATCGACCCAGGCCGAGGCGACGATTTTGGAAAAAGCCCCTTCCAGGTAATCGTCGGGGATGTCGGAGCAGTTTTCGATGACGCCGTCTTCGAGGTTCCCGAATTCCGGGTTGGCGCTTACCCAGTCGCCCGGCACCAGGGCGATGGCGTCGTCGCCGGTCTGGAAAACGCCGTTGCTGATTTTAAATCGCTTCCCCGGCCCCAGGTGAATCCCGTCTTTTTTGCCCCGGATGATGACGTCGTTTATCAACAAATCTTCGAAGGTGCAGATGTGCAACGCAAATTGCCCGTTGACCAAACCGGAGCACCGGAACCGTTCAATCTTCAGGTCTTTCACGTAAAAAAAAGCGACGTGCCCGCGCAACCCGTAAATCGTGCTCATCGGCAAATCGACCCCATTCACCCGAACATCGAGGCCGGTAATCGTGATGTTGTGGTTGTACGTCCGCGTCAGCGCCCCCTTGTTTAAAAATACGTGCGTGAAGCGACCCGCTTCGCCCGATTTTTCCACGACGACTCCATTCCCAAAAACCAGCGAGGTGTTGTCGCCCAGGTACACCGTGGCCGCTAGTTTGTACGTGCCGGGTTTGCTAATCGTAATCGTGCCGCCTTTATCGACGGCGGCTTGCAAGGCTCTGGCATTGTTCACTCCCGGTTCGGTGGGTAAAAAACCAAAATCGGCGGCATCGGTGAAGCCGCTTCGGTGTTCCGATTTTTGAACGGTGTTCCGTATTGGTTTTGCAAACAAAATGTTCGTCAGCAGCAACAGACCGGTAGGGATGAAAAGGAAAATTGATTTTTTCACCGGGTAAATTTTAAGGTTCATGGCTGGGGTACGTAGGTCGCATTTTCTACCTTCAAACTACCCGCCCGAACTGGCAGGTCGGCTTCGGTTTTTACCGGTTTGCCGTTGAGCACGACGTTATCGAAGGTCACGTCATGGGTGGTATTTTTGATGAGCGAAGGAACCGCCTCGCCCGTCATCGTGATGTCTTTCAAGACCAGGTTCCGAAACTCCGATTCGGGGTTCTGCAACCCGAAGAGTGCCGCCGGTTCTTCAAACCGAATGCCCTCAAACCGGTAGTTGCTGTGTCGGGCCTGGCCTTTGCTGTTGGGGCTGACCATGCAGAATAGCGACCAGGGGGCGTACCATTCGCTCTTGCTGATGTGAATCACGTCGGTGTTTTTCATCGAAATGTTGCGGGTCGTGAGCGCCTGTCCGTTGAACCCGATGCGGAAAACGTTCGCCAGCGTCGTCCACAACACGCAGTTTTCGATGTGAATGTCGCTGACTTCCCCCGTCGAATTTTTGGCGGTGGCCCACATATCCTGGCTGCTGTTGGGGGTGAAAAAGGCGAAGCAGTCGTCCATCGAACGGATGAAACTGTTGGTGACTTTGGCCCGCCCACCGCCGTACCAGTCGATGCCGTCGCCGTTGATGTTCTGGGGGTTGAGGGCCAGGATTTTAATGTTGTCGAACACGGCGTCGAAGGTCGTGTGGGTTTGCAGCGACCAGGTGCGGCTGCGGCCCACGAAGGTCACGCCCCGCACGGTGAGGCCGCGCACGTTGCGGGTGGTGAGCGGGTGCCAGTATTTCTGACTTTTCCAGCCGTCGTCGTGGGTTTCCGACTGCGGGCCGTAGTACAGCACCGTGCCCCGGCCCAGGATGCTCACGTTTTGCGCGTCGAAGGCGTTGACGCTCCCGAACAGCACCGCGCCGGCGTCGAGGTACAGCGTTTGCCCGCTTTTCAGGTCCACGTGCCGGTTGTGAATGCCCGCTTTCAGGTGAATCACGTTCGGGCCGCTGAGCTTGGGCGCGGTGGCGTCCGGGCGGTTGGCGAAGAGGAACAGCGCGTCGTCTTTGAAATGGCCCGTCCCGGCCCGCTCGATGGAGTATTGGCCCGCTTCGGTCAGCGTGAAATCCACCGCGTCGCCGTTCAGCTTGGGCTGAACGTGTCTAGAGAGTGGTCGGACGAATACTTCGCCTCGCCAGTAGCCCCGTTCATCGACCCGAATGGCTTCTTTGTTCGAGGTCTGGCCTGAATACGAGCCGGATTTGAAATTGGATTTGACGGTGACGGTGGCATTGCCCGTGAAATCGAAACTGGCGAAATAGACGTTCAGCCCGGCGTGAAAAACCGGTACGGCCTGTCCGTTGACGGTCACCTGGTAGTAATCGGAGGCGAATTCTTCGGGCACCGGGTGGGGCTTGACGGGTTGGGCGAAGCCAACCAGGCTACCGGCAAGTAGCGTGAGCAGAGAAACGAGAAGGTGTTTTTTCATAAAAATCAGGAATTATAAATCCACCACGCACCGGAACCCCACCGTCGCGCAGCGGTCCAGCCCCGGCCAGGTCAGCAGGTATTTTGCCCCGAAACCGGTATCCTGCGCCCCCCCGTCGGCGTACCACTCGGAGGCGCGGTTGACGTACCAACCGCCCCCGCGCAGGATACAGAAGTCGTTGTAACCGTCACTGCGCTCGCTTTCGGTCCATTGCCAGACATTGCCGCTGAGGTCGTACAACCCCGATTTAGTCCGGCCTTTTGGAAAGCGGGTAACGGCGGTCGTACCGCCCCACTGTCCGGTGTTGACTGCCGTCGAATCGAAGGCATTCCCCCAGGGATACCGGGTGGCTTCGACCCCGTTCTGGGCCGCCCATTGCCACTCGGATTCGGTGGGCAAGCGCTTCCCGACCCATTTCGCGTAAGCGCGGGCGTCGTCGAGCGACACCCACACCACGGGGTGGGCCTCCTGCCGGGCGGGCGGGGCGTGGTTGGTCCAGTGTTTCAGAAAGTTTTCCGGGTGCGGGGGCTGGTAGCGGCTGGCCTTCAGGAATTGGGCAAACTGGGCGTTGGTCACCAGCGTTTGGTCCATTGCGTAGGGGCTTAATTTCGCCCGCACCGTTCCTTTCGTGATTTCGTTGCGGGCTTGGCTGTACGAATAATCGACGAAATCGCCCAGTGGGTAAAACCCGCATTCCCGTTGCCGGAAACTAGCCGTCAGGCTCACCGAATCGGGGGCGACCGGAAGGCGAACCATGCCCTTCGGCAGGGCGGTTGGCCGGTAGGGCCGGATGGCCGAAACGGGCTTCAATTGGGGCGTTGGCAGGTGGAAGGCCGTGCTTGGGTCGGCGGTTTGGAGGCGAGCCGCCTGATTTTTCAAAAACGTGTAAAATTCATCGGTCAGGTCGCTTTCAGGAATGGCCAGCACCGCACCGATGGCCTTCGGGCTTAGTTGGGCGTACACGCTCACCTTGCCGGCTGAGCGCCGGGTGGTGACTTCTTTCCCGGCTATCAAATCAAAATACCGGATGCCCGCCATCTCGGCTTCCTCGAAGAGTTTGCCGGTCGTGGCCTGCTCCTGCCGGTTGACGACCGTCCAGAGTGTGCGGGGACCGAGTTGCCAGCGGCTGGCGTACACGCGGTTGAGCGATACCGGAACCAGCGGCGTCCACTCGCCTTCGGTGAAAAACCGGGTGTAGCGCCGCTGAATGGGCAGCATCGAGCGGAGGATCGAGCGGTCGCGGGGCGTCATTTCGTTGACGGTGCCGAACACGTTTTCCCAAATCACCACGCCGCAGCCGTTCATCCAGGCGTTTTGCAGGAGCGTCGACTGCTCGTGGCTGAACCGGGAAAGGCGGTAAATCAGGTGCCGCTGTTCGAGCCAGCGGTTGCGCACCAGCGGGGGCACTTCGCCAAATTCCAGGGCTTTCACCTTGTCGTTCCAACCCACTTCCAGCCACGACTGATGCACCTGGTTCAGCGCCGCCGGACGAATCGGAATTTCGGATTGGAAAATCGCACTCGGGTTGCTGGCCTGCATTTGCTGGAAAAACCCCTCGATGTTGGAAATCGTGTCGAGGTATACGCCGTCGGCCCCGGTTTCTTTGAGCATGTCGAGCAGTTCGTCCTCGTCGGTGCGGCCCTGATTCCGGGCGATGTTGTCCCAGGGGTTGTAGGCAATCAGGAGTTTTTTGCCCATCGCGTGCAGGTCGTCACAGAGTTTCCGCAGGCCCGCCACGCCACCGGGGAGGTTGCGGTAAAACGAGTACTGCGTCCGGTTGTCGAAGCCCAGTTGCGGGTAGGTGGGCCACAGCACCACCACGTCCACGCCGCCGTACTGGTCTTCGTATTTTTTCAGGCAGGCCCGGATGGCGTACTGACCGGTTTTGTCGTACAGGCTTTTTTCGTTGGCCATCAAAAAAAACGTGGAATAGGCTTGCGCGGCCCAGCGGTATTCCGGCTTCCGGTAGTTTTCGCCCCCGTAGTTGAGGGCCTTCCGCGTCGAGTCTTTCCAGGCAAGCAATTCCCGCCGCCAGGCCTCCCAGCGGTCGGGTGCGGTGGGCGCTTCAATCAACTGCCCGTATTTTTCGATTCCGGAGCCGTTGCCCTGCGCCTTTACCGTTCCGAAAAAAAAGAGCACGAGCGTGACGGCCCTCCCGGCATTTTTAAGGAGTGCCCGTGAGGAAAAAGGACTTTTGAAAAATAAGACGTCGTACTGCATATCCTGTTTTGACGGACCGGCTGCGTTGCTCAGTTTGGTTGCTTGTTTTTCCAGAGTTTAAAATCGTCCCAATACACCTGGAGCGTTTTGCCCTGCGCGGTCACATGGGCGATGAGTTCGCGGGAGGTGTACAATTTCATCGGATTGTAGCCCGTCAACCCGCCGGGGGCGGGGTCGGAGGTATTGTGGGTAAAATTCGTGACGTCGTACACCACCTGCCGGGGTTGGCCTTCGGGCGTGATGGCCAGGTAAAAGCGGCCCGTCTGCCGGTCGCCTTCCCGGAAATAA
Organism: uncultured Cytophagales bacterium; assembly: GCA_964244295.1. Lineage (GTDB taxonomy): Bacteria > Bacteroidota > Bacteroidia > Cytophagales > Spirosomataceae > JAJAZB01. The sequence goes on from CAXTIG010000011.1 coordinate 127,900, forward strand.
AACTCCATCGTAAACCAACGGCCGATGGGCACCGCCACCTCCGATTGGGTCGGCGGGGCCGTCCACACCCGTTTTTGCCCGGCGTTTTCCGCGTCCAGCAAAAAATGCAACGCGCCGGGAGCGGCACTGGCTTTGCCGATGCCGAGCGTAATGCGGAAGCCGTGCTTCTCGCCTTTCACCCACCATTCGTTGTTCCAGAACTCAGCGAGCGTACACCACCCGATGGGGCGGGGATAGGTTTTCATCGCCTGAAAATCGTCCGTCAAAAACACCCGCACCGATTGATAAAACTCCTTCAGGCCACCCCGAATGCCGTAGAGGTTGGTTTGAATCCGGGCTTTGGTTTGGCCTTCGGAAGCCCGCCAGGAGTCGGCCAACCAGAACTTCAGCACGTGGTTTTGGGGGTTGGCTGGTTCGGCCACCACCCGCGCCCAGCGCCGGGTCGAGTCGCCGCCGGTGTACTGTATCGTCATCCGGCCCTTGTTGAGCAGCGGTTGCCAATCGCGATCCCAATTACTTTTGGCAAGGGTCGGGTCGGTGCCGGCGAGGTACTCCAACGGGGCACCGTGGTCGTTGGTGCCGACCGAGGGCAGCACCCGGCTGCTGCCCTCGAAACCGGTCTGAAAAACTAATTCGCCGCTGGATTTTAGGGTCTGTGCGTGGCAAACCGAGACCACCAGCACGAATCCCGCCGTCAGGTTAGCCGCTTTTTTTTTCAACCTCCTCCGCATCGTTTCAATCATTCAAAAATTTGGTTACTGCGTTACCGTAATTCCTTCGCTCGCCTTTTGCCCAAGCAAAGCGCTCTTGCTTTCAAGCCGCTGCCCGTCCACCCGAACGTTTTTCAGGGCGATCGATTTGGCGTTGTCAAAATAGAACGCGGGACGGGCATCCGCTTCCCGGAAACTCACCGAGACGTTGTCCAATTCAAGTCCCCTCACGTGCTTAACGTAAAAGGCGCTGGCGGGCAGTCGGACGCCGAACGTGAGCCTGATTTCGGGGTAGCCTTTCAAGTCATCACGCACGACGGCGGGGAATTTTTTCAGGGAATCGGCCCCCACGGCAATCGGCACCGAAATGCGGATGTTCGACAGCCGGATGTCTTCGGCGGGGCTTTCTTCCAGCCCGGAAATGACCGAGGGAATGATGCTGCGGCTTTCGGCCCGGACGTTCTGAATCGTGATGTGCCGCATCACCGAGGGCTTTTTCTCCGGGTCCAGAAACCGCTTGCCCACCCGAATAAAAATCGGGCTGAGTACGTCGGTCATCACAATGTTGGAAAAATTGATGTTTTCGACCAATCCACCGTCCACGCCCAGAATGACGATGCCCGTGTTGACGCTCTGAACGTCGGGGTTGTGTACCACGTCGGCGGTCATTTTCCAATGGCGGTACCCGTTGAAAGAAGCCTTTTTAATTACGCAATTGCTGACGGTGACGTTGCGGAAGCCACTCCGCGAGCCGGTGCCGAGTTTGATACCGTTGCAGAGGGAAGAAACGACGCAGTTGGTCACCGTGATGTTCTCGCAGAACTTGCCCAGGTATTCACTCTTGAAGCAAAGGGCATCGTCTTCCGAGTCGATGACGCAGTTGGAAATGGTCACGTCGCGGGCGTCCACGTCCATCCCGTCGCAATTCCAGTTGACGAGGCTGCGCACGTAAATGCCATCGACGTTCACTTTTTCACAACCGGAAATGGAAATCGTCACTTGCGCCGAATTCAGCACGCTGATGTCCCGCAGCAACAGGTGGGTACAACCGATGAAAAACAGGTTTTTGGGTTTGCCGTCTTTGTTCAAACCCAACTGAAAGGCCTTCCCTTCGCCCGCCCCTTTGACGGTACCTTGCCCGATAATACCGGTGTGGTGGGCGTCGTGGGCGATAATCAGCGCCTTCATGGTCTCGACGTACAGCCCGTTGTGGGTGATGGTGCCGTATTTTTTGGCGGAGGCAATGGGGTGTTCGGGGTAATCGGCGGGGTTGTAGCTACCCTGGAGCACCGCCCCCGGCGCGAGGCGCAGGTACACGTTCGATTTCAGGAAAATAGTCCCGGTGTAAAAAATACCCGCCGGAATCAATACTTCCCCGCCCCCACTGCCGTGGCATTTATCAATGGCAGATTGAATTGCCTTTGTATTTAAAAACGTCGTATCGGTTTTTGCGCCAAAATCACGGATGTTGTACGTCTGGGCAACCAGTCGCGGGGAAGTCGATACAAAAATCAAGGAGAAAAATATCGTCTTTAAGTTCATAGGTTTTAAAAGTAATGGCTGGGTTACATTTAGGCTGAAAGTTCCGAAAAACTCCCATTTAGGCTTTACAAACTAAACGTCCAGTGATTCTCTCTTTTTTCTCGCAGGTGAACGTCGAAGGTTTGCTGGCTCCCGCCGGGCTTGGTTACCACCACCTGGTACTTGCCGTAAAAGCCGCGAAACGATGCGTTTCCATCTTTCCCCGTCGTAAGGCTCACGTTTTTCGTCATCCAATCCTCTTTAATCAACTTCACCAACGTGGTGTAAACCGGCTTCGGATTGTAGTCCTCATCCAGTAAACCGCCGCCTTTCAACCAGCTATTTTTATCGGACAAACCCCACCAATTGATGGAAGCAATGGCCGGATGACCAAAGGCCAGTGTGTAAAATTGCCCGGCAAATTCGGCTTGCGCCGCTTCGGTCCAGGTGCCGGTTCGCCAGCCTTTGATGTCTTTGCCGGCCGACTGCGGAATCAGTTCGGTAATGTGAATCGGCAGGCCAAATTCCTGGTATAAATCGAACGTCTTGTACACCTCGACGGGCGAAAACCACATTTCACGCGGTTCGTGCCCTTGAATACCGATGCCGCCGATGGGCGTGTTGCGGGCCTTCAATTGCTTGAGCAGCGAGTAAAACCGCTCCCGCACCTTCGGGATGGCGAGCGTGAAGTATTCGTTCAGGATGTAATTTCCGGCTGGGTTGGCCTCGTAGGCCCACTTGAACGACTTTTCCACCCAGGGAACGATGGACTCGACGGACACCGAATCGACGTCGTAGCGAAAATCGTTGGTGTTGGCCGTGTCGCGCAGGGCGGTTTCCCAGGGCACCGTGTTGACGGGTTCGTTCACCACGTCCCAGATGTCGACTTGCCCTTTAAAACCCACGACGTTATTCACAATCCGGGCCTTGTAAAGTTCAGTGGCGGTTTGGGGCGGCAGGTTCAGCAACCACTTCGGGGTGCCCGACGGGGACGTCCAACCGAGCGGGTGGCCTTTCAGCGTGATGCCGTTGGCAAGGCACCAGTCGATGGCTTCCTGGTTCTTTTTCCAATCGGGCATTCCTGGTTTGCGTTCGTAATTCGACCAGTAAAAAGGCAGCACGGCAAAGTTGAACAAGTCCTTGAATCGCTGTTTATAGAGGTCGGCTTTGTACGGTTCTTTGGTACCAAACCGGGCGAGTTCAAAGACCAGATTTCCGAATAAAAAATCCTGAGAAACCTGATTAATTTTTACCGAAACATTCCGCAAGGGCTTACCCGATGCATCGGTAAATTGTAAACGGGCATCACCTTTTCGATATTTTTCAATATTCGCTTTCGCTCGATTCACGTATTCGTTTTCGATGCGAAACCGTTCTTTTCCGAGTGAATCCCGAATCCCGTCCGCTGCAACTTGTCCATCTATTTTTTTGCCGGTAGGTTGGGCGTGAGAGACGTGAAAGCTGGTGCCAATCAGTAGGCAAATTCCGATGGTTTTTCCAAAAAATGGCGGTAAAGAATTCATTAAAAGTATAAGTAAATTTTGGTATAACTAATTAACTGGGAACGTGTCACGCTGAGCGGAGTCGAAGCGCAAGGCGTAGCGCTTCGACTCCGCTCAGCGTGACACGTTCCCAGTTTAAAACCTCACGTCAAAATCGGCTTCACCACCTTCCCGGCCACGTCGGTGAGGCGGTAGCGGCGGCCCTGGTGTTTGAAAATGAGTTGCTCGTGGTCGAGGCCGAGCAGGTGCATCACGGTGGCCTGAAAGTCGTGGACGTGGACGGGGTCACGGACGATGTTGTAGCCGAACTCGTCGGTTTCCCCGTAAATCATGCCCTTTTTGATGCCCGCCCCGGCCATCCAAATCGTGAAGCAGCGCGGGTGGTGGTCGCGACCGTAATTTTCCCTGGTCAGCTTGCCCTGCGAGTAGTTGGTGCGGCCAAATTCCCCGCCCCAAATCACGAGCGTGTCGTCGAGCAGGCCGCGTTGCTTGAGGTCTTTGATGAGCGCCGCTGAGGCTTGGTCGATGCTGTCGGTCTGAATTTTAATGTCCTTCGGCAGGTTGCCGTGCTGGTCCCAGCCCTGGTGGTAGAGTTGCACGAAGCGCACGTCTTTTTCGACCAACTTTCTCGCCAGCAGGCAGTTGGCAGCGAAAGTGCCGGGCTTTCGGCTGTCGGGGCCGTAGAGGTCGAAGATGTAGTCCGGCTCCCGCTTGATGTCGAGCGTGTCGGGTACCGAGGTTTGCATCCGGTAGGCCATTTCGTACTGGGCCATCCGGCTGTTGATTTCGGGGTCGAGCACGCGCAGAGCCTGTTTCTGGTGCAGCTTGGCGAGGTAATCGAGCATCATCCGCCGGTTGGGCTTGTCGATGCCGGGCGGGTTGTTGAGGTAGTACACCGGGTCGGGGCCGGAGCGGAACACGACACCCTGGTGGATGGAAGGCGCGAAACCGTTGCTCCACAACTTGGCGTACAGCGGCTGGTCGCCGTTGCGGCCCTTCGAGAGCAGCACCACGAACGAGGGCAGGTTTTTGTTTTCCGACCCCAGTCCGTAGCTCACCCAGGAGCCGAAACTGGGCCGACCCGCCTGCTGCGAGCCGGTCTGAAAAAACGTGACGGCGGGGTCGTGGTTGATGGCCTCGGTGTGCATCGAGCGGATGAAACACAAATCGTCCACCACCCCGGCGGTGTGGGGCAACAGTTCGCTCACCCACATCCGGCTCTTGCCGTGCTGGGCAAATTTGTAGGTGGAAGCCGCCAGCGGAAACTTGCTTTGCCCCGCCGACATTCCCGTGAGCCGCTGCCCGTTGCGCACCGATTCGGGCAGGTCCTGCCCCCACATCGTTTCGAGTTTGGGCTTGTAATCGAAGGTTTCCAACTGCGAAGGCGCGCCGCTCTGGAAGAGGTAAATGATGCGCTTGGCTTTGGGCCGGAAGTGCGGCTTGCCGAGTGGCTTGGTGCCGTCGTTGCCCGACGCCAGTGCCCCCGCCGGGTTGAGCAGCGAGGCGAGCGCGATGGCCCCTAGGCCCGCGCTGGTTTTCCCCAGGAAGGTCCGGCGGCTGAGTTGGTCGTGGAGGTCGTCTTCGAGCGAGGTCATGGGACTTGGCTGGGTTTAAGCACTCAAAAGTTCGCTGGCGAAACCCCCCAACCCCCTAAAGGGGGCTTTTCGCACTCCCAATTTCCAGGCAGGAAAGCCCCTTTAGGGGGTTGGGGGGGGTTGCCCTCACCGTTTCACAATCGCCTCATCAAAATTCATCACCGTGCTCACCACGGCGGTCCAGGCGGCGAGTTCGCGGGGCGGAATGGCGGGGTCGGTTGGGTACTCGCCCACGCCGAGCAGTTCGGTGGCCTGGGCCGGGTTTTTGGTGAATAGTTTCAATTCATCGGCGTACATCCGCTGCAACAGCGCCACCTCGTCGGGTTGGGCCGAGCGGCTGATGATGGAGCGGAAGGCGTTTTGCAAAAACGCTTCGCCGCGCAAACCCCGGCCCAGTGCTTTCTGGGCCAGCACGCGGGCGGCTTCGATAAACTGCGGGTCGTTGAGCGTCACCAGCGATTGGAGCGGCGTGCTCGTTTTTTGCCGCTGCACGAGGCAGGCGAAGCGATCGGGCGCGTCGAAATTGAGCATCGCGGGCGGCGGGGCGTTGCGCTTCCAGTAGGTGTACAGACTGCGGCGGTAGAGTTTGTCGCCGTGGTCCTGCACGTACACCTCGTCGCGGTCGCTGCCCCGCGCCAGGGCCTCCCACAACCCGGCGGGCTGGTAGGGTTTCACGCTCGGCCCCCCGATTTTCGGGTTGAGCAAGCCAGCGGCGGCCAGGGCGTTGTCGCGCACGATTTCGGCGGCGTGGCGGTAGCTCGGTGCCCGGCTGAAGAGCAGGTTGTCGGGGTCTTTTTCCAACGAAATCTTCGTCGGCACCGAGGCTTGCCGGTAGGTCGCCGACAACACCAGTTGCTGCATCAGCGCCTTCACGTTCCAGCCGCTTTCGCGGAATTGCATCGCCAGAAAATCAAGCAGTTCGGGGTGGCTGGGTAGGGTGCCCTGGTTGCCAAAATCGTCGGTGGTTTTCACGATGCCCCGGCCAATCGCCAGGCTCCAGAAGCGGTTGACCATTACCCGCGCGAACAGCGGATTTTCCTCGGCCAGCAACCAGTGCGCCAGCGCGAGCCGGTTTTTGGGCCGACCCGTTTTACCGGCGCTCATGCTCACGGGCACGCCCGGAAACACCTGCTCCTTCGGCGCGTCGTACACGCCCCGGCTCAACACGAAGGTTTTTCGGGGTTTAGTCGCTTCTCGGTACGCCATCACTTCCCGCTGGTTGGTCAGCAGCGTGTTTTCGCGGCGGCGTTCGGCGGCGAGTTTGGCGAGGTGCGCCGGGTAGGTTTTGTCGAAACCTGCGAGGTACCAGTCGAAAAGTTGCTGGATTTGAAGCGCCGTCCGTTGGGTGGCGGGCGTTCGAGCCAGCGCCTGCACGACCGCATCCTGACCCGCCAGTTGCAGCAAATCGGGAGCGCTGAGGGTGCGGCGGTAGAAGCGGAAGTCATCGACGGCCACGCCCGAAATCGAGCGGTCTTTCTCGAAACCAATCCGAAAATTGGCCGCGCCGAGCGGATAGTTTTTCGTGCCGTACACGTACAGCATACTTTTGTGAAGGTTGTCGTTGAGTACCTCCACGGCCAGTTTACGCCCGTTCAGAAAACAGCCCACCCCGGCGGCTTTGCTGCTGCCGTCGTAGGTCAGCGTCAGGCTTTGCCAGGAATTCAGGGGGACTTTTTCGGTGGTTCTCAACTCAATGGCGTTGTCAGGGTAAATGTGCGCCAGCGTAATCGTGAGCGTTTTGTCTGCGTTGAGTTCGATAAAATAGCCCCGGTTGGCGTTGAGTTTGCCATTCGATTTGCCCACGAGCGGCCCGCCTTTGGTAGCCTTGTCGAGCACGTTGACCCAGAGGCTAAAACTGAAGGGCTGGTGGCGGTCGACGTTGAACGTCGTGTCGAATTCTAGCCCCATGCCGCCGTCGAGCCGGAGCGCTTTGCCCATTTTTCCGGGAATAAAAACCCGTGGCTTCCCGTCGCGGCTGACGAATTTAGCTTTGATGACCGCTGGTGTTGCGTTGCGAAAGGTCGAATCATCCAGCGAAAAATGCCCGACGTTCCCGACGGGCAGGGCCGTGACCGGGGTTTTGCTCTGGGCCAACCCGGCGCTCCAGGTCTTGAATCCGGCCTTGCTTTCGGCGGGAATTTCGGCGGTCTGGAGCCGGTGGATGAAGGCCCGAATCCGCCGCAGCGAGTCGGCGGAGGCGCGGCTGAAGAGCGTCAACGCGGGCGAGGCTTCACCGAGGTGGGGAATGAGGCCCGCTTCGTTGTTGGAGTTGAAGTAGGCGGCAATCTGGTAAAATTCCTTTTGGGCAATGGGATCGTACTTGTGGTCGTGGCAGCGGGCGCACTCCACGCTGAAGGCCAGGAAGGCTTTGCCGAAGGTGTTCACCCGGTCGATGACATACTCGGTACGGTACTCCTCGTCGATGATGCCGTCTTCTTCATTTTGGGGGTGCAGGCGCAGGAAACAAGTCGCCAGGCGGGTTTCCAGGCTCGCGTTGGGTACCAAATCCCCGGCCAGTTGCCAGGTCACGAATTTGTCGAAGGCCAGGTTGCGGTTAAACGAGCGAATCACCCAATCCCGGTAGGGGTACACGGCCTGCGAAAAGTCGATTTGGTAGCCCCGCGTGTCGGCGTAGCGGGCCAAATCGAGCCAGGAAGTCGTCATGCGCTCGCCGAAGTGGGGCGAGCGCAGGAGCCGGTTGACCACCTTTTCGTAGGCATTGGGAGATTTATCGGTTAAAAACGCCTCGCGTTCGGCGAGGGTCGGGGGCAGGCCCGTTAAGTCGAGCGACACCCGCCGGAGCAGGGTTTCCTTATCGGCCTCAGCGCTGGGGGCCAAGCCTTTTTCTTCTAATTTTTCCAGAACAAACCGATCGATGTCGGTTTTCACCCAAGCCGTATTTTTCACTTCGGGAAGTTCGGGTTTGACCGGGGCCACCAGCGACCAGTGCGGTTTGTATTCGGCCCCGTCTTCAATCCACTTCAGCAGCGTCGCTTTTTCCTCCGCCGAGAGCGTCAGGTGCGATTCGGGCGTGGGCATCCGCTCCTTCGGGTTGGCGCTCAGAATCCGGGCGACCACCTCGCTCTTGCTCCAACTCCCCGGCACGAGGGCACGCCGCCCGCTTTCCTTGGATTGGTAAGCGAAGGCGCTTTCGGGCAAATCGAGCCGTAGCCCGGCTTTTTGCTTGGTCTGGTCCGGCCCGTGGCAGGCGAAGCACTTGTCCGACAGGATGGGCTTGACGTGGAGGTTGAAATCCAGTTTTTCGGGCAGTCGGCCAAGGGCGGTTGCTACCTCGTCGGGTACGGTTGGCCCGCCGCAACCCTGGCAAAAGAGCAGAGTTGCGCACACGCCGAGGAACGGGAGGATTTTTCGCATCGAAACGATTCGTTGATTCAAAATCCCGGATAGCGTAGGAACAGCTTGGGCGGTGTACCGCTGGCGGGTGCCCCTACGATACCTACCCAGGAAACCACCGCTGAAGAAAGACAAGTTTAGGGCTGAAACTACTTATCCGGCGGTGGCCGTAGACTGAAAAAACCTCCGGCCAGACTTGCTTCAAGGGCAGGTCTGGCCGGAGGTTTCTTCAATACCCTGGATTCTGCTCCACTTTTTTATCAAGGTTGGCGTCGATGAATTTTTGTGGAATTGGGAACAGCGCGTGGTGGGGCTGGATGTTGGAACCACTCCGGAAATTGTATTTCTGCACCCGTTCGACCAGTTTTCCGGTTCGGCTGCGGGTCAACCGCCGGAGTTCTTCGATGGTCAACTCCCTGGCTCGTTCATCCAGAATGTAGTCGATCGTCACCTCGCCGACCGCGACGGGTTTGGCTTTGGCCCGGTTTCGAACCACGTTGAGATCGTCAGCGGCTTTTTGCTTGTCGCCTTTCATCCGGTACGCCTCGGCCCGCAGCAAGTACGTTTCGGCCAGTCGCATCAGGTAGAATTCCTTGAACGTTTTCCCGTAGGTGGCCCCGGCCAGGGCTTCACCCTCGATTTTACGAATGTACGGGTAGTACCAGTACAGTGTGTCGAGGTCTTTGGCCGTGGCCGGCTTCACCTTCTGCTTGAAGTGCTTCGAGGTGGGTTCGTTATAGTAAAAATCCCGTCGGATGTTGAAGGTCGAATTGCGGATGTCCGACCGGTCGGCCCAGAGGGTGTAGTTGTAGAAATTGGTGCCGCGATACCAGCCCACCGGACGCCCCAGGCTGTCGGTCACGGCCATCGCTGTTTTGCCGTCGGGGTCTTTGATGGCAAAGTAGCGCGGCCCCCAGGCCCGCATGGTGCTGTTACCGCCGCCCACTTTCGGGATTCCGCCGGGGGTCTGGAAATCAAATTGCAGTGTCCAGATGGTTTCCTTATTGCCGGAAGTGCTGCGATTCTGGTTGTTGTCCTTGAACAAATCCGAAAACACGTCGCCCGGCTGGGTGGCATACTTGCCAAACCGGGTGGTCATCAACTGATACTGCCCGTCGCCAATCACCGCCGAAGCGCTGGCGATGGATTTATCGTACTCACCGAGGCTGATGTACACCTCGGCCAGCAGGTGACTGGCCGCCGCCTTCACCACCCGCCCCTCGGTCGTGGTGGTTTTGGGCAGCCACTGCACGGCATATTCCAGGTCGTTGGCCGCAAACTGGTACACGTCCTTCCGGGTGGCCCGCTGAAAGTCGAGCTTCGGCTCGGTCGATACCGTTTCGACCAGCGAAACCCCACCGTACAGGTTCGCCAGGATGTTGTAGGTGTAGGCGCGAAAAAACCGGGCTTCGGCGATGGTCGCGTTCTTTTCGGCTTCGTCTTTCCAAACCGCCCCCGGTCGGTCGGCGTAGTCGATAATCGTGTTGGCACGGGGAATGATGGTTTGGTAGGCCCATTCCCAGTGGTGGTTGACGGCCCCCAGGGAGGGCGTCAGCCAGATTCGGTAGTCCTTGAAAATGTTCTGGGCCGGGTCGCCGGTGGTGCCGATGTCGGTGCCAACCTGAAAATCCCAGATGTTGGTGCCGTCGCCAATGTTGTCGTTCAGGAAAAAAGCATCCCGCAGCCCCGCGTGCAACGAGGTGACGTAGGTATCGAACCCGGCCTTGTTGGTCAGCACCACCTGCGGGGATAGGAAATCTTTGGGCACTTCGTCGAGTACGTCATCTTTACAGGCGCTCGTCAGCCCGAGGAGCGCAATAGCCCGGATTCCGTTTCGGAGGGCACGGGAAAGCGAAGTTGAAAAAATAGAATTCATCGGTTCAATGAGGTTAAAACGACCCGGATTTTAGGGGCGAAGTCGGTGGTTTAAGTGCTTGTGCGGGGGTAAATGGGGATTGGGTAATTTGTAATTGAGTAATTGACTGACAACTAGATTCCTATCTCAAAAAGCCAATTACCAATTTACCCGTTTACCAATACCTTCTTAAAAGCTAAGGTTGAGGCCGACCGTCACCGAACGGGCCAGGGGATAACTGGCGCGGGGGTTGGCCGAATTGACCCCAACTTCGGGGTCGAAGCCGAGCCAGTTGGTAAATGTGTACAGGTTTTTGCCGCTCACGTACACGCTCAGGTTACTGACTTTCAAAGTCTTGATCAACGAGGCCGGAACCTGGTAGGTGAGGTTGACGTCCTGAATCCGGACGAAATCCCGGCTCTGGTAATACCCGTTCCCCACCGGGTTGGTGTACACCAGCGAGGGGCGGGTAGTCGAGGCATTTTCGGGTGTCCACCAATCGGCGTCCAGTCCGTTGAAAGGCCGGGAGGGGTAGTTGATGTTGCCGTTGGTTTCGAGCAACGGCAAGGCCTGTGACCAGCCCTGCATGGCGTTGATGAAGACTGACAAGCTCAGGTTTCCGTAGCGGAACGTGTTGCCAAAACCCCAGCGGTATTTGGGCTGTTGCTGGCTCAGCACCGTCCGGTCGTTGGGGTCGATTTTGCCGTCCCCATTCCCGTCTTTGATTCGGTAAAAACCCGGTTTGTACCCCGCCGGAAGTTCGTCGTTGACCTGGTACACGCCCGCCAGCGCGTAGTCGTAGTTGACGCTGATGGGCTGGCCGATAAACCAGCGGTTACCCAGGTCGTCGTCTTCCCGGCCATCGCCGTTGGTATCGCTGCCGTAGAGGTGGGTGATACGGTTGCGGTTGGTCGAAAAGAGCAGGTTGCTGCGCCACTCAAAGCCCCCTTTCCGAAGGTTCACCGAATTGAGCGATACCTCCAGGCCCTTGTTGGTGGTGGCCCCCAGGTTGGTCGTCACCCCGGCGAAGCCCGTCGGGCTGGGCAATTGCCGATACAGCAGCAGGTCTTTGGTGTTGAGGTTGTAATACTCGACGGTGCCACTCAGCCGCCCCCGAAACAGGTCGAAGTCGAGGGCCGCGTTGGTCGAGGTGGTGGTCTCCCAGGTCAGGTTGGGGTTTTCCATCGACGAGGTAAACACCCCGGTGCTGGTGCTGCCTCCGTCGCCAAAAACGTATTGTATCGTTCCCGTTCGGCTCAGCGATTGATACGGCCCGATGGCCTGGTTGCCGACCGAGCCGTAAGAAAGCCGCAGTTTGAGGAGATTGATGAACGTGAACGGCTTCAGGAACGCCTCATCCGAAGCAATCCAGGCCAGCGCCACCGAGGGAAACGTACCGTACTTGTGGTTGGCCCCGAACACCGACGTGCCATCCCGGCGGGCGGTCAGGGTGAGCAAATACCGGTCGAGAAAGCGGTAGTTGAGCCGCAGCATCGACGAAATTCCTTCCTGAGTCTGCGCGTTCGACGTGTTTTGTTGCACCTGCGCCAGGTTGAGGTTATTCCAACTGAGCACGTCGGTGAAAAACGTGGCCCCACTGGCCGTGGTTGCTTCCCAGCCCCGGTGATTGCGTCCGTACAGCGCCGTGAGGTCGAAGCCGTGCTTCTCGTTGAGTTGTTTGGAGTAGGTCAGGATGTTTTCCAGCATCCAATCCAAATCTTCCCGATTGTATTTGCTCCAGGCTGGTGGATTTGACGGGAATCGTCGCCGGAAGCGCCGGGGATGGTTCTTCCAGAATCAAAAACGTGTTGCCATTTACTTTTTGGTACCGTAATCCGGTGTCTTTCAGCAACTCGGTCAGGATTTTCTCCACGTTGCCACCCCGCCCCGACGGGGCGGGCACGAACGTGTTGGCGACGGTTTTTTCGTCGTACGAAAAATAAAGGTTGCGTTGTTGAACCAGTTCCTTCAGCACCAGCGCGAGGGATTTGCGGTCGGCGCGGGGCTGACCGGGGGCTTCGCGCTGAAAATTGGGCGTGCTTTGGGCCAGCAAGACCTGCGCCTCGGCCCGGAGCGCGACGCAGCCGAGAAAGGCGAACAGCAGGAGACGGAAAAGGTAGGGATTGGACATTGTTTTTGGGGTAGGTTGGAAGAGGTTGGTTTTTAGGTTTAGGGGTGCGAAGCGGTGCGAAAAGGAAGCGTTCTGTTTTTTTCGAAAAACTTCAAATGAAAGGCTGTCACGCTGAACTGTCCCCTCAGGGCCTTTTTTCCCGCACACGAATCTGCTCTCCGTCGTACTCGACCGTCAGGTTGTACACCCCGGCGAGGGCGTTGAGTACGTACTCCGGTTTACCGGAGGGCAGAACGGCAGTGAGGTTTTGGGTGGTAAAATCGCCCGTGGCGTCGATGGAAACCCCGTACAAATCCTCGACGGTTTGCAGCACTTCGCGCACGAGGGTTCCTTCAAAAACCAAGCGGTTTTGCATCCAGGCCCGGTAGTTTTCGGGGTTCACCAGGCGGCGGCTCACCCGGTTGCGGGCGTCGAGTTCGACCAGGTCGCCGGGTTTCATCAGCACGGCGGGCTGCGACTCGCGTTCGAGGCGCACCTGGCCTTCCTGCAACACCACGTCCGTTTTTTCACGCCGGTCGCGCACGTTGAAACTCGTGCCCAGCACCACCACGTCGAGGCGGTCGGTGTGGACGACGAAGCGCTGGCGATTGGCGGTTTTTTTCACCTTAAAAAACGCCTCGCCGCTCAGCCACACCTCCCGCGATTCGGGGCGAAGGTCGAGGCGGCTGTTGGCGTTCAGCGTCACGACCGAGCCGTCGGGCAGCGTCACCACGCGGGTTTGGCCGAAGCCGGTTTCAACCGTGGTTTTGGAAAAAGGCGCGAGCCAGAGCCCGCCCGCCACCAGCACGGCCAGCGCCACCGAAGCCGCCGCCATCCAGGGCAGCCAACCGATTCGCCGGACGTGTGCGCCGCCCGTGGCCCGTTGGAGCCGCCACCAATCCTGCTCGGTGAGCAGCGTCGAAACCGGTTCGGGCCGCTGGAAGTATAGCGCCAGTACCCGCGCCTGGGCCAGGGTTTCGCGCTGGTCAGGATACGTTCGTTGAAAGTCCGACCAGAACCGGTCGGTGTGGGGCGTGGGCGACTGCACCCAGGTCTGAAACCGGGGGTCGTTGAGGAAGTCTTCGACGGTGTACGCCGCGTAGGGCTTTTCCATGGGCTGAATGGGCTGACATGGAAGACACCGAGCTGATTGGGGAAACTACTTACGCCCCGGCACTTTTTTTAGAAAAAAAGAGGCGAAGGGTAGAACCATGCCGGGCAGAAACAGCGAAAGGGTCGTCGAAATGCCAATCAACTGAGCGAGTTTTTTCAAGCCGAGGCTCAACACATTGCAGGCCGACTGGTAATTGAGGCCCATCAACTCGGAAACTTGCTGCACGCCCAGCCCCTCGAAATACCGCAGGTGAATGGCTTCCTGCTGGCGGGGCGGCAGCAAGCCGAGCGCTCGCCGCAGTTGTTGGGTTTGGTGGTTGGAAAGTTCGGTTTGAATCGGGGCCTCTTCCATGGAAACGACGAAGCCCTCCTGGGTTTGGTCAAAGGTTTGCGCCCGGATCCCCGCCCGTTCCTGCTGGCCCTGCCGGGAGATGACTCCGTTTTTTAACGAAGAAAAGAGGTAAAATCTGACTGAATCGGGGTTCTGAGTCGGGTCGAACGCCCGCAGGGTGGCCCGGTAGCCGTGGAGTTTGAGGAATAAATCGTGGATGCAGTCGCGGATGGCCTCGTCGTCGTGGAGCAACCGGCGACCGTAGCGCAGCAACACCGGATGGTAGCGCCGGTAGAGTTCCTCAAAGGCGGCCTCGTCGCCCTGTCGAAAGGCGTTCCAGACTTCCTCATCGGACAGCGACCGGGGTTTCATCGAAAAACGGGGGATTGTTTTTTCGATAAAGCGACGGGAGCCGGGTTGTTAATCAAGTCACCGCTTTCTTTCAAACCGGCGCGTGCTCAAGCCAAAAGGCAGGTACAGCGGGCGGGTGCTGAGCAAAATAATCCTCCAAAGCCTTCAATGCGGCAAGTGCTCCCGGCAATAGCCGTAAACCCAGGTACCGGCAATCGCACTCAGCAGCGTAACCGCCACCACCCCGTAGCCACTGCCAATCTGGGCGAACAACGGCCCCGGACAGGCTCCGGTGATGGCCCATCCCAGGCCAAACAACAAGCCGCCGTAAATTTGGCCCCGGTGAAACGTCTTTGCCGGTACCGCGATGGGCTGGCCGTTGGCCGCTTTCAGGCCCAGCCGCTGGATGAGTTGGAGCGAAACGAACGCCGTAATCACCGCCGACCCGATGACCCCGTACAGGTGAAAGGAGTCGAAGCGGAACATTTCCTGAATCCGAAACCAGGAGATGATTTCGGCCTTCACGAACACGATGCCGAACAACGTGCCGACGAACAGATAGCGGGCTTGGCTCCAAAAACGAACCTTCGGCGGAGCCGCCGATACCGCAGGGGAAGCACTCATGGTTGAAAACTAAACAGGTGAGGCAGCAGCCAGTGGGTCATCACCAAACCGCCGAGAAAAAAAGAAATTGTCGCCACCAACGAAGGCCACTGGAGGTTGGCCAGCCCGGTGATAGCGTGGCCGGAAGTACATCCCCCGGCCCAGCGGGTGCCGAACCCCACCAGAAGACCCCCGCCCACGAACAGCACCAGGCCGTTGCCCGACAGCAGCGTAGCGGCGTTGAACAAGTCCGTCGGCATCAGGCCGCTGAACTCGCGAATGCCCAGTTCCCGCAAGGCTTGCACGGTAGCCGGGTCGATGACGAGGGCGGCGGGATTGGCCAGAAACTGCGTTGCCAGCAGGCCACCCAGCGTGATGCCCGCCACGAAAAACAGGTTCCAGCTTTCACGTCGCCAGTCGTATTGAAAAAAGGGAACGTTGGCGGGCAGGCAGGCTGCGCAGAGGTGCCGCAGCGAGGAGGAAATGCCAAACGCTTTGTTGCCCAGCAGCAGCAGCGCGGGCACCGTCAGGCCAATGAGCGGCCCCGCCACGTACCAGGGCCAGGGTTGCCGGATAAAATTCAGGACTTGCATCGCGAAAGGGTTGTTTTTTTAAGGGCGGCCAAACCGCCCGTGATGTTGATCAACGGCCCGAATCCGCGCGCGTTGAGGATGGAAGCAGCTATCATCGAGCGGTAACCACCCGCGCAGTGCAGGTACACCGGCCGGTCACGGGGGATTTCGGCGAGGAATTCACTGAGGGTGTCGAGCGGGAAATTGACCGCCCCTTCGAGGTGTTCGGCGGCAAACTCCGTTGGTTTGCGTACGTCCACCACCGGCAGGGAAGCGGCTTCGGCCCGCAGTTGGGCGAAGGCGTCGGCAGAGACCGTTTTCAGCGTATCGACCTCGCGCCCGGCGGCTTCCCAGGCCGCCACCCCGCCCGCCAGGTAGCCGATGCACTGGTCGTAGCCGACGCGGGCAAGGCGGGCAATGGCCTCGGTTTCCTGGCCGGGGGGCGTCACCAGGGCTAGGGGCTGCGTGAGGTCGGGAATCAGGGCACCCACCCAAGGGGCAAATTGCCCGTCGAGGCCGATGTTGATAGCGTTGGGGATAAATCCGGCGGCGAACTCGGCGGCGGGGCGCACGTCGAGGACGAGCGCGCTGGTCGCTTCAACGGCGGCGGCAAAATCGGCGGGCGAAAGGGCCTGCTCACCGCGCTGCATCACCACCTCGACCGCCTCGTAGCCCTGCTGGTTGAGCCGGGCGTTTTGGGCAAAATACGCCGGGGCTTTCGCCAAGCCGTCGAGTACCTCGGCCACAAACTGCGTCTTCGAAGCGGCCCGCAGCGCGTAGTTGGTTTCTTTCTGGTGGCCGAGCGTATCGCTGGTTTCCTTGCTCAGGTGTTTGCCGCAGGCCGACCCCGCCCCGTGTGCCGGGTACACAATCAGGTCGTCGGGCAGGGGTATAATTTGGGTTTGCAGGCTATCGTAGAGCATTCCGGCCAGGTCGTGCTCGGTCAGGTTGCCTTTGAGGGCGAGGTCGGGGCGACCCACGTCGCCGATGAACAGCGTGTCGCCGGTGAAAATGGCGTGGGGTCGGCCCGTTTCATCGAGCAGCAGGTAGCAGGTCGATTCGGGCGTGTGGCCGGGCGTGTGCAAGGCCCGGAGGGTGAGTTTGCCCACCCTGAATTCTTCGCCGTCGCGGGCCGTGTACACGGGGTAGCCCGTGCGGGCACCGGGGCCGTACACCACCGTAGCCCCCGTTTGCCGGGCTAAATCGAGGTGCCCCGACACAAAATCGGCGTGAAAATGGGTTTCAAACACGTAGCGAATCCGCGCCCCCCGGCGGCTGGCCCGCTGCCGGTAGGGAGCCGTTTCGCGCAGGGGGTCGATGACGGCAGCCTCGCCCTCGCTTTCCACGTAGTAAGCGCCCTGCGAAAGGCAGCCCGTGTAGAGTTGTTCGATGTACATGGTCCGGTTTTTAGTTAGTTAATTGCCTGAAAGACAGTCTGTTTTCTTTAGCCAAATTCATAAAAAAGCATCCCCACCCCGACCAGCAACAACACGTAGCCGAACGCAGGCCGGAGCCGCTCGCTGGGCAAACGCCGGGCGAAGCGGGTACTCAGCAGGATGCCGAGGATGGAAAGGGCCGAAAAAAAGAGCAGAAATCCGTAGTCGACGGCTAGCCCCGCCGGGGGGTTGCTCAAAAATCCAATCGCGGAATTAAGGCTCACCAGCACCAGCGAGGTACCCACCGCCGTGGGCAGCGGGAGCCGGGCCAGTACCACCAGTCCCGGCACAATCAGGAAACCGCCCCCCGCCCCCACCCAACCCGTGAGCGTACCCACCGCCGCGCCCTGCACGGGCAGCAGCCAGAAAGCGGCCGGGGCATCGCTGTTTTTGGCAACCCCAGCAGCCCCGCTTACCGGGCGAATCATCGCCAGCGCGGCGGCCAGCATAACCAGTGTGAAAAGCAGCAAAATCAGCCGGTCTTTGGTCAGCGTGAGCAGGGGTGTGTCGAGCAGCAGGGGCGGCACGCGGGGCAGCAGCCAGTGGCGGGTAAACCAGACACTCAGCAACGAAGGCAGGCCAAACCAGAACACGGTGGGCCAATGCACCATTTTTTGGCGCAAATGCTCGGCCACCCCCACCAGGCTGGTCAGCCCGACGACGAACAGCGCCTCGTGGGTAGCCGTTTCGGAGCCAACCGAAAAGAGCACCACCAGCACCGGCACCGCCAGCAGCGAGCCGCCCCCGCCAACCAGGCCCAGTAAAATGCCTATAGTCAAGGCCCCCAAATAGCCCGTGAAGTGAAGCAGCGTCATGCCTGTGTCGAAATTGATTTCTTCGACAAAGGTCTTTGCGAGCAACTCCCGCGTCAGTGACGGAAGTCACACAGGCGAAAGCACCCGGATTTTACCCCGCTGGAGTTCCACCCGCCCGCTGTTTTCGAGGCGTTTGAGCAGGCGGGAAACCACCTCGCGGGCCGTGCCGAGTTCGTCGGCCAGTTGCTGGTGGGTGAGGTAAAGGATAGACGAATTGGAAAGGCGGGTTTTTCGGAACAGGAGGTCGAGCAGCCGCTCATCCACCCGCGAAAAGGCGATGTCGTTGACGGTCTGCAACAACTCATCGAAGCGTTTTTGGTACAGCGAAAGCAGAAAGCGATTCCAGGCCGGGTGGTGGGCGACGAGGTCGCGCACCACGTCCTGCGGGAGGAGCACCACGTCGGTATCTTCTTCGGTCACGGCCTTGATGGTACTCAGGGGCGGCGAGGTGCCCGCCGCCGAGGAGCCAAGCAGCGTCGCGATGCACGACTCACCGGGGCGGAGGTAGTACAGCAGCAGTTCGTGGCCGTTGGCGTCTTCGGTTGTGATGCGAATCGAGCCACGGGTCACGAAGGGCACGAAATGCATCGGCTGCCCGATGCGCATGAGCGTTTCGCCCTCGGCCACCGAGCGCGTCTGTCCGTGCTGGTCGAGCAAGAGGCCGATGTCGGCGGGGAGGAAAGCGGCATTCATGCTCACCCAACCGGCTAAGGGCTTGAAAAGTGCGGGCCAAAGCGTCGGCTGGCCCGACGTTCTCCCCACTTCACCCCCGGCATTCCGACGCTTGACCCCCGATGACTTTCGCTACCGGCACGCGGGGGCCAGTTTTGACGCATCGATGCCCAGCCGCTTCAACAAGCGAACGCCATGAAACTACGTATTCTCCTTTTCATCCTGACACTGGGTACTGCCCAAGCCCAATCCTACCGGACGGTCACGGGCCGGGTGAGCGATGCCGCCACCGGCCTGGGCTTGGCCGGGGCGGCGGTGACGGTGGCCGAACACCCCAGCCTCGGTGCCCGGACGGACAGCAGCGGGAACTTTCGGCTCAGCTTGCCGACGGGCAAACAAACGCTGCGCTTCTCGTACCTGGGCTACGCCGGGCAGCGTGTTTCGCTAAACGGGAGCGGCGATGAACTCGTCAACATTCCGCTCCATTCCACGGCCAGCCAACTGCGCGAAGTCGTCGTTCGGGGCCAGAGTAACGGGGAAAAAGTGCTTTCGACCCAGACGAGCGTCGAGGTGGTGGACCGCAAAACGGCCCTGGCCCTGCCGGTGGTGTTTGGGGAAGTGGACCTCATCAAAGTGCTGCAACTCAAGCCGGGCGTAAAATCGACCGGCGAAGGCACCAGCGGCCTCAGCGTGCGGGGCGGCAGCAGCGACCAGAATCTGTTTCTCTTCGACGGCACCACGGTGTACAACCCCAGCCACCTGTTCGGGTTTTTCAGCACCTTCAACATCGACGCGGTTCGGAACGTCTCGCTCTACAAGGCGGGCTTTCCGGCGGAATACAGCGGGCGGCTGTCGTCGGTGGTCGACGTGAGTTCGCTCAACCCAACCGACAGCACCCTGCACGTGGGCGGGGGCATCGGGCTGATTGCCTCGCGCCTCAACGTGACGGGGCCGATTGGCAATAAACTCAAGTTCAACCTGGCGGGGCGGCGCACCTACGCCGACGTATTCACCGAAATCCTCAACCGCCGCAACGCCGGTCAGCCCGACGTCAACCCCATTCCCCGCTATTATTTCTACGACCTCAACGGGCGCATCGACTACGCGGTGAGCAACCGCAGCAACCTGTACCTCAGCGCCTACACGGGCCGCGACCGCTTCAACCTGCCCACCGACGTATTTTCGAGCACCTTCGACTGGGGCAACACCGCCCTTTCGCTCCACTGGAACCAGCGTTCGCGGGATGGGCGCTGGACCAGCCACGCCTCCGCGCACTACGCCAACTACAATTACCGCCTCCAGTCGAGTTTCGACCGGTTTACCTTCGACATCGGGTCGGGCATCGAAGATTTCGTGTTGAAAGAGCGCCTTTCCTGGCAACCCCACCCCAACCACCTCGTCACCTTCGGGGGCGAGGTGACCCGCAGCCGGTTTTCCATTTCACGGGTCAGTTTGTCGAGTTCCAAGCCGGAAGAAAACATCGATTCGGGCGAAAAACCCCGCGTGTGGGAAGGCGGCGTTTTCCTGAGCGACGACTGGGACGTGACGCCCAAACTAAAAATTAGCGCGGGAATCCGCTGGTCGGGGTTCCGGCAGGACAGCGCCGGGTATACGGCCCCCGAGCCGAGGGTGTCGGCCCGGTACGCCTTCAGCCCTTCGGTATCGGTGAAAGCCAGCTACGCCCGGATGGTGCAGTACCGGCACCTGGTGGTGAGTTCGGGCGCCGCCCTGCCCACCGACATCTGGTATCCCTCGACTGGAAAAATTAAGCCGGAATCCAGCGACCAGGTAGCCCTGGCCCTGACCTGGAACATCGGCAACCAGTTTTTATTGACCAACGAACTGTACCACAAGCGCCTGCGCCGGATTGTGGATTTTAAAACGGGGGCGCAACTCTTCGCCAACGAGCGCCTGGAAAACGAATTCGTGTTTGGCAACGGCAGCGCCTACGGCAACGAAATTTATTTGGAAAAAACAGCCGGACGGCTCCGGGGCTGGCTGGGCTACACCCTGGCCTGGACCTGGCGCGAATTCGCCGACATCGACGGAGGCAAGCGGTTTTTCCCCCGCTACGACCGGCGGCACGACATTTCGGCGGTGCTGATGTACCAACTCCGGCCCCGGCTGTCGCTCTCGGCCACCTGGGTGTACAACACCGGCAACGCCGTGTCGCTGGCCACGGGCCGCTACGTGGTGATGGACAACCCCTACGTACGGGTCGAGAACCCGGTCGAAGGGGTAGTGCCGGAGTTTCCGAGTCGGAACAACTACCGGATGCCGCCCTACCACCGCCTGGATTTGGGCCTGGTCTACAAATTCCGCCCCCGCCGGGGCCAAACCGACCTGACCTTTACCGTCACCAACGCCTATAACCGCCTGAATCCCTACCTGATTACCTACCAGTCGCGGGACGATGCGGAGGGAAACCCGACGGGCAGCTTCCGGGCGCGGGCCATCACGCTGTTCCCGCTGCTGCCTTCGGTGACGTATAACTTTCGGTTTTAAGTTGGTGGTCAATTGTACCCCGGCAGTTTTGGGGGGGGTGTCATCCCGACGCAGGAGGGATCTCGTTGAACTTCCCTATCCATCGCCGGTAGTCAATTGTTTGGTATCCCAACGAGATCCCTCCTGCGTCGGGATGACAAAACCCCTAAAAAAACACCCCCATGAAACGCCCCCTTCTTTTTCACCTCCTCACGTTGTCCTCGACGCTTTCCCTCCTATCCTGCCAGCAGGACATCGACGTGGCGTTGCCGCCTTACGAGTCGAAACTCGTGGTGGAATGTTACCTCGAAGACGGCCAACCCCTGCGGCTCACCCTGCTCGAAAGCCAGGGCTACCTCGACGCCTTCGCCCTGCCCTTCGTCAGCGGGGCCACCGTGGTACTCTCGCACCGGGGCCAGCGCGACACCATCCCCAACGTGCCGGTGCTGGACCGGGCCACGGGGAAGGCCTACAATTACAGCAGTCCGAAGCGCATCCGGGCCGACTACGAAGCGCCCTACACGCTCACCGTGCAGGACCGGCTGGGGCGCACGGTGACGGCCACCACGCGGTTCATCCGGGCGGTGCCCATCAAGAGCATCACGCCCGAATTCAACCGGGAAGGCAAAGCCTACGGCCAGACTAAATTCAACGACAACCCAAAAGAAAAGAATTTTTACCGCCTGACGCTGACCCGCAACCTGCGGGTGGATACGCTGGCCTCCAGCAGTTTACTCGACGATTCCTTCAGCAACGGCGACGAAATCAACTGGGGGTCGGGCTACGATTTCGTGCCGGGCGACACCATCCACGCCACGCTCTACCACTGCACCGAAGACTACTACAAATTTCTGAGTACCGCGCAGAGCGCCCGGCAGGCCAACGTCAATCCGTTTGCCGCTTCGGGCGAGGTCATTAGCAACGTCCAGGGTGGGCTGGGGGTGTTTGCCACGCTTTCGTACGATTACAAGCGGGTGGCGGTGAAGGGGAAGTAGGGATTTTGGTCCCGATTGCGCCCCACTCAAGCGGCAGGAGTCGCGTCACTCCCACGCCGTTTGAGTGACGGTAGCTTACAAGCCAAGCTTCCTCCCCTGAACAACTTCCTGAAAAAAGGCCGTGCGGTAACTGTCGCCGAGCGTAATCTCCCGGCCCCCCACCACGAGCAGATCGGTCTCCACGCGCTGGATGTGCTTCAGGCTGATGATGCAGGATTTGTTGACCCGCCGGAACTGAGCGGGCGGCAACGTGCCTTCCAGGTTCTTCAGCGTGAGCGCCGTCACTAATCGGCCGGTGGTCGTGTGCACCACGACGTAATCCTTCAGGCCTTCGATGTACCGAATGTCGGCCAGGTCCACCGGAACGTAACTCCGACCGGTTTTGACGAACAGCGTATCCGGCCCGGAAGTCGGCTCCTGTTGGTGCTGGTGCTGCAAAGCCGCCTTTTGAACGGCTTTGAGAAAACGCTCCAGCCGGATGGGTTTGAGCAGGTAGTCCGTTACGTTTAGCTCGTACCCGTCCAGGGCAAACTGCGGGTACGCCGTCGTCAGAATGGTAATCGGTAGCCGGGGCAAGGTTTTGAGCAGGTTCAGGCCCGAAACGCCCGGCATTTCGATGTCCAGAAACAACACGTCGACCGGGTGCTGGCCCAGAAAATCGGCCGCTTCCCGGGCCGATTCCGCTTCGCCTACGACGGTCAGTTGGGGCGCGTTGGCGATCAGCAAGTGCAGCCCCTGTCGGGCCAGGGGTTCGTCGTCAACCAGCAGGCAGGTCATGGTCATGAAGTAAGGGGCCGATCGCCCAGGCGGGTCAGGTGCAACTCGACCGTAAACCGGCACTCGGCGGCGTCAATGGCAAGTTCGTACCGATTTGGGTACAGCAACTCCAACCGGCGTCGGACGTTCGCCAGGCCGATGCCGCCCCCGTTCACCGGCTTCCGGGGGCGAACGTACGAGTTTTCGACCTTGAAACGAACGGCATCCCCGACGGCTTCGAGGGTGATGTAGATAAACGGGCCGGGGCGGGTTGGCGTAGCGGAGCCGTGTTTGAAGGCGTTTTCAATGAAGGGCAAAAGCAGGAAAGGGGCCAAAAACTGCCCGTTGAGGCCGCTTACCCGGAGTTGAACGTCGGTTGCTGGTTTTCGCAACCGCTCCAGCGTCAGCAGATTTTCCACGTACTGCACTTCGTCTTCGATCCGAATCCAATCGCCGATGTCTTCGTGAAACTGATACCGCATCAGGTCAGCGAGCGAAACGAGGGCATCTGCCGTCACCGGGGACCGGAGTTTGGCCAGGACGTGAATGGCATTGAGCGTATTGAACAAAAAATGCGGATTGATTTGGGCTTTCAACGCCGCCAACTCATTCCTCAAACTATCGGTTTGAAGCTGACGGATGTGTTCCCGGTCGTGAATCCAGGTTTTCAACAACGTTAAGACCGCGATGCTGACGAGTAGAGAGCCGACAAAAACGACCCCTTCGCACACCTCCAAAGCCAGTTGCCAGGGCGTTCGGGTGACGTACTCTTTTAGTTTATACCCAAACGGCAAGGTGTCCAGCACACTAAACACCAGACCAATTAACAGCACCCAGCCCAGATACAATTTCACCTGCCGGGTCTTGAGCAGCACCCTGGGAATGAGGACGCTCAGGTTGAAGGCCAGCGCCCCCAGGATGGCGACGGCATACCCCACTTCAAAACCGTACGCTTTGGGACGGGCGGCGGGTTCGACGCGTTCCGTAACGGATCGCAGCGAATCCCAAAGCCCGGTTGCTACCAGCAGCCCCGCCAATGACCAATACAGTCCGTACCGCCGGGTTCGGTAGCGGGGGTCGAGCAACCAACGGTCGATGGAGGCGGAAAAGAGAGAATCAGCCATCAGAATCATGAAGTAGGTCAAAGCTATTCCCGGCGAGGGATTGACCCGTAACGACTCGACCAAACCAAGGGGTTGACCGGGTCAAAAGGGTAGTTTGGTCGAAAATGTCCCGCCCTTGCCCATCGAACCTTCATCTTTCACCCGAAGAAAAACTAAGCCTCACCGAAGGACTTGCGCAACTGACCATCAGCCATGACTTTCCCGAAAACTTCAGTGCAGTTGCTTTGTTTTCCGGACCCTGTGAAAAGCATACTCCTCCTGATGGTCCTTTTTTTGAATGGGACTCCGACCCAGGCTCAACAAGTTTGGACCAGGCAAAAAGGAGAGTACTACAGCCAGATCGGGTTTACCCTGTACCGGTACACTGCGCTCCTGAAAACCTACGATGAGTTGGTTCAATTGGATAAGCAATTGGTTCAAAATTCCATTCAGGGGTACTTCGAATACGGAATTATGGACAACCTGATGGTGACGGCCATTGTTCCCTTCACCCTGGCTAAATCCACCGCCACCTCGAACGCACCGCCGTCGGGCGTTACGGATGGTGCTTTAAGTGCTTTTTCCAACGTTCAGATAGGGCTGACCTACGCCCTTTACAAGAACCGTGGATTCGTGTTTTCGGCTAAGTTAAACGCCGCCCTGCCCACGGCTACGTATCAGAATTCCACGGGGTTGCGCAGTGGAGAAGATGCGCTGGCGCTCGAGCCCAGTGCATTGGTCGGGTACAGCAACGCCACGTTTTTTACCAGCGTCGAAGTGGGATTTGCCTACCGAACCAACCAGTACAGCAGCCAGACGTTGGGGGCTTTTCAAATTGGAAAGCAGTTGGGGCCGCAAAAGAAGGTATTGCTGATTTTCAACACCAACCTGCGCCTGAGTAACAAAAACGGTTCTTACGATGACAAGAACTCAACCTTTACCGCTGCTTACCTGAACAACCTGACCTATTTGGCACCCGGAATCAAATTTGGCTACCGGTTGACCTCCCTGGTAACCGGCTGGGTCAACGTAAGAGCCGCGCTGCCCCCCACTCAGAACATCGGGGCAAATACGCAACTAATTCCCGGCTTGTCGCTTGCCATTAGCTACAGCCCTCACTGACTCACTGCTCCGACTCCATCCATGCGTATCAAAAACAGTCTTTGGCTTTGGTTGATTTTTTGTTTTTTGGGGCTACTGTCGGTGTCGGGTAGTCCGGCACAGTCCGTCCGGCCGGCGCAGGTTCTGACCGACCCGAACCAGGCATTTACCCTGGCCCAGGCTTCGGGAAAACCCGTTTTGCTGATCTTCTCCGGTTCCGACTGGTGCGCTCCCTGCATCCGGTTGGAGCGGGAGGTGCTGTCCGACTCTTCTTTTTTGCGCTTTGCCAGACAGCACCTCATCGTGCTGAAGGCGGATTTTCCGCAGCGAAAAAAACCGGACCATTCCTGGCAAGCCGCCTACGAGAAGCTGGCCGACTCCCACAACCAGGAAGGCGCTTTTCCGAAACTAGTGGTGCTTAGTTCGGACCAGAAAAACCGGGCGCCGCTCTCGCTCCTCCGGCCAACACCCGCGACGTTTATCGCTGAACTGCAACGCATCCTCAACCGAATGGGCTATGCTACACCGCTGCCAGGTCAACGCCCGGCTGATGGGTTCCGATTTTGAATTGATTGTGGTCGACGAAAGCCCGGAGCGGGGTCAAGGGCACCTCCGGGCGGGTATCGCTGAAATTCGACGGATCGAAGCCCTGCTCACCGAATTTACGGAGACCTCCGAAACGGCGCGCATCAACCGGCAGGCGGGCCTCCAACCCGTATCGGTCGAAGCCGAGGTGTATGAATTACTCGGACGTTGCGTGCAGCTTTCGCGCCTCAGCCAGGGGGCCTTCGACGTATCAGCGGGCGCCTTGAAGCCGCTGTATGATTTCAAACGGGGGGCGGCTGGTTTCCCCGATCGGGCGCGGTTGAACACGGTGCGGCAACGGGTTGGGTACCGGCACATCGGGCTGTTGCCCGGTAATCGGATTTTTCTGCAAAAAAAAGGAATGCGCATTGGCTTCGGGGCCATCGGGAAAGGCTACGCCGCCGACCGCGCCCGCGCCGTGTTGGAAGCGCGGGGTGTAAATCACGGCGTCATCAACGCCAGCGGCGACCTGACGACCTGGGGCACCCAACCCGACGGCAGCGACTGGAAAATCGGCATCGCCGACCCAACGGAGCCGGATCGGATGCGTTTCTGGTTGCCCATTCGGAATGCGTCGGTCGCCACGTCGGGAAATTACGAACAGTTTTTTGAACACCAGGGCGTCCGGTATTCGCACAACCTCGACCCCCGGTCGGGGTTGCCGACGCACTACCTGAACAGCGTGACGGTGGTCAGCCCGACGGCCGAACTGTCGGATGCGCTGGCGACGGTCGTTACGGTGACGGGGGCGGCGGTCGGCCTCCACCTCATCGACCAGATTCCCCACACGCATTGCCTGCTGATCGACGATCAGAATGCCGTTTTTACGTCTAAACACCTCACTGTCCATGCGACTACTTAACCGCTCGGGCCGCCTGCTTTTTATGGCCCTGATTGCCTTTGCCACCCAATGCTGCACCACCGTCAAACCGTACCAGCGGATTTACCTCAACGATGAAAACATGCAGTTGGGAAAACGGCCGATTGAAAAATTCGACGAAACCATCAACGCTTACCGGGAAGGCAGCGTAGGGGGCGGGGGCGGCAAAGCCAGCGGCGGCTGCGGTTGTAATTAAGGCCGCATGAAAAAGCACTACCTGACCATCGGACTGTGGATGGCCGCCCTCGGCGCGTCGGCGCAACCGGCGCGCGATTCGGCCTACACCAAGAAAACGCTCGCCACGACCGATATTCAACTGCTCCTTTCCTGCTACCGCCAAAACGGCACCCATTCGGCGGTAACGGGGGGAGAAGGTACGGAGGAACTAACGGTTTACGCGCCGGAAATCGCGATCACCCACCGGCCCGATTCCATTCATACCCTCCGGGTAAACGCGGGCGTCGATGTGGTCACGTCGGCCTCGACGGATCGAATCGACTACGTCCGATCGTCGGCCTCGCGGGTCGATTACCGGGGCCACCTCGACGTGGGCTACGGCCGTCGGCTGCGGAACCCCAGCCTTCGGGCCGGGATTCAAACGGGGTTTTCGCTCGAATCGGATTATTTTTCAGTGCCGGTCGGGGTGTCGCTTTCCCACCAAAAGGCCGATGGCTCGCGGGAGATGACGGTGGGCATCCAGGCTTTTTTCGACGATTTGCGCTGGGGACGGGTCAACCCGGGGTACTTCCGGCCCACCAAGTTGATTTACCCCGTCGAACTGCGCAACCAGGAGTGGTTCGATACCTACCGCCGGACCTCGTTTAACCTGACTACCTCGCTCCACCAAGTCATCAACCGGAAAATTCAGGTGGCGTTGTACCCTGAACTGACCTACCAGCAGGGGCTACTCTCGACGCCTTTTCACCGGGTGTATTTCAACGATGCCGCGCGAACGAAAAAAGTGGAGAATCTCCCCGGCGAACGCTGGAAAATCCCGCTGGGCGTTCAACTGGCCTGGTTTGCCTCCAAGCAGGTTATCCTCCGCTCGTATTACCGGTATTACCGGGATTCGTACGGGATCTCTTCCCAAACCATTCAACTCGAAATCCCCCTCCGGGTGACGCCCTTCGTAACGGTTTCGCCCCTCGCCCGGTTTTACGTGCAGACGGCGGCCCGGTACTTCCAGCCCTACGCCCAACACGCCCCCGATGCCGCTTTCTACACCTCCGATTACGATTTGTCGGCCTTCAGCAGCTACAAATTGGGGTTAAGCCTGCGGTACGCTCCGCACCGGCCTTGCTCGGGTGCCTATTCCTGGCGGGCCATCGATGTCCGCTACGCGTATTACCAACGGTCGGACCAGTTGTCGGCGCACAGCCTCTCGCTGGTGCTTGATTACCGCCGGATTCGGGTCAAAAAGTGACGGGCTGATAGGTCGGAGACCCTGGCCATACTTCCCGTCGCCCGTCGGACGGTCTCACGACTGGACCACCCCCGCCGTGCGAATCCCCACTACCCGCTCCGTTTGCTCCCAGACGTACCGCTGCAATTCCGTATCGACCAGCGGAGCCGAGGGTTTCACGGCTTTCCCTTTCCGGTTAATCAGCACCGACTGGTCGGCGACCGGATGCTTGCCCGTGGCGATGGCGGCCACCAACCGGGCGTACTCGCTGGGCGTTTGCGTAAATGGCCCCATCAGCCATTCCATTACGCCCATCAACCCCCGCAGAATCGGCCCGCCTTCGGCCCGTCGCCGGATGTCGGTGTCGACGATGCCGGGGTTGAGGATATTCACGCGCGTGCCCCGATTCCGCCGGTGCCCCGCCAGGGTTAGCCCGTAGAAATCATTGGCAACCTGACCCACGTTATGACCCGTGAAACTGCTCGCGTCGGCGGCAATTGGAAACTTTTCCCGAAAATTTTTCCCCGGCGGAATACCCGCCGCCGCGACGTGGACAATGCGGGTCGGCTGGTAGCCCGGCGCTTCGTCGAGCAGCAGGTAGTTGAGCAAAAACCGCCCGTAGTAGTTGGTGGCAATGGATACTTCCAACCCTTCGGCGGTTTCCAGGCGTTTGATTCGGAGCACGTCAGCGGTGTGAATAATCAGGTCGAGCGACGCGACCTGTGCTTTGATTCGTTCGGCCACCCGGCGCACTTCGCTCAGTAGCGATACGTCGACCTGGATGAAGGTGCCGCCGAATTCGCGGGCCAGTTGCTCGCCCGCCGCCTGGTTTCGCCCCACGAGGATGACGTGGTAGCCGTCGTTGGCCAGTAACCGGGCCGTTTCCTTGCCGATGCCCGCCGTGGCACCGACCAACAGCGCATTTTTTGCCTGGTTCATAAAAAATTGTTTGGGGATGGAGAACGTATTAAATTTTTGGCAGAAACGGGGTTATTGAGGTACACGAGCGTGGTTAGGACGAGGGTCGAGAAGAGGGCCGGTGCGGCCTTCGACAGCTCGACCCCCGCCCCGAAATGGACGGCAACCGCGCAAATAGCCAGCAGGAGCAAACCCAGCAGGGCCGCCGCCCGCGTGGAGCGAATCCACAAGCCAAACACTCCCAGTACTTCCAGGATGCCGATGCCCAGCCCCAATCCGGGCGAAATGTGGAGTTCCGCCAATTGGAAGTAAAGCGGTTGGAACTGCACGAGTTTCAACACCCCCACCGCAGCAAATTGCGCACTCACGACGGTCAGTAAACCGTAAAAAACAAGTCGGTTTCGTTTCATGATTGTAACAGTGTTATAAAAAGGGTAAAAAAAATTACAAGCTTTTGATGAACCGATCGATGCCGACCTGAAACGACTGGTAGACGAAGGGCCGCATGGCCTCGGTTGCCCCGAAAGAAATCGCCACGAACCCACTCGCGAGCGCCCACCAGTTCATGAACAGACCCGACGTATCGGCATCGGACAATTGCTTGAGAATCGCTTGAATCACGGCCCCGGCTTTGCGCATTTCCTCGCCCGAAGGGCCTTTGCAGGGTACCGCCGCCAGGCCGAGCAGCAACTCGTAGAGTGGGCGGTGCTGGTGGGCAAAGCCCCAGAACGCTTCGCTCACCGCCCGGAGTTGGGCGGCCGCGTCGGTGGGAAACCGGTCGGCGGCGGTCTGGGTGTGGGTTCTCAATTGCTCGAACCCCCGGCACTGCAATTCCGTCAGCAAATCACCCTTGCCACCGAGGTAGTGGTAAATGGCGGAGGTAGAATAGCCAAATTCTTTCGTGATTCGACGGGTCGTGACCTGCTCCCAGCCGTCGCGTTCGGCGATGAGTAAAGCACTTTTCAGAATCTCGTCTTTCATGGCGCTGTAACAGCGTTACAAATGAAAAGTTTCCAGTCTGTTTTAATTTTTCCGAAAAGTCGGCCCTTCGACTTCCAACGCCGAACGACTTGGTACCGAACCACACTTTGGGGCTTTCAAAAACGCGCTTTGCGCGGGCAGTACCAAATCGACGAGCCGAGCCGCCTTCTGCGTCGATTTTCCGAACGAAAAAAGCGAACCCGCCGATTCCATCCCGGCCACGTACCGCTTCCTCAGCGACAGCACCGTCACCGTGCAAGGTCGCTGCAACGTAGCGCCCCCCCGGCCGGCCAATCACCCCCGGTACCGTCGTTCACTTTCCTGAATCGGCACATCGTTGGCGCTCATGTCGCGGCGGCGCATCAGGCCGTTTTCGTCGAACTCCCAGTGTTCGTTGCCGTGCGTTCGGTACCACTGCGCCGGGTCGTCGGCGTCACGCCATTCGTATTCGAAGCGAACCGAAATCCGGTTTTCCGTAAAACCCCAGAGTTCCTTCATCAATCGGTAATCGAGTTCTTTCTTCCATTTCCGGCGCAAAAACTCCCGGATGGCTTCCCGGCCCCTGAAAAATTCGGCGCGGTTGCGCCAGTCGGAATCTTCGGTGTAGGCCAGCGCGACCCGTTCGGAATCGCGGGTGTTCCAGGCGTCTTCGGCCAGTTGCACTTTCGCGCGGGCGGTTTCGGCGGTGAAGGGCGGTTTAAGGGGTGAATTCATGGGAAAAGGGTTTTTCAGGGATGAAAAAAAGAAAAACAAGTCAGCGCGTAAACGCCCGGAACGACAGCGGGAGCTGCCCATCGCCGACCCACACGCCGGGCGGCGGTGCCCAGCCGGGCACGTCGTCGGCCAGCAGAATCGGGTACGGCGAACTCGCCCCGCCCACCGCTGGCACGGTCGCTTCAAACACGACCGCACCGATTCGGTGATGCCGGATGACGTACGAGCACAGAATGCAAGGCTCGTGGGTGGTGTACAAGCTGCAATCCGATAAGTCCGTCGAACCAGTTTGGCGAACGGCGTCCCGGATGGCCTCCCCTTCGGCGTGCCGGGTGATGTCGCCCGTGGGCCGGGTGGCTTCTCGCCCCTCGCCAACCATGATGCCCCGGCGAATCACCACCGCCCCGACCGGCGCGTTGCCCGTTTGGGCGGCTTGCGCGGCCAGTTCCCGGCAACGCTGCAGGGGGATTTCGGATGGATTCATGGGTTTACAAATCCAAAATCAGGTCGGAGTGGGGTTGGGCGCAGCAAACCAGAATGTCCCCGTCGAAGGGTTCGGCCAGCGGCTCCGGTTCGTACCCAATTTCTCCTGAAACCAAGCCCGTGCTGCACGTCAGGCAGGTACCCTGCCGACAACTGCTGGGCGGGTACACCGCGTGGGCTTCGAGCAAATCAAGCAAACTGGCCTCCGCGCCCGTCCAAGCCAGCCGACGACCCGACCGGGCTAATCCGACGGTGTACGCGGTTGCGGAAAAAAGCGCCGTCCCGGTCGGCGGGCGAAGCGATTTTCCCGCGCCAAAATACTCGTAAAACAAGCGTTCATCGGCAATGCCCCAGGTTCGTAGCCCTTCGTAGAGGGTTTCGATGAAGGCGGGCGGGCCACAGAGGTAAAAGTCGGCATCGGGACTGGGCAACTGGCGTTGCAAAAAAGCCACGTCGAGCCGCCCGACCGCGTCGTACTCCTGCCCCGCCGTTTCCCAGGCGTCCGGCTGACTGTGGTGAAAATGCACCTGGATTTTGGGATGCGCCAGGGCCAGATTCCGCAGGTACTGGCGCATCGCCTGCCCCCTTTCGTTCCGGCTGCCGTGTAAAAACCACACCTCGCGGGGGGCTGGCTCCTGGGCAATGGCTTCCACCATGCTCAGCATTGGCGTGATGCCCACGCCCGCGCTGAGCAGCACGACGGGCCGGCGCGAGGCAAGGGGCAGGTAGAAATCGCCCTGTGGCTGGGCAGCGAACACCACATCGCCAACTTTAACCATATCGTGGAGAAAGCCCGAAACCAGACCCGTCCCCTCCCGTTTGACCGTGATGCGGTAATGCGGATGGCCGGGGGCCTCCGAAAGCGTGTACGACCGCAGCAAAGCTCCGGTCCGGCCCGGCAGGGTGAGGCGTAGCGTGACGTGCTGGCCCGGCTGGTAGCGGAGCAGCGGCCCGCCGTCGTTGGGTTCGAGGTAAAACGAGGTGATGGTTTGGCTTTCCTGAATTTTTTGAACCACGCGAAACGGTCGAAACATGGTGCTACACGTTAAACGGTGAATACTCCACGAAAGCCCACTCGATGCCACGCAGGCTGGCCTGCCGCCGCCAGGATTCGACGTGGAACCGCCAGCGGCGACCCGTGCCGCCGGTGTCGTCGGCCTCATCGGTCGGCCCGAAAAGCAGGTCGGCCCGGCCGCTGAGTTGCAGGGTTTCGCTCCTTTCAAAATCGACGAAAAGCAACCCGGCCCTGGGATTGACCGTCAGGTTCCCCAGCGTGTTGAACAGGCTGTTGCCGGTGTAATCGGGAATCAGCAGCGTTTGGGCGTTTTCGACCCGCACAAAACCCGGCTTGCCGCCCCGGTGGGAGGCATCGACGTGCTCGGCGTCGTGGGCGCTGCCCACAAAAAACGTGTCGGCCCCGCCAATCCAGCCGCTTAGTTCGAAGCTCAGTTCGGTGCCCGTAAGCGTGGGTGCAGCGGGCAATCCTTTGGGCGCGGTCACCTCGATTTCGCGCCGTTGGATGTAACGGGGGCACAGCGGAAACGCCTCGCCGACCGTGAGTAGGAGGTCGCTCCCGGCGGCCTCCAACCGACCGTTGAGCCGCAACCGCCGCCGCGAACTCAGTTCGATAAACAACAACCCCACGACGGGGTGCCGGGCGATGTTGCTCCAGAAAATATCATCGCGGGCGGAGACGAGTAAATCGGGGTTCAGCCGAACCAGCGAGGGCGTTTCGGCCAACACAAAGTGGGGTTTCCCCGCCAGCAGCGAAGTCCAGATATTCTGGTCGGCGTCGAGACTACTGGCCACGACCATCGGCTGTTTGTCGACGAAGTTGAGGGCACCCTTGGGAATGCGGTCGGTGATGACCTGGCCGTTGCGCCGGGCCATCTGGTCTTCGCCGACGTTGGCCTGCACGGCCAATTCGCCGGGGTGGAAAGGGCTGGTTACGTTCATGGTTGGAACCAGGGAAAATCTGTGAAAACCACCGGGTCGGGGCATACTCCGACCCGGTGGGCCGGTTCAGAACGTGATAATCTGGTAGCCGTCCTGTTGCAATTTCACAAAACTGGGCAGGCCCGTGGTACCCGGCACGGCGTTGGTCGTGACCAGGTCATAGCCCGACGGGTTGGCCCCGAAGGCATCGACGCAGCCGCAGGAAACGCCCTGGATTTTGTCTTCGACGGCGTTGAACAGCGCGTGGAAGGGGTTTTCGGCTTTTTTGAGTTCGGCGGGCCAGCGCGTGCCCGCGCCCTGGAAAAGGATGGAGACCTCTTCGCCCGCTTGTTTGAAATCGTAGGCGGCGGCCAAGGCGTTGAACAGTTTGCCGTTGGCGTCGTCGGTGCCCGCGTGGGGGTCGGAGAGAATAATCAGCGCGGTTTTCATGCGATTGGAATTGGTTTTTGGTGAAAAAAAGAAAAACAAATTTTACCGGACGTTCGGCAAAAATTTTAGCCACAAGTCACCCTTGTTCTCGAAGGGGTGACTTACTTTTTGGTTGAAAAATCTTTTTTGATTTCGTTCAGCGCCTGCCGGAACAACTCGGGTTGGCCGAGGGTTTGGGAAAGAATCAGGACGCCCTGCACCCGAACGACGACCCCTTGCGCCAGCCGCTTTGCCTCGGCTTCGGGCTTGCCCAAATCGAGGGCCAACCGGGTGAAGCCCCGAATCCAACCCCCGAAAATACCGGCGATTTGCTCCCGAAACAGCGAAGCCGCCGCGCCGAGCGACAAAGCCCGCAGCACGCAACCGAGCTGCCCCCCGTCGTAGAGCGCATCGATGGCCGCCAGCACGGTTTTCAGGCGGTCGGCGGGTGGCGTCGAGGAGTCAAGCAGGACATCGACGATGCCGGTCTGGCTCGAAGCGTCGATGAAATCGAGTACGGCTTTCGCCATGGCCTGCTTGCCTTGAGGAAAGCGGTGGTACAAACTGGCTTTCTGCAAACCCGTGGCCTGGGCAAGCTGGGCCATCGAAGCCCCATCGTAGCCCACCGACCGAAAAATGGTCAGCAGTTTATCGATTACCACGTCGTGCATCACTTTTACGGAAGCCATCGGATTGCTGTGTTTGTGGCTGAAACCGACCGTTCGGTAAAGAAAGTTCGGAGAGTATCGATTTTTTTTCCGCCGCACCCTTCAATCACGGCTTGCCTGGGGGTGATTCCGTGCTGGCACGCCTACCCGCCCGCTCGCGCAGTTTCTGAGCAGTGACAATTCGCCCCAATTGAGCCAGGTCGAGGCCGTCGATGGGGCGTTTGACGTGCTGACTCCGAATGGCCTCGAATTCGGCCTGAATGCCCTCGTATCCTTTTTCCTGCGGGTAGGCCACGGCCACGAGCAGGTTCCAGTCGCCGGGCGCTTTCTCGCCCGCGTCCAGGAGTTTGTACTCGGTCATCAGCCCGCGTCGGGTGGCGACGCTGTCCATCGCGAACCAGTTTTGCCGGATAAATTGCGCCAGCCGCTCGTGCTGACCGGGCAGCGAACGGAGGTAGGTAAATTCCCAGACGACCGTCTTTTGCCCCGCCGGGATTGATTGCGCCCAACTGCGGGTCGGGAGCGGTGCGCTCAGCCCGATTAAAAAAATTGTCTTTTTCATTCGCTCGTCGGTTCGTTTTCCCAAAAGTAGGATTCTTCGCCGGGCAACGCCAAGGGCAGGATCAGGCGTGGCCGAACCGCGTTGACCGAACCCTGCACCCGACCACGCTTTCAGCAAATCCCCCGCCTTCTAATCCCTGGCTTCCGCAAAAAAAATTCGCCCTACCTTTGCGGCATATCCGCTCTGACCCCGGCATGATTCAATACCAGGCTTTCGTTTTCAACGCCCTTTCCGAAAACACCTACGTCCTCTGGGACGACACCCGGCAGGCGGTCATCCTCGACCCCGGTTGCGCCAACGCAGTGGAGCGCAACGAACTGAAGCGCTTCGTTGAAACCAAATCCCTGACGGTCGTGGGCCTGCTCAACACCCACGGCCACGTCGACCACGTGCTGGGTAATGCCTTCGTGGCCCGCACGTTCGGGGTCGTGTTGCAATTTCCCGCCGACGACCTGCCCGTGCTGCGGGCAGCGGCGTTTTACGCCCCTCACTACGGCTTTCCCGACTACGAAGAACTGTTGCCCGAAATCCTGCTCCGCGAGGGCGACTTGGTGCGGTTCGGGGCCTCCGAATTGGAAGTGCTGCTCGTACCCGGCCACGCCCCAGGCCATGTGGCGTTTATCAGTCGAACCGAAAACCTGTGTTTCAGCGGCGACGTGCTTTTTCGTGGCAGCATCGGGCGGGCCGATTTACCCGGTGGCGATTACGAAACCCTGATGCGCAGCATCCGCAGCAAACTCCTGCCCCTGGGCGATGCCGTGCGCGTTTTTCCCGGCCACGGCCCCGAAACGACCATCGGCCTGGAGCGCCAGACGAACCCGTTTTTACTCGCCGAAGCTGCCCGATGACCCTCCTCCGGCACCTTCCCAACGCGATGACCTGCGGCAATTTGCTCTGTGGGTGTCTGGGCATCTTAGCGGTGTTTCAAGGCAATCCACTCGCCGCCTCGGCGCTGATCGGACTCGCGGCGGTGCTGGATTTTGGCGATGGTTTCGTGGCGCGGGCGCTTCACGTGAGTTCGCCCATCGGCAAGGAACTCGACTCGCTGGCCGACGTGGTAACATTCGGCGTGCTGCCCGCCTTTTTGCTGTTTCAGTTGATGGGTGGAATTCCCTACGAGTTCAGTCCCGACCCGGCGACAGGCGTTACCCTTAGCAACAAAGCCCTGAGCGGTTCGAGGTGGCTCCCATACTGGGCGTTCGTCG
The DNA here is from genome assembly GCA_964244295.1 of uncultured Cytophagales bacterium. GTDB lineage: Bacteria > Bacteroidota > Bacteroidia > Cytophagales > Spirosomataceae > JAJAZB01. The sequence goes on from CAXTIG010000011.1 coordinate 163,641, forward strand.
TAGCGGTTTGTTCGGCGTTGCGTTTGGCAAAATTCAACGTCGATACCCGGCAAACCGACCAGTTCATCGGCGTACCCACGCCCGCTAACGCGCTGGTGGTGGCCGCGTTTCCGGCCATGCTGGCGTTTCAACCCCACCTGAGCGGCTGGCTTGGCAACCCGTTCGTACTGGCGACGTACAGCGTCGGAATGTCACTGCTGATGGTTTCTGAATTGCCACTTTTCGCCTTGAAATTCAAAACCTTTGGCTGGCGGGAGAACGAAGTCAAATTTGTTTTCCTGGGCTTGGCGGTGCCGCTGCTGATTTTGCTCCGGTTTGCGGCGGTGCCGGTTGTCGTTGGTCTTTACATTTTACTGTCGGTGGTCAACAACCTCAACCGGAGAAATCCGCTTCCTAATTCTTAATTTTTAATTCCTAATTCCCAATTGAAAATGACCTTCCTCGCCGACATCACCGTCATGCCCCAGAAAGAAATCCTCGACCCGCAGGGCAAGGCCGTCAAACTGGGCCTGCACAACCTGGGCATGGACGCCATTGACCACGTTCGCATTGGCAAACACATCACGCTGGAAGTACAAGCCGCCGACCAGTCTGCCGCCGAAACCCAGGTGCGGGAGGCTTGCGAAAAACTGCTGGCGAATCTGATCATGGAAGAGTTCTCGTTTTCGGTCCGTGAAAAGTGAGCGTCGGGGTGGAATTTCAGCCCTCTCTTCTTAAAACTTACGCAACGCCGTCGAAAGTCGCGTACAAACGCCTGTCCCGCAGATTTTCGCAGAAATTGATGGCACTCGTTCTGCGAAAATCTGCGCTATCTGCGGGAAATTCAAGACTCATCGCACAAGTCTTATAAATAATCAGAGAAAGGTTTGCAAATTGATCTGAATAGAATCCAAACGACGCCATCC
>CAXTIG010000012.1:0-144885 GCA_964244295.1 uncultured Cytophagales bacterium
GAGGTCCTCAGGCAGTTTGGTGGAAAATACACGATTACTTTTGCTTGACCCCTTAGAACCCGTCGGGCTAAAAGGCTTACTGGTCACTTCGGTTGAAAAAAAATTCATTCCGCGTACTGAGCGTTCCCATTCAGGTTGAATTTCAGATGCCTTTTCATCCCAACGGCGACAGCCGGATTTTTCTAAGCGCCCGGTTGAATCTCGACCGCTACCATGTTTTCCCCGCCATCGGCATTGGGTTCAAGCAGTGGATGTACCGAAGTGGAAGACTCTCGAAGTACTGATTTTACTTTAGCCTCCCCACCACCGCCTTCACCACCCGCGCCGAGTTCCGCGCCGCCAGGCCGTAAAACTGCCGGATGTCGCCCACTGCTGCGTCGTCGCCGTTGTCGGACAGGCTGCGAATGACGAGGAAGGGGACGCGTTGTTGAAAACACACCTGCGCCACGGCGGCTCCTTCCATTTCCACGGCTTCGCCGCCGGTTTCGAGCCGGATTTGCCGGTTCAGCGCGGTGTTCGCCATGAACACGTCGCCGGTCACGATCACCCCCGCCCTGATGCGGGGCGAACGCTGCCCGTTGACGGCCTCCAGCCGGATGGTGTCGGCGATGGCCTTCGCCAGCAAACCCAGGGCCGAATCGGCGGGGAAAAAGACGGGGTTCTCGGCAAACGTGTAGGGGTTACGGGTAGCGCGGCGCAGCATTCCCTGGGGCGTTTGCCGCCCGTAGTCGTGGTGAACGAGCCGGGTGCCGATGACCAGATCGCCGGGCTGCAAATCGGGGTTCATGCCGCCCGCGATGCCGGTGAACAGCACCTCGCGGGGCCGGAAGTGTTCGAGTAGCAGCGCCGTGGTGAGGGCCGCGTTGACCTTGCCGATGCCCGCCCGCACCAGCACCACCCGCCGCCCGGCCAGCCGCCCGACGTAGAAATCCAGGCCCTCGATCCGGCGGGTTTTCCGGCCCTGTATTTCGCTTTTCAACAGCGCCACCTCGTCGGCAAAAGCGCCGACTATGGCCGTACGGTTGCGGGTTTTTTTCGGGAAATCGGACGTGCCGCCGGGCTGGGTGATGAGGCCCTGGGCTGGGGAGAACGAGCCGCTTAGGAGAAGGGTCGTGAGAAGGAAAACAATTTTCATAGTTAGGGTAAACTTCCCGAAAGCGTTCCACGCCGGATTAAAACGTTCGGGAAGTTGGGAAGAAGCACCTATTTTTGCCAAAAAACAACTCATTCTTTCAAATGAAAAATCTCTTTCTCAGCCTGCTGGCCCTCGCCCTCTTCGCCAGCGCCCAGGCCCAAACCAGTTACCACGGCGCAAAATTCAACCCCGCCGGGGCCATCTCGCCCGACGAACTGGTGAAACGCCTCGACAGAGCCGACACCCTCGCCACGAAAGTACAAGGCACGGTGGAATCGGTTTGTGCCGTGAAGGGCTGCTGGATGAAGGTAAAACTCGCCGACGGTCAGACGATGCGCGTGACGTTTAAAGACTACGGGTTCTTCGTCCCGAAAGACATTGCCGGGCAAACGGTGGTGTTTGAAGGCAAGGCTTTCCAGAAAACCACCTCGGTGAAAGACCTCCAGCACTACGCCGAAGACGCGGGCAAGAGCAAGGCCGAAATCGCCAAAATCACCAAACCCGAACGCGCCGTGGGCTTCGTGGCCGACGGGGTGGTGGTGAAGCGGTAGTTTGATGGGGTTTGAGGTTTGAAAAGTTTGAGGGTTTGAAGTTTGAATGAGGTAAGCACCTTTCAAATCTCAAACCACTTCAAACCCTCAAACCTTTTATCGAACCGAAATCCGCCGGCGGGTGAGCACGAGCGCGAAGGCGATCCAGGAAAGCAGGTAAACGACATTGCGCGAATCGACCAGGCCCCGGCCCAGGGCGTTGTACTGCGCATCGAGGCCGAGTTGGGCGAGCCAGTAGCCCGCGCCGCCCAGGCCGTCGAGACTTGCCAGGGCACCGAGGCCCACGTACAGCAGAAAGCAGACGAACACGGCCAGCAGAAAAGCCACGATCTGGCTGTCGGTCAGGGCCGAAGTCGCTACGCCGATGGCGGCAAACACGCCCCCCAGCAACAACAAACCGAGGTACGAACTCGCTACCGCCGCCGAGTCGAGGTTGCCCGCCGGGTTGCCGAGTTGATAGACCGAGGCGTAGTACACTAGCGTGGGGAGTAGCGTCAGGAAAATCAGGAACCAGCAGGCCAGGAATTTCCCCAGCACCAGCGCCCAGTCGGTAAGCGGCTTGGTGAGCAGCAGTTCGAGCGTGCCGCTGCGCCGTTCTTCGGCGAAGGTCCGCATGGTGATGGCGGGGGCCAGAAATAAAAACACGTAGGGCGACAGGCTGAAAAACGCCCCCAGTTCGGCGTAGCCGTAGTTGAGCACGCTCGTGTCGGGAAACACCCACAGCAGCAGCCCCAGCGCCGACAGGAAGACGCCCATCACGACGTACCCCACCAGCGAGGAAAGAAAGGAATTGATTTCTTTGCGGAAAATGGCGAGCATGGGAACGAGGAGTGAGTAGTCAGGAGTGAGGAGAAAAGACCTTTTTTTCTCCTCACTCCTGACTACTCACTCCTTTTTTTATTCAAACACCGGCTTTTCCCGGCGCATCACGGCGGCGATGATGAGCGAGAGGATAAAGCCAAACAGCAAGGCTCCGAATACGCTGAACACGAAAATGACCCCAGGGCTGGAAAACATCGTGGTGTATTTTTCGGCTTGTTCGATCTGCTCCTCACTCATGCCGCTTTCTTCCCACTGGTCCCGGGCCATCGCCAGGCTTTTTTCGAGGGCCGAGGCATCGATAAATTTCAGGTAGACAAACGAAAACAAGCCCGCTACTACTCCCGACACGCCGCTCGTGAGCGTGCCCACGCCCAAGCCCTCACCGTAAGAAAGGTATCCATTGTTGAGGGTGCGAAATTCCTTCAGGGCATAAATCAGAATTCCTACGCCCACAACCAGGCCAAAGGCAATGTTGAGGGCGTTTAGGGAGGGGTCCTGGTACTTGCCGATCACGATCATGATGACGCTGTACACGATGCTGATCACGGCTGAAATCAGGCCCCATTTCAGGGCGACGCGGGCAGTGGAGGGTTTTTCCATTGGGGTAGGGGTTTAGGGTTTGTGGTTGGAGATTAGACTCATCCGGCGGAAAAATACGGCAACCAGCGCGGAATACATAGAACTTAGCACCAGCCGAACAAAGGTAAAATTCGACCAGAAAATGGAACGGAGGTTGATTTCACCGATGCGGCGCAGCACGTCGTTGAAATCGACGGGCAGGCCATCGCGGTTGTTGCCAAACTGTTCACTCACCCGGCCCTGGTCGAGGAGCACCTGCCGTTTGAACTCGGCGATGGTGCGGGGAATCAAATCCGGGTCGAATTTCTGAATAAAACCGACCACCAGCAGCCCATCGAGCAAACAGGCCAGCAGCACCACGACCACGCAAATCCCGAAGCCTTCCAGAAAATGAATCGGGCGGCGATCCGTGGGGCGGCGGGCCGACCGGCTGAACTGCCGCACGGCCAGCGCCATGCAAATCCAGATGAACACCAGACTCAGGTTACGGCGCGGACTCAACGGCCCGGCATCGGCGTAGTACAGCACCAGAAAATACCCGAAACAGAGCAACCCGGCCAACATACCGAAAAGAAGCGCGGGGCGAAGAAAGGCAGTTTTTCCCATCGGTTACAGGACGTCTACCCGGCCTTTGTTGACCACCGCCAGCGCCCGTCCTTTCAGACTCGCCCCCAAAAACGGCGAATTTTTCGCCCGCGAACGCAGCCCGGCCTCGGTGGGGGTCCACTCGGCGATGGGGTCGAACACGGTGAGGGTGGCGGGTTGGTCTTCTTCCAAAACGGGCTGCGCAAGGCCGAGCAAACGGCGCGGGGCCACCGTGAATTTTTCAATCAAATTTTCCAGCGAAAGCCGGTTGTCGTTGAACGTATTCGCCACGGCGAAGGCCGTTTCCAGCCCCACCGCCCCGAAATCGGCCTGGTCGAATTCAAGGTGCTTGCTTTCCACGTCGTGGGGATGGTGGTCACTCACGATGGCGTCGAGGGTGCCGTCGGCCAGGCCCGCCCAGAGCGCCTGGCGGTCGGCTTCGCTGCGGAAGGGGGGCGACACTTTCAGGTTCGTATCGAAATTCGTCAGGGCTTCGTCGGTCAGGGCGAGGTGGTGGGCGGCCACGTCGGCACTCACGGGCAGGCCGCGCTTTTTGGCTTCCCGCACCAGTTCCACCGCCCCGGCACTCGACAGCAGCGCGAAATGCAGCCGGGGCCGGGCGGCGCCGGGCTGGTCGAGCAGGTATTCCAGCAGGCGCAGGTCGCGGGCAATCATCAGTTCCTCGGCCATTGGTGGGATGCCCTTCAGGCCGAGCCGGGTGCTGACGTGCCCCTCGTGCATTTGCCCGAACTTCGCCAGCGTTGGTTCTTCGGGCCGGTTGATGACTAGTCCGCCGACGGGTGCCAGGTACTGCAATGATTTCAGGAGCAGGTCGGCGTTCCAGGCTGGGTGCTCGCCGTCGGTGAAGGCCACCGCGCCCGCGTGGTGCAGGTCGAGCATTTCGGTGAAATCCTCGCCTTCGGTTTTCAGCGTCAGGGCAGCCATCGGGTGCAGCCGCACGAGTTGGCCTTCGCCGAAGCGTTTGACGTACAACACGCCTTCTTTCGTTTGCACGACGGGCTTCGTGTTGGGTAAGAGCGCCACCTCGGTAAAGCCGCCCGCCGCCGCCGCCCGGCTCAACGTCGTTAGGTCTTCTTTCGCCTCAAAACCAGGATCTTTGGCGTGGGCACGGAGGTCGAACCAGCCCGCCGACACGTGAAGGTTGTCGCTGCGCAGGGTCTGGTCGGCGGGGGTATCGATTTTTTCGGCCAGTTGGGCGATTCGTCCGTTTTCCACCAACACGTCGCGCCGTTGCCCGTGGTGCGGCGAGCCGGGGAAGAGAATTCGGGCCGAAAGGAGGAGTAAATTCATTTGGCAAAAAAAAAGCCCAGCTGGGCTTTCGGGATGAATTGGGGCTGCCTACGGCGTTGGCTGAAGTGAAAGGTTTGGTGTGGGGAAATGCTCCGACCAGAGGTCGGAGCCACCTTTTTAGCCAACGAGCGCCTCGTAGGCGGCGGCATCCATCAGCCCGTCTACCTCGGCGGGGTCGCTCACCTGAAGCTTGATCAGCCAGCCGTCGCCGTAGGGATCCGAGTTGACCAGTTCGGGCGAATCGACGGCCTTCGGGTTTACTTCGAGCACGGTACCGGCCACGGGCAGAAATAAATCGGAGACGGTTTTGACGGCCTCCACGCTGCCAAAAACATCGTTTTCGGCCAGGGTCTCACCAGTCGTTTCAATTTCGACAAACACGATGTCACCCAGTTCACTCTGGGCAAAATCGGTGATGCCGACGGTGGCAATGTCGCCCTCCAGGGAAATCCACTCGTGTTCTTTCGTATAGCGTAGGGTAGCCGGAATGTTCATGGGAATTGCTTGGAATTGGGCCGCAAGATAGAGGATGCGGCGGGAAAAACCCGAAAAACCCCCAACCGACCCTCGGACCGCCCCTGAAGGGGGCTTTTCCATTGCTGACACTTTCAAAATTCCAGGCAGGAAAGCCCCCTTCAGGGGCGGTCCGACGGTCGGTTGGGGTATTCCGGGGGTAGTTCTCCCAAAATTCCTCCTTAGTTTCACCCGCTCATCGGAACGTTTCAGCGGTTTGGCCCAAACCGAATCAACACCGATTCTTCCGTTGAGTACGTTTGCCCACCTTCAACCAAAACAAATTCCATCATGCCCCTTTCTCTACTCCCCTGGGGGATTGCGCTCGTCGCGGTCGTCCTGCTTTTTCTATTTTACCGGCTGGTTTTCAGGCTATTCGGAGTCGTGATGGTGCCAGAAGACCGCGTGGGGTTGGTCACGAAAAAATTCGTATTGTTCGGGGATAAAAAATCCCTTCCCGAAGGCCGCCTCATCGCCACCGACGGCGAGGCGGGCTACCAGGCCAAAACCCTCGCGCCCGGCATTTATTTCTGGTACTGGTTCTGGCAGTACGACATCAAACTCGAAACCCTGACCATTATCCCCACCGGGCAAATCGGGCTGATTCTGGCCAAAGATGGCAAAGAAGTCGAAACGGGCCGCATCCTGGGCCGTAAAGTGGCCTGCGACAGCTACCAGGACGCCGAGGCCTTCCTGCGCGGCGGCGGGCGCAAGGGACGGCAGGCGCCGGTCATCACGGCGGGCACGTACCGCTTCAACACGTTTTTGTTTGAGATCCAACTCCACGAACTCACCCGGATTCAGGAAAACATGGTTGGCATCGTCACCACGCAGGACGGCGAGGCCATTGCGGGCGGGCAGATTGCGGGCCTGCCCGTCGAGGGCCACAACAATTTTCAGGACGCCGAAACCTTCCTCAACGCGGGCGGTAACCGGGGACTGCAACAGCAGGTGATTCTGTCGGGGATGTACAACCTCAACCCCTGGTTCGTGAAAATCGAGGAAATCAAAATGACCGAAATTCCCATCGGCAACGTGGGCGTGGTCATTAGCTACGTCGGCGACGAAGGCAAAGACCTCAGCGGCGTCGAATTCCGGCACGGCAACATCGTGGCGAAGGGCTTCAAGGGCGTCTGGGCTGACCCGCTGGGGCCGGGCAAATACCCCATCAACCCCTTCATCATGCGCGTGGAGCCGGTGCCGACCACCAACCTCGTGCTCAACTGGGCCAACGCCCGCAGCGAGTCGCATCAGTTGGACAAAAACCTCTCGACCATCTCGGTGCGCTCCAAAGACGGCTTCCAGTTCAACCTCGACGTCTCGCAAATCATCCACATCCCCACCACCGAGGCCCCGAAGGTGATTGCCCGCTTTGGCAACATGACCAACCTTGTCAGCCAGGTACTCGAACCCACCATCGGCAACTACTTCCGCAACTCGGCCCAGGACGCCGACGTGATTGCCTTTCTCACCAGCCGCAAAGAGCGCCAGGAATCGGCCCGGAGCCACATCGGCAAGGTGCTGGCCGAGTACAACGTCAACGGCGTGGACACCCTCATCGGCGACATCGTGCCGCCCGAATCGCTGATGAAAACCCTCACCGACCGCAAACTGGCCGAGGAGCAGAAAGTGACCTACGAAACCCAACGCAAAGCCCAGGAAACCCGGCAGGCGTTTGAAAAAGAAACGGCCATTGCCGACATTCAGAAAGACATCGTCAAGGCCGACCAGGGCGTCATCATCGCCGAGCGCATCGCCGATGCCGCCGTGAAAAAAGCGACGGGTGAAGCTAGCAGCCTTAAAATTCAAGCGGCGGCGGAGGCCGAGCGGGTCAAACTCCAGGCCGGGGCCGAAGCCGAACGGGTGAAATTGGTGGCTTCCGCCGAAGCCGAAAAAATTGCCAAAACCGGCAACGCCGAAGCCGAGAGCATCCTGGCGATTGGGAAAGCCAACGCCGAAGCCTACGAACTGGCCGTGAACGCGATGGGTGAGGGCAACTTCACCCAACTTAAAATCACGGAACACATCGGTAAGGAAAAAATCAAACTCATGCCCGACCTCCTCATCACCGGCGGCGACAACGGCACGGGCGGCCCGATGAACGGCCTCCTCGGCCTCAAACTCCTCGAACAAATGGGCGAACGGATTGTGCCGGGGAACGGGAAGAATGGGGTGGGGAAGGAGGAGATGGGATAGCGCCTAATTCTCCCCGACGGCGTTGCGGCTGAGGAAGGCGTTTTATGAGCCTGTTTAAAGTTTAGAAATAGCGACGGCGCAAAAAGCCGAATTTTGGAGTCGCCAAACACCCAAAACTCACTTTTGCGCCGTGCTCAACAAAGATATTATTCAAAAGCATGTGGTGGCTCATTTAAGTCAGGCCCGACGGGGGATGCCCCCTAAAGTTGCTCACAGCCAGATTCTTTTAGCGATTCTTTACCGGTTGAAAACCGGTTGCCAGTGGCGGGAGTTGCCCACCGAGCGCTTCTTCGGCGGGCAATACTACACCTGGCAGGCCGTCTACCACCACTTCCGCAAGTGGGCTCAGGATGGCAGCTTTCAAGCCGCTTGGCTTGCCCTGCTGACCGAATTTCGCGCCAGTCTGGATTTGTCGAGCGTGCAGTTAGACGGTAGTTACACCTGGGCCCGAAAAGGCGGCCAGGCAGTCGGCTATCAACCCCGCCAGCGGGCACAGGCCACGAACCTACTGTTTGTCTGCGACAACCAGGGCCAGATGCTGGCTTGCAGTGAAGCCCTCAGCGGGGAGCATCACGACAGCTATCAACTTGGTGTCGTCTTCGGGCAACTCACCGGCCTTTTGAAACAAGCAGGGTTGGCCGTTGAGGGCCTGTTTCTGAATGCTGACGCGGGTTTTGACACCGATGATTTTCGCCAACATTGCTACCGCCAGGGCATCCAGGCCAATATCGCCCGCAACGGCCGCCGCCAGGAGGGGGCCCTGTACTTCGATGAGCAATTGTACCAGCGTCGGTTACTTATTGAGCAGAGCCACGCCTGGCTTGACAGCTTGAAGGCCCTGCTGGTGCGTTTTGAGCAACGTGCCCAGCACTGGCTGGCCCTGCACTACCTGGCTTTCTGCCTACAGTTCCTGCGTAGGCTCAGCCGTAAAAACAAACTTTAAACAGACTCTATAGTATTTTTACTCGTAATTCGTTCAGCCATGCCTAAACTGTATGAGTATTTTGGACTGAAGGTCTTTTTCTACTCGAAGGAACACTTACCGATTCATGTTCACGTTGAGTACAACGAATACGTGAGCATTGCGGAATTACTCTTTGAAAATGGACAACTTGCTACGATTACCTGGCGAAAGAAAAGGGCTAAAAATCCTCTACCTTCCGCCCAGTTGACTAAAGCGGAAGCGTTGTTGCATTTCAAAGCAGTCGAAATCGCATCGAAGTGGAATGCGTATTTTGTGTTGAACGCGGAAGTGAAACCCGAAAAAATTACCAAAAAGCTGTAGTGGTGAAAACGAAAGCACTGGCACAACTCTCGGATGAGGTGGTATTGACCGAGGCCCGTTACGTAGACGGTCATCGGATTGCTTTTACCTTTAGCGACGAGCATCGGAACGTCGTGGATTTTTGGCCGTTCCTGTCGCGACCCAATCAAAACCCAATGGTCAAGAAATACATGGACGTGGAAAAATTCAAAGTCTTCGAGGTCGTTCACGACACTGACATTTCCTGGAACGATTACGAGATGTGTTTTGAGATGGAAGATTTATACCACGGCACGATTTGAGCCGTTCGTCAGTCCGAGATAACGTAGTAGCCAGCCCCGACCCACCGCGTTCTACGCCAGGGTCGGGGTTTGTTTTTGACCTTCCCCGCGTAGTTTCACTCCACCCCCAGCGCCGCCACCGCAAACCCATCGATCACCCACAGCATCGCCGGAATTTCCCGCCTTTTCCCCGCCACCACTTTTAAAAATGTGTAGCTCAGAAAACCCCAGATAATGCCCTGCGTGATGGAGTAGGTAAACGGAATCAACACCATTGCCAGAAAGGCCGGAATCGCCTCGTCGAGCTGCGACCAGTCGATTTTCAGCATGGGTTTCACCAGGAAAACTCCCACCAGCACCAACGCCGGCGCCGTGGCAACGGCCGGAATTGTGCTCAACAGCGGCGACAAAAACAGGCAGGGCAAAAACAGCAACGCCGCCACCACCGCCGTCCGGCCGCTGCGTCCGCCCGCCTCGATGCCCACGGCGCTTTCGATGTAGGCCGTGCCGGGGCTGCTGCCCACCAGTCCGGCTCCCAGCGTGGCGAAGGCATCGGTCAGGAGCGATTCGCGGACGTGGCGCGGCTCGCCGTTTTCGTCCACCAGCCCCGACGCCTCGGCCAGCCCGACGAAGGTGCTCAGGCTGTCGAACAAATCGGTGAAGACGAAGGCAAAAATTACTGGCACCAATGCCCAGCGCAGCGAGCCGACGAAATCGAGGGCGAACAGCAGGCTGAAATCGGGGGCGGCAAAGGCTCCGTTCCAGGCCACGAGCGGTTCCGTGCCCCAGGCCCGACCCAGCGTCGCGGCCAGCGCCGTCGTTCCCAGAATGCCAATCAACACCGCCCCCGGCACCCGCCGTAGGATGAGCGCCGCAGTCAGCGCCAGCCCCGCTACGAACACCAGCAACGGCGGGCTGACCTTCGCAAACGTGACCAGCGTAGCCGGGCTGGCGACCACGAACCGGGCATTTTCCAGACCAATCAGCGTGATGAACAAGCCGATACCCGCCGCAATCGCGTAGCGCAAGGAGCGCGGAATGGCCCGCAGGAGCAACGTTCGTACGTTGAAAAGCGACAACCCTAAAAAGACCACCCCCGCCCAGAACACCGCGCCGAGTGCCACCGGGTAAGGCACGTTCATGCCCTTCACGACCGTGAAGGTAAAAAACGCGTTCAGTCCCATCCCCGGCGCGACCACGATGGGGTTTCGAGCGTACAGCCCCATCATCAGACTCCCGAAAAAACAGACCAGCACCGTGGCCGTCAGCGCGGCGGAAAACGGCATTCCCGCCTGACTTAAAATTGTGGGATTGACCACGACGATGTAGGCCGTGGCTAAAAAACTGGAGACGCCGGCAAGAATTTCAGTGCGGGTATGAGACATGGGTGGGTCGGAATTTTAGCCGCAACCTACGCTCTGCGCTCGGAAAACCCTGAATTGGTGGAGCTTTTGACTTTCAAACGGGAGTGGTGCTATCTTTCCGGCATGAATCTACGTGCGTTTCTGGTGGTCGGCAGTTTCCTGCTTTTGCGTCCCGTGGGTGGTCAGGCCCAAACCCTGGCGCGTCACTGGAGTTTTGCCGGAATGCGGGTGGATACCAGCGGGATGGACGGCCTCCAAAAAAACCTAATGACGCTCATGCGCGAAGGGCTGCAAGGCTCGGCGATGAACCTCAAAGTAGATGGCCGCTACGAAGCGGTTTCCAAAAATGGTACGGGTACGATGCAGACCGAAACCGGCACCTGGCGCTACGATTCGGCGGCGAAAACCTTGCTCATCACCACCGACGGCGCGCAGGCCGGATCTTCGCGTACGCAGACATTGCCCGTCGTCTCGGTGAGTGCTGAAGCGCTCGTGTTTACACCCCCGGTGGGCAGTGCACCGGTGCCGATTGAGTTTGTTTATAAACCTCGTTGAACCTATTTTCAAAGAAAACTCCGAACCCATGAACAGCGATCTGTTTGGAAACGTCGATGCCTACATCGCCCGGCTGCTGGTCGAGCCGGACGATGCGTTGGAGGCAGTAGAGAAATCAATCGACGCAGCGGGCATTCCACAAATCAGCGTGACGGCCAACCAGGGGAAGTTTCTCCAGGTGCTGGCCCGTTCGGTGAGGGCTAAAAAAATCCTTGAAATTGGCACGCTGGGCGGGTACAGCACGATTTGGATGGCCCGCGCCCTGCCCGCCGACGGGCGGCTGATTACCCTGGAATTTGAGCCAAAACACGCCGAGGTGGCACGGGGAAACTTCGTCCGGGCGGGGCTGGATTCCCAAATCGAAATCCGCCTCGGCAAGGCCCTCGACGTGCTGCCCGTCCTCGACGCGGAGGGAGCCGGGCCGTTCGACTTTATTTTCATCGATGCCGACAAGCCGCCGTACCCGGAATACTTCGAGTGGGCCTTAAAACTTTCCCGCCCCGGCACACTCATCGTGGCCGACAACGTGATTCGCGGGGGGCGGGTCCTCGACCCCGATTCGACCGACGAAAATGTGCGCGGCGTGCGACGCCTCAACGCGATGTTGGCCGGAAATGCCGCCGTGACGGCGACAATTATCCAAACCGTCGGGGCGAAGGAACACGACGGGATGGTGCTGGCGGTGGTGAATTGAAGACCTCAGACATTCAATTTAGTAAGTCAAAAGAATTTTATTAACCAACTCTCATGGGACACCGTAAACACATTATCGTAAATCTTAGCAGGCAAACGCTCACGGCTTACGAGGGATCACAAATCGTTTACAACTTTGACTGTGCCACTGGCGATAGGGACAACCCAACTCCCAGAGGTATTTTTAGCATTAATCGTAAGCACAGGGATTATGTGAGTCGCCAATTCAATCGAAGCATGGATTACGCCATGTTTTTCAACCAAGGAATAGCCATTCATGAGTCTCATGTGGTTACTCCAATGTCGTACGCAAAATCGTTTGGACTTGACTACTTCGGCTCGCACGGATGCGTCCGACTGAGTGGGTCCGATGCGAAAAAACTATTTGACTGGGCACCGGTTGGTACGATGGTCGAAGTGCAGTAGAGAATTAAGTAATCGAAACGTGGCGAAAAAAGTAGTTTCCAACTCACTGCAACTCCGCATCCTCCCGGCTGTTGAACGTATCCCCCTGACTCAAATCCCCCGATTTAAAGCCCTTCGTAAACCAGTACACGCGCTGCTTTGAGGTGCCGTGCGTGAAGGCGTCGGGTACGACGGTGCCCTGGGTTTCCCGCTGAATCCGGTCGTCGCCGATGGCATTGGCCGCCGTCAGGGCGCTTTCGATGTCGCCCTGTTCCAGGATGTTGGCCATTTTCTGCGCGTGGTGCGCCCAGACCCCGGCGTAAAAATCGGCCTGCAATTCGAGCCGCACCGAGAGGCGGTTGTTTTCCCGCTGGTTCAACTGACCCCGCAGGCCATCCACTTTCCCCAACACCCCCATCTGGTTCTGGACGTGGTGGCCAATTTCGTGGGCAATCACGTAGGCCATCGCAAAGTCGCCGGGGGCGTTGAAGCGCTCCTTGAGGTCGTCGTAAAACGAGAGGTCGATGTACACCCTCTGGTCGACGGGGCAGTAAAACGGCCCGGAGGCCGAGGAGGCATTGCCACAGCCCGATTGGGTCACGCCCCGGAAGAGCACAAGCGTGGGTTTGCGGTACTGGCTGCCCTGGTCAGCAAAGAGTTTTGCCCACACGTCTTCGGTGTCGGCCAGCACCACTTTCGTGAAACTGGCGGCCTGGTCGTCGGCTTGCTGGTTGGCGGGGGCCTCCACCGCCGAGGGACCAGAAGCGGACTGGTTCAAAATTTCCGAGGGATCGCCCCCAAGCAGGGTAACGATGATGGCGATGATGACGGTGCCGATGCCCCCGCCAATCAGTTTGCCGCCGGTGCTCATTCCCCGGCGGTCTTCCACGTTGTCGCTTTCGCGTCTGCCTAACCAGCGCATGGTATTTTGGATTTAAGGGTTTCGGTGCGTTGAATCGTTCGGCAAGATGGGCCTTTCCCGGCAAAATCGAATCTTCTTTGTACTAACTTGGCACCCGCATTCCAATTCACGTACACCTCTAAACCCCACGTCGTATGCAGTTCGTAGCAACCTCAAAGAAAAGTCGATTCGGCCTTTTTGCAAAAATCGGTGCCAGCGCCCTCGTCTTCGCGCTCTTCCTCAACTTTTTCTCCGCTCCCCGGTCCACTCCGAAGCTTGACGAGGGTTGGGTTAAAATCTTCGACGGAAAAACCATGACGGGTTGGAAAGCCGCCGAAAACCCCGCCACGTTCAGCATTCAGGACGGGGCCATCGTGGTATTCGGACCCCGTGCGCACTTGTTCTACGATGGGCCGGTAGGCAACCACGACTTCAAAAACTTCGAGTTTAAAGCCACCGTGAAAACCGGCCCCGGTGCCAATTCGGGGATGTTCATCCACACCGCCTACCAGGATACCGGCTGGCCCGCCAAAGGCTACGAAATTCAGGTGAACCAAACCCACGGCGACTGGCGCAAAACCGGCAGCGTGTACGCCTTGCAGGACGTGAAGGAGGTGTTCGTGAAAGACGACGAGTGGTACACCGAGCACATCATCGTGCAGGGGAAAAAGGTGACGATCAAGGTGAACGATAAAATCATCAACGAATACACCGAACCCGATGACCTCGCCGACCGCACCGGCGGCAACGCCCAAAAACGCCTCAGCCGGGGTACCGTCGCTCTGCAAGGCCACGATCCCAAAAGTCGGGTCGAATTTAAAGACGTGATGATCAAGGTATTGCCAGACTGATTTTCAGCCGACACCCATTTGGTTTCAAAAAAGAGCGGCAACCGAGCCGCTCTTTTTCAGCTTGCTGCTTCATCAACCAAACCTTCCCGCGTGAATGTTCTCCGTCTCCTTCGGGTCCTGCTGCCCGTTGTCTTGCTCGTGAGTTTGCCGGCCTGCGTGGACCGCTACAACCCCGAATTGAACCTGAGCAAGGAACTGCTCGTGATCGATGGCATCCTGACCGACCAGCCCGAACCGCAGCGAATTCGGCTCTACCGTTCGCGCTCCACCCAAAAGGTCACCGTCACGCAGCCCGCCGTGCAGAGCCGTACGGAGGTGGTCAACACGCCCGTGGCGAAAGCCCGGGTCGAGGTGGTGGTGAATGGCGGGGCGGTGCTAACGCTGCGCGAAACGGAGGCGGGCACCTACCAATTGCCCGAGGGCTTCCGGGGAAAACCCGGCGACCGCTACCAACTCCGGTTTCAAACCGCCGAGGGCGGATCCTACGAGTCGTCGGTGGAAACGATGACCGCCGCCCCGCCCATCGGGCGGGCCTACGACCAGTTTAACCCCCGGGGCGTTTCCAACGCGACCCAAACGGAGTCCATCCCCACCAACGACGTGTACGTCGATTTTCAGGACCCCGCCGCCGAGCGCAATTTTTACCTCTGGCGCTGGACTCAGTACGAATCGCAGGATTGGTGCGTCACCTGCCGCCAGGGATTGTACTACCTCACCGACACGGGCACCGGCCTGACAGGAGACTGCCGAAAAGTGGACAGCATCGACACGTTCAACGACTACGACTACACCTGCCTGGGCTTTTGCTGGGACATTTTTTACAGCCAGGGAATCAACATTTTCGCCGACGTGTACGCCAACGGTCGGCCCCAGGTGGGGCGGTTGGTGGCTCAGATTCCGCTGTACCAGTCGAACGCTTGCCTGGTGGTGATTCAGCAGTACTCGCTCAGCGCCGATGCGTACCGGTACTACAAACTCCTCCAGGATCAGACCCAGAACACCGGCACCCTGGCCGATACGCCTCCCGCCCCCACGGCGGGCAACGTGCGCAACGTGGCCGACCCCAACGAAAGTGTAGTTGGGTATTTCTCGGCGTCGGCGGTGGCGCTCAACCGGTACTGGCTCGACCGGAAAAACACCACGGGCGGACGGCGCGACGGGCTTTTTTATTCGATAAAACGACGCCTGCCGGTGGAAGAACCGCCCCTGCTGTACCGGGCGGCCCGGCCTTCGTCGGTGTGTATGCCCAGCCGCACCCGTACCCCTGACCGGCCACTAGGCTGGCAATAAACTGACTGGTTTGCCATGAACCGATTTTTCGGAATCCTACTAGTTTTTGGGTTGAGCATCGGACTGTCGCAGGCCCAGAAAGTCACCCTTCGGGGCACCGTGCGTGACTCCACCGACCAACGCCCGTTGGCCGGTGCCAGCGTGATCATCGACCGGCAGAAGCGGCTCACCAGCACCGCCACCGATGCCAACGGGCGGTACGCCATCGACTTGCCCCCCGGCGAGCACACGCTCATCGTGCGGTTTGTGGGCTACGTGCCCGCACGGCAGGTACTCACGCTGAGCGGCGCGGAACGGGTAGCCGACGTGCGCCTCCGAACGGTAGCGAGTCAGTTGGAAGAAGTGGTGGTGACCAGCAAGGGTTTCGACCGCACCATCCGGCAGCCGCTGTTGGGCGTGAGTCAGATCAACATCGCCACGCTCAAAAAACTGCCTTCGGCCCTGGGCGAGGTAGATCTGCTGCGGGGTCTGCAAATGCTGCCCGGCGTGACCAGCGTGGGCGAAGCCGCCAACGGGGTAAACATCCGGGGCGGCACCACCGACCAAAACCTGATGCTGCTCGATGAAACGCCCATTTTCAATCCCACCCACATGTTCGGTTTGTTTTCGGTGTTCCCGCCCGACGCCATGAGCAGCCTCGATTTGTACAAAGGCAACGTGCCCGCCCGCTACGGGGGCCGGGCCGCCTCGGTGCTCGACGTGTCGCTGCGTAACCCCAGTCTGGAAAAATTCGGCTTGTCGGGCGGCATCAGCCTGGTGTCGAATCGCTTGACGGTCGACGCGCCGCTGGTGAAAGACAAACTCGGCCTGCTGGTGTCGGGGCGGGGGGCGTTCAATGATTTTCTGCTGCCGCTGGCCTCCAAACGCCTCGACAACATCAAAGCCAAATTTGGCGACGTGGTGCTGAAAACCTTCTGGCGGGTCAACGACCGCAACACCATCACGGCGATGGGCTACGGCAGCTACGATTTTTTCCAGACCGACCTGCTCGGCAACCTGCCCAACGTCAACGGCACCGCCACCCAGTACGACCACCGGACTCTCAACGCGATGGTTCGCTGGTTTCACGTCATCAACCCGCGCCTCAACCTGCAAACCACCGCGCTGGTTTCGCAGTACCTGCCGCGCATTTTGTCGCCGGAGTTGAATACCGGCAACAAAATCGTGCTGCGCCAGTCGATTCTCCAGCGTCAGGTGAAATCGAACATCAACTACCAATTGACGGACCAGAAAATCGAGGTGGGCATCAACGCCACGCATTACCGCATCGAGCCGGGAACCTTGCAACCCGGCCGCAGCCCAAGCGTGAATTTCGTGACCACACCCACCGAAAATGCCCTCGAACTGGCCCTGTACGCCGACGACGAAATGAGTCTCACGCCCAACCTGGCCCTGTCGGTGGGCTTGCGGTATTCGCGGTTTTTAGCGCTCGGGCCGGGGCTGGTGCGGCGCTACGCGGCGGGCGAAACCGTCGATGATTTTTCGGTGATCGACTCCACCCGCTACGGCGCGGGACAGGTGACGAGCCAGTACGGAGGCTTCGAGCCGAGGTTGGGCGTTCGCTACAGCCTCGGCCCCGATGCGTCGGTAAAGTTTGGCTACAACCTCATGCGGCAGTACCTCCAGGTGATCACCAACACCACCACGCCCCTGCCCACCTCGCGCTGGAAAACTTCCGATGCTAACATCCGGCCCCAGGTGAGTCACCTGCTTTCGGTGGGGTATTTTCGCAGCCTTAACCAAAATATCTACGAATTATCGCTGGAAACCTACTGGCGGGCCACCCAAAACGTGCTCGATTACAAGCCAGGGGCCGATTTTCTGCTCCAGCCGTATCCCGAAACGCAACTCCTCCAGGGCCGCAGCCAAGCCTACGGCCTGGAAGTGATGATGGCTAAGAAGAAAGGGGAACTCACGGGCTGGGTCAACTACACGTATTCGCGCATTTTCAACCAGGTCAATCAGGGCGCGGGCGTGCAGCAGCGCATCAACGGCGGCGAGTGGTACCGGGCCAACTACGACCGCCCGCACAGTTTCAACGCCAGCCTCAACATCAACGTCGACAAGCACAACAGTTTTTCCTGGACGGTGGCCTACAGCAGCGGGCGGCCCTACACCGCGCCCGAAGGGTACGTCACGTACCAGGAACAGCTTTACCCGTTTTACAACGAGCGCAACCAGCGCCGCATTCCCGACTACCACCGCCTCGATTTTTCCTGGAACATCTACAACCCTGGCATGAAAGACCGCCGCTGGCAGGGGCACTGGACGTTTACCGTCTACAATTTGTACGGGCGAAAAAACGCGTATTCCGTCTTTTTTCGCCCCGAAGGTGGGATTATTCAGGCGTACAAACTCCAGATTTTCGCCGCTCCGATCGTGACGCTGTCGTATAATTTTGTGTTTAAGTGATTGATGTTGAAAAAAATAAACACCCTTCACCGCGTCATTGCGAGCGAAGGGAGTTGAAACAAGCGAAGCGACGTTTCAACTCCCGGAGCGCGGCAATCCCCTACCGGAGACCAAAGGAGCGGTCGCCAAGTACTGTTCGTGCCTAAAAGCTATTTCGGCTACCGGCAGGGGATTGCCGCGCTCCGGGAGTTGAAACGTCGCTTCGCTTGTTTCAACTCCCTTCGCTCGCAATGACGCAGTGAAGGGAGGTTTCGCATCCGCACTAACGTTTGCAAAATCCCCCACTCATGCTCTCCACCCTCGCCCTGGCGCTTTGGAGTTTGCTCGCGCCGCCCGCTGCCCGCCACACCTACCACCTCAGCCCCAGCGGCCACGACGACGCCAGCGGCCTCAGTTCCCAAACCGCCTGGCGGAGCCTGGCCCGCGTCGGTGAGCACAACTTCGAGCCGGGCGATTCGCTGATTTTACAAAGTGGGGCTACCTTCACCGGTACGCTCGCGCTAACTCAGGAAGACGCGGGCACCCCGACCCAACCCGTGGTAATCACCTCGTCCGGCCCGGAACGCGCCCGGCTCGTCAACCCCGACACCACCGCGCTGAGCGTGACCAACGCGGGCGGAATCGTCGTCAAAAATCTGATTTTGGAAGGAATCGACCGGACCAAAAACCGGGGTTTCGGCCTGCGGGTGCTCAACACGCTCCCCAACGCCGACAAGCGATTGTTCATCAAAATCAAAAACCTCCGCGCCAGCGGCTTCGGGCAGGACGGCCTCTGGCTGGGCGGTGCCCCCGCCGATGGCAGTCAGAGCGGATTTGAAGACGTGGAAATCAGCGGCTGCGAATTTTTTGACAACCAGTACCACGGCCTGTTCGTGACGGGCGTTTGGGACACGAACGCGAAAGGCTACGCCAACCGCCGCCTGCACGTTCACCACTGCACGGCCTACGCCAACACGGGCGACCCGCTTTTTCTGAAAAACCACAGCGGCAGCGGCATGGAAATCGACGACGTGGAAGAAGCCACCATCGAATTCTGCACGGCCTACGACAACGGTTTTCTGTGCAACGCCCGCGTGGGTGGCCCCTGCGGAATCTGGCTCCACGCCGCCACCCGCTCGGTGATTCAGCATTGCGTGGCCATCAACAACCGCAGCGGGCGCGGTATCGACGGGGCCGGTTTCGACCTCGACGGTGGCACCACCTACTGCACCATCCAGTACTGCTACGCCCGCGACAACGACGGGGCCGGGATTCTGGTCTGGAATTACGAAAACGCCCCGCACGAACTCGCCCACAACGTGATTCGCTTCAACATTCTGGAAAACAACGCCCGCCGCAACGACTACGCCGATATTCACATCGGCAGCAGCGGTACGCCCGTGCGCGACATAGCCGTGTACCACAACACGATTTTTACCAGCGCCCAACCCGGCGGAAAAACCCGCTGCGTGTGGGTAGGAGGGAAGCCGAACGAGAACATTCGTTTTTTCAACAACCTGTTGATTGCCAACGGCTGTCCGCTCTTCACCCTCGACCCAAACCAGCGGGTGCAGTTCGAGGGCAATGCGTACTGGCGGACGAGCGGCACCTTCGAGGCCAGCCTCGCCACCCGGCGCTTCAGCACCTTCGCCGACTGGCAGCGCACGAGCGGGCAGGAAAAAGGCGGGATTTTCACCGAACCGGGACTGACGGCCTTCGGTACCGCCGAAACACCGCTGGCCCGTGCCAACCCGTCCCGGCTGCGCGGATACGGGTTGAAAAAAAACTCGGCGTTGATTGGAAAGGGGCTGGCCCTCGCGCCACTCAGCCTTGCCCTCGGCGAGCGGGATTTTTTCGGAAAAAAACCGTCGATGCGGTTCGTCGGGGCGGTGGCACCCTGATTCGAGCCGTGATTTTCGCAATCGGTCACTCGGGTTGCGCCAAACGTCAGCGATGCATCGGTGGGCAGGGGAGACCTTTGTGCTGTTCAACCAACATTCATTTTTCAGCCATGAAAAATCTCCTTAAATCCGAAGAATTGCTCCAGTTTCTGGTCTCCATCGCCTTGTTCTCCACGCTCGATTACGCCTGGTGGGTGTTTCCGGCGCTGCTGTTTATCCCCGACGTGAGTATGCTGGGGTACCTGATTTCGCCCCGCTGGGGAGCCTACACCTACAACCTGGGCCACCACAAGGGCCTGGCGGCGGCGCTCGCCGTGGCGGGGCTTTTCCTGCACCTGCCCGCGCTCGAACTCACGGGCCTGATGCTCTTCGCCCACGCCAGTTTCGACCGGCTGATGGGCTACGGCCTGAAATACACCGATGCCTTCAAGCACACGCATTTGGGGACGTTGTCGTGATGAATTGAGCCGTGAAACTGAGTAGGATTTAAAAAAAGGGGGCTGTCATCCCGACGAAGGAGGGATCTCGTCGGGGTACCGTTCCTATCGGTTATTCGGTAAAGCGGCTCGATAAATCAACGAGATCCCTCCTTCGTCGGGATGACAGGCTGTTAAGAAATTTTCCGCTGAGTGCTTATTCTTTTCTCACGCCTCCCCTTGTTCACGCCGCCTGCGCCCGAAAAGTCCCCGGCGTTTGGCCCGTCCAGCGTTTGAAGGAGCGGAAAAACACGCTCGGTTCGGCGAAGCCGAGCAGGTAGGCGATGTCGGTGGTACTCAGGTGCGGTTCGCGCAGGTGCCGGACGGCCAGTTCCCGGCGAACCTCGTCGAGGAGTTGCTGGTAGCTCAGGCCCTCCTCGCGTAGGTGCAGTTGGAGCGTCCGGACGCCCATTGCCAGGTGGTCGGCCACGCCGGCCAGGGTCGGTTCTTCGCCTCGGAGTTGGCGCACCAATTCGGTTTTTACCCAGTCGCTCAGGCGGGGTTGGCGCAGGCCGCGCAGCAGATCGTCGGCGTGTTGCTCAAACAGCGGGAACAAACCGGGATTGGCGTTCAGAATGGGCACGTCGAGCCACTCGGGCCCGAAGCGCAGCACGGTTTCGGGGGCGTCGAAGTGGAGTTGAGCGGGGGCGAAAACCCGCTCGTGTTCCTGGGTATCGGACGGGCGGGGGTAAGCAAACCAGATTTCGCTGACTTCGAAAGGCCGTCCGGTCAGGGCGCGGAAGGCGGCCAGGTACACCGATACCTCCGAGTTGAGCGCGTAATCGGCGCGGACGATCTCCGGACTGCTGAGCCGGAGCACCAGGTCGTACCAAGCCCCGGTTCGTCGCCCGCTGGTGAGGATGGCATTGCACACGATTTCCTGGTACTGAAACAGTTTTTCGAGCGCCCGGCCCAGTGTCGGACAGTGCATCAGCACGTACGCCAGCACGCCCATCGACAAGGGATTGATCAGTTCGCCCA
Source organism: uncultured Cytophagales bacterium (assembly GCA_964244295.1). Lineage (GTDB taxonomy): Bacteria > Bacteroidota > Bacteroidia > Cytophagales > Spirosomataceae > JAJAZB01. The sequence continues at coordinate 21,046 of CAXTIG010000012.1, forward strand.
GGCGCAAATCCAGGTGCGGATCGTCCGTGGCGGCGATGGCCTCCCGCCAAAGTGCTTGCACCACTCGGATTGGCACCCGTTCGTCGGGGTGCTGAAGACGGGCTGGGTCCAGGCCTACGATCCGGGTCAGGGCGTCGGCATCGGCCCCGCGTTGCCGGGCCGCGAACAAAATCAGGTTGACGGAACCCGCCGAAAGGCTGTGGTCGTTGCGCATCCTGCGAAGAAACAACGCAGGACCGGTAAACCCACGTGGTTTTACAGAAACTGGCCGCACCCGGCTGTCGGAATTAGGCGGCTTCGATGTGAATACACCGCTTCGGTCGGGGTAGAAAATGGTACAATAGTTGCGGCCCTTTCCGGCGGAAACGACCCCGGCCCCGTGCCAGTTTTTCGGTCGTACCGGGGGAATATGGTCAAACGGTTTACTTTTTTTTTCGGGGTGCTTTGGCTGGACTCCGCCCGCCTCCTGGCCCAGCAGCACGATTTTCAGGTCACGAAATTTCACCTCGAAACCGGCACGTACCAGTTTTCGCAGGGTTTGGTGCCGTTTTGGTTTCGCGCCAACCAGTACGGTACCGTGCCCACGTACCCACCGGGAGGGGTGATTCGGGGCGGCTTTCACGCCGATTACCACCCGACGTTTACCAAGAAAAAACCCATCGACCTGGCCTACGGCCTCGACGCCGTGCTCAACCTGGCCGGTCAGCAACGGCAATTTCTGCTCCCCGAAGCCTACGTGAAAATCCGCCTCTGGCCCTTCGAGTTGTACGGCGGGCGGCGGCGCGAGGTGATGGGCCTGGTGGACACCCTGCTCACGTCGGGTTCGTACATCTGGTCGGGCAATGCCCTGCCGGTGCCAAAAATGCAACTCAGCATCCCGGCGTACTGGCCCGCCAGCGGCCTTTTTGCCATCAAAGGCACGTTTGCCCACGGGTTTTTCGAGAAGGCCCGGCCCTACGTCAACGACGCGCTGCTTCACCAAAAGTCGATCTACGTGCGCTTCGGCAAACCCCACTGGAAAGTCCGGCTCCAGGGCGGTTTCAACCACCAGGTGATGTGGGGCGGCAGTTCGCCGTTTTTCTCCAAAGACGGCACCCTACCCGGCAGCCAGCAGGCGTTTTGGTACGTGCTCACGGGCCGTTCGGTGGCGGGCGATTCGACGAAATTCCGCAACAGCTTCGACGGCGGCAACCGGGTGGGCAATCACCTCGGGACCATCGACGGGGCCATCGACCTGAGCCTGGGCGGCTCGGCCTTATTTTTTTACCGGCAAAGCATTTACGAGGACGGCTCGCTGTACTACCTCATCAACCTCGAAGACGGGCTGAACGGCGTGAGTTGGCAAAACCGCCGACCGGTCTGGCCCCGCTTCCGCCTCAACCGCGTGACCGTCGAATTCCTTTCGACCTGGAGCCAGGGCGGGGCCGCTTTCGGCGACGACCCCCGTCAGCGGGGCCGCGACAACTACTTTAACCACCAGCAATACCGCGATGGGTGGTCGTACGAAGGCCGTACGCTGGGAACGCCCTTCATCGCCCCGACCGGCGAACTCGCCAACGCCAGCACCAACCCATCCGGCGGCGGATTCACGAGCAATAACCGCGTCCAACTGTTGCACCTGGGATTCGACGGCAACTTCGGCCTGAGCAGCCGCTTCGAGGGCCGGTTTTCGTATTCCCGCAACGCGGGCACTTACGACGTGCCGTTTACACCCGAACGCACCCAGTTTTCGGGCTACCTCCGCTGCGCCACTGACCTCGATTTCATGGCGGGTACCGAACTGAGCACTGCCCTGGCCTGGGACCGGGGCGGCCTGCTCGACAACTCGTTCGGACTGCACATTCGCCTGCGCAAAACCTGGGACAACGAAGCCTGGCTCCTCGACCGTGCCCAACGACGCGAGGCCCGACGGCCCAAACGCGAGGCTCCGACGCTGATGACGCCCAGAAACCTGAAGTGAGGAATGGAAGCCGTTGGGAATCTGGGCGAGTTGTTTACTTTCGTGGGGTAAACCTCTAACCTCACGTCCTCATGCGCTACCTGCTTCATTTCCTCCGTTTTAGCTTCCTGCTGGCCCTTCCGGCCTCGTCCCTCCTGGCCCAAACGGCGGCCCCTTCCGCCGAACTACAACTCAAAACCGGCGTGCTGGCTGCCCCCGCCGAGGCCCGCGCCGCCGCGACGGTGTACGGGTTTAACGACAAAAACGAAACGATGCTCCTCCGCCAGGGCACCAACGATTTGGTGTGTCTGGCCGACAACCCCGGTCAGAAAGGCTTCAGCGTGGCCTGTTTTCACAAAGACCTCCTGCCGTTCATGCAGCGCGGCTGGAAATTGAAGGAAGAAGGCAAAACCCCCGCGCAGGTGATGGAAATCCGGGAAAAAGAAGTGAAGGCCAAAAAGTGGAAAATGCCCAAACAACCCACCTCGCTCACGGTGTACTCGGCCAAAGACGAAGACTACGACGCGGCGGCGGGGGAGGTGAAAAACGGCAATTTCCGATACGTGGTGTACATTCCCTACGCCACCGCCGCCAGCACCGGCCTGCCCCTGAAACCCGAAGCCCCCGGAATGCCCTGGATCATGGATCCCGGCACCCACCGGGCGCACATCATGATCAACCCACCGGCGGGGAAGTGAGGGGGCAGCATGACGGCCAAAAGTTTTTTCAAAAAGCGAACAATGACACTCCTTGAGCAAGTTGAATACCACCGGAATCGTGTCAGAAGTGCCAACGGATGCCTTGGAAAAACAGCGGCGAATTGAAGAAATGCACCAGTTTTATTCCTCGCTCAACTTTGAACAACGCATGGAACTGGGACCATTCGTGGAACGCTTGCGCGAAGAATCCAGACAAATTCTCCAAAAAATGCAGCCGTTGGCCGAACGTGCCGAAGAATTATTAGCCAAAAAATAGCCTGCTTCGAGGCGATGAAAACAGCCCCGCAACCATTCGTTTGCGGGGCTGTTTTTATTTCAAATACCGAAAATCCTCCCCGCCTTTCAGCGTCAGCAGGGTTTCGTACATCAGTTGAATCACCTGCTCCACGTCGCGCTGGTGGACGGTCTCGACGGTCGTGTGCATGTATTTGAGCGGGAGCGAAATGAGGGCCGAAGCCACGCCTTCGGCGGCGTAGGCAAAGGCATCGGTGTCGGTGCCGGTGGAGCGGCTCACGGCCTGGCGCTGGAAGGTGATTTCTTTCTCGCGGGCCACGTCGATGATAAAATCGAGCAGGTTGTTCTGCACCGCCGGGCCGTAGCACAGCACCGGACCGCCGCCGCACTTGAGGTCGCCCTGCTCTTTTTTCACGTACTTCGGCGACTGCGTATCGTGGGTCACGTCGGTGCATATCGCCAGGTCGGGGCGGAGGCGGCGGGCGATCATCTCGGCCCCGCGCAGCCCGATTTCTTCCTGCACGGCGTTGACGATGTACAACGTGTAAGGCAACTGAATGCCACCCTCTTTCAACTGCCGGGCCACTTCGGCAATCATGAACCCGCCCATGCGGTTGTCGAGGGCGCGGCCCACGTAGTAGCGGTCGTTGAGAGTAGTCAGACCGTCCTCGAACGTGACCACGCAGCCCACGTGGACGCCTTTTTCTTCGACTTCCTTCTTGGTTTCGCAGCCCAGATCCAGGTACAGGTCAGTCACTTTGGGGGCCAGTTCCTTCGTCGGTTCGCGGACGTGGATGGCAGGCCAGCCGAAAACGCCCTTCACGATACCTTTTTTGGTGTGAATGTTGACCCGCATCGAAGGCGCGATCAGTGCATCGGAGCCGCCGTTGCGCCGCACGGTGAGGTAGCCGTCGTCGGAGATGTAGTTGACGAACCAGGAAATCTCGTCGGAATGCGCTTCGATGACGACCTTGTAAGGTTGGTTGGGATTGATGACGCCGACCACCGTGCCGTACACGTCCACGACGTACTCGTCGATGTAGGGCCGGAGGTAATCGAGCCAGATACGCTGCCCGCTGGCCTCGAAACCCGTCGGGGAGGCGTTGTTGAGGTATTCGTAGAGGAATTTTTGGGCTGCTTCGGTCATGATTTTTTTGAAAAAAATGTGCGGTTGTCATGGCTCCGGCCACCCGGCCCGACGAAGGCTTGTCATCCCGACGGAGGAGGGATCTCGTTGGGGTGCCGAATACCTGGCAATCGGCAAGTATGTCGGAAGGCCAACGAGATCCCTCCTTCGTCGGGATGACAGCGTGGGGGTAAATTACTTCAAGGCTTCCACCCGCACCAACTTCCCCACCTCCTCCCAAAAACCCGGAAACGACTTCGCCACCACGCCCGGCTCGTCGATCACGACATCGGTGATCATCGCTATGGGCGCGAAGGCCATCGCCATGCGGTGGTCGTCGTAGGTGTGGATGGAGAGTGGAGAGTGGATAGAGGATAGTGGATAGTGGATAGATTTGACTTCGTACAATTCGTTGGGAATCACTTCGCGGAGGTCGCCGCCGAATTTTTGTAACTCGGTTTGCAGGGCGCTGACGCGGTCAGTTTCTTTTACTTTCAAACTCTCGATGCCCGAAAATTGCGCCGGGATGCCCTTCGCGGCGCAAACCACGGCCACGGTTTGGGCCAGGTCGGGGCAGTCGGTAAAATTGTAGCTGAAGGCATCGGCGGGGGGAATCTGGCGGAGGTAAAAACCGTCGCCGGTAAACTCGGATTTCACTCCCAGCAAGGTCATCAAATCGGTCACGACGCTATCGCCCTGCAAGGAATCCTGCTTTAAACCGGGCAACGTCAGTTCAGAACCTTCCGGCCCCAGGGCCACCATCGCAAACCAGTAACTCGCCCCCGACCAATCATTTTCGACGGCAAATTCCACCGGCTGGTAGGCCTGGGCGGGCACGGTGAGCGTGGCCGTCTCCCAGTCCGCCCGCACGGTTACGCCGAAGGCGGCCATTTGCCGGAGGGTCATTTCGATGTAAGGCCGCGAACCCAACTCGCCCGTCAGGCGGAGCGTCAGGCCTTCGGGCAGGGTGGGGGCAACCATCAGCAGGGCCGAAATAAACTGACTGCTCACGTCGCCGCGAATGGAAAGCTGGTTGATTCCAGAATACGAAAAACCGCGCAAGTCGAGGGGCGGATAGCCTTCTTTCCGGGTGCAGTGAAGGTCGGCCCCCAACGTGCGGAGCGCATCAACCAGGATGCCGATGGGCCGTTCGCACATCCGGGGCGTGCCGGTGAGGATTTTGTGCTGGCCGGTCACGGCGAAATAGGCGGTCAGAAAACGCATGGTCGTACCCGCGTCCAGCACGTCGGCCACGGGGTCGGGCGAGGCCAGCAGGCGTAGCATGGTCTGAGTATCGCGGGCTTCCGAAACGTTGGTGATGGTGGCGTTGCCGCCGGTCAACGCGCTGAGAATCAGCGCCCGGTTGGCTTCGGATTTGGAGGCAGGAAGCCGGATTTCGGTTTGGAACGGTTCGGTAACGCGGTGCAGCAGGAGGTTTTTCAACGAAAAAAGGGAAGAATGAAGACGCAAAAATGGAACGGGATTGGGTGGATTCAAAAAAGGATGTGACAGCGCTATCACATTACTCCTCAATACGTCCTGAGTACCCGCAGCCGGTGCCGCCCGTCGGGGCGGGTGCGGTGGGTGCGGAAGGTGAGCCGGTAGCCGAGGTAGCCCAGGCCGAACAACCCGCCCGTTACGATGGCCGTGCCCCGCGTGACGCGGAATTCTTCGCCCCGGCGAAGTTGGTTGCCGGGGTGAAACACGTCCATGATGAAATACAGCAGGCCCGCCGCCGGGAAAACCACCATGCCTTCGGTGAGCAAGGGAACCCGGTGTGTGGTGTACACGCGGTCCACGTCGGGCAGACGAAACGTGAGCACTTCGCCGCGTTGGGTGACGGGGTTTTCGACCAAAAACTGAAATGTGCTGTCGCTGACGCCGTAAAGCACGTCGTGGTAGCGGGTTCGGTCGCTCCGAAGCCGGAATTTAATTTTGTCACCGGGGAAAAATCGCTGCCGCCCGCCGGGGAAGTCGAGGGCCAGGTAATTTACGGGCTGGCCCGACAGCAAGGCCCGGCTCTGGGCGGGATTACGTTGCTGGAGGATTTCCTCCACGGTTTTGCGGGGCACGCCCGTGACGGGATCCACCTGGGCGAGGGAGGGGAAGAGCGTTAGGCTAAACAGGACGAACAGTGCGGCGTTTTTCATTCAGTGATGTGGTCGTGAAGAGGTAAATTGGGTAATCGGAGATTGGATAAATGAGTAATTTGTTGTTTTTAAACCAGTTACTCATTTACCCAATCCCCATTTACCCAATCCCCTATTTACCTAAGAGTCACTCGAACTCGTCACGCCACCCGACACGATGAACTTCATCACGTCGGTCGTCGGGGCGTCGAGGGGCGTGACGAGCGCCGCCGGGACGATGAACAAATCGCCCGCGAAGGCGTAGGACTGGGGCAGGTACACGGCCACCGAATCGGCGAGGTGGAGGAGGCTCAAGTCGGTTTGGGTGAGAAATCCGATGCGCTGAAGGTCGGAACTGGCTCCCAGTTTTACCAAAACGGGGCGGTTAAATTTTTTCTTGTCCCCGACGAAGGCCGAAATCAAATCTTTCAGCGACGAATAAATAATCCGCACCAGCGGCAGCGTGTTGATGGCCTGCTCGAAGACCCGAAATACGGGCACGGCAATAAACGTAGAGCCGATAAACCCCACGCCCACCACGACCACCAGCGAGAGTACGAGGCCCGAACCGGGAAAATAAAAGTAAAACTGGCCATCGAGCCAGTCGAGCAGACCGTAGATGATGTAGCCGGTGAAATAGACGGGGGAGAGCAGCAGCAGCCCCCGCACGAAGTAACTGACGACGCGGGAGGAGATGGATTTGAGGGTCATGTGTTTAATGTGCGAATTGCTAATGTGCTAATTTCTAATGGGCAGACGTGCAAATGTACCGCTGAAAAAAGGGATGCATTGGCTTATTTGCGCTTTCGAGCATTAGAAATTAGCACATTAGCAATTCGCACATTATTTCCCCATCCACTTCTTAAAATCACTCACCTTCTCCCGGCTCACGAGGGCCTCTTTCTCAAAAGCGGGGCGGAGCGTCAGCGCGAGGCGGTTGCCGAAGTACGGCTGGATTTGGTCGACGGTGCGGTGGGTGACGAGCACGCCCCGGTTGATGCGGAAAAACTGCGCCGGGTCGAGGGCCTCGGCCAGGTCGTCGAGGGTGTAATCGACCAGGAACCGCTGGTTGGCGTGGGTGACGAAGAAACTGTAGCGCTCGTCGGTGTAGAAATAGGCAATTTCGCCCACTTCGATGGACAGCATCCGCTGCCCCTGCCGCACCAGAAAGCGCTGCCGGTACTCACGGGAAGAGTGTCGCTGAAACTGCCGGAGTAGGCTTTCGAGGTGTTGAGCCGGGTTACTGGCCGGGCGGCCGCGCAGGGCCTCGTACTTTTTCAGGCTCCGCTCCAGGTCTTCGCGCTGCACGGGTTTGAGCAGGTAGTCGATGCTGTTGACCTTGAATGCTTGCAGGGCGTATTCGTCGTAGGAAGTCGTGAAAATGACGGTGCTGCGCACGGGCGTGCGGTCGAAAATCTCGAAGCTCTGCCCGTCGGCCAGTTCGATGTCCAGGAAAATCAGGTCGGGTTCGGGCTGACCCGCCGCCCGCTGGGATTCGAGCCAGTCCACGGTTTCTTCGATGCTGGCGGTGGTGCCGGTCACGGTCAGGGTAGGGGCCACGTCGTGGAGCAACTTCTGAAGTTTGCGGACGGCCAGTTCTTCGTCTTCGACAAGCAACGCGGTCATGGGTGGAGATTGAGTGATTGAGTGACTGAGTGAGGGATTTATTGAGTGATTGAGTGAAGGAGTGATTGAGTGAGAAAAAGACAGGTGAATTTCTCCTCACTCAATCACTCAATAAACCCCTCACTCAGTCACCAAACAGCGGAAGGGTAACGGTAAAAAAATCAGGACCGGACTCGATGACCGGCTCGGTCTGGCCCAGCAACCGGTACTTGGCCGAAATGTTGGCGAGGCCGATTTGGGTTGAAATCACGCGGCTGGTCTTTTTTTGAAGGTTGTTGCGTACCTGGAGGTGGCCGTCGTCGGTGGTTCGGATTTCGACGTGCAAGGGGCGGTTCGCTAAAATTACGTTGTGTTTCACGGCATTTTCGACCAGCAATTGCAGCGTCAGCGGCGGCAGGCCGTGGTGGCGGTAGCGGTCGGATACGTTGAGGCTCAGGTGCAGGCCCGTGCCGTGACGGGTTTTGAGCAGGTGGTAATACGATTCGATAAACCGCAGTTCCGTGTCCAGCGTGGTGAGTTCATCGCCGGAAGCGGCGTCTTCATGTCGGTTGGTTTGCAGGAGGTAGCGGTACACCCGCGCCATTTCGTCCACGAATTGCTCGGCCCGCTCCGGTTCGTCGGCAATCATCGACGAAAGCGAGTTGAGGCTGTTGAACAAAAAGTGCGGGTTCACCTGGCTTTTCAGGCTTTGCAACTGGCCCTGAAGGTTTTCCTTGCGCAATTTTTCCTTGTTCACCTGGTGCTTCTGCCACTGGCTGAGCGAGTGGAAGGTTTCGTACAGGCCCACCGTCAGCATCATTGCCACGAGGTTGAAGAGGTACACCTTCACGAGCGTGGCGAATTCGACCGTCGAGCCAAACAGCCGAAAGTACACGTACAGCCCGGCAATCATTCCCAGGAAGATCGCCGACAGCACCGTGTGGGCCAGGAGCGTGATCAGCACCCGCCGCAGCGTCTGGTCGAGCCGCCCGTACCGGCGGGTGATGGCATCCGAAACCTGGCTTTGGGTGAAAAACGTAACCGTCAGGATGGCGGCGTTCAACAGCGTGGCCCCGGCGAAGATTTGCCAACGCTGCCAGTACCCGTCCCCGATGAGCAGGTAGCTGAACAGCACCGCAAACCAGGGCATCGTCAGGGCGTAGGCCCAGCGGGTGCGGGGGCTGAGTTGAGAGAAAAAAGACGAGAACCGGTTCATGGCAAAAGCGGGCAAGCGAGCCGTGGCGAAAGATACGTCCCGACGAGGGTGATGACCGAAGCCGGACGGGGTTACTTGAAAAAAACGCGGGGTCAGTCGTGGATAATCGCCTCGAATTCACCCGAAATGCCCATCGTTTCGTGCTTGATGACCCCGCAGCGCTCATCTTCCTCGTGCGCGACGACCACCTTGCCTGAGACTTTGATTTTTGCGACTAGTTTGCCGTTGAGGCGCTTGAGGCTTTCCACGGTCACCGTTCCGCCTTCCGCCGTTTTTACCTTGCATTTCCGGTACACCGACTCGCCCGATTTCCCGGAAATCCCGTTGGTGCCGCCCACGAAGGTATTTTCGACATCGAACGGAAACGAACCGACCTTCAGGGCTTTTTTCAACCCGATGATGACGAAGCTGATTTTGGTGGGGTCCGCCACGCCCTCGGCCAACACCGACAGCAGCAGTTCGCTGCCGTCGTAGGTGCCGTCGGCGCGGGGATTGGTAAAGGGTTGCCCGTCGATGTAAAAGTTATTTGGGCCTTTGACGAACAGGTTGCTCACCAACATCAACTGCGCCTTGCCGCCGTGCCGGAGCGTCACGCTGATCGCCACGGGGTTCGATGCGGGCGCTTTGTCGTGCGGAGCGTGGTAAACGAGTTGCGCCGAGGGACCGTTGTCGGCGTAAGCCACCATTCCGTCGGGACCCACCTGGCCGGCTGTTTTCAGGGCATCCTGGCCGTTGAGCGTCAGCGCCGCGATGCTGCTGCGCGACGCGACCCGATCCGTCAGCGGAGCCAGCAGTTCGTTGAGCGGATCGGATAAATCCACGTTCTCCAGGCCGTTGTATCCGGCCAGAATGGTGAGTTTCAACTCCCTCGTCTGGCCGACGAACAGCGTATCGGCTTCGGGGTCCAGCTTGTATTCCGTTACCAGCGACCACCAACTGAAGTGCGTGATGGTCGTGGTGATCGTGCGGGCGGCGCGGTTTACTGTCGCGGCGCGGGCCAGCATCCAAACGCGTTCCTGATTTTGGAAGGCGACACCCAGCGCCTCGGGCGTGGTGCCGAGCAGTTCGTCGTCGGTGTAGCGGTAGGTGAAGGTGACGGGTTTGGCGAAGGTCGCGCCGTCGGGGCCGAATTCGTAGCCGGTGCCCAGGCCGTTGGGGGCCTTGTTTTCAACGGGCCGGACGGTGATGGCCGTTTCTTTCGCGACGGCCCCGGCGGGGAAGGTGAGCGTGAGCTTGCCGTCGGGCGTCGAGAGGGTACCGCCCGCCGGGCCGATAGCTTTGGTGGTGACGGGGCCGGTGGGCTGGCCGATTTCGGTGGGCGTGCCCGTGCCGGTTTCGGGGTCGGTAGGAAGGGGGTCGGTCGAGGGCTTGCAGGCCAGCAGGCCGAGCAGGGCGAGGGGGAGAAGGGAGGTGAGTTTCATCGGGAATGGATGAGGTTTTTTGCTGAAAGAATGGGTCAAAACTCGGCTCCCGGCCCCTGGGTTTCAACCGCCGAATGTCTGAATTGGCATACGCGGTGTTTGAATTGCGTTCCGGCGAGGGCGAATTGCAACACCATTCCAGTCGGTAAAGGGCGTAGGGAAAAGAAGGAATCGGCAGGCTGATTGAAAACCGTTGAACCTGAACCTCGTTCAGGTCGTGGAGTCGTCGAACGGCTGACCCAGGAACCGGATTCAGCAAAGCCCCGGCGCGCTTATGCGCACCGGGGCTTTGAGGGAAAAACTGCGAACCAGGCCTATTTTTTGATCAAGACCGTCAGGCCAGCCTGAACGGACATCGTTTTATGGAGCGTGGTCGTGCAGGTCTGGGGGTTGTAGTCGTGTTCCGTGACGATGGAGCCGCTAACCCGCAGCACCAATTTGGTGTAGCCATTCACCACCTCGGCACTAAGCACCTCAACCGTACCGGATTCGGTCAGGGCCTTCTGACAATTCGCGTAGTAGGACTCGCCCCCGGCCTCTAGATTCGTGGCGGAAAAATCCATCGCACTGATCGAAGTGCCGTGCTGGTAATCCGGGCTAAAAGCGTGCGACCCGACCGAGATATCGTTGATGGTGACCTGAAGCGTACCGTCTTTACCGGCCGCGTTCGCTCCCGATGCCAGGATGACGACTTGCCCGTTCACCAACCCGCCCAGCGTACTGATGTTCGTGTCGAACGCGTGCCCGTTGATGGTGAGGTAATCGCCTTTGGCAATGGTGACCAGGCTCGACAGCAGAAACACGGCCTTCCCGCCCGGATTTTTCAACTCAACCGTCACCATCACGGGGTTGGTCGCTGGTTTGCCCGACGGGGCCACGTACAGGATCTGCCCGGTCTGTCGGTTCTGACTTACCGTTCCAAAAGTCCGGTCTTTGGGTGTTGCAGTGGTCCAGTCCACGCCGTTGAGGTAGAGCTTCGCAACATCCTTGCCGGCATCCGTGTAGTAGGGGGTTAACGGAGCCAGCAGGTCGGAATTTTCCTTCGCAAACGTGGCCTCATCGGCCACTTTCGACAGCTTCAACTCCAGCGTTTCGTTCACGTTGACGGCGGTCTCCTCCGGGTTCAACTTGTACTGGGTAATCAAGGCCCACCAGGCGCCTTTTTTCAGTTTAGTCGTCACGGTCTTTCTGGCCTTGTCGGCCGTTGCCAGCCGAGTCATCAACCAGGCGTTTCGGCCATCCTGAAAAGCAACCCCCAGGGCCTCTACCGAACCAGCCGCTACTTCCTGATCCTGGTACGTGTACGCCAGCGTAACGGGCTGCTCGAAGGCCAGCCCCGCCGGACTCACCTTGATCCCGAAGCCCACGCCGTTGGGGGCCTTGTTTTCGCCGGTCTGCACGGTAATCGCCGTTTCCTTGCTGACCGCCCCGGCCGGAAACGTCAGCGTAATTTTACCGTCGGGCGTCGTCAGCGTTCCCCCGGCGGGGCCGATGGTTTTGGTCACGGGTGCGCCAAGCACCATACCCACCTCCGTGGGAAGGGCCGTTAAGCTGTCGATGGGCGGCAGCCCCGCGCCGGAATTGGGAACAATACCGTCGGGCTGGCAGGCCAGCAGGGTAATCAAGGCCAAAACGGGCAAAAGTTGGATGCGTTGCATGGTTGAAAAGGGAGAGGGTGTGAGGGATTGTGGAGAACTTCAGCGCGACTACCGGTTGGTAAACCGAATGCGCATCATGTTGGCGTAGTAGGAGGATTCGCGCCCGGTGAAGTCCACCGTCACCGACGGACTGTACGCCATGTCATCGGCCAGGGCATCGCCCACCCGCAGGGCTTCGCCCGTGGGTTTGTACACCGCCGTGACCGTGTAGCGACCCATCGGCACGTCTTTCAGGTACGCGTCGTAACGCTTGGCGGCCCGCAGTTTTAGGGTTTGGCCCGTCGAGCCGTCGATGAGTGGACCGACCGGCGTGAAGGTGAACTCGATGTTTTCGTTGTCGCGCAGCCCGTCGGCGTTCGCATCGCGCAGCAGTTCCACCGTGCCGCCGTAGTACAGATCCAGGCTCAGGTCGGGCACGTGGCCGCTGAGTCTCCACTGAAAATTGCGCACTGGTTTTTCGTCTTCGGTAAAGGAATCCGGGTTTTCGGGGTCGAGGGGAAGTTTGTACACCCGGCCGTTGTAAGTCTTCAGGAGGTAGCCCTTCGCGCCCCACACGCCCAGGCCCGAAACCAGGGCGATCCGGTAGCTGCCGTCGGCGTTGGAAGTCACTTCCGAACCCCGGTCTTTCACGACCGTGTTGTAGGAATAAATCGTGGCCCCGGCCAGGGGCCTGCCTTGCGGGTCGGTCACGGTGCCGATCACGTACCCGGCCTTGCCGCCGGTGGGGGTGTCGATGGGACCATCGGGATCGTCGGGGGGGACGGTCTGCGGCTGGCAGGCGCTGAAGAGGAGCAAACTGCCCAGGGCTAGCCGCGCAAGGCTAGTCAGGGTGCGGAGGGAAGGGAGTCGGTTCATGGGAGAGAAGCGTTGGTTGGGTAAACAACACAAACCTACCCGGCCCGACCCCCGGCTTCAACGGGCAGTGGGCTGGGTTGGGGAATGAAGCGCATCAACTGAGCAATTGAGGGCCTGAGTTGCAAACGGGCCTAAACAAACCCACCCCCGATCCCTTGAGGGCCTGAGTTGCAAACGGGCCTAAACAAACCCACCCCCGATCCCTCCCGCCAGGTGGTGGGAAAAGATCGGGGGTGGGTTTGTTTAGGCCCGTTTCGGGGCGGGCTGGTTGGCGGGAAGTGGCGTACCCGTTGACCTGACCCGGCTTATTCCTTTTTGTAATAAATCAGGTCTCCGCTTTGAAAGTAACGGCCCCGGCTGTTTTCGCCCAACGTGCAGGCCCAGTCGATGTACGTCTGCGGGTACAGTTTGGCGGGGTCTACGTCGTGCATGAACACGTCGTTGTCGTACAGTTTGCCTCGGATGGGGTAAAATTTGAAGATCAGGCCGTCGCCGGTTGTTTCGATTTCAAACGTGCCGTCTTCTTCCACGCGTTCGGTGTTTTCCGAGGTGTAGGTAGCCGTCGAGGCCGTCACGAGGCTGAATCCGGTTCCGTCGGCGTTGAGGTGGTACAACGACCCAAACGACCAGGCCGGCACCGTGTGGCCGTTGGGCCTGACCACGTTGGTGCCGCTGACGCTGGTGGACAGCCACTCGCCGACGAATTCGGCGGGCACCGGCTTGCGGGGAGCGCTGCCGTAATCCGGGCCGGGGTCCGCCTGCGGCTGGCAACTCGCCCCGCTGAGCAACCCGGCCACCGAAAAAGCGATTTTCAAAAACGTGAGAAGCCGGGTGTTTGCGAAGAAAGCAGAAACGCGGGTGCCGGTCGGGGCGAATTCAGGCGCGAGGTCCTGAAAGGTGATGATTTTTCTGAGCGATTTCATGGCTGATAACGGGAGTTGATTGGTTGAAAAAAGGATGGTACTGGGGTGAAAATGCGTTTTTAGAGACCGAGCGTCAGGGATGGGTGGTCATGTAAAACTCGCCGCTGAGGGCCGGACCGGCGGACGTACACTGGCTTTCGACGGGAATCACATTGCCGGAAAACGTCCCGGTGACGGCGTGCCGGACGTCGTCGTAGCGGGTGATGGTCACCCGACCCTGGGCTTCGTAGCTGGTGCCGTTGCAAAACCACTGGCCCGTGTTGTAATCGGTGTACTTGCCGCCGGGCGGGTCGATTCCGAGCTTAATCTGACTCTTCCCCGGCTCGCCGATGTCCCCGAAAGGAAAGGTGCCTTCCCCACCGCCCGTTGACGTGATTTGGATGGCGGCGTTGCGATTGCCCGCCGAAATCAGCATAAAATTCGGGTCGTCGTCGTCGAGGCCGCCGGTGGTCAACTGGTATTCTTTTCCCGCGAACTTCAGTCGGAAATACCCCGTGCCGATAAAAATTTCCCGCAGCAGAATCAACTTTCGGGGGCTGTTCTGAAACGTAAGCTCCGCCGACAGGGTGACCGGATTTTGCTGCGGAACGTGCGCGGGAGCCTGGTAGGTGGCCTTGTAGCCGTTGGCCCGAACGCTGCCGTTGCGCGCATCGCCCGCTACCGACCACTTGACGCCGCCGCCGGAACGATACGCCAGGGGCGCTTCCCCCGGACCGGGCGGCAACAACGGCTCCAGCAAGGCGCTCACCTCAAAATCAGCCGATTCGCCGTAGTACAAAATGGAGCCTTGCTCTTCCCCGCCGTTCAGCGCAAACTTGTCCAACTGGGCCAGTTCGTAGGGACTCCAGTCGCTGAAGTGCGGCATGGGTACGGAAATCTGGTGCCGGGCGGTGTCGGTTTGAACCCCCGCCACGGCGTACCAAATGCCGTCGGCCTTTTGGTAGGCGACGCCGAACGCCGCCGGGTCGTGGCTGGAGGCCGCCGCCGGGACGTAGCCGAACGTGAGCGTCGCCGGTTTGCTAAACTGAGTTCCTTCCGGCAGAAAGCGGTACGCCGGTCCGAGGCCGTTGGGAGCCGGGTTGGTGATGGGCTGAATGCTGAGGACCGTGGCTTTCGCCAGTGCCCCGGCCGGTAGCAGCAGGCGGACGTTGCCATCGGGCGTGGTGAGGGTACCGCCTTCGGGACCAATGGTTTTGCTCACCAACTCACCGTTGGGCTGACCCACCCCGGTTACTTCGCCCGCTGGGTTGGTGGGGTCAGGACCGGGTGCGGGGTCTGGTTCGGACGGATTCGGCTGGCAGGCAGCGAGCAGGACACAAAGTGCCCACCCGACCACCCGGTAGTGCGTGCGGTTCATGGCTGTTGGGTTGGGGGAGTTTAGTACGAATACGTGGACGTCAGGGTACCGCCTGGGCCGCTGCGCACGCACTGGGTTGGATAACCCTGGCCGTTATACGCGTACACGAAGGTTTCCCGGCTGATTTCCGACCCGTCTTTGAAACGCACGATTTTGGTGCCGTAGTTACTGACCCGGAACGTCACATCGGGCAGGTAAGGGTAGGTAGTCAGCAGGTTTTCGACGTGTTTGCCTTCGTCCAGGTAGTTTCCGTAGTGCGTCGTCGTCTCCAACGCGTAGTCACCCGATGCCGGACTTTTTACGAACTGAGAAACCACGCGCAGGTTGCCCCGGCTGTCGTATTGGTAGGTTTGCCGGGTTTCCTGCAACCCATTGGTGCGGTTTTCGGTATCGACCTGGAGCAACTGGTTCGTTGTCGAATACGCGTACCCGTGTACGTTCAGGCGTTTCCCAGCCGACGAGTATTCTTCCGTGCGCGTCACGCGGTCGCCCTCGTAGAGGTACCGCACGGAACCGCCCCCGGCGATGTCAACCCGGTTGAGCCGCTGGTCGGGGCCGTACAGAAACTGGTACACAGTGCGTTGAACCCGACCCGTGCTCTGGCTGGCTACGTACTGGCTCGTGTACTGCACGGGTTTCCCCTCGGCGTCGGCGTTGATTTCCTGAAAATCCCGCGAAGACCAGGCAATTTTCAGGGTTTTGAAAACCCCAACCGGACCACCCGGCTTCGGCCCCGTTGAATCGCCGGGGAGCGGGCCGTTGGGAGTACCGGGCTTGGAACCCGTCGAGTCGCCCGGCACGGAGCCGGTGTCGCCGGGAAGTTTGATGGGCTCAACCGAGGAGCGATGGCAGGCCGTTGCGAGCAGTGCGGCGGCGAGGACGAGGGTGAATCGGTTGAAAAAAGGCCGATTGTCTTGCGGGTGAACGGGTGCCAGCGAAGCACCGGAGCGGGCGTTTTTTGACGTTTTCATGAGAAAGAAAAATTGGGATGAGTGAGAAGCAGCGGGTAGGCTGCCGTTCTGGTTGAACGACACAAAACTGGCCGACAACCCCCGCTCCCGAAACGGCGCGGCCCCCGAACGGGTACGAATTGCTTCCGAAACGTTGGATTTCATGCCCCGAATCGGGGCGGATGGAAGGGGCTGGGCGGGTCGTTGACGCACCCGTCTTTTTTCAACGGAGCAAGTCGATGGCTTGCTCCAGCGCCCGGTTGTGCCCTGCTTTCAACTCGGCGGGCTGATTCTTAGCCAGCACCGTTGGGGTGATGCCACGGAATAACGCGCATCCTGACCTGAATCTGCCGGTACGAATCAGGCTGATTTTTTCCCGTAGAACAAGCCCACCCGTTGGGAATCGAGGTCAGCTAACCGATTCGATCCCAATTTCTACCCGATGCGACACCTGAGCACGTCCGCCTACCATTAGTCCAGTGATAACGCCGTGTTCCAGATGAAGCCGCACTGTTAGCACACTCGGTGACGGAGGGTGCATCAGATGACCCTGTTCGATGAGAAAGGTCGTTTTCTTCAACGGCAGAAATTCATGCAGATAGCAGGCCAGTGGCCCAGCCGCCATACCCGTAGCCGCCTCTTCGGCGATACCGTAAGCGGGAGCGAACATCCGGGTACCGGCGTCCCGCCCGGGTTTTTGCCCGGTTGGCGAGAAAATGTAATAGCCAACCAAGCCCAGTTTTTCGCTGATGGCCTTCACCGCTGACTGGTCGGGAACCACCCGCTGAACGATCCCGGCCGACTCTACGGGAACAATCAGAAACGAATTGCCGGTATTGACAACCAGGGGCGAGAGGCCATTGAGTAGTTCAGCGGGTGACAGGCCGAGCGATTCGAGAATGGCATTCTGAGACACTTCGGGGGCTAGGCTATCCGGGGGAGTGAACGTGGGGGCCGTTTGTTCCATAAAAGCCTGAGCATCGTCCAAAACAATCAACCTAGTGCCGTCAACGGTTTCCATTGAGCTCTGCTTTTTGGTCAACAGTCCTTGTTGAGCGAGGTAAACGTACGCGGCAATCGTGGCATGGCCGCATTGTGCAATCTGACGGGTGGGGGTGAAGAACTCCAACTTGAAGTCTGCAACCGACGACGGAGAAATAAAGGCCGTTTCGGAAAGCCCTACGTTCGTCGCAATCGTCTGTTTGGTCGTTTGATCGTAGCGTTCGGCGTTCAGGACGATGCCTGCGGCATTACCGCCTTGGGTCGTATCGACAAAGGCGTTAACAAGGTTGACTTTTACGGTTTGCATGGGATTTGATAAAAGAACGTGAGATTGGTCGAATGATACGGCAGATTGAACTTGTCCTCACCGGTACAAAATGGACTTCCCTGACCCGCTTGTACTTAAAAATGGACTACGAAAAGTGACCGCTAAACCCTGTTTGTTCACGCAAGGAGGCTGAATGCAATCCATTCGAGACCCGGCAAACAACACGATAGCCCGAAGTTGACCGCTTCCGGCCTCCGGTAGTTATTCCCCTAACCAAACTTTAAATTCCCCCGCCCGGTCCCGGCTGATGATGACTTCCTCGCTGAAGGCGGGCCGGAGCGCCGCCTTCAATTTGCCGTTGAAATAAACACTGACTTTTTCAATCGCCCGCAGTTCGACGATGAGTTGCCGGTTGAGCCGGAAGAAGCGTTCCGGGGGAAGCATACGCTCCAGTTCTTCCATCGTGTAGTCCACCATCCACTCGTGGGCGTCGCGGGTTTTGAGGTAGGAAAGTTTGTTGCGCGAGAAAAAATACGTCACCTCGTCGAGCGGCACCGAAAACAGCCGCTGGCCCTGTTTGATGAGAAAACGATCCCGGACCAGAGGATCCCGGTCAGCCTGACGGCCGGGTTGAAGTTCCGGGCGGAGCGGGGTCGTCGGGGGCAAACTCAGGTGCCGGAGCAAATCGGTCAGCGACGATTCCAGGGTGCCGGGCGAGTCGGCCAGCGCCCGTTTCATGTCCCGCAGCTTGGTCAGGGCGCTGCGCAGGTCGTCTTCCTTGACGGGTTTCAGCAGGTAATCCACGCTGTTGACCCGGAACGCTTTGATCGCAAATTCGTCGTAAGCCGTCGTGAAAATCACCGGGCAGGTAACCGGCACCCGGTTGAAAATCTCGAAACTCTGCCCGTCGGCCAGTTCGATGTCCATCAGAATCAGGTCGGGGGCGGGCTGGGTTTGCAGCCAGGCCACCGATTCTTCCACGCTGCCGGTCGTTCCGACCACGCTGGCGTTGGGTTCCACGTCCGCCAGGAGGCGTTTCAGCTTGCGGGCGGTGGGTTCTTCGTCTTCAATGAGCAGGATAGTCATGGGACGTTGCGGGTTGAATGAGGGGGAGGAGTACCTGAAACGTGGCGTCGGTTTGTTTCACTACCACGTCCGCCTGGCCCAGCAGGCGGTACTTGCTGGTGATGGTACGCAGGCCCAGTTGGCTGGACACCACGGGGGTTTGTTTTTTTTGCAAATTGTTCAAAACGAACAGGTTGTCGGCTTCGTCGGAATAAATCCGGATCCGGAGCGGTCGGGCGGGCAGGGCGGCGTTGTGCTTGACGGCGTTTTCCACCAGCAGTTGCAGCGTCAGCGGCGGAATCAAAAACGGCAGGTGGCGTTCGTCCACGTCCAGGGCCAGTTCCACGCTCCGCCCGAAGCGCATTTGCAGCAGGTGAAAGTACGCCCGGATGAAATCCAGTTCGTCGGCCAGGGAGGTCAGCGGCTGGTCGTTGGTGCGAAGCAAATACCGGTACACCGAGGCCAGTTCTTCGATAAACCGCTCCGCCTGCCGGGGGTTTTCGGCAACCAACGACGACAGTGTACTCAGGCTGTTGAACAGAAAATGCGGGCTGATTTGCTGTTTCAGGCTCTCCAACTGGGTTTGCAGGTGTTCTTTCTTCAGCGCCTCCGTTTCCCGCTCCGACCGCAGCAGGCGGGCGAAGTAATACACCGCTTCCAGCGCACCCACGATCACGGTGCTCCGCAGCAACGCGCTCGAAACCGTGTTGAAAAACGCCGAATCGGGGTACGGCGCGTGGTAGCCCGTGGCGTTGATGAGCAGCATGTCCAGCCAGTCGAGGAGCACGGTCGCCCCCCAACACACGGGCAGGGCCAGCAGGAGGCGGGTTCGGCTCTGGGAAAGCAGCGGGTACCCGCGCCGGAATCGGCCTAAAATCCAGCGAATCGTTTCCCAGGTAACGACCGCCAGGAGCAGAAACTCAAGCCCGTGCGCCAGGCTGTTCGCGTTGAGCGGCTTCGCGAAAAACTGGAACCCGTACAGATCCCGCACGACCAGCAAGCTGATGCCGCCCACGCGAATCCATCGATCATTGACTTCGTTCAAGGGACGTTTGGCGTAAGGTTTTGTCCAATGACCAAAGCTACACCGCAGCGGTAGTACGCCCCAACGCAAGGCGGGCCGAACCTTCCAAAAAAACGGCTGAACTGTCGGAGTGCGGGCCTCAATCGCTGGGGAGGGGTCATGGATTCAGACCAGGGAGCGGCAGCAAGCAGGCGAGCACTTTTCCTGTTTTACGGTTTTTGAACGGAAAGAATTCAAAAGCACGTCCCCGCGCGATGAATTTTTGGGCGTGATGCGAGGGTTGGGAGCGGTTCGTTCATCAAGTTTACCGGTAACTTTGGGCGCAAACGTCCTTTGCCAGGGCGTGGCCCGTTTCCAAAAAAACCTCCGAACCCGATGCTCCGTACCAAACCCGTCCAAATCTCCCTATTCCTGCTGGCGCTGCTCGTCCTCGTGACGGTGGCCTGCGTAAAAATGACTAGCTCCAAAACCTCGCGCTCGGCGATGGTGGTGGTGAACGAAGACCCCGCCCAGGGCCGCGTGCGGGCAAAAGAAATCCGCGACAAGGCCAGCGTCACCCTCGCCGAGGGGCTGCAACTGAGCCTCTGGGCCTCCGATTCGCTGGCGCCCGACCCCGTGTCGATGTCGATCGACGACCGGGGCCGGGTGTACCTGACCCGCACCAACCGGCAGAAAAACTCCGAATTCGACATTCGCGGCCACCGCGACTGGATGACGCCCTCCATCGCCCTGCAAACCGTTGAGGAACGCCGGACTTTTCTCCGAAAAACCTTCGACCCGAAAAACAGCACCGAAAACGAATGGCTCAAGGACCTCAACGAAGACGGCAGCCACGACTGGCGCGACCTGACGGTGGAAAAAGACGAGGTCTGGCAACTCGAAGACACCGACCACGACGGCATCGCCGACGTGTCGCGGCGGATTCTGGCTGATTTTTTTGAAGAAATCTCCGACGTGGCCGGGGGAATCCTCGTGCGGGCGAAAGACACTTTCGTAACCATCGCGCCCGATCTGTGGCGGCTCCGCGACACGAACGGCGACGGCGTTTTGGACCAAAAAACCTCCATCAGCCACGGCTACGGCGTTCACATCGGCTTCGGCGGGCACGGAATGTCCAACCCCATCGAAGGGCCGGACGGCCGGATTTACTGGAACATCGGCGACATCGGGGCCAACATCACCACCCCCGAAGGCGTCAACCACCCGCGTTCCAACGAAGGCATCATTGCCCGCGCCAACCCCGACGGCTCCGACTTCGAGGTCTTCGCCGGGGGGCTGCGCAACACCCATGAATTCGTGTTCGACGACTACGGCAACCTGATTTCCTCGGACAACGACGGCGACCACCCCGGCGAAAGCGAGCGGCTGGTTCACGTCGTCGAAGGCTCGGATGCGGGCTGGCGCTCCAACTGGCAGTACGGAAAATACACTGACCCGAAAAACAACAGCTACAAAGTCTGGATGGACGAAAAGCTGTACAAACCCCGCTGGGAAGGCCAGGCGGCGTACATCATCCCGCCCATCCAGAATTTTCACAACGGCCCCACCGGGATGGTGTACAACCCCGGCACCGCCCTCGGATCGGCTTGGAAAAACAAATTTTTTCTCGTTGAATTCGTCGGTAACCCCGCCCGCTCGCCGATCTGGTCGTTCGGGTTGAAACCCAAAGGTGCGTCGTTCGTGCTCGACGGGGAGAAAAACATCCTCAGCGGCCTGCTGCCCACCGGCATCCGCTTCGGCCCCGACGGGGCGCTGTACGTCGCCGACTGGATCAATGGCTGGGATACCAAAAATTATGGACGCGTCTGGAAACTCGACGTGACGGAGGAAAAAGCGGATTTGAAAACCCTCCGGGCCGAAACCCAGCGGCTGATGACCCTCGACTACGCCACCCTAACGGTGGACGTGCTGGGCAACCTGCTCGCCAACCCTGACCAGCGAATCCGACAAAAAGCCCAGTTTGAACTGGCCGGGCGCGGGGCCAACGGAGCCGCCGTTTTTACGAAAACCATCGGCCAACGGGAAAATCAACTCGCCCGCATTCACGCCATCTGGGGCACGGGTCAGTTGGCGCGGCAGCAAGCCGCCTACGGCCAGCCCCTGCTCCCCCTGCTGGCCGACAAAGACCCCGAAATCATCGCCCAGGCGGCCAACGTGCTCGGCGATGCCGCCCTGCCCGAAGCCGCTCCGTTGCTGATTCCGTTGTTGAGCAACGCCAGCCCCCGCGTTCAGTTTTTCAGCGCACAGGCGCTCGGACAACTCCGGCACCAGCCTGCGGTTCAGCCCTTGCTGGCGATGCTCAAAGCCAACCACGACGACGACGTGTACCTGCGCCACGCCGCCGTGCTGGCGCTTTCGCGCATCGGACAGGCCGAGCCGATGCTGGCGTTGGCGAACAATCCCGACAAATCGCTCCGCCTGGCCGCCGTGCTCGTGTTGCGGCGAATGAAAGACGCCAACGTGGCCCGGTTCCTCCAGGACAGCGACGAGTACATCGCGACCGAAGCGGCCCGGACCATCAACGACGACGAGTCGCTTCCTTCGGCGCTGCCCGCCCTAGCCGCGACGCTGAAAGAAACGCGCTTCACGTCGGAAGCCCTGCTCCGGCGCGGCATCAACGCCTGCGTCCGGGTGGGCGGCGAGGAGCAACTCGATCTGCTGCTGGCGTTTGCGAAGCGAAAAACCGTTGAAAAAACCCTGCGGGCCGAGGCCCTGGCCGCGCTGGGCACCTGGGCCAGTCCCTCGGTACTCGACCGGGTGGATGGGCGCTACCGGGGCATCGTGGAGCGGAATCCGGTGCTGGTTCGGGGAAAAATCGGACCGCACGTGGAGGCGTTGTTGAATGATTCGGACGAAGTCGTGCAGATCGCCACGGCGCAGCTACTCGGCAACCTGGCGCTGGCGGAGGCGAATCCCCCGGTGGTGCGCCTGTTCAACGAGAGCCGCTCCGCCGACGTGCGGGCGGCGGCGCTGACGACGCTCGGTCAGTTGAAGTACGGCGACCTGGAATCGCTCATCAAAAAAGGCATGAACGACCCCAACCCCGACGTGCGCACGGTGGCCCTGGGGCAACTGAGCGGCCAAACCCTCTCGGCGGAAACACTGGCGGAGGTGTCGAAAGCCATTTTCGAAAAAGGCAGCGTGAAGGAGCAACAGCAACTACTCCGGGTGCTGGGCACCATGCCCGCCGCGAATACCGAGCGGGTTCTCGACGGCCTGGTCGACAAACTGGCTGCCAAAACGCTGGACCCCAGCCTGACGCTGGAACTGGGCGAAGCCGTGGACGCCACCAAATCGGCTCCGCTGCTGGCCAAACTGGCCCCGCTGCGTTCCACGGGCACCGGTACGACGGCCGATTTCAGCGATGTACTTTTTGGCGGCAACCGCCAGGCGGGGCGGCAGGTTTTTCTGACCAATTCCACCGCGCAGTGCGTGCGTTGCCACGCCATCGGCGGGCAAGGGGGCGAGGTCGGGCCTTCGCTGACGACCATCGGAGACGTGTTGAGCCGGGAACAACTGCTTCAGGCCCTCATCGAACCCAGCGCCCGGCTGGCGCCCGGCTACGGCAGCGTCACCCTCACGCTGAAAGACGGACAGGTGGTCAGCGGAATTTTAACCCAGGAAACGGAGGGAGAACTGGTGCTGAAAACCACCGAAGCCGAACCCCTGAAAGTGCCCGTTTCGCGGATTACCAAGCGCGAAAACTTCCCTTCCAGCATGCCCCCGATGGGCACGCTCCTCTCCAAACGGGAACTCCGCGACGTGGTGGAATTTTTGGCGAATTTGAAGAAAAGGTAACGAAATTGCCCCGTGTTCCCCCATCGGCTGTCATCCTGGAAGGGGACCTTGTTTGACTACCGTTCCCCTCTGAGGAAACTAAACAGTAGGCCAACAAGGTCCCTCCAGGATGACAGCCGATGGGGGGAGAGAGGTCGGGTAGAAACTACCCCAACGACTTCACCGCCAGAAGCGGCAGCCGAACGCGAAAAAATGCGTCGGTCGTCTCCACCTGCACCGGCTCTTCGCTCAGTAATCGGTATTTTGCCGTCAGGCTGGCCAGACCTGCCTGCCCGGTTTTGAGCAGGATGGTTTTGGGTTGGCGGTTGTTGCGCACCTCCAGCCAGTCGATGAGGGTGAGGGAAATGCGCACCACCAGCGGCGCTTCCGCCGACATAGCGTTGTGCTTGATGGCGTTGTCGAGGAGGGTCAACAGGGTCAGCGGCGGTACCAGGAGCGAAGCCTGGGTCGGGCCAACCTGGGCGGGCCGTTCGATGCGCAGGCTTTTTCCAAAACGCACTTCCAGCAATTCCGCGTAAATGGCGATGAAGTCCAGTTCGGCCTGGAGGGTCACCAGTTCGGCCTGGCCTCCGGCGTCGGTCTCCTCGGCTTGTCGTCCGGCCTGGAGCAGGTAGCGGTACACCTTCGCGAGTTGATCCACGAAGCGCTCGGCCCGCCGCGGGTCGTCGCCGATGAGCACCGAGAGGGAATTGAGCGAGTTGAACAGAAAATGCGGGTTGAGTTGGCCCTTGAGCGCGTCGTACTGCCGTTGCAGGGCCTGGCGCTGCAACTGTTCGTCTTCGGTTTGGTCGCGGCCCCACTGCGCGTAGGTGTAAAACAGACTCAGCGCCCCGCACAAACTCACGTCGAACACCAATCCCAGCACCCAGATGGGCCGCACTGCCTCCCAGCTAAACCGCAGGCCCAAGGTCGGCACCAGGCTGTACGCCCAAACGTCGAAAATCGCCAGGAAAACCGTCAACCCGCCCACCACTAAAAACATGACCAGCGTGCGCAGGGTGGTCTGCCGGACGCCGGGGTAGCGCAGGATGACCCGCCGCACCGCCCACGTGAGGGTAACAATCGACAGCCAATACAAGACAAATACCAGCACCGTTCCCACGCCGAACACCAGTGGGTCGTGGAAATAGCGCGGGCCGATAAAGTAATAATTGCCGAGTGGAAACAACACCGGCATCATCAGCAGGTGGTAAAGCCACTCGTATTGGGAGAAAAATTGGGGCCGGAAAAACACCGGAACAGTCATGCGCGTCAGTCCGAACGGGTAGAACCAAACGTCGAACCCGCGAATCTACCCAAGCCGAGGCCACCGGGCGCACCCTGACCGGGCCGACTGCGCAAGTTTACGCATGAATTGAGAAAAAAGAGGAATGGAGTGGATAGAGCAAAGAGTAGAGAGCAAAGAGTAGAGAGAACAGCGAAATGCATTTCCACTATCCTCTCTACTCTTTGCTCTTTGCTCTATCCATTCATTTTGTCAGCATAATCGTGAATTCCTCGTCGTTGTCGTCCACGCCGTTGATGACCAGTTTGTTTTTGCCGCCCTTTGCCACTTTTTCGCCCTCGTGGATAAAATCCACCTCACCGTTTCCGGCCTCGCTGAGGATGATGCCCGTGGCCGAGCCGTCGAGGAAGGGCTGGTTGGTGGCGGTCGAGCGGATGTTGAACTGCATCGTCACGCTGGTTTCCGACTGGCGCGTTACCGTTACGCCGCCCTTGAGCGATGTTTCGTCGGCAGGGTAGGTTTTGCCCCCGGTGGTCAGCGACGCATACGTGTACTGGCCCGTCACGCGGCCCGCGAGGTCGGACAATTCGGGCTGCGGGTCGTTGTTTTGCTTGCAGGCCGTCAGCGTGGCGGCGGTCAGCAACACGAGCAGGCCCGGGCGGAGGAAGGAGAACGTTTTCATGGTGAAAAGAGAGAGTTGGGTTGAAAAAATGAGAGAGGGATTTTTCGGAACGTCCCGGTTGGTGAGGGCAAAGGTGGCGGGTCGGATGAACCGGGCCTCGTGCTTCCGTCTTCAACCCGCAAGAGGGGCGGGTGAGCTGTCAATTTTGGCGAATGAATGGGATTGAGCGAAGTCAATTCAGGAGCGACGGCGCGTTTGCGGGGTGGGTTTCGTAGTTTTGCGCATGGAAAAATTCCCCTCCTTGACAAAGGAGGGGAGTCGGACAAAAAATTATGGTTCTTTCCCCCGAAACCCTCCTCCTGTTCGTCCAACGCGTCTTCGAGGCGATGGGCTGTCCGCCCGCTGATGCCGCCCTAGCCGCCGACGTGCTCGTGAGCGCTGACCTGCGCGGCGTCGATTCCCACGGCGTGGCCCGGCTTCCCGGCTACGTGAGGCTCCACGAACTCGGACGACTGAATCCCACGCCGAACCTGAAGATTTTGCACGAAACCCCCTCCACCGCCGTCCTCGACGGCGACGCGGGCCTGGGCCTGGTCGTGGCTCCGAAGGCGATGGCAATCGCGATTGAAAAAGCGCAGACGGCGGGCACGGGCTGGGTAGCCGTGCAGAATTCCAACCACTTCGGCATTGCGGGCTACCACGCGCTGCTGGCGGTGGAACGGGGCTGCCTCGGCTGGGCCATGACGCACGCCGGACCACTGGTGACGCCCACGTTTTCGAAAGAACGCCTCCTCGGTACCAACCCGGTGTGCATCGGTATCCCGGCGGGCGAGGAGCCGCCCTTCCTGGCCGATTTTGCCACCACCACGGCGGCCTACGGCAAACTCGAAAACCTACAACGCAAAGGCCAACCCGCCCCCACCGGCTGGGTGCAGGATAAAGACGGCAACCCCACGACCGACTCCAACGCCGTGCGCCAGGGCGGGGCTTTGCTGCCCCTGGGCGGCGACCGCGAACACGGTTCGCACAAGGGCTACGGCCTCGGCGCGGCGGTGGATATTCTGAGCGGGGTGCTGTCGGGCGCGAATTACGGCCCCTGGGTGCCGCCTTTCGCCACGGCGGGGTTCATGTCGGCCAGCGATGGCGTGGGGCGGGGTACCGGGCATTTTCTGGGGGCCATGCGGGTGGATGCCTTCCGCCCGGCGGCGGAATTCGGCCAGCACATGGATCAGTGGATTCGCCGGTTTCGTGCCGCCGAGGCCGTAGACGGCCAGCGGGTCCTGATTCCCGGTGATCCGGAGCGCGAAAGCGAAGCCCGGCTGCGGCGGGAAGGAATTCCGCTGCTGGAGGTAGTGGTGGAAGGGCTAAGAGAGGTGGGTAAAAAATTTAACGTCTCACTGTCATCCTGAGCGCAGCCCGCAGTGGAACTGGAAGGATCTCGTTGGCTTACCGAAGAGTTGAATGGGGACCCAGCAGTGGGTATCACCAAACTGCTCGGCAGTCCAACGAGATCCTTCCAGTTCCACTGCGGGCTGCGCTCAGGATGACAGCGGGTTTCATAAACTATGTTTCAACGCAAAAACATCTGGAAAACCCTCATCATCGGGTTTTCGCTGCTGGCAGCTTCCTTTTCGCTGTACATCTGGCAGATTTTCCGGACACCCAACCTCAACACCGAGCGGGGTGCCCAGGATTTTTACCTGCTCATTCCCACCGGGGCCAGCTACGAACGGGTGCTGGATTCGCTCAACCGGAACAAAATCATCCGGGACCAGACCTCATTCCGGTTTTTGGCGAAGCTGATGAAGTACCCCCAACTGGTGAAGGCCGGGCGCTACCGCCTTCGCCCCGACATGGCAAATTACGACGCCATCAAACTGCTCCGCTCCGGCGACCAGAGTCCCGTGCGGCTCACCTTCAACAACATCCGCCTCAAAAGTGATCTGGTTCACAAAGTCGGCACCAAGTTCGAGTTCGACTCCCTGGCCTTCGCCCGCCAACTCGACGACCCCAAAGCCACCGAATTTTATGGCTTCACGCCCAGCACGATCATGGCGATGTTTCTGCCCAACACCTACGAGGTGTTCTGGAACACGCCGATGCCGAAACTGCTGGGCCGGATGAAATCGGAGTACGACACGTTCTGGAATCCCGTGCGGCGCGAGAAGGCCAACCGGCTTAACCTCAGCCCCATCGAAGTGTCGGTGCTGGCCTCCATCGTGGAAGCCGAAACAAAAAGTCAGCTTGAAAAACCCCGCGTGGCGGGCGTGTACCTCAACCGCCTCCGGGCCAAAATGCCGCTCCAGGCCGACCCGACGGTGATCTACGCCCTCGGCGATTTTGGCATCAAGCGCCTCCTCCGGCGGCAAATGATGTACGACTCGCCCTACAACACCTACGTGCATACCGGCCTGCCCCCCGGCCCGATCAACCTCCCCGATCCGCGCTCGATCGACGCGGTACTCGACGCCGAATCGCACCAGTACCTTTACTTTTGCGCCAGCCCGGATCTGAACGGCACCCATATTTTCGCCGAAGATTTCGACGACCACCTCAACAATGCGAGGCTCTACCAACAGGCGCTGGATCGGATGGGGATCAAAAAATAATGGCGAATTTCTAATGTGCTAATTTCCAATGGACGAGTTGGTGATGCATTTTCATTGGAAATTCGCACATTAGAAATTCGCACATTAAAATGTTCTCTCACCAAACCACCTACCGCGTCCGCTACGCCGATACCGATCAAATGGGCTACGTGTACTACGGCAACTACGCCCGGTTGTTTGAAATCGGGCGGGTGGAGGCCCTGCGGAGCCTGGGCTTTACGTACCGCGAACTGGAGGCATCGGGGGTGTGGATGCCGGTTTATGAGCTGCACACCCGGTTTTACCAACCCGCCCGGTACGATGATTTGCTGACCATTGAAACGCGAATCGCGCAGCCACCCAGCGTCCGGATCGGGTTCGAGTACGAGGTGCGCAGCGAGGTCGGTGCCCGGCTTGCTACCGGGCAAACCACGCTGGTGTTCGTGCGGGCGGCTACCCAGCGACCCATGCCCGCCCCGCCGGAATTAGGGAAAAAACTAAGCCCTTTTTTTACGTGAAACCCTTCCGCGAACGCCGCCTCGTCGTGCGATTTAAAAATGTGCTCAAAGCCTGGCACCTGCAAGATGGGGCGGTGACGGTGTACACGGTGCTGAAAATTCTGCTGGACAAACTCGTTCGCTTCGACATCGACCAGCGGGCGGCGTCGGTGGCGTACAACTTTACGCTGGCCATTTTTCCGGCCATCATTTTTCTGTTCACGCTCATTCCCTACGTGCCCATCCGCAACTTCGACGTGCAGATTATGCATTTTCTGGAAGAAGCCATTCCGGGCGGAATTTTTGAAGAAGCCGAAGCGACGATTCAGGACATCGTAAGCCGCCGAAACTCCAACGTGCTCTCGATTGGTTTTTTGCTCACGGTTTACGCCTCCACGAGCGGCATGATGGCCCTGATGCGGGCGTTTAACATGACCGACCACATCACCGAGCAGCGGAGTTGGCTCAAGGCGCGGTTGGTGGGGTTGGCGCTCACCTTCGTGTTGGTGTTTATTTTGTTTATCGCCATTGCGGTACTCATCGTTGGGCGAATTGTGACCGATACCTTGTTCTCGTTTTCACCCGACATCACGTACTTCACCATCCAGGGTTTGGGTTATTTTACCGTGTTCCTGGTGTTTTTCGTCGCGGTTTCCCTCATCTACCAGTGGGGACCGTCGCTGCCGCACCGCTGGCGGTTTGTCAACGTTGGGTCGGTGGTGGCTTCGGTGCTGCTGATTTTGGTGACCAATGGCTTTTCGTACTACCTCTCCAATTTTGCCTCCTACAACCGCCTCTACGGGGCCGTGGGTACGCTCATCGCGCTGATGGTATGGCTGTACCTGGTTTCGATGATTCTGATTCTGGGTTTTGAAATCAACGCCAGCCTCGAAGCGGCGGCTCACCAAAACCAGGGAAGGAGCGGGGAAGAAGTCGTGGGCGGGGCCTGAAAAAAACTACCGCGCCCCAGTGGAGCGCGGTAGTTCAAGTAACCCTAACCCATAAAAATCAATATCGCTTGACTCAGTAAGAAGATGAAAAATCAAACGTTGACTTCAAAAAGACTAACGAAAAACGTGCCAGCATGGTTGGCTGGGTCTTTTAATTTAACGTTTGTTAACAGGGAGCGAATCGGTTACAAACGTGCCTGGCGATACCTTTTGGAGGTTTTAATCCGTCAAGCGTTTAATTCAAAATGGAACAGTGAACGCT
The DNA here is from genome assembly GCA_964244295.1 of uncultured Cytophagales bacterium. Lineage (GTDB taxonomy): Bacteria > Bacteroidota > Bacteroidia > Cytophagales > Spirosomataceae > JAJAZB01. Next base: position 50,479 of record CAXTIG010000012.1, read on the forward strand.
TCAGCTCCGCTCGTCTCGGTCATCTGCCTGTGCCACAACCAGGCCCGGTTCGTCCGACGGGCGCTCGATTCGGTGCTGGCCCAGACCTACCCGTCGGTTGAAGTATTCGTTATCGACGATGCCAGCACCGATGGCAGCCCGAAGGTGATTCAAACGTTTTTGGTGGAAAACCCAACGGTCAAGGGCTTCTTTTTTGCCGAAAATCGAGGCAATTGCCGGGCCTTCAACCACGCATTTCGACACGCTCAGGGAGAATTTATCCTCGATCTCGCCGCCGACGATGTGCTGCTGCCCGAACGCATCGCCCGGCAGGTGGCGGGGTTCCAAACCGCTGGCGAAGAGGTCGGCGTGCTGTTTCACAATGCCCGGTTGATCGACGAAAACGGTGCCCCCCTCGGCCTGTATTTCCCAATTGACGAACGCGGAAGCAGCCGGGTTCGCGTACCCGAAGGCGATTTGTTCGCCGCATTGCTCCGCCATCGCCCCGTCTGCTCACCGACCATGCTCACCCGCCGGGCCGTGTTAGACGAACTAAGCGGGTACGACGAAACCCTGGCCTACGAAGATTTCGATTTCTGGGTGCGTTCCTCCCGAACCTGGCTTTACGCTTACCAGGATGAGATTTTGACCGAAAAACGCATCCGGCCCGGCTCGCTCGGCGGGCGCTTGTACCAGTTCCGCAACGACCTGCTGCCCGCCGCCCTGCGGGTCTGTCAGAAAGCCGCCGTCTTGGTTCGCACGCCCGACGAACGGGCATCGCTGGATTTTCGGCTGCGGTATTTTCTGCGGCAATCCTGGTACGCCGGCCATTTCGAGCTGGCGGAGCAATTCGCTCACCTCCTCGAAAAACCCGATCGGCCCACCCGCCTCGTCTTGCTCGCCTGTCGCTGGCGGGTGCCGGTACACGGCGCGTACGCTCGCTACCGGCGCTGGCAATCCTTCCGGCGGGGCTGGTAAGCTTACCTTTTTGAGGAGCCACGTACAATCAATTCCGTTTTCAGGATATCCGTCCGGGTCGCAAACGCATCGCCCGCCGCCAGTTGTTCCAGCATCAGCCGCGCTGCCCATGTCGGGCGGTAGCCCTGTCCGATGAGATGCTCCACGGCCCCGAACGCGCCTTCGTAATCGTCCACAACCACGCGGGCGGTGTCGAGTTCGGGGCAAATCCGGTTGAAAAATACGAGCAGCCCCCCCCGCCGCTCCAGCGCCCGGAAGTGATCGACGTTGTTGGTCTGAGTCGTCAGCGACACCAGCAGGCCGTCCACCCGGCTCGCCATCAAGGCTTTCACGTTCGCCACCTCCGTTTCGTACGATTCCGCCGACTGGCAAATCATCAAATTGTACCCCGCCCGTTGCAGCACTTCCTGCGCCCCGACGATCACGTTCGGGAAAAAGTAGTGGTAAAACTCCGGCACGATCATCCCAATCACGTTGCTGCGGCTTTTCACCAACCCGTAGGCCATCAGGTTGGGCTGGTAGTCGAGGCTTTGGGCCAGGTCGAGCACGGCCTTGCGGGTGCCGGGGTGAATGTCGGGTTGGTCGCGGAGGGCGCGGGAAACGGTGGATTTTGAAATGCCCAGGTCACGGGCCAAATCTACGATGGTGGTCTGGTGGCGTTGCCCGCCGCGACTCACCGCCGGGGGCTGGGGCAGGGTGAAATGCACCGTGCATCTTTTGCAGAAAAACCGCTGCCGACCCCGGATGATTCCGGCTTTGGTGACGGTTTCGGACTGCTGTTTGCCCACACGGGCCGCAACCTCAAATCGTTTTTTGCGGGCGGTGAGGCGGTACCCTGGTTCATCGGCGGGTTGTCGCTGTTCATGTCGTTTTTTTCGGCGGGCACTTTCGTGGCCTGGGGCAGCATCGCCTACCAGCACGGCTGGGTGGCCGTGACCATTCAGTGGACGATGTGCATCGGTGCGCTCGTAACGGGCTTTTTTCTGGCCCCGCGCTGGAAAGCCACCGGCAACCTCACCGCCGCCGAGTTCATCCGCGATCGGCTCGGCGAGCGCGTGCAGAAGCTGTTTATTTTCATTTTCACGCTCGTTTCGGTCTTCATCAAAGGCTCCGTGCTGTACCCGGTGGCGAAACTGGTGAGTGTATCGCTGGGCTTTCCGCTCACCGAATTCACCATCGTGCTGGGCCTGTTCATGATTTCGTACACCGCCATCGGCGGACTGTGGGCGGTGATGGTGACGGACATCCTGCAATTCGTCATTCTGACGGCGGCGGTGGCGATTTTGCTGCCGCTCGCGCTGGGCAAAACGGGGGCGGGGCAGAACCTGGCGCTGAAAATCGAGCCGGGACTCGCCTGTTTTTCACCGAAACTAATCCGCAACGGCGTGCAGCGCCCCACCCACCAGCCCAACGCCTGGGCAGCCGCCCCGCAGGACGCCGCTCCGCGCCTGACGCTGGAATGGCCCGAACCCCAGCGGATTTCCCGTGTAGAACTCAGCTTCGACACCGATTTCGACCATCCGATGGAGACCGTGCTGATGCAGCACCCAGCGGCCGAAATGCCGTTTTGCGTTCGGCACTCCCGCGTGCGCGACGAAGCCGGGAATTTGCTTTTTGAAGAAACCGCCAACCACCAGACCCGGCGGACGATTCGGTTTGCCGCGCCGGTCACGACCCGGAAATTAGCACCCCAGCGCCGACATTCCGGCGGCGCTGATGGAGTTGCGGTGCTACGAAGCCTGACGCGGGCGGCAGCCGGGCGTTTGAAATCGGGGCGTTGGTGGGTAGAATTTTGGGAGAGCGGGCTTAACGGGGAAGTCTAAAACGTTCAATTTATCCCATGAAAACAGCCGCGCTTTTCTTGCTTCTGGTGCTACCCGTGTCGGGAATGGGTCAGCCTACTGCCGCTGGTGGAGCGAAACCGGACTGGGCCACCGTGAAACTGCCGGATCACCCCCGTATTTTGCTGCTGAATGGCGAAGAAAAGGCCATCCGGCAAACCACCGACCGGGATGAAACCTGGCGCAGCGTCCACCAGATTATTCTGACGGAAAGTGATGCGTTGCTCAACGCCGCTCCCCTCGAACGCATCCAGATTGGCAGGCGCCTGCTCGACAAATCGCGGGAATGCCTACGCCGGGTATTTTTTCTGTCCTACGCCTGGAGGCTGACCCACCAGGAAAAATACCGGGCGAGGGCCGAAAAAGAATTGCTGGCGGTAGCCGCTTTCAGCGATTGGAACCCCGCTCATTTTCTCGACGTGGCCGAAATGACGATGGCCGTGGCTATTGGCTACGATTGGCTCTACCCGAGTTTGTCGGAGGCCTCGCGCAGGGCGATTAAAACAGCCATTCTGAAAAAAGGACTGGATCCGTCGCTCGACCCGAAGTACAACGGCTGGCTGAGGTCGTCAAACAACTGGAATCAGGTTTGCAACGCCGGGATGACCTACGGGGCGCTGGCGATTTACGAAGACCATCCCGCTTTTGCCCAGCTACTCATCGACCGGGCCATTGAAACGGTGGTGGTGTCGATGCACGATTACGCTCCCGACGGCGCGTATCCCGAAGGCTACGGCTATTGGGGCTACGGCACCAGCTTCAACGTACTGTTGAACAGTGCCCTCGAAAAAGCGTTTGGTACCGATTTTGGTCTGAATGCCCAGCCTGGTTTTCTGAAAACGGCCGGTTACCTCGCCAACATGACGGGGCCATCGGGCACTTCCTTCAACTACTCCGATGCCGGGACGGGCGGCGAATTACAACCCGCCATGTTCTGGTTTGCGCAGAAACAAAAAGACCCCTCCCTGTTGTGGGTGGAAAAAAGCCGATTACTCAACAACGGAGCCAGTAAGTCCGTGAAAAACCGCCTTCTGCCCGCTCTGATGCTTTGGAACGGCGGAGTTTCAATGAGTAGTATTTCCGAATCCAAGGCCAAACTTTGGCAGGGCGACGGCAAAAATCCGGTGGCGTTGATGCGCTCGTCCTGGTCCGACCCGGCGGCCCTTTTTGTGGGCATGAAGGGCGGATCGCCCTCCGTCAATCACGCCCACATGGATGTCGGCTCGTTTGTGATGGAGGCCGACGGGGTGCGCTGGGCCATGGATTTCGGGATGCAGAGCTACGAGTCGCTGGAATCGAAGGGTGTCAAACTCTGGGACAAGGGCCAGGACTCCCAGCGTTGGCAGGTGTTTCGGTACGGCAATCAGGTTCACAACACGCTGACGGTCAACGGTTCGCTTCAGCACGTGGAAGGCCACGCCCCGCTGACGAGCCACTCCACCAACGTGTCGATGATGAACGCCACCACTGATTTGAGTGCACTGTACAAAGGCGAACTGATGAAAGCGGTCCGGGGCATCGGAATCGTGAATGGGGCCTACGTCCTGGTTCGGGATGAACTCGAAAGCCCCGCCAAAGAAACCAACGTGCGCTGGACGCTCCTGACGCCCGCCTCGGTTAACCTAACGGGACCCAACACGGCGGAACTGACGAAGGACGGCAAAAAACTGCTGCTCCAGGTGAAGGAACCGGCCAGCGTGACGATGAAAACCTGGAGTACCGAGCCGACCCACGACTACGACGCGCCCAACCCCGGTACGACGCTGGTAGGGTTTGAAGTAAAAATTCCAGCAAATTCTAAAGCCGCGCTTTCGGTGTTGCTGGTGCCTTCGGGTGCCGCCGGAAAAGCGGCTACGGCGACAGTTGAGCCGCTCGCGAACTGGCCGCGCTGAGTCGTCCGACGAGTCGGACGACTCGTCGGGATTTATAATCCCGACGCGCAGAGCGGCGGATTTATAATCCGCGACATCGTAGCTTGCCGCAAATTGAAGCAACAACGATGGCTGAATTCATAAAACTTTATCCTCAGAACCCCGACCTCCGTCGCATCCGGTACGTAGCCGAGGTGCTGCGCAACGGCGGACTGGTCATATACCCCACCGATACCGTGTACGGGCTAGGCTGCGACATCCACAACGCCCGCGCCGTGGAACGCGTAGCGCGGGTGAAGGGCCTGCGGCCCCAGAAAGCCGATTTTTCGTTCATCTGCTACGATCTGAGCCACATTTCCGATTACGCGAAGGTGTCGAACGTAGCCTTTAAACTGATGAAAAAGGCCCTGCCTGGTCCGTTTACCTTCGTGCTCGACGTGAGTGGGAAAGTGCCTAAACTGCTCCACTCCAACCGGAAAACCGTCGGCATCCGGGTGCCCGACAACGATATCCCGCGCCACCTCGTCCAGGAACTCGGCAACCCCATCATCACCACTTCCATTCGCGACGAAGACGACGTGGTGGAATACTCGACGGACCCGGAATTGATTTTCGAGAAATACCAGCACCTCGTCGACGTGGTCATCGACGGTGGCTACGGCCAGAATATTCCTTCGACCATCGTGGACGCGACGACCGATGAGTTTGAGATTATCCGGCAAGGATTGGGAGAGTTGCAGGCGTTTTTGTAAACGTTACGTTGCTGATTATGACTTCACGTAATCGGCCCGCTTGTGCTTCCAGCGCCTATGCGACCAAAGCCAAGTGGCGGGTTGCTCCCGGATGAATGCTTCCAATTTTTCCACGTACCGGTCGATCAGCGCATTCGTCGGCAGGTCGGTGTAGGGCGGTTCGCCCAGCCGGTGGGCCGACATTTCGTAGTACCCCCGCCGCAGCCGCTTCATGCTGATGAACACCACCGGGTAGCCAAACTTGCGGGCCAGTTTTTCGGTGCCGGTGAAAAAGTCCGTTTCCTGGTGCAGAAACTCCCGCCAGTAGGCCGTTTCGGGTTCTTCGGCGGCCTGGTCGGCCACTAGCCCCACGAGGCGCACTTCGCCGCGCCGTTTCACCATGTCGCGCAGCAGGCTTTGCATGGGCAGGGGCACCGTGCCGAAACGACTGCGGATGTCGTGCATCAGCCGGTCGAAAAATAAATTGCTCAGGGGTTTGTACACCACGTCGAGGCCGGGCAGTTCGAGGCGCGTGCGCATGGCCGACCATTCCCAATTGCCCAGGTGCGAGGTCATGCCTAGAACCACCGTCCCGCGCTGGGCGTACGTTTTAAACGCGTCGGCGTCGCGGGTCACGACCCGGCGGCGGAGTTCGGCCTCGGAAATCGTCAGGCCCTTGAGGGTTTCAATGAACACGTCGCCGAGGTTTCGGTAAAAGTAATTGGCCAGTCGGCGGCGTTCCGACTCGGTTTTTTCGGGAAAGGCATTTTGTAAATTTTCCAGAACTACCGACCAACGGTAGCGCAACCCGTACCGTAAAACCAAGTAAAAAAAATCGGAGAGTACGTAAAGCAACGAAAGCGGAAGGCGGGAGAATGCTTTGAAAAATACCATTCGTTCGGCGATGCGGATAAGGAAATCGCGGTTTTTGGAGAATTCGACTACAAAAGTTTAAAATTTTTTGCAGACCTAACTTTTCTTTCCTTTCTTTCTAACGTGTTTTTTGAAAACAACGCTCCGACGGACGGGATTGTACTTGAGCTACATTACCTGCCGACGCTGGAGTATTTCACTGCCTTGCTTCATTACGGGGCCGTACACCTGGAGGGCGGCGAGACGTTTCAAAAACAAACGGGGCGAAACCGCTGCCAGATTCTGACGGCGCAGGGCGTGGACACGCTCATCGTGCCGGTGTTGGAGGGACGTTCGCACGTACCCATACGCGAGGCCCGCATTGATTACGGGCAGCCCTGGGTGAATCGACACTGGCGAGCCATCCGGACGGCTTATGGGAAGGCGCCTTTTTTCGAGCACTACGGGGAAGGTTACGAGGCAGTGTATCAAAAAAAACCTGCCTTTTTGTTTGATTTGAATCTGGAATTGCTGACAATTTGTCTTCGCCAGTTGCGCTGGAACCTGCCAGTTACCGTGACCGAACACTCCGAGTTCATTGATGCTCAGGAGTTTCGAGACGCCAGGGGGCTTATCCACCCCAAGCGACCCGTGGCCGAACGCCCTTTTTACCGCCCCGTTCCCTACCACCAGACCTTTGGGGAACAGTTTTTTCCCAACCTCAGTATCCTCGACCTGCTCTTCAACCTCGGCCCCCGCGCTACCGACCTACTTCGCCAATCCGTTGCCGCCGAATGAACAAAGCGTTTTGAGATGCTGTTAGGCCAAAACAATACCCCTGCGTTTACCCCCTCCCCCTAAAAGGGGGTAAATCGCAGGGGGTGAGACCACCGACACGATCTAAACGACCAACCTCCACAGAATGGAAGCCAAATTTTCAAACAGGGTAAAGGAAGTCATTCAACTGAGCCGGGAGGAAGCCTTGCGGTTGGGTCATGACTACATCGGCACCGAGCATTTGCTCCTCGGCATGATTCGCGAGGGGGAGGGCGTGGCTGTGGCGTTGCTGAAGAAACTGGGCATCAACCTCGACGAACTCCGCGTGACCGTCGAACAAGCCACCAAAGGCACCGCGACCTATACCATCAAAAACATGCAGAACATTCCGCTGACGCGTCAGTCGGAAAAGGTGCTGAAAATGACCCACCTGGAGGCGAAAGTCTTCAAGACCCAACTCATCGGTACCGAGCACGTGTTGCTGGCTATTCTGCGCGACGAAGACAACATCGCCACGCAGATTCTCCAAAAATTTAACGTGACCTACGACGTCATCAAGGAAATGATTGAGTACCAGGCCAATCCCAACATCAACGCCGGTCCGGACACCGACGACAACGACGACGACGCCCGGATGTTTGGCGGCGGCACCACCGGACGCGAATCGGGCAAGCAGGGCAGCGAAAAAAGCCGTACGCCCGTGCTCGACAACTTCGGGCGCGATTTGACCAAACTCGCCGAAGTCGGTAAGCTCGACCCCATCGTGGGCCGGGAAAAAGAAATCGAACGCGTGGCGCAGATTCTGAGCCGCCGCAAGAAAAACAACCCGATCCTGATCGGAGAGCCGGGCGTCGGGAAAACGGCCATCGCCGAAGGCCTCGCCCTGCGGATTATCCAGAAAAAGGTGAGCCGGGTGCTGTTCGGCAAGCGCGTCGTCACGCTCGACCTCGCCTCGCTCGTGGCCGGCACCAAGTACCGGGGCCAGTTTGAAGAGCGCATGAAGGCGGTGATGAACGAGTTGGAAAAATCGCCGGAGGTGATTTTGTTCATCGACGAAATCCACACCATCGTCGGGGCCGGTGGGGCCTCCGGCTCGCTCGATGCCTCGAATATGTTCAAGCCCGCCCTGGCGCGCGGCGACATCCAGTGCATCGGGGCCACCACGCTCGACGAGTACCGGCAGTACATCGAAAAAGACGGTGCCTTGGCCCGGCGTTTTCAGATGGTGATGGTGGACGCGACCTCGGTGGATGAAACCATCGAAATCCTGACCAACATCAAGGACAAGTACGAAGACCACCACCACGTCAACTACACCGCCGAGGCCATCGAAGCCTCGGTAAAACTCTCGGAACGCTACATTTCCGACCGTTTCCTGCCCGACAAAGCCATCGACGTGATGGACGAAGTGGGTGCCCGGGTTCACATCTCCAACATCTCAGTGCCCGAAGACATCCTCCGGCTCGAAGAGCAGGTGGAGAACATCAAGAAAGAGAAAAATCAGGTCGTAAAAAGCCAGAAGTACGAAGAAGCCGCCCAACTCCGCGACAAGGAAAAACGCCTGCTCGATCAACTCGACCGCGCCAAAGTGGCCTGGGAAGAAGAAACCAAGCAGAAGCGCTACACCGTCACCGAGGAAAACGTGGCTGAGGTGGTCGCCATGATGACGGGCATTCCGGTAAACCGGGTGGCCGCCAACGAAGGGGCCAAACTGCTCAACATGGGTGAGGAACTCAAAGGCCGCGTGATCGGTCAGGAAAAAGCCATCGAGAAACTGGTGAAGGCCATCCAGCGCACCCGCGTCGGGCTGAAAGACCCCAAGAAACCCATCGGCTCGTTCATTTTCCTCGGCCCGACCGGGGTAGGAAAAACCGAACTGGCGAAGGTGCTCGCTACCTACTTGTTCGACAAAGACGACGCCCTGGTGCGGATCGATATGTCGGAATACATGGAGAAATTCAGCGTGAGCCGCCTCGTCGGCGCGCCTCCCGGCTACGTCGGTTACGAAGAAGGCGGGCAGTTGACCGAGAAAATTCGCCGCAAACCGTATTCGGTGGTGTTGCTCGATGAAATCGAAAAAGCCCACCCCGACGTGTTCAACATCCTGCTCCAGGTGTTGGACGACGGCATTCTGACCGACGGCCTGGGCCGCCGGGTGGATTTCCGGAACACCATCGTGATCATGACCTCCAACATCGGGGTGCGCGACCTGAAGGACTTTGGCGGCGGCATTGGCTTCGCCACCAAAGCGCGGAGCGAAAACCAGGACGACGTGATGCGCAACACGATTCAGAGCGCGTTGCGGAAGGCCTTTTCGCCCGAATTCCTCAACCGCCTCGACGACGTGATCATCTTCAACTCGCTCGAACGCGAACACCTGCACTCGATCATCGATTTGATGCTCCGCAAGCTCTTCAACCGCATCACGAGCCTGGGTTACACGGTTGAACTGACCGAAAAGGCGAAGGATTTCCTCGCTGCCAAAGGCTACGACCCGCAGTACGGTGCCCGCCCGCTCAACCGGGCCATTCAGAAATACCTCGAAGACCCCGTCGCCGAGGAAATCCTGAAGGGCGAGCTGGTCGATGGCGACGTCATCCTGGCCGACCACGACGGCGAAGCGGAAGTGCTGACGATTTCGGTGAAAAAGAAAATTGAGGAGGTGGCGTAGGGTGGATGGTCACTTTCAACAAAAAACGGGACGCTGGAAAGCGTCCCGTTTTTTTTAGCCCCGCTCGGTCCAGCACAAAGGTTTGGCCGGATGCGCCCTTTCGCGTAGCTTCGATGGCCCAATCTCACCCGAATCATGCGCTACCTCGACCCCAAAAACGACCTGACGTTCAAGAAAATATTCGGCGAGCATCCCCACCTCCTCCGCAGTTTTCTCAACGCCGTCTTGCCCCTGCCGCCCGACGGCCTCATCGAGTCGCTCACGTACCTGCCCGCCGAACTGGTGCCGGAGGTTCCCCTGTTCAAGTTTTCCATCGTCGACGTGCGCTGCGTGGACACCCAGGGGCGACAGTTCATCGTCGAAATGCAACTGCTCTGGACGGACAGCTTCAAGAGCCGGGTGCTCTTCAACGCCTCCAAAGCCTACGTGAAGCAACTCTACCGGGGGGAATTTTACGAGGGTCTGCAACCGGTGTACGCGTTGAGTCTGGTCAATGAAATCTTCGAGCCGAAACTCGACGAGTACTACCACCACTACAAAATCGTCCACCTCCAACACCCCGACCGGGAGTTGGAGGGCCTAGAGTTCGTGTTCATCGAACTGCCGAAAATCAAGTTCAAGAGCTTCGGCGAGCGCCGCCTCCAGGTGCTCTGGCTACGGTTTCTGGCCGAAATCAAAGACGGCAGCGAAACCGTGAACGCGGAATTTTTCGACGTTCAGGAAATTCGGGAGGCGCTGCGCTTGCTCGAAGAGTCGGCCTTCAGCCGGGCACAACTCGAATACTACGACCGCTACTGGGACTCGGTCAGCACCGAAAAAACGTTTTACGCGGGAGCCGAACGCTCGGGCCTGCGCCGGGGCCTGGCCGAAGGCAAAGCCATCGGGATTGAGGAAGGTCGAGCGGAAGGCAAAGCGGAAGGCAAAGCAGAAGGCAAAGCAGAAGGCAAAGCGGAAGGCAAAGCGGAAGGCGAGCGCGCCAAATCCCTTGAAATGGCGCGCTCCATGAAAACCGACGGCCTGCCCTCGGCGACCATCGCCCGGTACACCGGCCTTGCGCAAGCTGAAATCGAAGCGCTCTGAGAAGGTATTTTTTCAGGAAAACAACCCCAGCACGTCCTCCCGCGTCAGCGTTTTCAGCAGCCCGGCTTCGGTGCTGATGAGGTCGGCGGCAACGGCTTTTTTGCGTTCCTGGAGTTCCAGAATTTTCTCTTCCACCGTGTCTTTGCAAATCATCCGGTAGGCGAACACCTTGCGGGTTTGTCCGATGCGGTGGGTGCGGTCGATGGCCTGGCGCTCCACGGCGGGGTTCCACCAGGGGTCCACGAGGTACACGTAGTCGGCCTCGGTGAGGTTGAGGCCCACGCCGCCCGCCTTGAGGCTCACCAGGAATACCCGGCACTGCTGGTCGGTCTGGAAGCGGTTGACCTTGCTGGCGCGGTCGGTGGTCTGGCCGTCGAGGTATTCGTAGGGAATGTGGTGCTGCTCCAGGTGCGTGCGCACGAGATCGAGCATTTTCAGGAACTGGCTGAAAATCAAAATTTTGTGGTTCGAAGCATTCTCTTCGATTTCCCGAACCAACTCGTCGAGCTTGGCCGAATCGTTGCCGTAATCGCCCTCGCCGCTGAGGAGGACGGGCGAGTCGCAGACCTGCCGGAGTTTCAACAGCCCTTCCAGAATCAGAAACGCCGCTTTTTCCCGACCCACCAGCGCCATCTCGTCGGCGATGCGCTGGCGGTAGTGTTCGCGCAGGGTTTCGTAGACTTTGCGCTGCTTTTTGCCCATTTCGCAGTACAAAATCGTCTCGGTTTTGTCGGGCAAATCCTTCGCCACTTCCTCTTTTGTGCGCTTGAGCAGGAAGGGGTAAATCATCCGGCGGAGTTCGGCGGCTTTGGTCGCGTCCTGGTGTTTGTCGATGGGCGTGGCGTATTCGGTGCGGAAAAACTCCCGCGAGCCGAGCAGACCAGGGTTCAGAAATTCCATCTGGCTGTACAAATCGAAGGTGTTGTTTTCCACCGGCGTGCCCGTCATCACGAGCCGGTTGCGGGCCTGCAACACCCGCGCCGTTTTGGCCGCGAGCGAGTCGGGATTTTTGATGGCCTGCGATTCGTCGAGCACGATGTATTCAAAAACAATCGGTCGGAACAACTCTACGTCCGAACGCATCGTGCCGTAGGTGGTCAGCACGAGGTCGTAGCCGGCGAAATCGGCGGCGGTTTTGGTTCGGTCGGGGCCGTGGTGGGGGCGCAGGCGCAGGTCGGGGCAGAATTTCTGCACCTCGGCCTGCCAGTTGAAGAGCAGCGAAGTCGGCACCACCACGAGCGAAAGGGCACCGGCGCGGCGGGCTTTGATTTCCCGCAAAAACGTGATGACCTGGAGGGTTTTGCCCAGCCCCATGTCGTCGGCGAGGCAGCCGCCCCAGCCAAATTCGTCCAGAAAATGCAGCCACTTGTAGCCCTCCACCTGGTAGGGGCGCAGGGTGGCCGTGATGGTTTCGGGCAAAGCCACGGTGTTGATTTCCCGAAAATCGAGCAGCTTTTGTTTTTTCTCGGCCAGTTCGGCCTGGATTTGCTCGTCGTCTAGCTGGCCCAACGCGTCGAGCAGGCTGAAGTGGCGTTTGGAGAGACGCAGTTCGTCGCCCTTGCTTTCGGCCATTTTGAGCAGTTGGCCGTAGCGTTCGAGCCAGTCCTGGGGCAGCAGGCCAAGCGAGCCGTCGGCGAGTTTGACGTACTCCTGGCGGTTGAGCAGCGCCTTGCGCACGTCGGTGAGCGAGGCAAACTGGTCGCCGAATTGAATTTCGAGCCGCAAATCGAACCAGTCGATGCCCGAACTCACCCGCGATTGCACCACGGCCCGGTTGGGGTTGATGCGAAATTTTTTCAGGTCTTTAAACCCGAACACGGGAATGCCCCGATTTTTGGTTTCTTCAAAAAATCGCAGAAACCAGCCTTCTTCGGCCAGCTTTTGAAAGGGCAGGTAAAAAAACGGGCGGTGCTGCTGGGCTGGGAAATCCGGGTGCAGTTCCCGCAAAAAATGGAGGATGTCGGCTTCGGCGGCGGGATCGCGCTGGTCCTGGCGCAGGGTTCCGTCGGCAAAAACCACCCGGCTGCTGCGCCCGTCGTTGGGCAGTTCGAGGGTCTCGGCTTCGTCGCCCTCGCCGGGCAGTTCGTAGGCAAAGGTGGGCACGAACAGCACGTGTTCCTCGTCTTCCTTCAAATACACCCGCCCTTCCACGAAACCGAGTTGGCGGCTCTGCGCTTGGGGCAAAGTGCCTAAATCGACCTCGAACTGCTGGGCGAGCGGACGGATGAATTGTTCGAAAAACGGCGCAAAAAACGTTTTCCGCACCCGCACCGCCCCCGCCGCCGCGAAGGGTTGCAGCACGTCGAGGTCGGCGGGTGAGGCGAGTTTGTAGAGCGTGTTGCCGCGTTCGAGCAGCCAGGAAGTTCCCGGTCGGCGCATGGATTTGAGCGAAACGGCCTCCCCACCAATCCGAACGTAGGCCTCCACGGCCAGAAACTCTTCGCTTTCAACCACCTTGAAAAACGGCTTCAGCCGCAGCGGAGAAAGAATAACGGCGGTCATGGTGGTGAGGGAATGCCCGTAAGTTTCGGGATTGAAAAACACGCGTTTGCCTTCGAGCAGGTCGAAAAAATGGTCGAGGTACTGGCCCGTCCATTCCTGGGCGAAAGCGAGGGCGTCGGGGCTGAGTTGGTCGGGCATCACGTAGTACACGTACCCGGCCACGAGGCTGGCTTTGCGCAGGGCACCGGCGAGGGTTTCGTAGCTGAAACTGCGGCTGAGGTGAATGGCGTCGCGGTCGCTGCGTTCGATGAGCGGCAACTCGTCGAGGCTGCCCTGGCGGAGTTCCTTGAGGTGGGTGAGTTTGCCGTTTTTGGGATTTTCGTTGGCCGCCAGCGGGGTAACTTTCAGGCCGGGCAAGCCCAGGCTGGGGAGGTTGAGGTCGAGGGAAAATAGCAGAATCCGGCGGCTTTCGGCCTCCGGGTCGGGCGCTTTCCGGGCCACGACCACCGCCGGGGGCGGCGTGCCCCAGCCCCGCCGGAGTTTTTGCCAATCCTGGTGAACGGGCTGGATGGAGGCATCGAGGACAACCAACTGGAGTTTGTCACTGGCCTGATCCATTTTGAAGTCGAATTTTCCCTTCAAATTATCCTCCATCGCAAACCCGTAGGGGGCCAGCAGCTTGTTTTTCGCCGCCGTCCAGTCCTGGCTCATCGTCTCGAAGGCCCGCTTGCCAAACGTGTTGCGCAGGTGGAGCAACACCACGATTTTGTGAACGCACAGCGGCGTGACCTGCTCGGCGTTGCAGGTGCAACTGGTGTGGAGCCGCTCGGCGGGCATCCGGCTCATCCGCACCGTGAACACTTCTTTTCGGTACGTCATCTCAGCCTCTACGTTGCCGTTGCTGGCCGCGAGGATTTTGACCGTTTTCACGGCGCTGCGCTGTTTCCAGGCTTCGGGCGTGGTGTTGTTCTGGAGGCGGTTGTCGGCGATTTCGGGCAGGGCCAACTCCGAATCGAGCATGGTCTGGAGTTTGGGCGGGGCGCTGTCGGTCAGCAACGGGGCCAGGGCGAGCAGGGCCGCTGTGCGGTGTTTGCAGATGCCGCCCCAGTCGTAGGGGCAGGTGCAGGAGGTGACGATGGCTTCGGGATTTTCCGACTGAAACCCGCGCAGGCCGACGGTGTAGGCGTTGCCGCCGCTTTCGCTTTTTATCCGAAACGTGGCGGTTCCGCTGCCCGAACGGTCGAAGCTCTTCAACTCAAACCGCCCGCGTTGGTGAATGTTTTGCCCTCGTTTGAGTACCTGCGGTTCGGTGTGTTGGCGCAGAAACTGGTTGATGACGGCGTGGGCGACGAGTTGGGCCATTGGCACAAAAGTAGGTGTAGGCGGGGTTTGGATAAAACGCAAGTCAGTACGCACGATGCAAGTGCGAGCTGGCCTCCATCCGCCAGTGTTCCGTCAGCTAAAGCAAACGGCAAAAGATAAAAGTCCCTCCGGGACTCACGAATAGGTGTCTTTTAGCCCCGAAACGGTCCGCCGCTGCGGGGGCTTTCACCACTTGCCGTTTGCTTTAGCTGACGGACATGGGCGGGAGATGCACACTACTTTTTTACTCCAACACCTTCACCCGCAAGGCGCTCGCCGCCGAAGCCGAGTGGTACACCCGGTGAGTCGCTTTGATAAAATCGCTTTCGTTCGCCTGGAAGATATTCGGTACGAACGTCTGCGGGTTGCGGTCGATAAGCGGAAACCAAGTACTCTGCACCTGCACCATCACCCGGTGGCCCTTTTTGAAGGTGTGTAGCACGTCGATTAACTCCAGGTTCACCGGCTCGACCTGGCCCGGTTTGAAGGGTACCGGCTTGGAAATGTCTTGCCGGTAGCGCCCCCGGAAGGCATCCGAACGGAGCATCTGCTGGAACCCACCCAGCGCCACGCCCTTGTCGGTTTTGCCCGCGTCGTCGGGGTACACGTCGATGAGTTTGACGATGAAATCGGCGTCCGTGCCGGTGGTCGAGACGTTGAGGGCGGCGAGGAGATTGCCGACCAGGGTCAGGTCCTTTTCCAGCACGTCCGTCTGGTAGGTCAGTACGTCGGGGCGGCGGGAGGCGAAGCGCTGGTCTTCGACCATGTAGTCCTGGTTCATGCCGATGGTGATGGTTTGGGTGAAGGGCACCGGGTGAGTGGGGTCGGAGAGAAACTCGTCGTAGGCCGCGCCGGTTTTCGGGGCTTCAAAACCCAGTTTCCCGCCGGGCAGCAGGTACAGGCTTTTTTCCACGGCGGTTTTCGGCGGCCAGGCGTCGAAACTGCGCCACTGGTTGCTGCCGGTTTCAAAGACTTGGGCTTCGGGAAACGCCGCCTCGCCTTCGCCTTTGAGGAAGTGTTTGAAAAACTTCAGTTCGATGTTTTCCCGAAAATACGGCCCCGTTTTGGAGTTGAATTTTACGTTGCCGAGCGCATCGCCGTCGCCGTTCCAGCCGCCGTGCGTCCAGGGACCGGCCACGAGGACGTTGTAAATGCCGGGATTCTGCTTCTCGATGGCTTGGTACGTTTTGAAAATCCCGTGTAAATCTTCGGCGTCGTACCAGCCGCCCACAATCATCACGGCGTGTTTGATGCCATTGAGGTGGGGCAGGATGTTACGCGATTTCCAGAACTCGTCGTAGGTCGGGTGTTCGAGGTTGCCGGTCCAGTACGGGTCTTTGCTGCCGTAGAATTCCGGCTTCTGCGAATTTTTCAAAGGCCCCAGGTTCAGGAAAAACTGGTAGCCGTCGGGCGTGCCGTACTTGATACTTTTGGTGGAATAGTCGCGGGTGGGGGTGCCGTCGGTGCGGTTGGTGAAGAAGGGGTAAAACGTGAAGTTGTGCGGCAGCATGAAAGCCCCGTTGTGGTAGCTATCGTCGCGCCAGAGGTCGGCCATCGGGGCCTGCGGCGAAGAAGCGACCAGCGCCGGGTGTCCCGAAATCGTACCGACCGAGGCGTAAAAACCGGGGTAACTGATGCCCCACTGGCCCACTTTGCCGTTGTTGTTCGGAATGTTCTTCACCAGCCAATCCACCGTGTCGTAGGTGTCGGTGCTTTCGTCCACGTCGTCCTTCGTTTTTTTGTTCGGAATCTGCGGGGTCATTTCCTTGAAAACGCCCTCGCTCATCCAGCGCCCCCGCACGTCCTGGTACACGATGATGAACTTGTCCTGCATTACAAACTCGCTCGGTCCCAATCGTCGGGGAAATGCCTCCGGCCCAAAAGGAGCCTGGTAAGGAGTCCGCTGCATCAGAATCGGGTACTTTTTCCCCGGCGAGGCGTCTCTCGGGATGAATACCGCCGTGAAGAGTTTCTTCCCGTCGCGCATCGGAATCTGGTGCTCCACTTTCGTGTAGTTGTCTTTGGCGAAGGTGTTGGGCGGGGGTGGGGTAGGGGTTTGGGCCAGGGCGGGGAGGCTGAGGAAGCAGAGCAAAAAAGTGCTTTTCATATCGAAACGGAGACGATGAAAAAAGAAAAAAAGGGAAAGCTGTCATCCTGGAAGGACCTTGTTGGATTACCGTTCCCCTATCCTGAAACGGGAACGGTCGTCCAACAAGGTCCTTCCAGGATGACACAATAAAAGATGACACAATTAACGGTCGGATGGCTTTTTCACCATCCGACCGCTGGCGGATTATTCCAACACCTCCACCTTCACCACGCTCGGTGCCACCTTCGAGTGGTACACCCGGTGGGTGGCTTTGATGAAATCGGTGGAGTCGGCCTCGAAAATGTTGGGCACGAATTTCTGCGGGTTGCGGTCGATGAGCGGAAACCAGGTGCTTTGCACCTGAATCTGTACCCGGTGGCCTTTTTTGAAGGTGTGCAGCACGTCCTGCAAACGGAAGGTCACGTCTTCCACCTGGCCGGGTTTAAATGGCACCGGCGTGGTGAAGCCCTTGCGGAAGCGCCCGCGCATCACTTCGCTGCGCACCATCTGGTGGTAGTTGCTCAGGGAAACCTTTTTGTCGGGCATGTAGGGATGGTTTTTTTCGTTGGCGGGGTACACGTCCACGAGTTTCACCACCCAGTCGGCGTCGGTGCCGGTAGTGCTCACTTTCAGCGCCGCCGTGATTTCGCCGCCGAGCGTCAGGTCATTTTCGAGCACGTCGGTCTGGAAGGTGAGCACGTCGGGGCGGCGGGCGGCGAAGCGCTGGTCTTCGCTCATGTAGTTGAAGGGCGTGAAACCGAGCATTCCCTGGTAATCTTCCGAACTCGGCACCGGCTTCATCGGGTCGCTGACGTACTCGCTGAAGGAAGTTCCCGCCGGGGCCTGCTCCGAAAGTTTCCCCGCTTCGCGAAAAAACAAATTCATTTTCCGGGCCGATTTCTGAGGCCACTCTCCGAACTGCTTCCACTCTTTTTTACCCGTGTCGAACAGGTACGCTTCGGGCAGACCGGTTTTGCCGTCGCCCGCGCCTTTCAGGAAATGGTTGAAGAATTTAGCCTCGATTTCCCGCTGGTAAAACGTGGCGATGCTGTCGCCGAAATAAATGTTGCTGTGCAGCGTGTGCCCCGTTTCCTGCGACCAGCGCCCGTGGCCAAACGGCCCCATTACCAGCGTGTTGTAAATGCCGGGGTTGGCTTTTTCGGTGGTTTTGTAAATCGTCAGCGGACCGTACAAATCTTCGGCGTCGAACCAGCCGCCGACCGTCATCAGCGCGGGTTTTACGCCCTTCAGGTGCGGCACGATGCTGCGCTTTTGCCAGAACTCGTCGTAGTTGGGATGCTGGATGGTTTCGTTCCAGTAAAAATTGTCGGCGTAGTACTTCTTCGCGTTTTTGAGCGGGCCGAGGTCGTAATAAAACTGGTAGCCGTCCTGAGTGCCGGGTTGCACCATGCCTTTGAGCCACCATTCCTGGGTAGTCGGCCCGCCGGTCTGGATACCGAAGAGTGGGAACGTGGTAAAATAATGCTCGATAAACGCCCCGTTGTGGTGAAAATCGTCGAAGAAAAAATCCGAAACTGGGGCTTGCGGCGAGGAGGCTTTCAGCGCCGGGTGCTGGCTCAAAGCCCCCGCGATGGTGTAAAAACCGGGGTAGCTGATGCCCCACTGGCCCACGCGTCCGTTGTGGTTCTGGACGTTTTTCAAGAGCCATTCGATGGTGTCGTAGGTGTCGCTGGCCTCGTCCACCTGGCTGGGCTGGCTTTTGTTTTCGAGGTGGGGCGTCATGTTCGTCCAGGTGCCTTCGCTCAGGTACCGGCCCCGTACGTCTTGGTACACGAAAATGTACTTGTCGGCCGACAAAAACTTCGATGGCCCCAGGCGGGCGGGGTACTTGTCTTCGCCGTAGGGGGCCACGTTGTAGCAGGTGCGCTGCATCAGAAAGGGGTACTGGTTCTGGGCCGAGGCATCTTTGGGCACGTACACGGCGGTGTGAAGCTTGATGCCGTCGCGCATCGGGATTTTGTACTCGAATTTTTGAAAATTCTCTTTGATGAAGGAGGTTTGGGCAAAAAGCCCGGTGCCGTGTAGCAACGCGAGCAGGAGAAGCAGTCTTCGCATGGAGATTGGTTTTAAAATCAGTCGGGCAACTTACGAAAAGGGCGGGGCGGCTGCAAGCAAGTTTACTTCTAAGGCGGCAAAGCGGGGCTTGTTCGCTACTTTTGCGGGCCAATAAATCCCCCCTTCCTGTCATCCTGAGCTTGCGAAGGACCTCGTTGGACTTCCTTTTAATCGGCGGTTCGCTACCGTTGGGTTACCGTCCAACTAGCCGGTAGTCCAACGAGGTCCTTCGCAAGCTCAGGATGACAAGGAGTTTTTATCGTGAACCAACCCACCTTACGCATCGCCATCCAAAAATCCGGTCGCCTCAGCGAGGATTCCCTCCGCCTGTTCCGCGAATGCGGCATTAAATTCGATAGCGGCACCGGCAAACTGAAATCCGCCGCGAGCAATTTCCCCGCCGAATTCCTCTTCCTCCGCGACGACGACATACCCGGCTACGTCGAAGATGGCGTGGCCGACGTGGGCATCGTGGGCGAAAACGTGTTCGAGGAAACCCGCAAAGCCCACATTTCCCTCGAACCGGTCTACAGGCTGGGTTTTTCCAAATGCCGCCTCAGCATCGCCATCCCACGGGGTGAAATCTACGCCGGCGTGGCCGACTTGCAGGGCAAACGCATCGCTACGAGTTACCCGGTGATTCTGGGCAATTTTCTGCAAAAAAACGGCGTCGAAGCCCAGCTCCACGTCATCAGTGGCTCGGTCGAAATTGCGCCCGGCATTGGCCTGGCCGACGCCGTGTGCGACATCGTCAGTTCGGGCAGCACGCTGTTGAGCAACGGGTTGAAAGAAGTCGAGACGATTTTTAAGTCTGAAGCCGTGCTCATCGGGCACCCGGCGCTGTCGGAGGAAAAACGAGGGATTTTGGACAAACTCCTGTTCCGGGTACAGGCCGTGCAGGCGGCGGCCAACCACAAGTACGTGGTGCTCAACGCCCCCAACGAAGCTTTGCCCCGCATCGAAGCGCTCTTGCCCGGCCTCAAGGCCCCGACCGTCGTGGCGCTCGACACGCCCGGCTGGAGTGCCGTGCATTCGGTGCTGGCCGAGGAAGATTTCTGGGAAAAAATCGACGCCCTGCGCGAGGCGGGTGCCGAAGGAATTTTGGTGGTGCCGATTGAGAAGATGATAAGATGAAGAAGTTGAAAGTGGAAAATTGAAAGTGGACAGCATCGGTAACTTTCAATTTTCCACTCGCCACTTTCAATTTTCAACTTTCAACCATGAATTTCCTCCGTTTCCCCGCTCCCGCTGCCTGGCCCACGTTGCTGGCCCGCCCCGTAATGGATTTCACGGAGGTGGAAAGCCGCGTTGCGCCGATTTTGGCGCGGGTGCGTAGCGAAGGCGATGCCGCCCTGCGGGCGTTTTCCCTCCAGTTCGATGGGCTCGACCTCGACGCGCTGGAAGTCCCCGCCGCTAACCTCGATGCCGCCGAAGCGCAGCTTTCCGAGGACTTGAAAACCGCCATTCGCACCGCCTACGCCAACATCCGCCGGTTTCACGAAGCGCAAAAACAGCTTCCCGAAAAAATTGAGACGATGCCCGGCGTGGTGTGCTGGCGCAAATCGGTGGGGATT
Source organism: uncultured Cytophagales bacterium (assembly GCA_964244295.1). GTDB lineage: Bacteria > Bacteroidota > Bacteroidia > Cytophagales > Spirosomataceae > JAJAZB01. The sequence continues at coordinate 70,802 of CAXTIG010000012.1, forward strand.
GAAAAGGTTGGAATTTACATTCCAGGCGGCACGGCTCCTTTGTTTAGCACGGTGCTGATGCTGGGCATTCCGGCGCAGTTGGCCGGTTGCCGGGAGGTGGTGCTTTGCTCGCCTAGTCAGCACCCGGCCATTTATTTTGCTGCCCGGCTGGTGGGCGTCACGCGGGTGTTTCGCCTCGGCGGGGCGCAGGCGGTGGCGGCGCTGGCCTACGGCACGGACTCCGTTCCGAAGGTCGATAAGATTTTTGGGCCTGGAAATCAGTACGTTACGACCTCAAAAATGCTCGTGGCGAAGGAAGGCGTCGCCATCGATATGCCCGCCGGGCCGAGCGAGGTGGCCGTGTACGCCGACGATTCCGCCAATCCCGCCTTCGTGGCCGCCGACCTGCTTTCGCAGGCTGAGCACGGAGCCGACAGCCAGGTGTTGCTCGTGTCGGAATCGGAGGCGCTTATCGAGGCCGTGCAAGGGGAACTCGAAAGCCAACTCGCCACGCTGCCCCGCGCCGATTTTGCCCGGAAAGCCCTTGAAAACAGCCAGGCGATTTTGGTCGAAAATCAAACCGTCGCGCTTCAGATGCTGAATGCGTATGCCGCCGAACACCTGATTCTGGCCGTGGAAAACGCGGAGGAAGTTTCGGAAAAAATTACGAACGCCGGATCGATTTTTCTGGGAAACTACACCCCCGAATCGGCGGGTGATTACGCTTCGGGCACTAACCACACGCTGCCCACCAACGGCTACGCGCGGGCGTACAGCGGGGTTTCATTGGATAGTTTCGTCAAAAAAATCACCGTGCAGGCCATCACCCGCGAGGGGCTGCAAGCCCTCGGCCCGACCATCGAAACGATGGCCGCAGCGGAATGGCTCGAAGCGCACCGGCGGGCGGTGCGGGTTCGGTTGCAAACCCTTGAAACATGAGCACCGTTTTTCTACTGCTTTTCGTGGTCCAGGCCGGGTCGGGAGTTGGTTTAAAAACTGATCCGACCCCGACCGAAATCCTGACCCAATTCCGCAACGCCTACGCCCAGGCCCGGAGCTACCAGGACGAGGGCGCGGTGACAATTCAGAATTTTACGCGCAAACAACTACAACGCACGAAAAAACTCCAGTTTTCCACGCGTTTCGAGCGAGGCGGGTCGTTCCGGCTGGCTTACGCCCCGGCCACGCCCACTACTCCGGGCGAATGCAGCGTGATTTGGTCGGACGGAACCCACAGCCGATTTTGGGCCAGTCAGCGGGCGATCACCGACTCCAGCCGAACACTGGCTCAATCGCTTCTGCTCGCCGGAGCGGGTTCTGGTTCAGTCTCGCGGCGAATACCCGCGTTGGTTTTTCCCGATGAAAAAAAGGGAGTTGGGTGGGTGAATGAATTGCGCAGCCTCCGGTTGCTCGGTTCCGAAACCATAAACGGCCATGCCTGTTACCACCTCAGCGCCCTGGGCGGGCAGCGGACGCTCCCGACCCAGGTTCAACTTTGGCTCGATATCACCACGGGCCTGCTCATCCGACTCGAAGAGCGCAGCGCCATCGCCGAGTTTGAAGCCGTCACTACCCTCGACTACGAACCTCGCCTCAACCCCGAACTTTCGCCTTCGGCGCTGGCGTTCGGGTACCAGAATTGTTTGAAATGAGTTTAGAGTTTTCAGTCTAGAGTTTTCAGTTACCTGAAACCGAAAACTCTAGACTGAAAACTGAAAACCCTAAACTGAAAACTGTGGAGTTTCAACTCAGCCCCCTCCTCCGCCCGCACCTGCTCACGCTGACGCCCTACTCCTCGGCCCGCGACGAGTACAGCGGCACGGAGGGGATTTTTCTCGATGCCAACGAAAATCCGATTGGCTCGACCACGAGCGTGGCCGTCAACCGCTACCCCGACCCGTACCAGGCGGCGGTGAAGGCCACACTCGCGCCGATCAAGGGCCTGCGCCCGGCGCAGATTTTCCTGGGCAACGGTTCCGACGAAGCCATCGACTTGCTCGTCCGGGCGTTCTGCGAACCGGGCGGCGACGAGCACATTCTCCTTACCCCGCCGACGTACGGGATGTACGAAGTGAGCGCCAACGTGAATAACGTAGGTGTGGTAAAAGTGCCGCTCACGCCCGACTTCGCCCTCGACGCCGAGGCCGTGCTGGCCGCCGTTACGCCGCACACGAAACTCATCTGGCTGTGTTCGCCCAACAACCCCAGCGGCAACCTGCTCGACCGCGCCACGATGCTGCGCGTCGTGGAATCGGTGCATTGCCTGGTGGTGGTGGATGAAGCCTACATCGATTTCGCGCCCGAAACGAGTCTGCTGCCGGAACTCGATGCGCACCCCAATCTGGTCGTGATTCAGACCTTCTCGAAAGCCTGGGGGCTGGCCGGCTTGCGGGTGGGCATGGCCTTCGGCAGCGAAGAGTTGATTCGGATTCTGAATAAAATCAAACCGCCTTACAACCTCAACACCCTCACCCAGCAACACCTGCTCGAAGCGTTGGGCCGGGTATCCGAGAAAAACGAGATGGTGCGGCAGATTGGGGCCAACCGCGAGGCGCTGCGGCGACACCTGGCCGAACTTCCCATCGTGGAGCGGATTTTTGCTTCGGATTCCAACCAGTTGCTCGTCCGCTTCACCGACTCGAAGGCCGTTTTTTCGTACCTGCTCGACCAAAAAGTCATCGTCCGCGACCGTTCGAAGGTGCTGCTCTGCGACAATTGCCTGCGCATCAGCGTCGGCACCGCTGCCGAAGACGCCCGGCTGCTGGCGCTGCTGGAAGAATTTTCGGTGGGGGTGGAAAGGTAAGGGCGGGTTTGGTCGTTTCTGGGTTGGTGCCCTTCTCCGTGCTGTCATCCAGAGCGTAGCGAAGGACCTTTCGCCCCGAACCTCCAGATTACTTGGAAGGCCACCGCGAAAGGTCCTTCGCTACGCTCTGGATGACAGCATGGAGGATATGAAAACCTCCTTTTTCCAAACCATAAACTGCAAACCGTCTCCCTTTCAATGAAATCTTACTGGACAATTGCCCTCCTGGGCCTTTTCCTCGCCACCTTTTCCTCCCGCGCTCAAGCCCAGGGCGAACCCAAAAGCTGGGCCGTCGGCCTGCGGCTGGGTGAACCGCTGGGTCTGAACGTGCGGAAATACCTGGGCGAAGAACGCAACCACGCCTTCGATGTGAACGTGGGGGCCATCGGCGCCTTGTGGGGCGTCGACCGAAAATACGGCACGACCGGAAGGTACAAAAACGCCGGGCTGGCCATCAACGCCAACTACCTGTGGATCGTGGGCAATGGCCCCTTCCGGCCCTTCTACGGTTTTGGCGGACAAATCACCTCGCGGCGCAATTATCCCGACCGGCTCAACGGCGATTTTGAGAAAAAAATCGGACTGGGGGCCAGCGGCCTAGCGGGGTTTGAGTACTTCCTGCCGACCTCGCCGGTTTCCCTGTTCCTCGACCTGGGCTTGTACCTGGAGGCGCTGCCCGTGCCAATTTTCGCGAATGTGCAGGGGGGGGTGGGAGTGCGGTTTAATCTTTGAAAAAACGCTTTCCTTCAGCGTCATTGCGAGCGGAGGGTGCAAAATTGAGTGAAACGATATTTTGTACCCGGAGCGAAGCAATCCCCTCCCGGAGACCGAGAAAGCTATCGCCGGGTACGTTCTTTCCCAACGCTCTTTTGGCTACCGGGAGGGGATTGCTTCGCTACGGCGAACAAGTCTCGCTCCGCTCGTCTTGTTCGCCGTAGCGAAGCAATGACGGGCCAGGTAAGCAAGTCGAACCACCGTTTTTTCGTAGCTTGAACTCGAAACGGACGCTGCGGTTTTCCGCCGGCCGAAATCCGGTTTTCCCACCTCTCCGTGTCCTACTTTTCGATTTATTCGTCTTCTGCCGGGTCGGGCAAGACCTACACCCTCGCCAAAGAATACCTGAAACTGGCGCTGATGGACGACCCGCTGGGCGGGGGCTTCCGGCCCGGCTATTTCCGCCATATCCTGGCCGTAACGTTCACCAACGACGCGGCCCACGAGATGAAGCAGCGCATCCTGAGCTACCTGCGCGGCTTTGCTTTTTTTGAAGAACTCTCCGAAAACGAACAGAAAAAACTGGCGTTCCTGCGGGAAACGGTGCGCGACGAACTCAACGCCAACCGCCCCGAAGCCCTCGACTACGCCGAACTGACCCGCCGCGCCGGGCTGGTGTTCAACCGGATGCTGCACCACTACGCCGATGTGGGCGTGGGCACCATCGATTCCTTCGTGCAGCGGGTGGCCTCGGTGTTTGCCGAAGAACTCGACCTGCCCGCCAATTTCGAGGTGAGCCTCGACCAGCAAACCCTGCTCGAAGCCGCCGTGCAAAACCTGCTCGCCAAAGCCGGGCACGAGGAACAAGCCGAACTGACCGCCGCCCTGCATGATTTTGCCGAAGAAAAATCCAGCGATGGGGCCAATTTCAACAAACTCGCCGAAGACCTGACCACCTTCGCCGCCGTGCTCCTCCAGGAACACCGCCACGACACCCTCGAACGCCTGCGGGAATTGAGTCCGGCGGATTTTGGGGAAATCCGCCGCCGAATCACCCGGCACAACGCCGACCTCGATGCCGAAATGCAGGCCACCGCCCGGCAGGCCGTGGATTTATTCGACCAGCACGGGCTGGAGGCGAGCGATTTTTTCCAGACCTCACGCGGAATTTTTTCCTTTTTCACGAAGTGGGCCGTCGAATCGGACTGGGCGAAAGACCTCAGCGCCTTCGTTCGACAGACCCTGGACGACGACAAATGGGCCGGGGCGAAAACGCCGAAGCCCACCGTCGCGACCATCGAAAGCATCAAACCCCAGTTACGCGGGTACGCCGAACGGTTGGTGAATACGTTTGAAAACCAGCGCGGAAAATACCTGCTCTTCGCCCGGCTCAACGAGTTTTTGATGCAGCTCACCCTGCTGAGTTACCTTCGCCACGAACTCGCCGACGTGCAGCGCGATTCCGGGCAGGTTCACTTGTCCAACTTCGGCAAGGCCATCATCGCCGTGGTGCTCAACGAGCCGATGCCCTTCGTGTACGAGCGCTTGGGCGAACGGTACCGGCATATTTTGATCGATGAATTTCAGGACACCTCCACCACGCAGTGGACCAATTTCCTGCCCCTGGTGAGCAACAGCGTGGCCTCGCAGCAGTTCAGCCTCGCCGTGGGCGATGGCAAGCAGGCCATTTACGGCTGGCGCGGGGGCGAAATGCAGCAAATCGTCCACCTCCACACCCGCAACGTGGCGGCCCTGCTGCCCCCCGAAACCGACGCCCGCTTCGAGATTTTGCTCGAACACTACCAACCCCTGCACCGCAGCATCCAGCCCAAAGTGCTGAACACCAACTACCGGAGTTGCCGGGAAATCATCGGGTTCAACAACGATTTTTTTGAATACCTCCTCGCCAGCCAGGGACCGACCTACTCGCTGCTCGAATTGGTCTACCAAACCTACCGCCAGGAAACGCCCGACAGCGCCCGGAGCGGCGGCCACGTACAAATCGAGTTTTTGCCCACCGCCACCGACGACGACGAAACCCCCGCGCTGGGCCGGGTGCTGGCGATTATCGAAGAAGCGAAAGCGGCGGGCTACGGCCTGCGCGACGTGGCGATTTTGTGCCGCACCAACCGGCAGTCGAAGGAAATCGCCGGGTTTTTGAAGGAACGGGACTTTGCCATTCTCTCGGCGGATTCGCTGCTGCTGCGGTTTTCCGAACCCGTCAATTTTGTGATCGCCTTGCTGCGGGTGTTGTACGCGCCGGAGCAAACGTTGCCCCGCTACGAAGCCCTGCACCTGTTTCACCGCTTCGTGCTCCGGCAGGAACCCGACCAGGAAACGGCCACGGCCATCCAGTCGCTGATGAGCGAGCGCCACGCCACGGGCTTTTACCAGCACCTAAGCCGTTACGGGTATTTTCTCGACCCCTTCCGCCTGCAACAGGCCGGGCTGTACGAGTTGGTCGAAAAACTCATCGGGGCCTTCCACCTCTTCGAGCGCTGCGCCGACGTGGCTTACCTGTTCCGCCTGCTCGACGTGGTGCTCGATTTCAGCGTCCGGCACGGAGCGCACCTGGCCGATTTTCTGCGGTTTTGGGACGAACGAAAAGACAAACTCGCCATCCAGACCCCCGCCGGAGCGGAGGCCGTCACGGTGACGTCGGTGCATAAATCGAAGGGGCTGGAGTACCCGGTGGTGATTTTGCCCTACGCCGACTGGCGCACCGTCCCGATGCCCAACGACGTGCTCTGGGCCAACCTCGCCGACGTGGAACTGGACGAACTGAGTTTTGCCGCCGAGGGCGAAACCCCGCCCCGCCGCCTGCTTACTGCGCAGGTAAAGCGCGTGAAAGACCTCGGCCACACGCCCCTGGGCGAGCAATACCAGCGAGAACAGGAAAAGACGTTTATCGAAAACGTTAATATGCTGTACGTGGCCCTAACCCGCCCCACCGACCGGCTTTACCTGCTGGCGGGTCTGGACAAAAAAGGCCAGCCGCGCAAGGAAACCATCGGGCTGCTGCTCAAGGAGTTTCTGGTCGAAGCGAAACTTTGGCAGGAAGGCCGCCTCGATTACTGCCTCACCGGCGGCCAGCCCAAGCCCCCATCCGCCATCGTACCTCCGAAATCCGAAATCTTGACCATCGGCTCGGTCATCAGCCAGGATCCCAGCGGGCGGGTGCGGTTGCGGCGGCTGGCCGAGCGGCTGTTTGATTTTGACACCTTCGAGAAAAACCGGGAACGGAGCAACAAACTCAAGGCCGCGCTGGAAAAAATAAAAATCCGCGCCGACGCCCCCCGTGCCCTCGACGCCCTCGTGCGCGAAGGCTGGGCCACCCCCGACGAAGCCGCCGACCTGCGCCCCACGCTCGACGCGTTGCTGGCCCAGCCGCTGCTGGCTCCGCTGTTCGCGCCGGGGCTGCGGGTGGAACTGGAAAAAGAAATTCTCATCCCCGACGGTAATCCCCTCCGCCCCGACCGCACCACCTGGCTACCCGACGGGCGGGTGGTGGTGCTCGATTTCAGAACCGGCCCGGCCCGCGACACCCACCCCACCACCGTGCGCCGCTACCTGAAGCAGTACCGCGAAATGGGCTTCGACCGGGTGGAAGGGTTGCTGGTTTACCTGGAGGCGGGGGAGGTGCTGGCGGTAGAGGAAGGGGAGAAAATTGGTTCGGTGGTTTGAGGGCGGTTTTTTTTGTAGAATTATGGATGATAAGCAAGAGCGTCACTGCGGCGACGGACCGTCCCGACGCGTCATTGCGAGCGGAGGGTGAAAAGACGAGCGGAGCGAGGGTTTTCACCCGGAGCGAAGCAAATCGAAGATTCAGCGCAGCTAATCCCCCACCGGTAGCCAAGATAGCTTTTGGGAAAGGAAGTTACTCGGCTTTAGCTCTCTTGGTCTCCGGGAGGGGATTAGCTGCGCTGAATCTTCGATTTGCTTCGCTCCGGCCCCCAGTGCTCGCTTCGCTCGTCCTGGGGGCCTCCGCTCGCAATGACGGGGTGGGGAATCGCTTTTTGCGCACTTTCAAAATCAACACTAACCCCTCAATTCCCCCATGCCCAACCCGCTAAAAATCCGCTTCTTTTTAGCCATTCCAATCCTCCTGTTTTCCCTGGAAATCCTGAGTTCCTGCTCGCTTTTTCAACCCCCCGCAAAACCCGCCCGCCCCGTGGCGACCCGTAAACCCGCCACTGTGGCCCGCACCCCGGCTAAACCACCCGCCAACGCCCCCCAGCGCAGCCTGACGCCGCGCCACCACTCCGCCCCGCCGGGCAGCACGACCAGTAACCTCATCGCCACGGCGCGGTCGTACCTCGAAAGCCCCTACACCACCGGCGGCAACACCAGCGGTGGGCTGGACTGCTCCGGATTCGTGAGCGTGTGTTTCCGGCAAATCGGGATGAGGTTGCCCCGCGTGGCCCGGCAACAGGCCGAAGTGGGCCAACCCGTAGCCGCCGACGCCCTCCGCCCCGGCGACCTCGTGTTTTTCACCACCAACGGCAAGCCCGGCTCGACCATCACCCACACCGGCATCGTGACCGAAGTGCGCGGGGCCGAGGGGGTGTGGTTCATCCATTCCTCGTCCAGCCAGGGGGTGCGGGAGGATAATTTGCTCTCGCCGTACTGGCAGCGGGCGTATGCCTGGGGGAGGCGGGTGGAGGGGTTGTGAAGGAGGGGTGTTTTAGCGGGGTGGCGGGGGGTATTTTTCCCGTATTTTGAGAACGGGATGTCTAGATTTCAATCATACTACATAGCTTCGAAACGCGATTCAAACGAGTCGTGGATTTAAAACCATAAATTTCTTACACAACCATGGCTATCCTCGTATCTCCAGATGCATCACTCGATGCAGGAACACTTCAGCGGTTAGAAGCTTTTGAAAAAATTCCCGGATGGTTAGTAAAAATTTGGAAAAAGGTATACAATAACCGCCGCTCCCAACTTACCTCGCCTCAGGTGAATTTAATGAGAGATCGCGAGGTAGTGTACGTAAAATCCAGTCTTATTAACTGGCTAATTACACAATTCCCAAGTGATGACAGCCACGTTGTATTCAAATTTGGGTGTAGCGAACCGGGGAGCCCCACCCGATGCGCTAATTTGAGGGTTTTTGTGTATATCCTAAAGAAATTACCTGGAAATGAGATTCCTGAGAGTTCAGTATATGAATTAGGAGATGATTTCTACTCAGCCCCTGATGAACATGCCCCCGTGGTCGCTCTAACGGATTTCAATACTTCAATTGCGAATCTAAAGGAAAGAATTCGGCTACTTCGATTAACCAAGGAATGGGAGGGGGTAGCTTTTAAGAGCGGATTAATTCTTGATTCAAAAGTTCTCGAATATACTGTTCTTAAAGCTCATATAGCTTTCAATGACCGATCCTCTGATTTTCACAATACGGTCATTATTCAGGGAGTCCGTTCCGCTCTTGAAGGATTCATTAGAGATGAAGACACGTTTTACGACCACGGTAATCAGTGCTGTCCCATCAATTAGTTTTGATGAATAGTTCGAAAAAATGAACGAAGCCTACAATCTCGTCCTGACTGGTTGCCTCGGAATTGCCCTGTGGCGACGAAACCATCTCACAGCCAACCTCTCCTGGATCTTATATCTGGTTTGCGTAACGTGGTTGGTTGAGGCTATCGGTTATGGATTACTTCGAACAAAACAGTCAAATTTTTGGCTTTATCAGGCATTAACTCCCATTGAGTACGGATTACTCGCCGGGTTCTTTTACTCGACCCTGAGTTCTAAAATTGTAAGGCAAGCCATACAGATTTCCATCATAGTGGTCGTTATTTCCGCTCTTGTGTACGCCTACAATGTAGGCGTACACTTACCAAATTCTTACACATTCATGTTAGCGGCGGCCCTGCTGGTGGTTTGGGCCTCACTATATTTCTATGAACTCTACCACCGCCAGGAGACGTATCAACTCTCTCAGTTACCAGAATTTTGGATTGCGGCGGGTGTACTGGTTTTCTACGCCGGTACGTTTTTTCAAATGGGTTTGTTTACGTACCTCGTGCGCTCTGGGAACAAAACTCTGGCGGACCGACTGTACTTCATCAATCATTTTTTGAACGTATTCCTCTACAGCTTGTACGCCATCGGGTTTCTATGCAGGACACCGAAGAAATCGCCATCATTGTCGTAGTTGGCAGTATCCTGATGCTCGTGCTGGCTACGTTCGTAGCGACGTTTTTCTTTTTGTACCAGCGCCGCAACTTTCGGTATCAACAGGAATTACAAAAAATGCAGGAAGCCTACCGCCAAGAACTCCTCCGCTCCCAACTCGAAATTCAGGAGCAAACCATGCAGGGCGTAGCGCAGGAAATCCACGACAACGTCGGGCAGGTGCTGGCGCTGGTGAAAATCAACCTGAACACCCTGCCCGAAACGGGCGACGAAAAAACCAAAGAAAAACTCTTCAACACCCGCGAACTCCTCAACCGCGCCATCGCCGATTTACGGGGTCTTTCCAAATCCTTGCACGGTGAAAACCGGCTCGGTGCGGGCCTGGCGGCGGCGCTACGGGCCGAGGTGCAGGGAATCACCAATTCGGGCGTGGTGCTGGCGGCGTTCGAGCAATCCGGGGCTGAACTTTCGCTGGATCCTCAGCCGGAACTGCTGCTGTTTCGCATCACCCAGGAGTTGATTCACAACGCCCTCAAGCACGCTGAGTCTAAAAACCTGCGGGTGTCGTTGGATTGTTCGGACGGGCAGTTTACCTTAACCGTCGAGGACGATGGAATCGGCTTCGACCCTCAGCAAATGGGGCAACCCAACGGTGGTGAGCGGGGCATGGGCCTCGAAAGCATGCGCAACCGTGCCCGGCTCATCGGGGCGGATTTCACTATTCGGAGTACCGTCGGACAGGGCACTACCGCCGTGCTGACGCTTTCCCAACCCTCTCGATAAACCCGTATGGATGCTGTCAAAAATACCCCTGTCAATGCCCGGATGGACGTTGTCAAAATTGCCCTGGTCGACGACCACCACCTGTTGCGCCACGGCCTGGCCGAACTCATCAACAGTTTCGAGGGCTACCACGTCCACCTCGAAGCGGGCAATGGCCGCGAATTCACCCAGCGCCTCCAGGCCCAGGACTTACCCGACATCGCGCTGCTCGACATTCACATGCCTTTCATGGACGGCTACGCCACCGCCGAGTGGCTGCGACTCAATCACCCCTCCGTGAAAGTGCTGGCGCTTACGATGGAAGACACCGAGGCGGCCATCATTCGGATGCTGCGTTGCGGGGCGCTGGGCTACGTGCTCAAGGATGCCGAAACCACCGAACTTCGCCTGGCCCTCGACACGCTCATGGACCGGGGTTTTTACCACTCCGAGTTGGTCACCAACACGCTGATGAGTTCGTTGAAAGTCGACGAAGCGACCCCCAGCCATGCTCCGCCCGTCCGGCCCAAGCTCAATCCGCGTGAACTCGACTTTTTGAAGTACTGCTGCTCCGAACTGACCTACAAGGAAATTGCCGACCGGATGTGCCTTAGCGTGCGGACCATCGACGGATACCGGGAAGATTTATTCACGAAACTGGGCGTCCGGAGTCGGGTGGGACTGGTGATGTACGCCATCCGGCAGGGCTTGGTGGCGCTGGGCTGAACGATCGACTGCCCCGTCGAAAATGAAAAAAGGGCCGGTTGTGCCGCCACACAACCAAGCCCAAGAGGCCGGACCGGGTGGTCCAGACCAGAATACTTACGAAAAGAATTGGGTTTGGGTTTTGCGCTGATAAAAAAAACTTCATCGGCTCCGGCAATACCGGATCTTCCTTGTCTCTGGAAAAGCAATTTGAAGTTTTTGGGTTTTGACCCGCCCCTTTTTTTTCTCCGCCCCTCGCCACTTCTTCCCAAAAAACTTTCCCCTTTCCTGTAACCTTCCCCGCATCCCGGAGTTTCCACGTCAAATTCCCTAAATCCACCGTACTGCTTGGACTCACTGACGGACAACGCGCTGATGCTCCAGGTCAAAGCGGGCGACGTGGACAAGATGGGGCTGCTCTTCGAGCGGTACCACCGGAAGCTGTTTGGCTTTCTCTACCACCAGACGGGCCGGGCCGACATCAGTGAAGATTTGGTGCAGAACGTCTTTTACCGGATGCTGAAGTACCGCCACACCTTCACCGGGGAGGGGGAATTCCGAACCTGGATGTACCACCTGGCCCGGAACGCGATGCTCGATTTTGCCCAAAAAAATAGGCGTTCCGCTCACTCGTATGACGTAGCCGATTTTTCCGATACGATCGGGGGAGGAATGGCCGCCGACGAGTCCATGCAGAAAGAACAAGACCTGGATTTGTTGCAAAACGCCCTGGCGCGGTTGAGTGCCGGAAACCGGGAAGTGTTGATTCTGAGCCGTTTTCAGGAATTGAAATACGAGGAAATTGCCCGGATTCTGAAGACCACCGAAGGGGCGGTAAAAGTGCGGATCCACCGGGCGATGAACGAGTTGAAACGGGTTTTTCTGAAAATTGAAAACTGAGGGCGAGCCATGAATTGTGACCAAGCCAGAGCGAAACTGATCGACTACCTCAACGACGAACTCACGGACGCCGAATGGGCCGCACTCGACCTGCACCTGTTTTTTTGCGAAGACTGTCGGCAGGAAATGCGGGCCGTTCGGAAAACCTGGGACGTGCTGGGAAACGTATCCGTGCCGGAGCCGAGTGCCCGGATGCGCAGCAATTTTTACGCGATGCTCGAAACCTACCAGCAAGAGCAGGCAACGGCCCGGTCTCGTTCGTTGGAGGCTTTTCTGGACCGACTCCGCGAACTCTTCATCCCCCGGCTGGCGCTGCGGTTGGCCTATAGCCTCGGCCTGCTGGCGCTCGGCGTGGCGGGAGGGTACTGGTTCCAATCGAAGCGATCGTCGCTGGTGGTGTACCAAACGCAGGTCGCGGCTCTGACTACCCAGGTGGAAGAAATGCGCGAGGGAATGCTGCTGTCGCTCATCGAAAACCCCTCGGCCACCGAACGGCTCCGGGGGGTGGGCTACTCCAAAGACATCGGGCAGGTGAACGCCGAGGTGACGGAAGCGCTGCTCACCACGCTCAACAACGACCCGAACGTAAACGTCCGCCTCGTCACGCTGGAAGCCCTGATTCAGCGGGCGCAAGACCCCAGGGTGCGGGAAGGATTGGTACAGTCGCTTACCCAGCAGGAATCACCGCTGGTGCAATCGGCGCTGGCCGATGCGATGGTGACCTTGCAGGAAAAACGCTCGCTGAAACCGCTCCGGCAATTGCTCCGGCAGAAAAACCTGAATGGCCTGGTGAAAACTAAAATCGAGGAGAGCATCCGGGCGCTGTCGTGAGAAGGATGTATTCGGATTCAGTTTTACCGACCTTTCCTCATTGTCATCCTGAACGTAGTGAAGGATCTCGTCGGCCTACCGTAAAGCTGATCGGAGGCCCAATAGTAGCCATTAGCCAGCTATTCGGTACCCTACCCTAACAAGATCCTTCGCTACGCTCAGGATGACAATGGAATAATGCTGCGAGTAAGTAGTTTACGTTTACCTCAACTCAAAAATCATGAAACCACTCCTCTTCCCCCTCCTGGCGGGAACGCTGCTCGCCTGTGCCCAGGCTCCGGGCCAGGCCCAGGAATTTAAAGAGCACCTCAGTAAAGAATTTACGCCCACGGGAGCCGTCGGTAGCACGACACTGGCGATTTACAACGTCAACGGCTTCATTAAAGTCGAAGGGTATCCGGGAAACAAAGTGCTGCTGGAAATTGACAAAACCATCTCGGCCAAAAACCAGCCGACCTTGGAACTGGGCAAAAAGGAATTCAGCCTCCAGTTCGAGCAGAAAGGCGACAGTCTCATTGTCTACATCGCCGAACCCTTCGATTCGCGGCCTGACCGGAATCGCTGGAATCGCGAAAACCACCGGCGGATCGAATACGGGTACAACCTTGATTTTACGGTGAAAATCCCCTACGCGATGAACCTGCACGCCTCGACCGTCAACCACGGCGACGTGGTGGTGAACAACGTGGCTGGTACGCTGCGGGTGTTCAACGTCAACGGAGCCATTGCCCTGACGAACGCGAAAGGCACCACCGAACTGCACACCATCAACGGAAACGTCGACGCGAACTACCTGGCCGTCCCCTCCGAAAAATCGACGTACTACACCCTCAACGGCGACATCCGGGTCAGCTACCCGGCCAGTTTTTCCGCTGAGTTGCAATTCAAAAGTTTCAACGGGAGCTTCTTTACCGATTTTGCCGACGCTGAAGTCCTGCCCACGCGGGTGACCCGCAATCAGGAAGGCAAGGGCGGCGGCACCGTGTACAAGCTCAACAAGGACGCTTCCATTCGGATTGGCAAGGGGGGCAAAACCTTTCGATTCGAGACCTTCAACGGGAATATTTACATCAAAAAACAAGGGTAACCAAACACGATGATGAACGTCGATCAATCAATGACTGGCCTGTGGGCTAATGGAAAAAGCGGTATTCAGGTAAGGATGACTCCGCACTTTTTGCCAACAATCTTTTTGAAAAAAAGCAGACCGGTTTCACCGGAGCTTGTCATCCCGACGCAGGAGGGATCGCGTCGGCCTTCCGATACACTTGCCGGAAGTTGGCGCTTCGGCATTCCACCGAGATCCCTCCTGCGTCGGGATGACAAGCCCGTAGTTCAAAATCCTGGACTACGCCGGAATAAATTCGACCGGCCCGTCGCCCTCATCGCTTTGCTGCTGCTGAGTTGGGTCCCGCTCCTTCAAGCCCAAGACGGAGGGAAAGAACAACTCGTGGTGCCGCTGAGCGAACCCGGCAAACCCGGTTTTCTGACGGTTGGCCTGGTGAATGGGTCGATTCACGTAACCGGCTACACCGGCAAAGACGTGGTGATTGACGCCAGTACGAATTCGCGCCGGGACAAAAAAGACGACGACGAAAAGGGCCGGGGCAACGCGAGCGGCATGAAGCGCATCGCCGGGGGCGCTTCGCTCGAACTCACGGCGGAAGAAAAAGACAATCGCATCAAGGTCAGTTCCGACTCCTGGAAACACGCCGTGAACCTGACCATCAAAGTGCCGCAACGGTTTTCGCTTAAACTGGAAACCGTCAACGACGGGGACATCGTGGTCGAAAACGTGCAGGGAGAACTGGAGATTTCCAACGTAAACGGCGGCGTTCAACTCAGCGACGTATCCGGGTCAGCGGTAGCCAATACCGTCAACGGAGCCATGACCGTGAAATTTAAAGACATCACGGCCAACGCCCCGATGGCCTTCACGACGCTCAACGGTCGGGTGGACGTGACCTTTCCAACCAACCTGAAGGCAACGGTCAAACTGAAATCCGACCGGGGCGACATTTACAGCGATTTCGATTTGGCCGTGGAAAAAAGCCAGCCCAAAGTGGATCGCTCCGGCCAGGGCGGAATGTACCGCGTCAGCGTGGAAGACTGGACCTACGGCAAAATCAACGGCGGTGGGCCGGAGATTCTGATGAAAACCATGAACGGGAATATCTACCTGCGGAAGGTGAAGTGATGCTATGTAAACCGCCATGCTGAAACAAGCGGTCCGCCGCTGCGGTTCAGCATGACGGCCTCAAAAACACTGTCCAGTTACGGACAAAATCCTGTTCGATTTCGGACGGCAAAAAGCCGTATTCAACCAATAAAGCCCCTTTTCGAGCACGGCACAGCTCTTGTCCGATTGTCCGGTACGTTTCCCGAAATCCTTCCTACCCATGCTTCGCAACTACGTTAAAATCGCCTGGAGAAACCTTCTCAAGAACAAGACCTTCTCGTTCATCAACATCCTCGGCTTGTCGCTGGGCATGGGCTGTAGCCTGGTGATCCTGCTTTGGGTGCAGGACGAAGTGGGCAAGGATCGGTTTCACCAGGCCGATAGCCGCCTGTACCGGGTGATGGAAAACCAGCAGTACACCGGCGCGGTGAACACCTACGCCTCGACTCCCGGCATTCTGGCCGAGAACATCGTCAAGGACCTTCCCGAAATTCAACTGGCGAGTCAGATGCTCTGGGAGGAATCCTTGCTGTTTACGGTGGGTAACACGTTCGACAAAGAAAAAGGGCGGTACGTGCAGGGCGATTTTCTGCGAATGTTCTCGTTTCCCCTCGCGAAAGGCAACGCCAAAACGGCGCTCAAACGCCCCGACGGCCTGGTCATTTCCCAAAAAATGGCCGACAAATACTTCAAAGGGCAGGACCCGATGGGCAAGACCGTCCGAATTGAAAACAAGGACGACGTGATCGTGACGGGCGTTTTGGCCGACGTACCGGAGGCATCTTCGCTGAAATTCGATTACCTGCTCAACTACGACCGTTGGCAAAAAACCAACGAGTGGTCGAAGGATTGGGGCAACAACGGCCCGCGCTGCTACGTGATGCTGGCCCCGAATGCCTCCATCGACAAGGTGAATGCCAAGATCAAGAACTACGTCAAAACCAAGAACAAGGCCAGCAACGTCGAACTGTTTCTCCAAAACTACGGCGAGTCGTACCTGTACTCGAACTGGGAGTCGGGTCGGCAAAACGGCGGGCGGATCGAGTACGTTAAGATTTTCTCCCTCGTCGCGATTTTCATTCTGGTCATCGCCTGCATCAATTTCATGAACCTGGCCACCGCCCGTTCGGTGAAGCGGGCGAAGGAAGTGGGCGTGCGGAAAGTGGTGGGGGCCTACCGGGGTAGCCTGATGGGGCAATTCATCGGCGAATCGATGCTGATTACGGTTTTGTCCTTGATTCTGGCGGTCGTGCTCGTGTTTCTCCTGCTGCCGGTGTTCAATACGCTGACCGAAAAACACCTCGCGCTCAATTTTGCCAATCCGGCTTTCGTGTTCCTGTTGCTGGGCCTGACGCTCCTCACGGGCTTGCTGGCGGGGAGTTACCCGGCGCTGTTTATGTCGTCGCTCAATCCCGTGGTGGTGTTGAAGGGCGTGCTCAAGTTTAAATCGAGCGCCACGTATTTCCGCAAGGGGCTGGTCGTGTTTCAGTTTGGCTTGTCGATCATGCTGATTCTGGGCATGATCGTCGTGTACCGCCAACTGGAATTCATTCAGACGAAAAACCTCGGCTACGAACGCGAAAACCTGTTGTATATGCCGCTGGAAGGCGACTTGCAGAAGAATTTCCCGGCCTTCCGGCAGGAACTGGAAAAACAGCCGGGCGTTAAATCCGTCACTTGTGCCCAGTCGGATCCGCTCGAAGTGGGCAGTTCGACGCAGGGCGTCCACTGGCCCGGCAAGGACACCACTCAGGTAATTCTGTTCAGCCAGAACGCCGTTTCCTACCAGTACATCAGCACGATGGGCATCAAACTCCTCGACGGGCGGGATTTTTCGATGGCCTACAGCACCGACACGAGCAATTACCTCATCAACGAAGCGGCGGCCCGGAAAATGGGCTACCTCGACCCAAAGACCGGCTCACCCGTGGGCAAGGAAATGACGATGTGGGATCGAAAGGGGAAAATCGTGGGCTTGATGAAAGACTTCCACCACAACTCCCTCCACACGGCCATCGACCCGCTGATTTTACACCTGCAACGCGGGCGGAACGACGGCAGCACCAACCACTGGGGGAATGTGCTGGTGCGCACCGAGGCGGGCCAAACCAAAGCGGCCCTGGCCGCGATGGAGGCCGTTTTCAAGCAGTTCAATCCTAATTTTCCGTTCAAGTATTTCTTCACCGACCAGGAGTTTGCCAATTCCTACAAGGCCGAAAATACGGTCAGCAAACTCTCTAACTACTTCGCTTTTCTGGCAATTTTCATTTCCTGCCTGGGGCTGTTTGGCTTGGCGGCGTTCACCGCCGAGCAACGCACGAAAGAGATTGGCATCCGAAAAGTGCTGGGAGCCAGCGTCGGCAACCTCGTGGGGATGTTGTCGAAAGAGTTCGTCCAACTGGTGTTGATTGCCGCCCTGATTGCCCTTCCGCTGGCCTGGTATTTCCTGCGAAACTGGCTCGAAAAATACCCCTACCGGATTAGCTTCGAGTGGTGGTATTTTGTGGTCGCCATCGTTGCCGCCCTACTCATCGCCCTGTTGACGATTTCCTTCCAAAGCATCCGGGCCGCGCTGATGAACCCGGTGAAGAGTTTGAAAACGGAGTAGGCAGGAGAAACCTTCGGCTCCGCTTTTCTAAAACAATCATTTACCGATACTCCCCCGACTGTCATCCTGAAAGGACCTGGTTGGCCTACCATTTAGTTTCCTGAAATGGGAACGGTAGGCCAACCAGGTCCTTTCAGGATGACAGTCGGAGAGTACCGGTTTAAATTTTCAGGGCTTACGCACTGAACCGTTAGGGTTCCCGCAGATAGCGCAGATTTACGCAGACTGCCGTTTAAAAATCTGCGTAAATCTGCGCTATCTGCGGGAAATTGATTCGTAAACCCACTTTACAGAGGCGACCTGCGTAAGTCCTGCTGGAATAAAAACCGGCTCATTTCTTCGTAAACGTCGCTGTCAGCAACACCGACCGTCCCGCCCAACTCGACGCAGCGGCCTGGTTGGCCGGGGTGATGGGCACCAGCGGCACGTTGGCAATGTTGGCGGGCGTCTGGAGCGAAAGCACCAGTTTCGAGCCGCTCAATTCCTGAATCGTGAACGGGTAATTGGCGTACGTGGCCGGGGCGTAAGTCGGAGTGCCGTTGGCGGCGGGCGTAACGGTGCCGTGAAGCAACACGTCGTAACTCCAGCGGGAAATCTGCCCTCCGGTGCGCGTCGGCACGCCGATGCGCAGCAGGTCGAAGCCCTCGTCGGTGCTCGCCACGAAAAAATACCCGCGCTGTTTCACCCCTCGGTTTACCACGTAAAACGAGTCAAGGTTGGCTGCCGTTTTAGCCAAAAAATTCAGCGTGTCGCTGAAGGCCATAATCGGGTTGGGGCGACCCGACACCAGCAACGGGGCCGTGCCGGGCGTGACCGTCACCACGGTGTCGTGCAGGGTAGGAGGAACGCCGACCTGGTATTTTATCGCCAATGTCGTGGGCAACCAGGTGCCACGCAATTGGTCTTTGAGGGCGTCGTTGGTCGTGGCAACGGGTAAGTTGTCGTCCTGGCAGGCCAATAACCCGGCGCTGAAGAGCAGGAGCGTGGCGTAAATTAGCGTTGGTTTCATTGGTGAAAATCGTTTAATTTTTGTGTGAACAGGTGTCATCCTGAGCGGAGTCGAAGCGCTACGGCGTCCTTCCACTCCGCTCAGGATGACAACCCGCGCTTCGACTCCGCTCAGCGGGACACCCCGCCTGACACCCCGAGTTTCAAAAACTCAATCATTCTGCACCGCCAGCGGATTCCGGTCAAGGAACACCTGCGGCACCACAAACACGAGCAGGCGGCTGTTCCAGGGCACTTCGGCGCAGCCGCTGGCGGCGCAGTCGACGCTGCCCGGTGAAAGCGCCCGGTCGCCGACGACGAGGTTTTCTTTCCGACGTTTCAAATCGTAAATCCGCTGGCCTTCCACGAACAATTCACGCACCGTTTCCCGCCGGATTTCAGCAACCAACTCCGTCGGAGCGGCCGAAAGGGCGGTCAGACCGGCCCGCGTGCGGATGGCGTTGAGGTCGGTCAGGGCGGCGGCGGTTTGGCCTTTCCGGGCCAGCATTTCGGCCCGCATCAGAATAAATTCCGCCGAGCGCATCAGCGTCACGTTCATGTTGACACCCTGCGCCGGGCCGGGTGAGTTGGTGCCGCGCCCGCCCCATTTGAGCGGAAACCAAAGCCGGTTGGGACTGTCCCAAGCGGTGGCCGCCGTGGCGGCCTGCGTGGTGTCGATGAGCGTGCGATAACGCAGGTCTTTGCCCCGGTCGAAAGCCGCGAGGGTTTTAAACCGCTGACTCAGCCGGTAGTTGGGGCCGGAGTTGAGCGTGTTCACGTTGGCCAGTTGCGCCGGCGTGTAGGGCGTTTGCAAAACGTAGTGCGTCCGAATCGGGGCGTTCGTGACCGTGCGCGGGTTGCGGCCCACCACGTGAACCAGTTCAAAAATCACCTCGCTCCGGCTGGCCGAATTCGTGGTGGGGGTGAGGCCAGCGCGCTGCCAGATGTCGGTCAGCATTTTATCGCCCGCTACCAGCGGGAAGCGGTACGTGCTGCCGGGGCCGAGCAGGCGGTTGAGCACGGCCAAGCAGGAATCGACGTTGTCCTGCTGCCAATACACGCGGGCCATCAGGCCGAGGGCGGCGAATTTGTTGCCCCGTGGCTGAAAATCGACGGGGTGCCGGGCCGGGTCGTAGGCTTCGGGCAGGAGGCGCTCGGCGATGCGCAGGTCGTTGAGCACGCTGTCGTAGGCGGCTTTCACGCTCAGGCGGGGGTAGGCCAGGTCTTCAAACCCCGAAAAGGATTTATAGCTGCCAATCGGGCCGGGCTGGGAATTGTCGGGCGTGGTGCCCCAGGGATAGCCCAGCAGGCGGATTTGCTCGAAAATGCAGAGTGAGCGCAGAAACCGCGCTTCGCCTTCCAACCGGCCTCGTTGCAGGGTGTAGTCGAAGCGGGGGTCGGTGCCGGGTTCGGCGGGCACCTGGTTGCGGCCAATCACCTCCAGCACGTTGTTGGCGTTGGTCAGCCCGAAGGTGCTCCACTGCAAAAACTCGGCTTGCCAGCCGTATTCTTCCTCCCGGTGGGTCCAGGTGTACACCCGCGAGGAGCGGCTGGGGCTGGTGCGGTAGGTGGTGTTGTTGATGGCCACCAAATCGCCGAAGGTTTCGCCGATGACCACGGCGTTTCCCGAAAAAGCCGCCTCGCGGGCGATGCCCGAATAGCCGCCCGTGAGCAACTGATCGAGTTGCCCGACGCTGCGCACGTCTTCGAGGTTGATTTGCGTGGACGATACAGGTTCGTCCACAAATTTTTCGCAGGCCGCCAGGCTGAGCAGGGCGGTGAACGAAAGGGTCGAGTACAGAAGCTTAATTTGCATTGATTCGTTGTTTTAACCTCACCCCCGGCCCCTCTCCTGCTGAGAGGGGAGCCTTGAAATCCGAGTAGATTTCCCCCCTCTCAGCAGGAGAGGGGCCGGGGGTGAGGTTCTTTTTCAAAATCCCACAGTCAACCCCACCACGTAGGTCCGCACCTGCGGCAGGTCGTTGTTGGTCACGCCGGGGCCGAGGTTGGCTTGGCCCGCATTTCCGCCGCCGCCGTTGGGGAAAACCTCCGGGTCCCAGCCTTTGAACTTCGTCCAGGTGAGCAGGTTCTGGCCCGTCAGCGACACCCGCAGCGAGCGCAGGCGAATCTTTTTGGCCACCGACGCGGGCAGCGAGTAGCCCAGCGACACGTTTTTCAAGCGGGCGTACGAACCGTCGTGCAGAAACCGCGTCGACTCGAAACTCCGGGCGTTGGAGTTGAATTGCAGCCGGTACAGGCCCCCCGCCTCGGCGTTGCGGACTTCCTGGCGCAAATCGCCGATGCCCGGCACGCTGGCCCGCAGCACCTGCCCAACGGCGGGGTAACTCTGCGCCCGTTCAGCCTGGTCATAAATCCAGTTGCCGGATTGGAAGTAAATCAGGAAACTCAGGTCGAACTGCCGGACGGTAAACGTGTTGGTCAAGCCCCCGAACACGGTTGGGTAGGGCGATTTGCCGTCCAGAATAAACTGGTTGTTGGCCGACTGGTTGTTGACCGTCCCATCCCAGACGTTGCCCGTCGCAACGGTCTGGCCTCTCACGGCGAAGGCGGTGCGGTCGCGTTCGCGGAAGAGTTCGTTCCCTGTAGTCGGGTCGAACCCGGCGAAGACCGGCATGTAGTACGTGCCCAGCGCGTAGCCGGGGGCGGCGATGCCCGGCCCGGAAATAAACTGGTATTCGTAATTCAGGAAGGGGGCCGAGTAGGTGCTCAACACCCGGTTCTGGTTGCGGCTGATGTTGAAATCCGTACTCCAGCGGAACTGCGGACGGGTGATGTTTTTCGTGCTCAATGAAAATTCCACCCCCCGGTTGCGCACCGAGCCGAGGTTGACGGTAATCGCGTTGTTGATGGTGCCAAAAAGCGGCCCCAGCGAGTATTCGAGCAGCAGACCGTCGGAGACTTTGTTGTAAAAATCGAGCGTCCCCTGGATTCGGTTGTTGAGAAAACCGAATTCCAGGCCCAGGTCGGCCTGCCGGGTGGTTTCCCAGGTGAGGGCCTGGTTGCCGGGGTTGACGAAACGCGCGCCCTGCAACCCGCCGTAAATGGCGTCGTTGGCCCCGACGATGGTGAAGGATTTTTGCCAGGAAAAATTTTCGATTTCGGCGTTGCCGGTGGCCCCGTAGGAGGCCCGGATTTTCAGGAAATTCAAGGCGGGCAACACCCGCTGCACGAACCCTTCCTCGCTCAGCACCCAGCCCACCGACACGCCGGGGAACGAGGCGAAGCGATTACCCGGTGGAAACCGCGACGAGCCGTCGGTACGGAAACTGGCCTCGAACAAATACCGGTCGCGGTAGGCGTAGTTGACCCGTCCGAAAAACGAGGTAAACCGAAAGGCCGGGGAATCGTCCACCAGTACCACGCGGGCGGTGTCGAGGCCGTACTTCTGGCCTTCCGGCACGTTTTCGGTGAAAAACGTATTCGCGCGGTTGGTCTGGCTCTGCACGCTGTTGCCCGCCAGCAGGGTGAGGCGGTGTTTAGCCCCAAACGTCTTCGTGTAGGTCAGCGTGTTGTTGGTGTTCCAGGTGTCGCTGGTGGCGTCGCGTTTTTCGGCTTTGCCGTTGCCGTTTTTCTCCCGCCCGTTGAGGTTGGCCGGGTACAGGGCCGGGGTGAGCAGCACGTCGTTTTTGTTGGTTTGGTAGTCGTAGCCCCACTCGGTGCGGAAGGTCAGGCCGGGAATCAATTGCACCTGGGCGTAGGCCGTGCTGATGGAGCGCAGCGTGTTGGTTTGGTTCGAATAGTTGTTTCGGTAAAAAACCGGGTTCGTACCAATGTTCACCGCGTTGTTGCCCTGGTTGATGCCGTTGAAATACGTCCCGTCAGCCCGTTGAATCGGGTAGGCGGGCAGGGCCGAAGTCAGGGCGTACTGGTAGGAATTACCGAGCGGAATCGTGCGGTTTTCCAGGCCGTTCAGCGTGGTGTTCAATCCGAAACTGAGCTTTTTTGTGGGGTTGAACGTCACGTTGACCCGTCCGCCTACCCGTTGCAGCGACTGCCCGATCACAATGCCCTCGTCTTTCCGGTACGAGCCGCTGAGGTACACCGAAAATTTCTCGCTTCCGGCGGAAGCGCTGAGCGTGGCTTGCCGGTAAGTGCCCTGGCGCAGCACCTGGTCGAGCCAGTTGGTGCGGGTGTTGTAGAGCGTGGTCGAATCGACCAGCAAATTGGCCGGGATGTTCGCCGCCGAACCAGCCAGAATACCCGCCGGGAGCAGACTCACGAGGTTGGTGCTGGCGGGCGTCAGGCCCGCGTTGCGGTTGTTGGCGGCAGCGCGTTTAAGGACGCTCAAGTAATCGGCCCCGCTGTCGAGGTAGTCCACGCGGTTGGTGGGGTTGCTCGCGCCCTGTTGGTAGCTCAGGTCAAAACTGGGCTTGCCGCTTTTGCCGCGTTTGGTGGTGATGAGCAGCACCCCGTTGGCCGCCCGCGAACCGTAGAGCACCGAGGCCGAGGCGTCTTTCAGTACTTCGATGCTCTCGATGTCGTCGGGGTTGATTTCGGCCAGGGGGTTCATCGCTACCCCGCCGGAGCCGTAGGCCCCGCTCACGATGGGCACGCCGTCGACCACGAGCAGGGGCTGAGAGTTGGAGTTGATGGAAGCCACGCCGCGCACGTTGATGCGCACCGCCCCACCCGGCGAGCCGCCCGCCTGGGTGATTTGCACCCCCGCCGCCCGGCCTTGCAGGGCCACGTCGGGGCTGGCGGCGAGGTTGGTGCGGATGTCGGCGGCTTTCAACGAGGAAATCGATCCGGTTACGTCGCGGCGGCGTTGTTCGCCGAAGGCCACGATTTGCACTTCGTCGAGGGTGCGGGCATCCTGCTCCAGTTTCACGTCGAGGGTGGTTTGCCCGGCCCCCACCGTGATTTCCTGCCGCGCGTAGCCTACCGAACTGAAGGTGAGGGGACTGCCGCCGTCGGGGATGGCCAGCCGGTAACTGCCGTCGGCGGCGCTGGTGGTGCCCCGGCTGGTACCCTTCACCGAAATACTCACGCCGGGCAGACCCTCGCCGGTGGTGGCGTCGGTAACGCGACCCGTCAGGGTGCGGTCGGGTTGTTCGCTCCGCGAAAGGATGATTTGTTTTTCGAGAATCTGGTACTCGAACCCAAAGGGCCGGAGTAGGCCATCGAGCACCTCGGTGAGCGGGCGGCGCTCGGCATTGACCGACCCACGTATCGCCCGCAGGCGGTCAGTGCCGTACACGAAGGAGTAGGGCGTTTGCCGTTCAATTTCGCGCAAAATCACGTCGAGCGGGCGGTTTTCGTAGTTGAGGCTCACGGTCAGCGGTGCGTTGAGGAGTTGCAGCGGCAGCCCGCTTCGGGTGCTGGCCAACTGGCCCTGGCCCGTTTGGCTACCCGCCCAGAGGCCGAGGAGCAACAGCCAGCGGACAAATGTCGAAGGGTGTTTCATGGAATTGTGAATCAGGGGTTTAGACTATTTTTTACTTTGATTTCGGGTAACAAACCGACCTGCGAACCGGGTAGGTTTGCCTTTTTTCAGCCCAGGGTTTCAACCCTGGGAACCGGAGGGCACGGCAGTTGTTATTCAACGGTTTCAACCGTTTCAGCACTGACTCACTGGCAGCCCCGCCCCTTGATAAGCAGCCGCTCGCCGCTGAGTTCGTAGTCGAACACCCGCGTCAGGGCGATGACGTCCATCACTTCCCGCAGGCTTTGCCGCCGGAAACTGCCCGTGAGCGGACACTGGGCCAGGTCGGCGCGGGCCAGCACCACGGGTGTCCCGTACCAGCGTTCGAGGGTCTTGGCCACTTCGCCCAGCGGCGTATCACGAAATTCAATCCGGTCGTCGGTCCAGGCGGTGCTGAGGGCGGCGACTACCGGCTGCTGGTGAACCTCGGCCCGAACCAGCGACTGAATTACCCGCGAGTTGGGCAGCACCAGCACCGTATCTTTTTGGGAAACGCTCCGCTTGGAACGGGAGGGTTTTGGCACGAAGGCCACTTTCCCTGTCAACACGGTCGTCTCGACGGTGCTGTCACCGGGGTAGGCCCGGATGTTGAACGAGGTGCCCAGCACCCGAACGCTGCCCGTCGCCAGGCGCACCACGAAAGGCTGGCGCGGGTTGTGAGCAACCTTGAAAAAAGCCTCGCCTACCAGCCGCACCTCGCGGATGGAATCGGAAAACGATTCGGGAAATTCGAGGCGGCTGTCGGCGTTGAGCCACACCGTTGAGCCATCGGAAAGCTTCACCACCGAGCGGCTGCCTTTGGGGTTGATTTTGGCGATGGGATCGTTCGTAGAAGTACCGACGGTTTGCCAAACGGCCCAGGTTCCCAGTAGCAGTGTCACGGCGGCGGCCCAGCGTACCCAACCCAGGCGACGAAGGGGTCGGCCGGTGTTGGTCCCTTCGGCACTCTCCAACCGACTCAGCACGCGTTGAAAAGCGGCCTCGGTTTCGAGTGACGAAAGGGGATTCGGGACGGGTTTCCACACCGCCTGAAGTTGGGCGAAGAGGGCCGGGTGTTCGGGATTTTGGGCCAGCCAGTCGGCTACCTGCCGCTGTTCGGCGGAACTGGCTTCGCCCGCCAGTGCTTTGGCCAGGAGTTCCCAGGGAGGTGATTCGTCCATGTCGTTGAAAGGGGTTCAACGGCAAAGACAGGCGGGAAGGACGGGTACCCGCAAAGGGGAAGTAGATTTATTTTTAATTCTTCCGAATCCCCACTTCCGGGCGGAGCGCGGCGGCGAGCTTTTTCAGGGCGATGCCCATCTGACTTTCGACCGTGCGGGGCGCAAGGTCGAGTACTTCGGCCACCTCGCAGTAACTCAGGCCCTGCTCCCGCACGAGACTGAAAATCAGGCGGCACTGGGGCGGAAGCTGGGCGATGGCCCCCTGAATGCCGAGGCGGGTTTCTTCGAGGAGGAAGGCGTTTTCGGGGTGAAAGTTGTCGGTCAATGCCGCTTCGCTGGGCAGTTCATCGAGCGAAACGAAGGGCACCGCCGTTTTTTGCAGGTGGTTGAGGCAGTGGTGGCGGGTTGCCGTGAAAAGGTACGAGCGGAGGTTTTGCACGCCGGGCAGGAAGTGCCGACGCTGCCAGATTTTTACGAAAACGTCCTGCACCAGTTCCTCGGCCACTTCTTTCTGCCGAACGTAAAACAACGCGAAGCGCAGCAACTCTACATAAAACGCCTCGAACAAGGCCCGAAACGCCGCGCGAGGATCGTCGCCCGCGATGCGGCGTATCCAGTCGGACAGTTGGTCGGGTGTCGGTTTCATGGTAATTTTTAGCCTGCCTGTTCGGCAGACAGGCTAAAAATACAACTTGTTCGGGGAATAGTTCGGTACGCGGAACGAGGACTTGCTAACTGAAGGGGATGCACTCGCTCGCTCAGGCGTTCACCGCCTCCGCCGAGTATACCCGCTCGTAGTATTCTTCGGCCATGCGGTTGGCCCCGAAAAAAGGGTTCACGTCGTTCATGCTCCGCAGCACCAGCGCCTGCCAGTCGGCGGGGCGGTCGTAGTACATCGGCAGAATTTCTTCTTCCAGCAAATCGAACAGGTGGTCGCGGTCGTGTTCGTCGCGGGCGTACCAGGGCAGTTGGGGATCCGCCGTGGGCACCAGGAAACTATTTTCGCCGGGTTGGGCAAATTCACACACCCAGCCGTCGTTGGTCGAAATGTTCACCGCCCCGTTCATGGCGGCCGTCATGCCGCTGGTGCCGGAGGCTTCCCGGCTCACGATGGGCGTGTTGAGCCAGCCGTCGGCCCCGTCTTTCAGGAGCTTGGAAAGACCCAGTTCATGTCCCGTGAGCACGGCCATGGTGGGGTGTAGGTGACTGAGGTAGTACAACCGGTTGAAAACGGCGGTCGCGCCGGAATCCATCGGGTAGGGCTTACCCGCCCAGATGAGTTGCAAGGGGTACTTTGTTTGGGTCAGCAGCCGGGCGAAACGCTCCGCATCGGTGGTAAGCAGGTCGGGGCGTTTGTAGGTGGCAAACCGCCGCGCCCACACGAGCGTGAGTACGTTGGGGTCGAATAGCTTGCCCACCTGGTCGGCCACGACCCGGAACAAGGGCTGTTTTAACTCCAGTTTCCGGGCGGCCACGGCGGCGGCATCGCCCGCCAGTCGGGCGGTTTCCATCCCGGCGTCCGTCCAGTAGCGTTGATTCTGAGCGTTGGTGACGTGGGTAATCGGGGCAATGCTCGCGTAAGGTTCCCACATGTGCCGGGCTACTTCGCCGTGTAGTTTGGAAACGCCGTTGGCCTGTCGACTCAGCCGCAGGGCCACGAGCGAGTGGTTGAAGACGTGGTCGTCGGTGCCACTAATCTTCCGGACTTCGTTGAGCGGTACTTTTCCGAAAAATCCCAGGTCGTTCAACAGATCGATGTCGTGTTTTTCGTTGCCTGCTTCTTCGGGGGTGTGGGTCGTAAACACTAATCTTTCCCGTACCTTTTCCGCTGAACCCAATTTTTTGTAAAGGTAAAACGCCGCCGGTAGGGCATGGGCTTCGTTGAGGTGGTACACGTCGGGAGTAAATTTTAAGGCATCCACCAGTTTCGCGCCGCCGATGCCCAGTAGCATACACTGGGCTATTTTCAGCCGCTCGTCGTTGTCGTAGAGTCGATAGGAAATTTCGCGGGTTTCGGGGGAATTTCCCTCCACGTCGGTGGTCAGGAAAAACAGCGGAACGGTTTGAAAAAGGCTGGGTGGCAGGAAGTACGCCCGCACCCGGATTGGTTGGGCGAGTACGTCGATGGTAAATTCCAGGCCCGTATCCTCTAAAAACGAATAGATTTTCTCGCGGAACTGCACGGCCATCGCGTTGTCGATCTGGCGCACTTGATCGTAGTAGCCGTATTTCCAGAGTACGCTGACGCCGATGAGGTTCTGACGCAGTTCAAACGCACTTTTCATGTGCGAACCGGCCAGAAATCCCAGACCACCGGAGTAGGTTTTTAGCGCCTGATCCACGGCGATTTCCATCGAAAAATACACGACTGACTTTTTGAAACGGGGGTCGACCTGGTAGGGGGGACGGAAGGGAATGGGGAGTTGGGAGGGCATAAAGAAGCGTGTGGGGTGCAGCAGCACGAATTTTTGAAAAGTAGATTTCAGTGAGTTTCGTTCACTCTAAAAAACGATTCCAGCGCGACTGTACCGCCACAAAAAGCCGTCCTGGCACGAAGCTACCCCGGCGTTTGGCCTTCATCTGGTTGCACCGGGTTGCGACCTACTCTACTTTCTCCGTTTCCCGGTGTTGCCGGGCGTACTCGGAGGGGGAGCGGTTGTACCGTTTCTGGAAAGTTTTCCGGAAGTACGTGAGGTCTTCGATCCCGACCTGATAGGCAATCTCCGAGATTCGCATCGGGGTGCTGGCCAGTAGTTGAGCGGCCCGTTTCATTCGAACATCGCGAATAAATTCGACAACCGACTGACCCGTGATGCTCTTAATCCGGCGGTAGAAAACCGATTGGCTAACCCCGACTTCCTGAACCAGCACCTGTACGCTAAAGTCAGGATCGGGCAGGTGGGCTTCTACAATTTGCATGGCCTTTTCGAGAAAAAGTTTGTCAGCGTTCGGAATCGCGGTTTCCGTCGGTTCGAGGATACGCTCGCGTTGGTGGTAGGCTTTGAGTTTAAACCGGTTTTGGAGGAGGGCCGCTACTTTGGCGTACAGAATTTTCGGGTTGAAGGGTTTAGCCATGTATTCATCCGCGCCGGTTTCGAGGCCTTCCAACTCGTACACCGCCGCCACCCGCGCCGTGAGCAGCATCACCGGGATGTGCATCGTTTTCGGGTGCGTCTTGATTTTTTGACAAAGTTCCAGGCCATCGCTGCGGGGCATCATCACGTCGCTGACCACTAAATCAGGCAAGAGGCTCAGGGTTTTTCCCCATCCTTCCAGCCCATCCACCGCCGTAAATACCTCGAACGTAGCCTCGAAAAGTTGCTGTAAATACTGCCGCACTTCCTCGTTGTCTTCCACCAGCAAGAGGCGCAGGGAGTCGGTTCGGGTGGTTGGGAAGTCCGTCAAAAGGGCAGCATCAACCTCCGACAACCCGGTTGTGGCAAAATGGAGCACCTCCGGCGCGGGCGTTTCTTCCCGGATGTCGGTGGGAGCAAGGTGGGCGTGGCCAAAGGGCAACCGGAGCGTAAAGGTCGTTCCGGTACCCACTGCGCTCTGCACGGTAACTTCCCCGGCGTGGGCTTCCACAAACTGCCGGACCAACGACAGCCCAATGCCCGTTCCGGTGATCCGCAGGGTTTCGGTTTGGGAGGCCTGGTAGTAGAGGTTGAATATTTTGTCCACTTCATCGGCTTCCATGCCCATGCCCCAATCTTGTACGGTGATGCTCAGGTAATTGTCCAGAAGTTTGCCCTCTTCGAACAGCGCTGGGGTATCGGGCGTCCCCACGACGGCAGCGGATACCCTGATTTTACCACCCCGTGGGGTGTATTTGAAGGCATTTGACAACAGATTGGTCAGGGTGATTTCGAGTTTGCTGCGGTCAAAATAAAGGAATACCGCTTCGGCGGGGGCATCCATCGCGTAGTCGAGGCCTGCTTCTTCGGCTTTTAGTTTGAAGATCAGGAAAATCTCGGTCAGGAAACGGACCACATCCCCCCGGCTGGCTCGCAATGCCATCTGACCCGATTCTACTTTGCGAAAATCCATCAGTTGATTGACCAAATCGAGCAGTTTGCGGGTTTGTGTATGCATCAGCGTCACCTTGTCGCGGAGGCCCGGCAGCGGCCCGGTATGGGTTGCCAACTCTTCCATCGGCCCCAAAATCAGCGTGAGGGGCGTGCGGAGTTCGTGCGAGACGTTCGTGAAAAAGCGAAGTTTCACTTCCGTCATCTCTTTTTCTTTTTCAGCCCTGAATTTCTCCAGCGCCAGCGTGTTTTTGAGCGTTTGCTGCGCCAGCGTGATTCGGCGGGAGAGGCCCAATGCGCCCACCACCACCACGCCGTACAGCAAGTAAGCCCAGCCCGTTTTCCACCAGGGGGAACGCACGGTGACCCGCAGCGTAGCGGGCTGGGTAGACCAGCGGCCTTCGCCGTTGCCGGCTTTTACGAGCAGGGTGTAGTCGCCCGCCGGGAGGTTGGCAAAACTGGCCGTGCGTTGCCCAGGGGCCGGGTACACCCAGGTATCGTTGTACCCGAGGAGGCGGTACGCGTAGGTGTGTTTTTGGGGATTGGCGTAATTCAAGCCGACAAATTCCACCGAAAAATCGTTTTCGACGGCTTCGATGGTCAGGCGCTCGGTGTGGTCGAGGGGTTTGGGGAGCACCACCCGCCCGTGGATGGTTTCACCCACGGCCACGGGCTTGTTGTCGAGGCGCAACCCCGTCAGGCGAACCAGCGGCGGGTAGGGATTCGGTTGAATCTGGCGGGGCTGAAAGTACGTGATGCCATTGATGCCCCCGAAGTAAAACGTGCCGTCGGCCGCCCGGCAGGCTGCCCTTACCTTAAACGAGTTGCTTTGCAAGCCATCGGCTACATCGTAATGCACCCATTGCCGATTGACCGGGTTGACCCGTACCAGGCCCACACCCCCCAACCAGAGTTGCCCTTGTTCGTCTTCCAGCAGGCTTTCCACGTTCGTGTGGGGCAGCCATCGAGTACAGCGCTGAACGACCTCCCGGCCCTGGGCATCGGTCGTCAGTTTGTTCAATCCCCCTCCAATGGTTCCGATCCAGAGGGTTCCCCGGCGGTCTTTGAGCAGGGGCCAGGCGTAATTGACGCTCAGGCTGTTCGAGTTTTTAGGATCGTAGCTGAATTGCTTCAGAAAAGTCAAAGAATCCGGGGTGATCTTCAGCTTCAGTACCCCCACGTCGCGGGTGCTTGCCCACAGGATGTCCTTGGTCGGATCGTACAGTAAAAACGAAAACTGATTGGTCGGTAGCGGACTGTTGCCCCGGTGAACGTGTTGCAATAGCTTGCCCTCCCGACTAAACCGCAGCAGCCCCAGATTGTACGTGGCGACCCAGATGGTGTGGTAGCGATCTTCCAAAATGAGTTCCACCATTGGGTTTTCCAGGTGCTTCTGACCAGACAATCCCGGCGGAAGCGAGAGCGTTTCGCCGCGTAGCGTCAGCAGGCCGTGGTTTTGAGTGCCGACCCACAGGGTACCATCCGACGCCTTGAAGAGTGCTGCCACGTCGATTCCGGTCGCGTTACCCGGCAAAGGGCGGTCTAAATAATTCCGGTACGTTTTGGTGGTCAGGTCGTAGCGGGAAAACCCATTGCGGGTACCAATCCAGAGCCAGTTGTGGGTGGTGTCTTTGTAAATGGCGTTGACGTAATTAGTAGGCAAGGTTGGGTGCTGGTCAATCTGTCCGCGCAGCAATCCGAAGGGTTTGTGTCGCAAATCCACTTTGTTCAACCCTCCCGCCGAGGTGCCCAACCAAAGGACCTGGTAGCGATCTTCGATCATCTGGTGAATGCGCACGGAGTTGATACTGAAGGGTTCGGCATCCATCGGCAGGTAGAGGCTGGGCTTGTCCACCACGATGGGCAGGAGCAAATCCCCGGAGGGAGCCGAACGGGGCGACCAGCGGTAGAGACCATGGGCGGTGCCAGCCCAAAGCTGTCCGAATGAATCGAGGTGAATGGACAGAATATCCAGGTGAGGGTGGGGCAAGGGGTGCGCTGCCAGGTCGCGCATGGCCCGACGGTTGGCCGGGGGTACCCAGAAAATCCGCTGGTTTGTAGCCAGCCACAAATCACCCCGACGATCCAGGTGCAGGGCCTGGATGCTCGGTGCCGACAGGGGGGCCACCACGGCAACGGGCAGGCGGGCCGTGGTATTCCGGGCACGCACGTAGCGCAACCCGTCCCCGATTGTCCCGATCCAGAGCGTCCCGTCGCGATCGGCCACCAGCGCCGAGACGCGGCACGCCGCCGACGACCGCCCGGCGAGGGCCACCTGGCTCAACCGGGTCATTCTTCCTCGTTGATCGACGTCCAACACGAACGCGCCGTGTTGGTACGTCCCCACCCAAATGCGTCCCCGCGCATCGGAGGTAATCGCCTCGACTCCCGCTTGGCTGAGCACTTGGGCTACCGGCTGGTTGGCGACCGGACCAACCTGACTCAGGTTGACGAAACGGTCCTGAGTTGCGTCGAACAAACTCACTCCACTGCTTTCGGCTCCCACCCACAGACGCCCACGGCGGTCGACGTGTAAGGCCCGAATCCGGTTGCCCGATAAGCCATTGCGGGTGTTGACGGGCAATTGGTATTTTTTCAGCGTGTACCCGTCATACCGGTCGATGCCGTCGTTGGTACCGACCCAGATAAACCCCGCCCCGTCCTGCACCACGCACATGGCATCGCTGTGCGAGAGGCCTTCGTTGACCGTCAGGTGTTCGAACCGGTAGCCCTCCGGCCCCGGTTGAGCCGTACCCAGGGCGGGTAACAAGCCCAGGAGCCAGCAAGTGAGCAATCTTTGAAGAAATCGTGTCATCTCGTAAAAAGGTGGAGCGATCAAAACGGCTTTTTCCTCTCTGCAACTAATTCGTTGACTATCCTCCTGTACTAAACCTGTCATCGACAGTGAATTAAACAAAACATCACTTATAGCCAGTAAGAACTATCCCCAGACTTAGGGACGAATTTACCCCTCTTTTTTGACGAAAAATACCCCCCCTCCCTGTACCAAAGCCACGTAGTTTTGCATTATTCAACTATTTCTTTAAACCGTTCCCCGGTTACGATGTTGTAAACTCGTTAAGTGCCATCAACAAAGCTAGACGCACTCCTTGCCGCAATTCCCCCGTGAAAATGTTGTTTTTCTGAGTTAAAATAAAATTCTGATCGGGGCCTAGTCTGTTTTTGATTTTTAAATTCACGTTCTTAACCTATGAACCTAAACGAAGTAACTCTGATGAAAAAACCGTCTACAACCAAAAAAACTCTTCTCCGCCCCGCGTCCGGGGTAGCGGGTTGGCCAGGAAAGAAACAAGTGTACGGCTTGTTCCTCCTTCTACAGTTCGTGTCGCTGTGCGCCCTGGCTCAAAATCGGGTGACTGGCAAAGTAACCAGCGATCAGGGCGAAGCACTGCCCGGTGTCAACGTGGTGATCAAAGGTTCCGTCAACGGGACTTCCACCGCCGCCGACGGCAGCTACGCGCTCACCGTACCCACCGCCGATGCCACGCTGGTGTTCACCTACATCGGTTTCACGAAACAAGAGATTCCGGTTAACAACCGAACCACCCTCGACGTAACGCTGGCGGGAAACACCAACGCGCTCGACGAAGTGATCGTGGTGGGGTACGGCGAGCAGCGGAAAGTTTCCTCGACGGCCGCCGTCTCCACGCTCAAAGCCCAGGACGTGGCTGCCAAGCCCGTTGTCAACCTGAGCAACAGCCTCGGCGGACGAATCGCCGGGATTATTTCCAGGCAAGGGAGCGGCGAACCGGGTCAGGATGGGGCCGCCATCAACATCCGGGGGCTTTCAACCCTGGGTGGCAGCTCACCGCTGCTGATTGTCGACGGGATTTACCGCGACTATTCCCGCCTCGATCCCAACTCGGTCGAATCGTTTACGGTGCTGAAAGACGCGGCGGCGGTCGCGCCTTACGGTCTGGCCGGGGCCAACGGGGTGATTCTGGTCACCACCAAACGGGGTAAATCCGGTGTTCCGACGCTGTCGTACAACGGCTGGGTCGGGGTTCAGAATCCCACCCGCGTAACGCCGCAGGTGAATGCCTACGAGTTTGTGCTCATGCAAAACGAGGCGGCCATCAACGACGGACGCCCCCCGGCGTACTCGGCCGCCGACGTGGAAGGGTACCGGCAGGCCGTAAATGGGGTGGTGGACGACAAATACCCCAACAGCAGCCCCCTGCGCGACATCATTGAGCGCAACTCCATTCTGACGTACCACAACCTTGAATTGTCGGGCGGCTCCGAGAAAGTCCGCTATTACATGGGCCTGGGCTACACCAGCCAGCAGGGCATGTACAAGTCGGTGGGAACCAAGAAATACAACCTCATTGCCAAACTGGAAGCCGACGCGACCAAAACGACCAAAGTAAGCCTGAACCTCAACGGCTTTATTGAAGACAACAAATACCCGGCCTACTCGGCGGGCGATTTGTTCTACCAGGCGTTCCGTACCCCGGCGGTTTCGCCGGTGTACTACTCCAACGGCCTCTGGGGCCAGTACATTGGCCGCTCGCTCATCGGGCAGATGTACTACAGCGGTAGCCAGAACAACAACCGCACCCAGATTTACACCACGTTTTCAATCGAACAACAACTGCCTTTCCTGAAGGGCCTGAGCGTGAAGGCCGTGGCCAGCTACGATCCCAACCAGCAGTTCAACAAGCGATACGCCACCCCCGTGCCGGTGTACACCGTCAACACGTCCAAGCAGCCTTACGAATACGTGCTGGGGATTCAGGGGGCACCGAAACCCCGGGTCGATCAATCCTTTGGGATTGATAAAGCCTTCACCTATCAGGGCTTTATCAACTACGCCAACACGTTCGGCCGACACTCCGTCACGGCACTAGGCGTGATCGAATACCGGACGATTCGGTCGAATTTCTTCGGGGCGAGTCGCCAGAATTACAACACCACCATCCCCGAACTCAACGCGGGCAGCTCGATTCCGCTCGACATCAGCAACTTCGGGTCATCGTCGGAACAAAAGCAAATCGGGTACGTCTACCGGGTGGGGTACAGCTTCAACGACCGGTATTTGTTGGAAGTCGCGGGCCGTTACGACGGGCACTACACCTTCGCCCCGGCCACGCGCTTCGGCTTCTTCCCGTCGTTTTCGGCGGGCTGGCGGCTTTCCGAAGAAAACTTCGTGAAAGACAATTTGCTTTGGGTCGACGCCCTCAAGCTTCGTGCTTCCTACGGCGAATCGGGCAACCTGCCTTACTTTTTGGGCACCAACACGCTGGCGGCTTTCCAGTACCTGAGTTCGTACCAGTTGAGCGGAAATTCGGCGGTGTTCGGCGACCCGACCCAGGGCGTGTTCGAACGCTCCCAGGCCAACCCCAACATCACCTGGGAGCGGGCCAAAAAATTCGACCTGGCCCTGGAAGGATCGTTGCTGAAGGGCAAGTTTACGTTTGAAGTGGACTACTTCCAGGAACGCCGCTCCAACATGCTGGTTACCCCTTTCGTATCGGTGCCCGCCGAGTACGGTATCGGCCTCTCGCAGGTCAACGCGGGGGTCATGCTCAACCGGGGCATCGATTTCACCCTGGGTTTCAACCACCGGGCGAGCAAAGACCTGCGGTTTAGCGTCAACGTCAATTTCCTCTACGCCAGAAACAAACTGGTCGAGACCTTCGAAACCTCCGCGCAACTCAACAACCCCAACCGGAGCCGAACGGGACGGGCGCTGTATACGCAATTCGGGCTGCGTTCGATGGGCTTTTTCACCGCCGACGATTTCAAACCGGACGGCAGCCTGAAAGAAGGAATTCCCACGCAACCCTGGGGACGGGTGTACCCCGGTGACATTCGCTACCAGGACGTGGCCGGGGCAGCAGGCGCGGACGGCAAACCGACCGGGCCGGACGGGAAAATCGACATCAACGACGAGCAGGTCATCGGCCTGCCCAACACGCCCCAACTCAGTTTCGGCATCGTGCCGCGCGTGACCTGGAAAAACTTCGACCTCGACATGGTTTTTGCCGGGGCAGGCCGCACGAACCTGTACCTGTTCGGGAGCCTGGTCTGGCCTTTCGATGCCTCGGCGTCGGCCACCAAGCTGGCGTTTGAAGACCACTGGACGCCCGAAAATACCGACGCGCTCTACCCCCGCCTGTCGGGTTCGCCCACGACCAACAACACCCAGGGTTCGGATTTCTGGATTCGGAACAACTCGTACGTCCGCCTGAAAAGCATCGAGTTGGGCTACACGATTCCGAATAGCATCGTTTCTAAGCTGAAAATTCAGAGTGTGCGGGTGTTCCTCTCCGGCCAGAACCTGTTTACCATCACGCCCAGCATGCGGGAGATTATCGACCCGGAAGCGAGCAGCGGCAACGCGCAGTACTACTTCCAGCAGCAAGTGACCACCCTCGGGCTGAACGTCTCGTTCTAACTCCTTAACCAGTCTCAGTCATGTTTCAACATAAAGTACGCAGCGGTATCTACCTCGCCCTGACGGTGGGGGCCACCGCGCTTCTGTACCAGTGCAAGCCCAACCTGGACGTGGAACCCCGCGACCAGATTTCGGATGCCACCCTCTGGTCGACCCCGACCAACGCCGACTTGTTTCTCAACGACACGTACAACCAGTTGCCGGATGTACAGAACGAAACCCTAAACCTGGATCAGGCTGCCGACAATTCATACCCAGGGGCCGAGTGGATGTGGGGCCGCACGACGATTTATACGGGTGCCTTAGCCCCCAACAACGTGCCCCCCGGACCCGGCGATAACGGGGGATCATGGAACTGGGAAAATACATACCGCCGCATCCGTCGGACCAACCTGTTCATCAAAAAAGTAACTGAATCCACGTTCCCGGCCGACTACAAAACCAAACGTCTGGCCGAGGCCCGCTACCTAAGAGCCTTCTTTTACCACTACCTGTGGAAAGCCTACGGCGGGGTACCCATCATCACGGTACCGCTCGATAACCTCGCGCAGGGCGATTCGATCAACCGGCCCCGCAACACGATGGCCGAAACCTACAAGTTCATCACCGACGAACTCACGGCCATTGCCGACGTGCTACCCATGAAGGTAAGCGGGGCCGACTTCGGTCGTCCGACGAAGGGCGCCGCCCTGACCCTCCGGGGGTGGGTGGAATTATACAACGCCAGCGCCCTGCGCAACCCGACCAACGACCTGACCCGCTGGCAAAAAGCCGCTGCCACCAACAAGCAGGTGATGGATTTGGGGGTGTACACCCTTTTCCCGGATTTTGAAAAGATGTTTTACGTTGAAAACAACAACAACACCGAGGTCATTTTCGACCGGCAGTACAAGTCCATCGTAAAAGGCCACCAGCGCGAAGGGCGGCAAGGGCCTGCCTTCGTCAACGGCATTCAGCAATCCTGGGGCAATCTGGCCCCCACCCAGGAACTGGTGGACGACTACGCCATGGACAACGGCAAGACTATTAAGGAAACGGGTTCGGGCTACAACCCGCAGGATCCGTACAAGAACCGGGAAAAACGCTTTTACCAGAGCATCATCTACGATGGTTCCACCTGGCAGGGCGAC
The DNA here is from genome assembly GCA_964244295.1 of uncultured Cytophagales bacterium. GTDB lineage: Bacteria > Bacteroidota > Bacteroidia > Cytophagales > Spirosomataceae > JAJAZB01. Next base: position 107,596 of record CAXTIG010000012.1, read on the forward strand.
ATCATGAAAATGCAGCGGGGCATCGGGGCCAAAAATGAAATCGACCTCGGCTCGGCCAACGACGTGTCCAACACGGGCTACTACGGGCGCAAAACCCTCGACGAGCGCATCACCGGGCAGGCTAGTCTGGCCCAGAGCCTCGGCGGCAACAACTACATTTATTTCCGCCTCGGCGAAGTGTTGCTGAGTTACGCCGAAGCCCAGAACGAAGCCGTCGGACCCGATGCCTCGGTGCTCGACGCCGTCAATAAAATCCGGGCGCGGGGGGCCTTGCCCACCGTCGAAAAAACCTACGGCACGGTAACCAAAGACCAGATGCGGGCGATCATCCGCCGCGAGCGCCGGGTCGAACTGGCCTTCGAAGACAAACGCTGGTGGGACGTGCTGCGCTGGAAAATTGCCAACGGCCCCAACGGGGTGCTTGATAAACAAGCCACCGGCATGGTGATCGAAGCGAAAAACGGCACGTTGACCTACACGCCTACCCGGATTTTCTCGAAAGTGTTCACCGACAAAATGTACCTGATGCCCATTCCTCAGGGCGTACTGGACCAAAACCCCGCCATCCGTAAGCAAACCGGCGGGCCGGATGGCTGGGTGAATGGACAAAATCCGGGGTATTGACGTACCGTACCCCATTCAGGATCGTTAAAAAGAGTGCCAGAATCGGGCTTCTGATTCTGGCACTTTTCGTTAAGCACCCTGGTAATTTTCAGGGTCTTGTCATGGCTCCGGCCGGGTGGCCGGAGCCATGACAAAGCCCTGAAAAACAACAGTTTACAATCGAGCACCCATCTTAAATGCAGGTAAGCAGTTTCTTCCTCGGCGACTCTCCAGCCCTGGCCGGTGTCCTCACCGGCCACCCGTTCCGGCGTTGGAAAATAGGGTCGGTGAGGACACCGGCCACGGCGAGAGGGTTGGTATTCTCCCTGCTGCTGGGTCTGAGTTCGTGCGGGCGGCAGGAGGCGGGTGCCAACACCCTGTTCACCCTGGTTTCTCCCGAAAACTCCGGGGTTCAGTTCCGCAACGACCTCAGCGAAACGGACGAGTTCAGCCTGCTCAATTACATTTATTTTTACAACGGCGGCGGCGTGGCCGTGGGCGATGTCAACGGTGACGACTTGCCCGATCTGTACTTTACGGCCAACCAACTGCCCAATAAATTGTACCTCAACCGGGGCAACTTTCAGTTTGAAGACGTCACCGAAAAAGCGGGCGTGGCCGGCGCGAAAGGCTGGAAAACCGGCGTGACGATGGCCGACGTGAACGGCGACGGCGCGTTGGATATTTACGTCTGCCGGGTCAACCACCGTAACCAGGAAGGGGCCAACGAGTTGTTTATCAACAACGGAAAGTCCCCCCTCGAGGGGGGAGAGGGGGGTATTCCTACCTTCACCGAAAAAGCGGCGGAGTACGGCCTCGACCACCAGGGCTACAGCACGCAGGCGGCATTTTTCGATTATGACCGCGATGGCGACCTCGACTGCTACCTGCTCAACCATTCGCTCCGGGCCGTGGGTGCCCTCGGCGATACCAGCCTGCGGGCCACCCGCGACCCGGCGGCGGGCGACAAATTATTTCGGAACGACAGCGAAACCGGCCCCCCGCACTTCACCGACGTGAGCGCCGAAGCCGGAATCCGGGGTAGCAAACTGGGCTACGGCCTGGGCATCGCCGTCGGCGACTTCAACCAGGACGGCTGGCCAGACCTCTACGTGTCGAACGATTTTCACGAAAACGATTACCTCTACCTCAACAACGGAGCGGCATCCCCCCCCTTTGAGGGGGGGCCAGGGGGGGGATCGGGGGGGCCAGGGAGGCCAGGGAGGGTAACCTTCCGCGAAGGCATCGCGCAGGCGATGGGCCACACCAGTGCCTTTTCGATGGGCAGCGACCTGGCCGATTTCAACAACGACGCGCGCCTCGATCTGGTCACACTCGACATGCAGCCCGAAAAAGAGGAATTCGCCAAATCGTCGGCGGGGGCCGATTCATACGACCTGGTTCAGATGAAACTCCGGGCCGGTTTTCACCACCAGTACCCGCGCAACGCCCTGCAACTCAACCGGGGCGACGGGACCTTCAGCGACATTGCTCAACTGGCGGGCGTGTACGCCACCGACTGGAGTTGGAGCGCCCTGCTCAGCGACCTCGACAACGACGGCTTCAAAGACCTCTACATCACCAACGGCATCGCCCGGCGGCCCGTCGACCTTGACTACTTCAAGTACGTGTCCAGCCCCGAAGCCCAGGCTTCGTTCCGCAACGGGGGATTCAAGGGACAAAGCCGGAGTTTGATCGAAAAAATGCCCGTCGTCGAAATTCCCAACTTCGCCTACCGCAACAACGGCGACCTCACGTTTACGAACCAGGCCCCGGCCTGGGGCCTGGACCAGAAAGGGTTCTCGAACGGAGCGGCTTACGCGGATTTGGACGGGGACGGCGACCTGGATTTGGTGGTCAACAACATCAACCAACCCGCCTTCGTGTACCGCAACCAGACCAGTCAGCGGTTGGGAAATACGTACCTGAAAATCAAATTGGTGGGTTCGGGGAAAAACACGGGAGGAATCGGGACGAAGGTGCTGGCCAACGTCGGCGGGAAAACGATTTACCAGGAAGCGATGCCCACGCGGGGCTTTGAATCAGCGGTGGAACCGGTGCTGACGCTGGGCCTGGGCAAAGCCACGGCGGTGGATACCCTGACCGTAATCTGGCCTGACGGACAGGCGCAGGTGTTGACGCACGTCAAAACAGCCCAACTCCTGACGCTTGACCAACGCGCCGCCACGCAGCGGTACGTTTACCCGAAACCTGGCGCGGAACGACTACTTTTTGAAGACGCGACGCTAACAACCCGGATTCCCTACGCTCACGTCGAAAATGAATACGTCGATTTTTACGGGGAACCGCTGATGCCGCACCGGCTCTCGACCGAAGGCCCCGACCTGGCCGTGGGCGACGTAAACGGCGACGGTCTCGATGATTTTTACGTGGGCGGCGCTAAAAATTCGCCCGGTGCGCTGGTGATTCAGGCCAGAAACGGCTCGTTTACGGCCACGGCCGAAGCGGTTTGGAAAGCCGACGTGGCGGCGGACGACGTGGGAGCCGCTTTTTTCGACGCCGATGGCGACAACGACCTCGATTTGTACGTGGTCAGCGGCGGCAACGAAGGCGGGCCGAACGACGAAGCGCTGCCCGACCGGCTGTATTTCAACGACGGGAAGGGGCATTTCACGAAATCAACCGGCTCCTTGCCCCCGGTGGCCGCGAATGGTTCCTGCGTAAAACCCGCTGATTTCGACGGCGATGGCGACGTGGATTTGTTCGTGGGCAGTCGGTCGGTGCCGGGACGGTACGGACTTTCGCCCGCGAGTCAGTTGCTCGTCAACGACGGGAAGGGCCGGTTTACCGAAGTTCCGTTTCAAACGACGTTCGGCGTGCCCGACGTGGGCATGGTCACCGATGCCGTGTGGACCGACGTGGATGGCGACCGCCGACCCGATTTGGTCACGGTGGGGGAATGGACTCCCATCCGGATTTTCAAAAACACGGGACGGTATTTTACCGAAATCACCGGGGTCTCCGCCTCCGCCACGGGCTGGTGGAACGCCGTGGCCGCGACCGACGTGGACGGCGACGGCGACCAGGATTTAATCGCCGGGAACCTGGGCTTGAATTCGCAGTTGAAAGCCAGTCCGACCGAACCCGTGACCGGCTATTTCAAAGACCTCGACGGCAACGGAACGCTCGACGGCATCCTCGCCTACTTCAAAGCGGGTAAGCAGTACCCCGTCGGCACCAAAGACGAACTCTCGACGCAGGTGGTGAGCCTGCGAAAAAAGTACGTCAGCTATCAGGCGTTCGCCCGCAGTACTTTTGCCGACGTGTTCAGCGCGGACGAGTTGAAAGGAGCCGTTGAAAAACGGGTAACCACGTTCGCCAGCAGCCTCGCCCTCAACGACGGCCAGGGCCATTTTACCTTGAAACCGTTGCCGGTGGAAGCCCAGTTTTCGCCCGTGATGACCATCCTGCCCGGCGATTTCGACCGCGACGGGAAGGTGGATTTGCTGTTGGGGGGAAACTTCTTCGGCGCGGTACCCAACTGGGGCCGCTACGACGCCGGGGCGGGTCTTTTTCTGAAGGGAAGCGGCTCGGCTACGTTTCAGGCCCTTGAACCGGCGAAGAGCGGGTTCACCCTCCGGGGCGAGGCCCGCGACCTGAAAACCCTGAAGACGACGCGGGGAAACCTGATTCTGGCTACGGGCAACAACCAGCCGGTGCAGGTATTCCGACTGCCCGCCGCTGGCCTGAATAAACCGCGTTGAAGCGAATTATAAGTTGTTTAGGATTTCAAAAAAAGTAGCTGAATCGTGCGGGGGTCACCCTGAGCGGAGTCGAAGGGCGTGCGGTGGGCCAGCGCTGACCAGCCGCACGCCCTTGGACTCCGCTCAGGGTGACCCCCGCATCTAAAAAATCGAAATCTTAAACTGCTTCGGCGTTTATCCACCGCTTTTTTACAAATCGTGCTTACTACGTTTTCGCTTCGTTTCCGAATGACCGCCCTTCGAATCACTCCGTTTTATCTACTGCTGATGGCTCTGGCGGGGTGTCAATCCGCGTCCACCGAACGGGACAAACCAGCGGATGAATCGGGTCCCGCGTTGTTTACCCTGCTGAAGCCCGAACAGACCGGTGTGACGTTCAGCAACGACCTGACCGAGGGCCTGAACACGAACGTGCTGATGTACGAATATTTTTACAACGGCGGCGGCGTGGCCGTTGGCGACCTGAACGGCGACGGGCGGGAAGACCTTTATTTTTCGGCCAACATGACGCCCAACCGGCTCTACCTCAACCGGGGCCGGATGCAGTTTGCCGACGTCACCGACGCGGCCGGAGTGGCCGGGCGGGAAGGCCCCTGGAAAACCGGCGTGACGATGGCTGACGTGAACGGCGACGACAAGCTCGACCTGTTCGTCTGCTACTCCGGGAAGTTGTCGGGGGCGAAGCGGGTCAACCAGTTGTTCATCAACCAGGGCAACGACGCCCAGGGAACGCCCCGGTTTTCGGAACAAACCGAACGCTACGGCCTGGCCGATTCAACGTACAGCACGCAGGCCGTTTTTTTTGACTACGACCAGGACTCGGACTTGGATTTGCTGCTGCTCAACCACAACCCCAAACGCCTCAGCCTCGACGACGTGAGCATTGCCGAACTGGCCAAACGGCCCGATTTGCAGAGCGGCGTCCGGCTTTTTCAGCAAACGGGGGGCCGCTTCCGCGACGTAACCCGGCAGGCGGGGATGAAAAACTCGGCGCTTTCCTACGGACTGGGCGCAGGCGTGGCCGACGTCAACGGCGACAACCTCCCCGATATTTACCTCTCCAACGACTACAGCGTTCCCGATTATTTGTACCTCAACGTGGGCAACGGCACCTTCCGCGACCAGTTGGGTCAGAGCCTGGGGCACACCTCGCAGTTTTCAATGGGCAACAACGTGGCCGACGTCAACAACGACGGCTTGCCCGACCTGTTTACCCTCGATATGCTGCCCGAAGACAACCATCGGCAGAAACTGCTCTTCGCACCCGACAACTACGAGGCCTTCGACCTCAACCTCCGGGCGGGATTCCATTCCCAGTACATGCGGAACATGCTCCACCTCAACAACGGCAACGGGAAATCCGGGCTGCCGACGTTCAGCGAGGTGGGTCAATTGGCGGGACTCTCGAACACGGATTGGAGCTGGGCACCGCTCTTCGCCGATTACGACAACGACGGCTGGAAAGACCTCTTCGTGACCAACGGCTACACCCGCGACTACACCAACATGGACTTTCTGAAGTACATGGGCGATTTTTTGCAGGAAAACCGGGGCAACGTGCGGCGGCAAAACCTGCTGGACCTGGTGCAGAAGATGCCCGCGTCGGGGGTGGTCAATTACCTGTTTAAAAACAACGGCGACCTCACCTTCAGCGACAAAAGCCGGGCCTGGGGCCTGACGCTGCCCTCCAACAGCAACGGCGCGGCCTACGCCGATCTCGACGGCGACGGCGACCTTGACCTGGTGATCAACAACATCAACCAACCGGCGTTTATTTACCAAAATGAAAGCAACGCGCAGTCGAAAAATCACCACCTGACGGTGAAACTGACCGGCAGCGGGTCAAACACCCAGGGACTGGGCGCGAAGGTGACGATTTACCACCGGGGCAGCCAGCAATACCTCGAGCAGATGCCCACGCGGGGCTACCAGTCGAGCGTCTCGCCGCTGCTGCATTTCGGCCTGGGGGAGGCGCCCGGCATCGACTCCCTGCGGGTGGTTTGGCCCGGCGGGATGGAACAGCGCTTGCGTAACCCCAGGGCCGACCAGACGCTGACGCTCCGGGAATCGGAGGCCGCCGCGCCGCGCCGGGTACCGGTTCTAACCCGGCCGGTTTTTGAAGAAATTACCTCGCCCCTCGCGTACCGGCACCCGGTTAAAACCAGCAACGATTTCAAGCGCCAACCCCTGCTGGTGAGTCCGCTGTCGTTTTCGGGGCCGTGTTTGGTGAAGGGCGACGTGAACCGCGACGGTCTCGACGACGTCTTCGTCGGGGGGGGGAGCGGGCAGGCGGGGGCGGTGTTTATCCAGCAAAAAGGCGGCTCGTTCCGGCAAAAATCGCAGGCCGCCCTCCAAACCGACCGCGCCCAGGAAGACGCCGACGCCGCTTTTTTCGACGCCAACGGCGACGGCTTCCCCGATTTGTACGTGGCCAGCGGCGGCTACGCCGAGTTTCAACCCGACGATGCCCGGCTGCAAGACCGGCTCTACCTCAACGACGGCCAGGGGAATTTCACCAAAAAAGCAGATGCCCTGCCCGACACACGGGTCAGCAAAAGCTGCGTGCGGGTCAGCGACGTCAACGGCGACGGCAAGGCCGATTTGTTCGTCGGGGGTCGGGTCATTCCGGGCCGGTACCCGGAAGCGCCGCGCAGCTACCTGCTCCTGGGCGACGGGCAGGGGCATTTTCGCGACGAAACCGCCCGCCTGGCCCCGGCGCTGCAACGCATCGGGATGGTGACCGACGCAGCTTGGGTGGATTTGAACGGGGATAAAAAAGCGGAATTGCTCGTGGTCGGGGAGTGGATGCCGCTGACGGTATTCGGGCCAGCCAACGGCGCGCTGACCGACCAGACCAGCGCGTATTTCGACAAAAACTACCGGGGCTGGTGGAACAAACTGCTCGTCGGAGATTTCAACGGGGACGGAAAACCGGACCTCGTCGTGGGCAACCAGGGGCTGAATTCTCAGTGCAAAGCCAGCGAGCAGGAACCGGCGGAATTGTACTACAAGGATTTTGACGACAACGGCTCGGTGGACCCGATTTTCTGTTTTTACGTGCAGGGCAAAACCTATCCTTTCGTGTTTCGGGATGAATTACTCGACCAACTCAGCGTGATGCGCGCCCGTTTTCCCGACTACGCCAGCTACGCCGATGTCACGCTCGACAAGCTTTTCACGGAAGAAGAACGGAAAGGTGCGAATCGCCTGGAGGCTACTTTTCTGAAAACGGCCTACTTTGAAAGCGGGACCACCGGAAAATTTGGCCTTAAATCCTTACCGTTGGAAAGCCAGTTCGCCCCCGTCTGCGCCCTGGCCGCGCTGGATTACGACCGCGACGGGCACCTCGACGTATTCCTGGGCGGCAACCAAAACCAGGCCCGGCTGCGCTTCGGCAAGTACGACGCCAACTACGGCACCCTGCTCCGGGGCGATGGCCGGGGCGGGTTCCGGTACGTGCCGCAGGTGAAGTCCGGCTTCGCGGTCAAAGGCGACGTGCGGAGTGTGGTGCAGGTGAACCAGACCCTGTTTTTGGGAATCAATCAACAGGCCATCAAAGCATTTCAGGTACAAAAATGAAAAGAATCGTTGGCTTGATTTGGCTCTTGCCCGCCTTGCTCGACGGCTGCCGTTCTCCGGCGGAAAAGCCGCCGACGCTGGGCGGCGGGATGGTCAACGCCTTCAGCACCCAGATGACCGAGGTGATGGTTCACGACGTGACGAACCCGCCCCTGGCCGCCCGTTTTTTTGCCTACGCCTGCTTGGCGGGTTACGAAGTGGTGGCCCAAACCGACCGCGCCTACGCCCCCCTGCACGGAGTACTCAACGCGTACCCGCGCTTCGAAAAACCAGCCAACGCGCAGGGCTATTCCGTGGAACTCAGCGCCCTGCTGGCGATGGTGGAGACGGCAAAAAAACTCCAGCCTTCCGGTGGTACGTTGCTCCAACCTTACGAAAACCGGTTGCTCGATTCCTGCCGGACGCTGGGTTTCAGCGACGCGGTGATCGACTCGTCGCGGGCCTACGCGCGGGCCGTCAGCCGGCACGTGCTGGCGTACGCCAGAGCGGATGGCTACCGCCGGATTAGCAATTACCCCCGGTACACGCCCAGCCCCCGCGAGGGAAACTGGTACCCGACGCCGCCCGGTTTTTTTGCCCCCGTCGAGCCGTATTTCAACACCGTTCGACCGTTTACGCTCGATACGTGCAGTCAGTTTAAACCCGCCCCGCCGGTGCCGTTTTCGAGCGCCAAAACCTCGGCGTTTTACGCCCTGATCCAAGGGGTTTACGCGGAGAAACTGCCGGAAGAACACCAACACATTGCCGCCTTCTGGGACTGCAACCCCTTCGCGCTCGACGACAACGGGCACTTGGCGGTTGGGTTAAAAAAAATCTCGCCGGGAGCGCACTGGATGGGCATTACAGGCATTGCCTGCCAACAAGCAAACGTGGATTTCGCAAAGGCGCTCAGAGTTCATACGCTGGTGGCGGTGGGATTGATGGATGCCTTCGTTGCTTGCTGGGACGAGAAGTTTCGCAGCAACCGCATCCGCCCCGAAACGGCCATTCGCAAGTACCTCGACCCGACCTGGAAGCCCTTTCTCCAAACGCCCCCGTTTCCCGAATACCTGAGCGGGCATTCCACGATTTCGGCGTGCTCGGCGGTGATTCTGACCCATTTTTTCGGCGAAAATTTTAGGTACACCGATACCGTGGAGCGGCGCTACGGCGTGGCTGACCGACAATTTCAATCCTTTCACCAGGCGGCGATCGAGGCCGGTATGTCCCGTTTTTACGGCGGCATTCACTTCACCGACGCCATCGACAACGGGCGAACCCAGGGCTTGAAAGTCGGCGAGTGGGTGCTGGCGAAAACGGAGCGACCAGCGGGGCGGCTGGCTAAGGAGTAGCAGGGCGTGGAGATCGATACTCTCACGCAAGTTCATTATTGAACCTGTTTAGCTTTTGAGTTTTCAACCGAAAAAGGCAGTTGTCACCCCGACGTAGGAGGGATCTCGTTGGGGTACCGGACACTTGACTACCGGCAAAGGAACCGGCAGGCCGACGAGATCCCTCGTTCCTCGGGATGACAACCCCTTTTTTGAAATTTTAAATAGGTTGACTGTTAGGCAACTACTAATTCGCCACTTGCTTTAACCAATTTCCTGATTCAAACCTGACCCAGTTGATTATGAAATTTCTACCGAAACTAGGCGTAGTAAGTTTACTTGTGGCTACGGCATTGGTGGGCATTCAGGCGCGCCGAATGGCCGAACCGCCAACCTCGCGGATTTTGGTTTTCTCTAAAACCAAAGGATTCTACCACCAGTCGATTCCGGCGGGGGTCGCGGCCCTTCAGAAACTGGGTCAGGAAAACAACTTCGGGGTGGACACGACCAAAAACGCGGCGTATTTCGTCGAAGACAGCCTCAAAAACTACCGCGCCGTGGTGTTTCTGAGCACAACCGGCAACGTGCTCAACGCCGACCAGCAGGTAGCCCTGGAGCGTTACATTCAGGCCGGGGGCGGGTTTGTGGGTATTCACGCCGCCACCGACACCGAGTACGACTGGCCCTGGTACAACCAACTCGTCGGGGCGTATTTTGCCAGCCATCCCAAGCAACAGCAGGCGGGGATCGATGTGAAGGACAAGACCCACCCGGCGACGAGTTTCCTGCCCGACCGCTGGGAGCGCTTCGACGAATGGTACAATTTCAAAAGCATCGACCCCGGCATTAAGGTGCTGGCCAACCTCGACGAAACCAGCTACGAAGGCGGCACCAACGGCGACACGCACCCCCACGCCTGGTACCATGACTACGACGGGGGCCGGGCTTTTTACACGGCGGGGGGCCACACCGATGCCAGTTTCAGAGAGCCGTTGTTCCTGCGGCACCTGCTGGGCGGCATTACCTACGCGATGGGCGAGGGCAAATCCCTGGATTACTTGAAAGCCTACGCCCTGAAAACGCCGGAAGAAAACCGGTTTACCAAAACCGTGTTGTCCAACGACCTCAACGAACCGATGGAACTGGCCGTGGCCCCCGATGGACGGGTGTTTTTTGTGGAACGAGGCGGAAAATTTTACGTGTATGAACCCACCACGCGGAAAACCCGACTGCTGCACGACTTCCCGGTGAAGGCCGTTGAAAAATACCTCAACGGATTGCTGGGCATGACCATCGACCCTGATTTTGCCCGGAACAAGTTCCTCTACTTTTTTTACACGACCACTGAAAAAGAGCAGACCAAGCAACTCATCTCGCGGTTTACGCTCGGGACCGACGGGTTCCTGGATTTAGCTTCTGAAAAGCGAATTATCGAGGTACCGATCGACCTGGAAGTGAGCGCCCACACGGGCGGTTCGCTGGCCTGGGACCGGCACCGCAACCTGTTTATCTCCACCGGCGACAACACGGTACCGTTTGAATCGAACGGGTTCGCGCCCATCGACACCCGGCCCGGTCGGCTCACCTTCGATGCCCAACGGTCGGCGGGAAATCCGAACGATTTGCGCGGGAAAATTCTGCGGATTCACGTCGAGGCCGCCGCTTCCGGGAGCGCGCCCGCCTACACGATTCCGGAAGGTAATTTATTCCCGAAAGGCACACCCGGCACCCGCCCTGAGATTTACGTGATGGGCTGCCGGAATCCCTACCGCATTTCGGTCGATCCGGAAACCTCCATTTTGTACTGGGGCGAAATCGGGCCGGATTCGGGCGTGGACGGGCCGCAGGGGCCGCGTGGCTACGACGAGTTCAACCAGGCCAAAAAAGCCGGTAACTACGGCTGGCCGTACTTCGTGGGCGACAACAAGCCCTACCACCAGTACGATTTCGCGACGAAGGCCCTCGGACCGTTTTTCGACGGGAACGCGCCCGGCAACGACTCGCCCCACAACACCGGGGTGAAAACCTTGCCCCCGGCCAGCAAAGCCCTGATTTGGTACCCCTACAACCGTTCGGAGGAGTTTCCAGGATTGGGTCAGAGCGGTCGTTGCGCCATCGGTGGGCCGGTGTACCACTTCGACGCCAGCTTGAAGTCGACGGTGAAACTGCCTGCCTACTACGACAAGGCCTTGTTCGTGGCCGACTGGATGCGCAACTGGGTATTCGCCCTGCGGATGGACGAGAATCAAAACTACCAGCGCATGGAACCCTTCATGCCGCTCAACGGTGATTTTCGCCGACCCGTCGACATGGAATTCGGTCCCGAAGGCGCGATGTACCTGCTCGAATACGGCTCGGTGTACGGCATCGACAACGACGACGCCCGGCTGGTGAAGGTGGAATTTAACCCCGGCAACCGCGCTCCAGTCGCTCAAATCACGGCCAGAGACACCATTGGTATCGCTCCGCTGAAGGTGGCCTTCAACGGGTCGAAAAGTTATGATTCCGACGAGGAAGACAAACTACGCTACGAATGGCGCTTCGAGGGAACCCTGGTAGCCTCAACGGAAGCGAACCCGACCCACGTTTTCCCAAAAAACGGCGTTTATAAAACCATTCTGAAAGTTTCCGATCCGTCGGGCAAAAGCGCCACCGACACCTTGCTGATCCGCGTAGGCAACACGCTGCCTAACGTGGCCATTTCCACGCCGGGCAACCGCACATTTTTCTTCGATAAAACGCCCCTGGCCTACTCGGTTGTCGTCAGCGATCAGGAAGACAAAGTCATCGACCCCAAAAAAGTGGCTGTCACGCTCCGGTACATTCCTAAAGTAGCCAGTACGGAAGCGCTGGTGGGTCACCAGACGATGACCAGTTCGTACAACCTGGGCAAAAACCTGATGGCGGGCAGCGATTGCAAGGCCTGCCATCAACTCGACAAAAAATCGGTCGGTCCGGCCTTCCTCGACGTGGCCAAAAAGTACCGCGACGATCGGGGTGCCGCGACCCGGCTCGCCAACAAAGTCATCACCGGGGGCGGGGGCGTATGGGGCGAGCACGCCATGAACGCCCACCCGCAGTTGTCGAAAGAAGACGCCACCGAAATCGTGAAGTACGTACTGTCGCTGGCCACCAAGCAGGTGGATGTCCGGCTCCCGGCTCGTGGCAGCGTGGCGCTCAACGGCCACACGGCCAAAGACGAGCAGGCCCGCTACCTGCTCACCGCCTCGTACACCGACCGGGGTGGGGCCATCGCGCCCTTGAGCAGCCGCGACGCGTTGGTGTTGCGACCAGCCAGGGTGCAGGCCGAAGAGGCCGACGTGCTGTACAAACTGGCCAGACAAGGCAACCGGCTGGGGGCGATTCAAAACGGCGCGCGGTTCGTGCTGAAAAACATCGATTTGAACGGCATCCGCCAGTTGACGTACCGGTATTCATCGAAAGACCAGGCCGCGACCATCGAAGTCCACACCGATTCGCCGAAAGGGCCGGTGGTCAGTACCCTTGATTTCACGGCGACGGGCGGTTGGGACAACTTCGAGGAACGCACGGTGCCCCTTCAAAATCCCGGTGGTCAGCACGATTTGTACTTTGTGTTTGTCAAAAAAGAAGCGCCCTTCAACCACCTGGCCTCGCTGGATTGGGTTCAATTCGCGAACTAACCGGGACCGAAATGCAGGACTCACCCTTTATTTTTAACCGTAAACCCTATGAAAAAACCTGAATCGCGCCGTGGTGCCTTGAAAAAATTAGCTGCCACCGCGCTGTTGACTCCCGTCGGAGTCGCCCTTTCCACCCGGATTGAAGCCGCCGAAGCCTTGCTCGACGATAAACTGAAGGGTAAGATTAACCACTCCGTGTGCCGGTGGTGCTACAACCAGATTCCGCTCGATGACCTCTGCAAGGCCGCCAAAGCGATGGGCATCGCCTCGATTGACCTCGTCGGTCCCGACGAGTGGCCCACGCTCAAAAAATACGGCCTCGTGGCGGGGCTGGCCCAGGGAGCGGGGAAAGGCATCGGCCAGGGCTTCAACAACCCCGCCTACCACGACGAGCTGGTGAAAAGCTACGAAGAGGTGATTCCGAAAGTGGCAGCGGCGGGGTACTCGCAGATCATCTGTTTCTCCGGCAATCGCAACGGCATGGCCGACGACAAAGGCCTGGAAAACTGCGCCGTGGGCCTCAAACGACTCATGCCCACCGCCGAAAAGCATAAGGTCACGATGGTGATGGAACTGCTCAACAGCAAAGTCAATCACAAGGATTATATGTGCGATCACACGGCCTGGGGCGCGGATTTGTGCAAAGCCGTCGGCTCGGAGCGCTTTAAACTCCTGTACGACATTTACCATATGCAAATCATGGAAGGCGACGTCATTGCGACCATCCGCAAATTCAAGGAGTACATTTCGCACTACCACACGGGTGGGGTACCGGGGCGCAACGAAATCGACGACACGCAGGAATTGTACTACCCTGCCATCATGAAGGCCATCGTTGAAACCGGTTTCAAAGGCTACGTGGCCCAGGAATTCATCCCCAAACGGGAGGACAAACTGGCCTCATTGAAGCAAGGGGTGGAGATTTGCGACGTGGGGTAGCGTTTACGCGCTTCGGCCCAGCGTATCCACGAGTACAAATGAAACGAGGCTGTCTACCTCCGCTGACCGTCAGCTAACCCTGGATGTAGCCCCCGACGACGACGAACCCAGCGAGGACGCCGCCGAAAACCCTACCGCCACGTCTACCGCAACGAAAAAAGTGAAATTCAAGCCCATTACTCCAGCGACGAGGGCCTCGAACACATCGAATACCTCAGCCTGGATTGCCAAAACGCCGGCGGCCCCTGGTTGAGCGCCGTGGACCTGAAAATCGATATAAAAAGGCGACGTGTTGCTTGATGGGAAGAAAACAGGCGAATTCTGGGACGTAACCCTGCGGAGCGAAGCCCGCCCGCTACGGCTGAAAATTCGGAACATTGCCGGGGATGAGAGTATCATCGGGTTGGGCGTGCTGGAAGCCTGAGAGCGGGTTGAGTTAACGCAAAATGTCGGGAATCGTCATACTGCGGCACGACGAAATCTGGTCTTTTTCCGTAATTCAATCCGCTTTGAACTGATGGTATTCATATTGGAAAGACATCAGGTCCGCGTGATATCAGTTCTTGACCAAAGTATCTGGGGTAGGAGCGGTATGGTTGTGAGCGCTCAGGGGGTATTTTCCCTGTATTTGAGTTCGTGCCTTGCAAAGGCAGGGGAGGCTACTGAATTTAGTGGTCTCATCATTTCCCAATCCGCTCATGCGACTTTTTTACTTGCTGGTGGCCCTTTTTTCGGGCATTGCCTCGTTCGCCCAGATTACTGAAAACAAGGGCATTACTTCAACTGATGAGTCCGTCAACGCCGTTCAACGGGCATTTTTCCGCAAAAACTTTCGGGATTTTTCCAAGTTGGCGGCGTTTTCGGGCACCCCCCTCAATCAACTCATCGTCTCGCTCTCCGACCAGTCGGTCGAAGTAAATACGCTGTTCGGTCCGAAGGATTACCGGCCCTTGGTGCGGGTCGGACTACACGGGAAAGCGGCATTAGCCGAAGATTTCGCCCCGCTTTTTAAAGAGCAAGCCCTAGGCACTGACCTGGAGGTTGGCGGACGGATTTACTTCGACTTGTATTCGCCAGCTTTTACCAAATACTCCCGTCAATTTTTTAAAAAGACGGACAATGCAAAAATTGCTTTCATCCGTCAGCGAGCAGCCAATGAAGTGATCAGGCAGTGGAAGTCGATTCAGGCGCAGAAGGTAATGGTGAATAGTCAACGTCCTTCTTCCCCGGCGAAGGGGAGTTTCGATGATCTTGACTACGCGAAGGATTCACTCCAGAAACTCGAAGATGACTTCGATGAGTATAAAATGAAAACCCTGGTGGCAGCGGAGGACGAAATTGAATGGTCGACGCGGCGGTATTTCTGGGCTTTTCTGGAGGGAAATCTCACGTCGAGCCGGGCCAATGTCTACGTCCCTGCCCAGTTAAAAGGCGAGAGCAGAAACATTGCGGGCCAAAACCTGAGTGTCACCCTCAATAGTACGTCGGTGTACAACGCAGCCCGGTTTGGTGCGTGGGGTATCTGGGGTCGCTATTCGGTAAAGTGGAACAACTCCGTCTTTGACCAGAAGCGGTTGAGAACCAGTACGATGGTAGCCGGAAGTGACAGTGATGGGAACCCTATCACGTTGCTGGAAACCGACGAGGTGCTCACGGGTAACAATAAGGAAGCCGTGTTGCACACGGTCTATCTCCAGGCGCTCGCCCTCTCGAAAAAGCGGGACTGGGGGCTTGAAGCGCACGTTGAACACACGTACAATGCGCTGAAGGAACAACACCAAACGGTCCCGGGAATCGGCGTAATTATTCCAACCCTCAACGACGACGAGGGTAATTCCCGCACCAACCTCGTCATTTTTCTTAACCTGACGGACTTTTTCAACCGTGGCGACAACGCAAATTATCCCACCCGCTGGTCTCGGCGAGTCGTGGGACTAAAGGTTGGATTGCCCTTCGCTTTACCAAAATAAACTAAATTGACTTGCTTGATAGCTGGAAATCAAAGTATTGACCTTTTACAAAAAGTCCGTAGGCTTCAAAACCTGTGAAATCTTTGTTGTGGTAAGTATTTTTTGGAGGCGCGAAGAAATGGGGCGTCAAGATCATCAGAAAGGAGCGCGATAATTCCTCTCAGCGTTTCAAATAGCATTTTGGAAAACAAAAAAGGGTTACGATTCATATCGTAACCCTTCGATTTTCACCGTGGAGAATATCGGATTCGAACCGATGACCTCTTGCATGCCATGCAAGCGCTCTAGCCAACTGAGCTAATCCCCCGTTGAGGAGTGCAAAAGTAGCCGCCCAAGCGCATTTGTCAAGCCTGATGCCAAAAAATTATTTCTCCCGCACAAACTGAATGTAATCGGTGACGGGCATCACGGGTACCAGTTTCCGGCTGCGCAGTTCTTCCACCAACTGTCCCCGGTGGTACGTATCGTGGTTGATGAGGTGCGCCAGGATGTCACGCAGGGGCGTTTCGTAGGCTTCACCTTCTGAATTGTGGTAAGCAATGACCTCATCGAACTGTTCCTCCGAACGAGTCTGTAAAAAAGCCGCCCAGCGCTCGGCTAGTTGGCGATGGATTTGACCGCATTCCCACAAATCACGGCGCTCCCAAAGCGGGAAATAGCGTTCGTCGAGTTGCACTCGGCTCAGCCAGCTTTGTTGAGCGGCCAGGATGTGTGAAAATAAATCAAGGCAACGCCCGTCGGGGTAGCGGGGTTCTCCCAGGGCGTCGAGAATGCGCTCGTTGGCCCAGCGCTCGTAGGCAAATAGCTTGACGAAGTATTCTTTCATGAAAAATGAAGGGGGGAATTGTCTCGAAAGCCAACGCGGGTTCTACAAAAAACGTTGACTTTGCCGAAAAAAGCCCCGATGTTTGACCGAAAAATTACTCTACTGAACTAGTAGGCTGACCAGGGAGTTTCCCTCCCGTCTCAACAGTTCAACAATTCTAATCCCAACAATTCCTATGTCACTCCGACTTGGCGACATTGCCCCCGATTTCGAGGCCGACAGCACGCAGGGCCACCTCCACTTTCACGAATGGCTCGGCGATAGCTGGGGGATGCTGTTTTCACACCCCGCCGATTTTACGCCCGTGTGCACGACCGAATTAGGCCGCACGGCGCTGTTGAAAGACGAGTTTGCCAAACGCAACGTGAAGGTAATCGCCGTGAGCGTGGACGACCTCGAGTCGCACAACCGCTGGACGCCCGACATCAAGGAGGTGACCGGCAGCGAGGTGAATTTCCCGCTCATTGCCGACTCCGATCGTAAAATCGCCGAACTCTACGACATGATTCATCCCAACGCCAGCGAAAAAACTACGGTGCGCTCGGTGTTCGTGATCGGCCCCGATAAGAAAATCAAGCTGACGCTGACGTACCCCGCCTCGACGGGTCGGAATTTCAACGAGTTGCTGCGCGTCATCGACTCGCTCCAACTTACGGCCAATTACCAGGTCGCCACGCCCGCCGACTGGCAGGATGGTGAGGACGTGATCGTGACGCCCGCCGTGCCCAACGAAGGCATCGAACAAAAATTCCCGAAGGGCGTCAACTACGTGAAACCGTATCTCCGCGTGACACCCCAGCCGAATAAATAAGGGGAAGAGTTACAGCCTAAAAGCGGAGGTCATCCTGAGCGGAGTCGAAGCGGACGCCGTGCGGGATGACCTCCACTTTTTTGCGTTTACCGCCCCGAAGGCCGCGTTAGTTCAAACCCGGTCGGGAGCGGGTCGCCAAAGACGGGCATACCCTCGGCGGTAAACGTGAAGGGCTGCATCCGGGGCGAACGCTGCCCGCCACAGCCTTGCCCCGGCTCCGGGTTGGCGTGGTAGAGAATCCAGTCCTGCCGACCGTTGGGCGATTTAAAAAAGGAGTTGTGCCCGGCGGCATGGGTACCGTTCACGCCGTTGGCCCAAAACACCGGTCGGGGGTGCTTTACCCAGGAGGCCGGATTCATCAAATCGGCATTGGCTTCGGCGCTGACCACGCCCAGGGCGTAGAAATCGGTCCAGCAGCCGCTGGCCGAAAACACCACGTGGAGTTTGCCATTGGGGGCTTTCAAAAACTGCGGTCCTTCGTTGACCAAAACCACGGGTTTGTCGTCGGGGCCGGGTTTGGCAATCAGGCCGTGGTGTTCCCACTCGTAGCGCGGGTCCGCAATGCGGACCCGTGGCCCTTCGGCGGTCCAGGGGTCCTGCAACCGGCAGAGGTAAATATCCTGCCGTCCGTTTTCGTTGCCTTCCCAGCCCGACCACACCAGGTACAACTGCCCCCAGTGCTCAAACACCGACCCGTCGATGGCCCACTTGTCGTCGGGCGTTTTGAGTTGACCTTTCAGTGTCCAGGTGCCCTGAGTAGGATCGGACGAGGGATTTTCGAGTACGTAGAGGCGGTGGTTGCGGTTCTGCCCGTCGTCGGCGGCGAAGTAGAGGTACCACGCCCCCCGCAAAAAATGCAACTCGGGTGCCCAGATGTCTTTCGAGTAGGCCCCGGTGGCGGGCGGCGTCCAGATTACTTTTTTTTCGGCCTTGCTCAGGTCGGCCAGGTCGCCCGTTTTCCAGAGCGTCAGGTTGCGGCCCGTGGTGTGGGTGTAGTAGTAGGATCCGTCTTTGTAAACCGACCAGGGATCCGCCCCGGCGGGCAGTAGGGGGTTGGTGAACGTGGCTTGGGCAAACGCACCGACACTCACCAGCGCGGTTCCCAAAAGCGAGCAAACGTATTTTTTCATGGATAGGGGGGATTTCTGATCCAGTTAACGAAGCTGGTTAGTAGCTAATGTTATGCAACCCCGCCCTTTAGGGTGAGGCTTCTGGCGACCTCCCTTTCAACAGGCTTTAGCCCTCAACGACCAGAGCAGCAACAAGGGCTAAAGCCCAGGTCGGTTGGTTTTGGCTCGGCCCCTCTGGAGGGAGGCGTAGCCCCACCCTAAAGGGCGGGGTTTATCGAGGATTGCGTAACATCAGTTAGTAGTTCAAAAAAGTAAGGACGGGTCACCCTGATGTGAGGAGGGATCTCGTTGGCCCTACAGACCCCTTGCCGATAGCCAACGTACCTGGTAGTCTGACGAGATCCCTCCTCACGTTGGGTGGGATGACAGATCCAAAGGAGAAAGGCAGGCTTTTTCTCCCTCGGATTCAGCAGGTAGCTGACTTTGTTTTTCTCGCCAAGCACGTTGGCCGGGTGCCGTTTCACCGGGCCGGTCAATAGCCTTTCCTCAAATCAACCTGATTTTGGAGGGCTTCCCCACCCAAAAACCGATTCAGGTTGTTGACGAACAAGTCAATTTTCCCTTCGTCTTCGCTGCGCTGGCCCCCGCCGGTATGCTGGGTCAAAATCACTTGGGGCATGGACCAGAACGGGTGATCGGCGGGGAGGGGTTCAACCGCCGTGACATCGAGCACGGCTCCGCCGAGGTGACCGGCTTGCAGGGCGGCCAGCAGCGCGGGTTCGTCCACGGTGTTGCCCCGCCCGACGTTGGCGAACACACTGCCGGGTTTCATGGCGTCGATCAGGTTTTTCGTGAAAAAGCCTTTCGCCGTTCCCGGCAGGCAGTTGACCACCACGTCGGTTTGGGGCAGCACCGCCGTTAGTTCCTCGACGGAATGCAACTCCGCCTCCGGATTGGTGCGAGCCAGGGTTTGGATGCGGCACTCGAATCCACCGAGCATCTGCCGGACCGCGCTCCCGATGGCCCCCGCGCCGAGAATTACCACCGATTTGCCCCGCATCAGCCCCATCGTAAACCGAATCGGTACGCCCACCCAGCGGGTTTGGGATTGGAGCACGGCCAGTTCGTCGATGTGCCGGTAGTGGGCCAGAATGCCCGCCACGATGGTTTCGGCGCAGGGCCAGGCGAAGTAATCGCCCATGTTGCACACCGGTACGCCGGGGTCGAGGCCCCGGTAGTACTCGAATCCGGCGGAGTCCAATTGCCAGAATTTCAAGGCCTCCGGAGCACCGGGTTCCCACCAACCGAGGGGTGGGTTTCCGAAAAGAACGTCGGCCCGGCGAAAAAAATCGGGCTGGTCGGCTTCCGGGAGATCGGTGCGGAACACCACCTCGTCGTTGGGGCGTTGGCGGCGGAGGTTGGTTTTCTGGGCGTCGGTGAGGGTGGAGGTGTTTACGAACAGGAGCATGGAAAAACGGGCCGTTGTGCGCCGCAAGCTACACCACGGAACCGAAACTCAGGCGCAGCCAGGCGTGAATGGCACCGAAAAGTCGAAGGGTTTTCGCACTATTTTTTTTCGCAGCACGCCCAAACAGAACGTACTTTTGCCGACCATGCCCGTCCGCAATCCCCAACCCCGCGTACTTTCCCCCCGCACTCGCCGCCGGTTGCGACTGGTGCTGTTCGCGACACTGGGATTATCCGTGCTGGCGCTCACCGTGTTGTGGTACACGAGTAGCCGGGGCAACGTCAACCGCTGGACGGCCTGCGAGCGGGCGGGCATCCGGGTGCCGCTGCGCTACCGCACACACGGCATCGACGTGTCGAAATTTCAGGGTACCGTGAATTGGGAAAAAGTAAGCCGGATGCGCCTCACCGAGGAAGGATTGCCGGTCACCTTCGCTTTCATCAAAGCCACTGAAGGGCAGGGCCTGGCCGACCGGGCCTTTCAGAAAAACTGGCGTGGGGCCAAAAAAGCGGGCCTCCGGCGCGGGGCATACCACTTTTACCTTCCCTTCCGCGACCCGGAAAAGCAGGCGGCGCATTTCGTGAAAACGGTAAAACTCGAATCCGGCGACCTGGCCCCGGTGCTCGACGTGGAGGTGGATTCGCCCCGGCCCGACGCCGACATCGTGGAAGACCTGGGCATCTGGCTCGACCGGGTTGAAGCACACTACGGCATCCGGCCCCTTATTTACACCAACCCGCATTTTTACAAGAAATTCATCCGGGGCCACTTCGACGAGTACCCGCTTTGGATCGCTGATTACTCGAAAGAGCGGCTCGAAGGCTTTCCTTCCGGTCAGGTGCAGTTTTGGCAACACACCAAAAGCGGCTACTGCCAGGGCATCGGCGGGCGGGTGGATTTCAACGCTTTTTTGTTTGACGAAGAAAAACTGGCGGATATTTGTCTGGATTAACTCAAAAACCCTGTTAACCGCCTGACAGCCTACTTGACCCCTTCTTTTTCCCATGCTCCCTTCCCTGCCCTTCGATAAAACCGCCTCGTTTGCGCACCTGAAAGCCCATTTCGAGGAAACCCGGCACCTTCACCTGCGCGAGCAGTTCGCACAGGAACCCGACCGCTTTAAGAAATTCTCGCTCCGGTTTGAAAAAATTCTCCTCGATTTCTCAAAAAACCGGATCACGGAAAAAACGATGGACCTGCTCCGCCAACTCGCCGGGGAGAGTGGGCTGAAGGAAGCCATCGAAATGATGTTCACCGGCGATAAAATCAACGCGACCGAAAACCGCGCCGTGCTGCACGTGGCTCTGCGCAACCGCTCGAACACGCCGATTCGGGTAGACGGTCAGGACGTAATGCCCGACGTGAATGCCGTGCTGGCGCGAATGAAGGCTTTTTCGGAGAAAATCATTTCCGGCGAATGGAAAGGGTACACCGGCCAGCCCATCACCGACGTGGTCAACATCGGCATCGGCGGCTCCGACCTCGGCCCGGTGATGGTGACGGAGGCGCTGAAGCCCTACAAAAACCACCTGAAACTGCACTTCGTTTCCAACGTCGACGGTACCCACATTGCCGAAACGTTGAAGGGCCTTTCGCCCCAAACCACGCTGTTTTTGGTGGCCTCGAAAACCTTCACCACCCAGGAAACCATGACCAACGCCGGCACAGCGCGGCAATGGCTCCTTCAGGCGGCGGGCGACGACGGTTCGGTGGCGAAGCACTTCGCGGCGCTCTCGACCAACGCCGGGGAGGTGAGTAAATTCGGCATCGACACTGAAAATATGTTCCCGTTCTGGGATTGGGTCGGGGGGCGGTACTCGCTCTGGTCGGCCATTGGGTTGAGCGTCGCGCTGTCGATTGGGTTCGAGAATTTTGAGGAATTGCTGGCCGGTGCCCACGCGATGGATGGGCATTTTCGGGAAACGCCCTTCGGGCAAAACCTGCCCGTCACGCTGGCGCTGATCGGGATTTGGTACAACAACTTCCACGGGGCGCAGACCCAGGCCATCCTGCCCTACGACCAGTACCTGCACCGCTTCGCGGCGTACTTTCAGCAGGGCGACATGGAATCGAACGGGAAATTCGTGGGCCGGGATGGACAACCGGTTGACTACCAGACCGGCCCGATCCTCTGGGGCGAGCCGGGCACCAACGGGCAGCACGCGTTTTATCAACTCATCCACCAGGGTACCAAGCTGATTCCCTGCGATTTCATCGCGCCCGCCCTCAGCCATAACCCCATCGGCGAGCACCACAAAATTCTACTTTCCAACTTTTTCGCCCAGACCGAGGCGCTCATGAACGGCAAAACGAAAGAAGAAGTGGAAGCCGAATTTGTGAAAGCGGGCAAGAAGTTGGACGAGGTGAAAGACATCGTGCCCTTCAAAGTGTTCGAGGGCAACCGCCCGACCAACTCGATTTTGCTGAAAGAAATTACGCCGTACTCGCTGGGTAATTTGATTGCGCTGTACGAGCACAAAATCTTCGTGCAGGGGGTGATCTGGAATATTTTCAGCTTCGACCAGTGGGGTGTGGAATTGGGCAAGCAACTCGCCAGTAAAATTTATCCCGAACTTCAGAACGACGACGACGTGACGGCGCATGACAGCTCGACGAATGGGTTGATTGGGGCGTTTAAGGCGTGGCGGTAATCAACTTAAAGATAGAAAACAGAAAAGGCCTTGGAATGGATTATCATTTCAGAGTCTTTTGACAACAACAGAATTTTTATGTGCTTTGATCCTGTATTCTGATTTTATCTCTACCTATTTATCCGATTGACCACAGTAATTTAGACTGAATTAGTAAAAGAAATAAAATAAGAACTTGTTCAGGGCCTTAAACAATTTGATTTTAAAATTGCGTTTAGAGGAGCCTCTGATTTAAGCAACAGAATGCTCCCACTAATCATGCACAGGTTTGTCAACTAAAACGCGTTCTAGACGTACTTGTTGAACATAAAATATGTAATTCGTACCTTTCTCAGGTTCGTATAGTGGCCTTAGTTTGACGAATTTACGCACAGCTTTTTCCAACGAACTTAATTCTTTATTACTCAATTCATCACGACGGTCTGCTTTGTTTGGAATTGTAATATTCATTTCCAGAATGCGGCCGTCATCCTTAAGATAAAACGTGAAATTTACGTTCTTTATATTTTTTGTTAATTCAGCTAAGCGAGTTTCGTTAAATGCTTCATTGAACGCTTTGTTATAAGAAAACAAATCTTCGTACTCAAATGCTGTTATGTTGGTGTTGTCACTCCCCTTAGGAAGAACCTGCTTGGTATCCTTTAATATATTTTTAGTATTTCTATAAATTTTATAACCAGAAGTACTTACTTCTCTCGTGTAGCTGTCAATTTGGCAATACGAGACGGTACAGCACAAAACAAGGGAAAGGATAAGGAGAAGTTGCTTTTTCATTACACAGTTAATTAGACTTGTTGCGACGAACAAATAAATACTAAATTTGGGTATGAATCTTTCGACTGCTAATCTGAAAACAGAGCGCCAATGGCGAAGCGCTACTGGCATGGACAAGCCCCGGTTTGAGAAGTTATTAACTGCCTTTCAGGCTGCTTACGAACGTCATTTTGGTCAGACCATCAAGGAACGTCAAGCGAATAATCCTCAAGAATGCATCGTAGCCACTTATGAAGAATTACTCCTCTTTGCACTGTTTAGTTTTCGGGCTGATTTGGTTTACGATCTGTTAGGCTTTGTCAGCGGCTTTGATGGATCAAACGCTAAGCGTACTGAAAATTTAGGCGTAACTATTTTGCAATCAACGCTTTTGGAATTAAATCACACACCCAAACGAGAATTTAATACCCTTGAAGAATTCAAAGAATATTTCAAAAAACACAGTACCTTGATTATTGATGGAACGGAGCAACGACGACAGAGGCCAGTTAACAACTTGGCGCAAAAAGAGGCGTACAATGGTAAAAAAAAGCTCACACCATTAAAGCAACGGTGATTTCAACGGCTTCAAAACGAATTGAATACCTCAGTCCCTGTTTTTGGCGGCAAAACGTATGACTTTACGATGTTAAAATCAGTATTACCACCCCAAGAAAGTTGGCTGGAAAATCATACTATTCAGGTGGACTTAGGATATTTAGGGATTAATAAATCGTATGTGTGTGGGGCGGTAGAGCTTCCTTACAAGAAACCGAAGGGCCGGGAATTAGGAGAAGCTGAAAAGGCTGTAAATCAGTCATTTAGTGGGGAAAGAGTAGCCGTTGAGCGCAGCATTGGCGGAATGAAGCGCTATCGAATTCTATTAAGTCGGCTACGGATGCGGGACTTAAAAGCCTAGTGAAAAAAAACTTGAGGTCTGCGCAGGTCTTTGGAATTACTATCTAAGTCATTAAAAATGAGGACACAGCAAGTCTAATCATAAGAAAATAAACTTATTGATGCACTTTTCAATAATCTTATTCAACCCTAAGCGTAGCTGCTTGATTTGAGAAACGTTGAAGTTGGTCGTACTACTGGCAATGGCAGCCACGGGGTCATTCGGCCCCTGATACCCAAGATTGGGGTCATTGAGATCTAAATCTCCCGATGGAGTCCCCTCGAACGACAACGTACTCGAACCGCCTCCATCGGTATTGTAACATAAGGGATATGTTCACTGATCGTGTAGAGGCTGGTTCGCTAAAACACGATCTAAACTTAAAGGCTGAACATAAAGTATATAATTCGCTCCTTTTTTAAAATTATACTCGGCGGTGAGTTTTACGTACGTGCGGATTGCCTTTTCTAATGAACTTAGTTCTTTATCGCTAAATTCATTGCTCAATTCCTTCTTATCCAGAATTTTTATATTCATTTCCAAGATTTTCCCTTCATCCGTGAGGTAAAAAGTGAAAAATATTTTATTGATATTTTTTGATAGTTCAGTTAAGCGGGTTTTACTAAATGCTTCGTAAAGTGCTTTGTTGTACGCAAACTGATCTTCACACTCAAAAGATGCTATAGTACTGTTTTCTGCTCCTTCAGGGAGAATCTGTCTCTTGTATTTTAAAACGTTAGTATTTTTGGCATAAGTTTTGATGCCGCTAATACTTTTTTCTCTTGTGTAGTTGCCAAGTTGACAATATGAGGCTGTAGAACACAGCATAAGCGAAATAGCAAAGACAAATTCCTTTTTCATGATTTAAGAATTAGTTGCAATGAGAATTTATTGTAGCGTTCAAGAGGGCATTGGGATAAAGAGTAGAAATCGTTGGAAAATTGTAAGCAGAATTGTAGATTTTAAACTGCTCTAAAAAGTAAAAATAGTTACCTTTGAAATCATCGAATAATTTAGGGCTTGTTGTTCCACTATTAGTTATCTCAATTAGCCAGTTCATGTATTCATCTGTCGGAACAGCGGGTCGAAATGTTTGATTTGTCGAGATTATACTTACTATATTTTCTAACAGCTTAGCTTCAAACTCGATGTTTGAAAACCCAGGATTTCCATAAGAATACTGTCCTATGCCGTTTGGATAATAATACTTCTGATAGGCATGATAAAGCTCCTCGGTAAAAGCAGGGGTATCTTGCATGATTGAACTGGTTTTAAAAGTTATGTCGTCATTTGCAGCATTGAATTGGGCTGGCGTAGTAATACTTGCACTTATTTTAAAATTTATCTTCACGTTCTTGTTCACTAAATCATAGAAAATAAATTTATTGATGCACTTTTCAATAATCTTATTCAATCCTAACCGCAGTTGCTTTGTTTGAGAAACGTTGAAGTTGGTCGTACTACTGGCAATGGCAGCCACGGGGTCATTTGGCCCCTGATACCCTAAATTGGGGTCATTGGGATCTAAATCTCCCGATGGAGTCCCCTCGAACGATAATGTACTCGGTCCACCCCCACTCGGACTCCCTCCATCGGAATTGTAACATAAGTTGGTGTAGGCGTTGTGTAGGATGTACGTGCAATCGATGCAACTGTTACCGCAGGATACACACGTCACTTCCTGCCATTGAATGTGTACCGGGGTGCATTGCTGAAAAGTGATCCTAGCATTTTTAGGGTCTCTGTACGACCCCAGGATTTTACCCTGCTCGTATTTGTACCCTACTACAAACGTCTCACTCCACTCCAGGAAAAAAATACTTCCTGAAAACTGATTAGTCAGACGCGTATTGGTACTCCTGAACTGCCTGGTCGGAACTACCTGAACCAAGTACGCGTGTTTGCTTTTTGCCGTTGGCTCCAGCACCAACAGAAACTCTTTGGCTAGGTAGTCTTTGAAATCAGGGGTACTTTTACCGTCATCCTGGATAGTGGCTTCCCCTTCTTTAATCATCGCGGCCGGCTTGGTCCTGCCGTGACTAATTGGAAACAGCCAACCCACTTGTCCCCCCTTCATGGGTTGCGCTTGTCCCCGGGACCAGTCGACAGCCCGTTCGAATACGGAAGCAGAAGTCGTCCGATTCTGAACCTCACTCACAAACCAGTGTTGAAGTTCAACGGCTTTGGCGGTCAACTGCGAATTGATGGGGCCTAACTCGACCTCCTTCGTCAGTTGGCATCCATTCGTGAACCAGAGTACTCCAAGGGTTAGTAAACAAGTGGTAAACTTTCTCATGTGCATCGAATGAGCGGTTTGGATGCATTAATAAGCCGTTAAAATCTTAGCCGAGTGGCTGGGGACGTAATACGGAGTGAAGTTGACACAAACCTACAGTAAGCGGTGAGTATGAACCAAGAGTGAATAACCGGTTTTGACCCTTTTTTTATTATCACCCGCTGCCCGCCTTTCTTGGTGGGTTGCCAGGCCCGGAACAGGCCCACCAGCCGCAGCGATTCCCGATCGAAGTCGGATTGTAAGCCTCGCAACACGGTCGGTTCGCTCCGCGGCCCGTCCGGCTCCACGATTCCCTGCACGAACACCCGCCCATTAGCACCCCTTACCTGCATGGGCAGCGTCGGGCGCTGGTTGACTTTCAGAAACAGCGTGAGTTTATCCATTCCACCTCTGGGTTGGGCGGCGGAATCGACGGCGAACTCATCAAAAACAAGTTGTTGGGAAAAAGCGATTGCCGGGATGCAAGCCAGGGCAAAAACAAAGGCAGAAAAACGATTCACGGGAGAAAAGGCGGTTGATTGAAGTTGCGAGTTTACGCAAAGTCCGCTACCTTTTCAACCGCAATTCCTCTCCAACTCCTCATCGGTGTAAACTCCTAACCCCGTTTGCTCATGAAGGCACGTTTTACTCTGGGAATGGCCCTGATGTTTGGACCTATTTTGGCGGGGGCGCAGTCGCTGGGTTCGCCCCCGAAGGCGGCGAAGTGGCAAATTCCCGAAGCGGTTTCCCGCCGCCTGCTGGTGGAGCCGCGCCGGGTGTACGTCGGGTTCGATTTGGGGTACTACCACGCCCTGGCCCCCAGCGCAGCGGTCGGAAGAATGCTTTCCACGACGCGGTTGAGCCAGGAATTTCTGCCCGGTCTCACGCTGGGTTTCCCCCTCCACCGCCGCCTCAGCCTCGAAACGGGCCTGTACAACCTCCCCAGCACCATCGCCTACCGCTTCGAGTTGCACCAAACCACCTCGCCCCCCGGCGGCTTAGGCATCCAGTACGCGATGGTGCCCCTCCGGCTGCGGCTGCGGATCTGGAAACCCACCCGCTGGCTGTCGGCCCACGCCCACGCGGGGCTGGCGGTGGCCTTCAACACCCACATCCGCAAAGGACAATTTGAACAACGCAACGCCGCTTTCCCGCCCGTGTGGGGCGATACGGTGCAGGTGAGTAACAACGCGGTGATGGTCAACAACTTCAGCCCGCTGCTCGAAGGCGGCGTCGACCTCAGCCTGCGGCTTGGCCGCAACGTGTCGCTGGTCGGCTACGCGCGTGGAGTGCTGGGCGTGCAGCCGCTCTGGCGCAACGAACTCCGCTACCAAATCAACCAGCAGGACCCGCCCGACCGCCTCACGCTCACCGCCCGCGCCAACGGCCTCAGCGCCGGGCTGGGTCTGCGCTACGGATTCCAGGTCGGCAATCGCTACCGGACGGTGTGGGATTAAGTGGTGAAAGCTGAGTTGTGAAATGTGATTTTAACTTCACATTTCACAACTCAGCTTTCACCACTCGGTTCAGCGCTTCCTCAAACTCCAGCCGTTCCTGCTCGCCGGTGGTCATGTTTTTGAGCGTAACCTGCCCGGCGGCGAGTTCTTCCGAACCGATGAGCACCACGAAGGGAATGCGCTTGCGGTCGGCGTAGTCGAGTTGCTTTACCAGTTTTTTGGCTTCCGGGTATAGTTCGGCCGGGATGCCCGCCTGACGTGCCCGCTGCAACAGCGGCAGGGCGGCGGCTTCGGCGGCGGGGTCGAAATTAGTGAAGAGCAGGCGCGTCGTCACGCCCTGGTCGGCGGGGAAACGATCCAATTCTTCCAGCACGTCATAGAGCCGGTCGACCCCGAACGAGATACCCACCCCCGACGTGCCCTTCAGCCCGAAGGCTTCGGTGAGGTTATCGTAGCGCCCGCCGCCGCTGACGCTGCCGATCGGTAAGTTGTTGGCTTTTACCTCAAAAATCGCCCCGGTGTAGTAGGAGAGGCCCCGCGCCAGGGTCACGTCGAGTTGCAGCTTTTTTTCGTTGTAGCCCAGTTGCTGGACGAGTTTCCAGACCGTTTCCAGTTCCTGAATGCCCCGCTGCCCGGTGGGCGACTTGGCCAGCCAGTCTTGCAAATTCTCGAAGGTCTCGCGGTTGCTGTGCCAGGGTCGGAACAGGGGCTGGAGTTTTTTAATGACGGCCGGGCTGAAACCCCGTTCGAGGAGTTCAGTCTCCACCTTTTCCTGGCCGATTTTATCGAGTTTGTCGATGGCCACGAACAGCGGCCCCGCCATGTCGACGGCCCCGATGACCTCGGCGATGCCCGTCAGGATTTTGCGGTTGTTAATTTTCAGCGTGAAATCATCCAGCCGGAGGCCCGCCATCACGTCGTGAACCATCGCCACGATTTCGGCTTCGCAGAGGAGCGAATCGGTGCCCACCACGTCGGCGTCGCACTGGTAAAATTCGCGGTAACGGCCCCGCTGGGGGCGGTCAGCCCGCCACACGGGTTGAATCTGGTAGCGTTTGAAGGGAAACATCAACTCGCCCCGGTTCATGGTCACGTACCGGGCGAAGGGCACGGTCAGGTCGTAGCGCAGGCCCTTTTCGGCCAGCTTATACGTTGCTTTTTTGTAGCCCGCTTTCAGGTCTTCTTCCGAAAATCCATCCAGAAAATCGCCGGAGTTGAGCACTTTGAAAAGCAACTGGTCGCCCTCGTCGCCGTATTTGCCCGTCAGTACCGAGAGGTTTTCGAGGGTGGGCGTTTCGAGGGGCTGGAATCCGTAGCGCTGGTACACGCCCCGGATGGTATCGATGAGGTAGTTCCGGCGGGCCATCTGCTCGGGACCGAAGTCGCGGGTGCCACGGGGAATACCTGGTTTTTGCATGTTCATGTGAAGAATTTTCCCCCTCGCTACGGGGGCCATCGTTTGTTGAGAAAAAGACCGTTCGGTAGAAAATTGGCGGCGCAAAAATAGCGAAATCAGCCCGTTGGCGGGCGGACACTCCAAAAATATCGGGGCGGTCAGGGCGTTCTTTTCCGAAAAAACCTTAGTTTTGCGGCTTCAAAAAATAAAACTGAGCACGACCATGGGAGTGACCCGACTGAAACGGAAAGACCGGGTGAATAAAGCCGTTGCCAACAACCGCGTAGCCGAAATCAAACGGCTCCAACAAAAACCCATTATTAAAAACGTGGACGTGGAAGCCATCAAGGCCGACTTTGCGGCGAAAGCAGCAAAGGCCTGAGTTACGTTTTTTACCCAACGTTTCCCGGAGAAAAAACCCCGTCAGGCCCCGCCGATGGGGTTTTCTTTTCGAGGGGAATTCCGACGCGGCCCCCGACGGAATTTTTTTCGTTCGCGGCGGAGTTCCCGCCGGATGTCCATCAAAACCCGGAACCGGGTGGAAATTTGCATCAGGCCCAACCCACCAATGGCGAGCACGAAGCCGTACACGCCCATGATGAACCACTGAATCAGGGGTTGCCCGTCGTGCTTGAGGTGCGAAGCCTCGTTGAGGACCGATAGGCCCGAGCCAGTCAGCACGGCGCTGAAGCCCCCCACCAGCCAGTACTTGGTACGCAGGCTCATCCGCTTCAGAAACCGACGTCCAGGGGCGCGTTTGTCCAGGAGTTTAGCCATGGATTTTATAAATTGGTGCTGCGGGGCCGGGTGCATTTTTGAATCGGTACGCGGGCCTTGCGCCAAATGTAAAGAAAATTTTATGCCGTCGTCGGGCTGCTTTTTTGTGGCGTGCGCCGCACATACCCCGATTTATCGTACTTTTCGGGGCAATTTTCAATTCATTCATCCACCAGTCCATTCTTTACTCCATTACCTTCTTCACCATGAAAAACCTGCGTCAATCGGCCCTTTTGCTGGCCGGCTGCCTGACGATGAGCGCCCTGACTAAGGCCCAGGATACTCGGGCACTTCCCAAGACTTTTCTTGAAAAACCCGAGCAAAGCGAATCCTGGAATCCGGAGGTGCTGCTCGTCAACCCGCCCACGTTTCTGGGTGCTCCTCCCGGCGACGCACTGGTGTTGTTCAACGGCAAAAACCTCGATAACTGGGTGAGCGCTAAGGACAGTAGCCCCGCCAAATGGACCCTGAAAGAGGGCTTGCTGACGGTGGCGAAAGGAGCGGGCAACATCAGCACCAAGCAAAATTTTATTGATTTTCAACTCCACCTGGAGTGGATGGCCCCCGTCGAACCCGAGACGATCAAGGGCCAGGAAAAAGGCAACAGTGGGGTATTTTTGTTAGGCCTGTACGAGGTACAGATTCTCAACAGTTACCAGAACCGCACCTATCGTAATGGCCAGGCGGGTAGCATTTACAAGCAATCGGCTCCCCTCGCCAACGTGACCAACCGCCCCGGCAGTTGGAACAGTTACGACATTATTTTTACCTCCCCTCGTTTCCGATTCAACGGGTCGCTCGAAACCCCCGGCTACGTGACGGTGATTCACAACGGCGTGGCGGTGCAGAACCACATGGCGCTGCAAGGCACGACCGAGAACGTCGGCCCCCCGAAAGTCGTCGCGCACGGACCCGGACCGATTTCTTTGCAGGACCACGGCAATGCCGTGAGTTTCCGCAACATCTGGATTCGGGATTTGTATCCTAAACCTCGGGCGGCACCCCGGGCGGCAGCGGTCAATCCCAGTTCCATTCCGGGGGCTGATCCGGCGTTATTACCCGCGACCAAACCCGCCGCGACCCAACCCGGCAAGCGGAATTGAGCAAGGGCGGTTCGTTCCACTAAATTTATAAATTTAGGTACGGCCAATCCGGTGGGGTTGGCCGTTTCATTGCCAGACTTTCCGCTGGGTAGCCGGAAAAGCGGCGGCCTCGCGAAGTGTAAAAAGGCTCGTATTTTTCGGGCGAGAAATTCACCATAACCTGTTTTCTTATTTCCATGAAAATCATTTCTGCCTCCGCCCTGCTGCTGGCGGGCTGCCTCGCACTCACCACGCTGAATGCCCAGGACAACCGCGCGACAAAGAAAAATTACCTCGTCAAACCCGAAGAGACGGAATTCTGGGATCCCGAAGTGCGGGTGATTACGCCGGGGAATGCGGTCGGGGTCGCGCCTTCCGATGCCATCGCGCTGTTCGACGGCAAAAACCTCGACAACTGGGTGAGCGTGAAAGACGGCAGCCCCGCCAAGTGGGAAGTAAAAGACGGGGCCTTCAGCGTGGTGAAAGGCGCGGGCAACATCAGCACCAAACAGGATTTTGGCGACTACCAGCTTCACCTCGAATGGCGCTCGCCCATCGAACCCGAAACCCTGAAAAGCCAGGGAAAAGGCAACAGCGGCGTATTCATGCAGGGAATGTACGAGGTGCAAATCATGAACAGCTACCAAAACCGCACCTACCGCAACGGGCAGGCGGGTAGCGTTTACAAGCAATCCGCGCCGCTGGTTAACCCTAGCGCCAAAATGGGGGACTGGAACGTCTACGACATTTTTTATACCGCCCCGCGCTTCACCATAAACGGGGGCGTGGAAACCCCGGCCTACGTGACGGTGGTGTTCAACGGGGTGCTGGTGCAAAACCACACCAAAATTCAGGGCACGACGGCCTACATCGGTTCGCCGCAGAACCCGGTTCACGGCAAAGGCCCCATTTCGCTGCAAGACCACGGCAACGCCGTGAGCTACCGGAACATCTGGATTCGGGAGCTTTGAAGGTCGGGTTGAGTAGGCGGGCGGTCACGCTGAGCGGAGTCGAAGCGCGTGCGGCAGGTCAGCGTTGGCCCGCCGCACGCGCTTCGACTCCGTTCAGCGTGACCGCCCGCCTACTCAACCGTCAAATTTTTTAGGCGTAATTTTACCCTCCGGCTCCTCCAGCCGGAGGGTTTTTTACTTCTTTTTAAATTTTTTTCGACTTCGTGCAAAAATTGGCACGGTACTTGTCAAACTCCATTCCAGAGGTCACCCCATGAAACAAATCATCAGTTTCGTCCTCCGAACGATACCCCGCCGGTACCTTCAGTTGGTCAGTCACACGGCGATGAAGGTGCTGGCGGTTTTTTACCGGGGCAACAAGGTGGAATGCCCCGTATGCGGGAGTACGTTCCGAAAGTTTTTGCCCTACGGTCGGGTTACGCCGCGTGAGAATGCGCTCTGCCCCCACTGCCTGGCCCTCGAACGCCACCGGTTGATGTACCTGTTTTTAAAGGAAAAAACGGATTTTTTTAAGAATCAGAAAAAAGTCCTGCACGTCGCCCCGGAGTATTGCTTCATCGACCGGTTTGAAGCGATGAACAACCTCGACTACGTGACCGCCGACATCGAAAGCCCGCTGGCGAAGGTGAAGATGGACATTCACCAAATCCCCTTCGCCGAAAACACCTTCGACGTCGCGTTTTGCAACCACGTGATGGAACACGTCGACGACGACATCCAGGCCATGCGGGAGTTGCACCGGGTGCTGAAACCGGGCGGTTGGGCCATCATCCAGTCGCCGCAGGACTGGAGCCGGGCCACGACCTACGAAGACGCCGCCATTACCGACCCGAAGGAGCGCGAGAAGCACTTCTGGCAGGACGATCACCACCGCCTCTACGGGCGCGATTACGGAAGGCGGCTCGAAAAAGGTGGCTTTGAAGTGCAGGAAGACCGGTTCGTGATGGAATTACCGGCGGTCGTAGTGGAACGCTACGCGCTGCCCAGAGAAGAAATTGTGTATTGGTGTCGGAAAGGGGCAGGGGCCTGAACAGCGGCGTGAGGGAAATTTCACGTGAATTCTGCCTACAACTTTCCCTTCCGTCGTTTGCTTGGTAACCCTATCAATTCCATGTTTAAAAACACCCTTCGGCTCGCCCTGCTGGGCCTTGTGCTGCTCGGCGGCGCAACCACTTCCTGTGCTCAGGCACGCCCCACTCCGCCCGATTTTTTGAAAGACCGTTTTCTGCAAGGCCGCTGGCTGGCCGGGGCCGGATTGACCGGCGCGGGGCTGTCGGGCAAGGCGGGTACGTTCGTTCGCGAGGGCCTGTGGGTGGGCCTTACCGCCAACGCCCAACTGCGCGGGGTCTTCAACCGGCACCTGCACGCGGGCATGGCCACCCGGTATTACGTGGCGCGGGGCCGCGACTTTTCGTTCTTCGCCGAAGGCGGTCTCGCTTACGGACACTTCGACGTGTACCAGTGGAGCCGCACGGAAGAGGCGGCGTTGGCCGGGCAGCGTTCGTTTTTTTCGGGAAACCTGCACTACGACCTCGGCGCCGACCTCTGGATGACCCGCCAGGTGAGCCTCGAAGGCAGCCTGCGCCGCAACCACCTCCTCGCCAGCGGCGATGCCTTACCGGGGGTAAATTTGGCGTTGAATTATTTTTTCTGAGAACCTTTGGAGTTCAATGAAGTGAGTGAGAGTTAAAACTTTCGCCTGTCATCCCGACGAAGGAGGGACCTTTCGCGGTTACCAGCCGAGTAGCTGGAAGTCTACCGCGAAAGGTCCCTCCTTCGTCGGGATGACAGCTTGCGGGGAGATGATAACCGAGGGCTGACGCTTTTTTAAATCCTGAAACTACTTCTACATTTGGCGGGCCTGAGTCAACCTCAGGCCCTTTTTTATGCTCGAACAAATCCAGCAACGCCTCACCGAACTCGAAACCGAACGCCAAATCCGCGTGCTGCTCGCCGTCGAGTCGGGCAGCCGGGCCTGGGGTTTTGCATCCCGCGATAGCGACTGGGACGTGCGCCTGATTTACGTTCACCCGCCCGACTGGTACCTGACCATCGACGACCGCAAGGATAATTTTGAAATCATGGAGGGCGACCTAGATTTCGCCGGGTGGGAATTGCGTAAGGCGCTGCGGCTTTTCCGAAAATCGAACCCGCCGATGATGGAATGGCTGCAAAGCCCGCTGACGTACCGGGAGCAGTTCAGCACGGCGGCCCGCCTCCGCGACTTGTCCGCGACATTTTTTGACCCCAAAGCCTGCCTGTACCACTACTTCAACATGGCGAACAACAACTTCCGAACCTACCTGCAAGGGCCGGAAGTGAAGGCCAAAAAGTATTTTTACGTGCTGCGCCCCATCCTGGCCTGCCGCTGGATCGAGCAAACCGGCACGATGCCACCGATGGAATTTGACCGGCTGGTGGAGGCCCAGGTGAGCGACGACGCGCTCCGGGCCGAAATCGAAACGCTGCTGACGCGCAAACGGGCGGGTGATGAACTGAGCCTCGAACCGCAGAATCCGGTGATTCACCGGTTTTTGGCCGAAGAAGTGGTGCGAATCAGCGCGTACGTCAAAACGCTGGAATCGGGCCTTCGCCAGCCGGGGACTGAGCAACTGAACGGGTTGTTTCGGGAAACGTTGGCGGAGGTTTGGGGGGCGTAGCGAAAGCACAGAATTTTTTTTACCGATAAAAGCGCCTAAACTTGAATCCGGGGAAGTTATTGACCTGTCATCCCGACGAAGGAGGGATCTTTCACCTCTCACGTCAAGCTGTTTGTCGCGAAAGATCCCTCCTTCGTCGGGATGACAGCCTCCCTAATTCCGAGTTCCCGTTGCAAATTCATGAAATACCACCCCATCGACCCGCAGCTTTTCGTGTCCAACCGCGAACGCCTCACGGCCCTGCTTCAGCCCCGTTCGCTGGCGATTCTCAACGCCAACGACGTGCTGCCCACCAACGCCGACGGCACGCTGCGCTTTCGCCAAAACAACGATCTGTTTTACCTCAGCGGCATCGACCAGGAAGAAAGCATCCTGCTGCTCTTCCCCGATTGCCCCGACCCCAAGCACCGCGAAGTGCTGTTTTTGCGCGAAACCAACGAGCGCATTGCCGTGTGGGAAGGCTACAAATACACCAAAGACCACGCCCGCGCGGTATCGGGAATCCAGACGGTGTACTGGACGCACCAGTTCGACAACATCCTGCGCACCCTCGTTTTTGAAGCCGAACGCCTCTACCTCAACACCAACGAACACACCCGCGCCGAGGTGGTCGTGGAAACCCGCGATGCCCGCTTCGTGGCCGATTTCCAACGCCGGTTTCCGCTGCACCGCTACGAGCGCCTGGCCCCGCTGATGCACGGCCTCCGGGCCATCAAACTGCCTCAGGAAGTGGAACTGCTGAGCGAGGCCATCCGCATCACCGAAGCGGGGTTCCGGCGGGTGCTGGGTTTTGTGAAACCGGGCGTGTGGGAGTTTGAAATCGAGGCCGAGTTGCTGCACGAGTTCGTGCGGCAGCGCTCGCGGGGTTTTGCCTACGAACCCATCGTGGCCTCCGGGGCCAACGCCTGCGTGTTGCACTACCTTTTCAACAACCAGCAATGCCAGGCGGGCGACGTGATTCTGCTCGACGTGGCCGCCGAATACGCCAACTACAACGCCGACCTCACGCGCAGCATCCCCGTTTCGGGCCGCTTCACGCCCCGGCAGCGGGCCGTGTACGACGCCGTGCTGCGGGTATTCCGCGAGGCTAAAGCGATGCTCCGCCCCGGAACGGTGTGGGACGAGTACCACCGGGAAGTGGGTCTGGTGATGGAAAGCGAACTGAAGGGCCTGGGCCTGCTTTCACAGAAGGACATCGACGACCAAAACCCCGACTGGCCCGCCTACAAAAAGTACTTCATGCACGGCACCTCGCACTTCCTGGGCCTCGACGTCCACGACGTGGGCAACAAGTACCGGCCCTTCGAGCCGGGCATGGTCTTCACCTGCGAACCGGGCATTTACATTCCCGAAGAAGGGCTGGGGATTCGGCTGGAAAACAATATTTTGATCACCGAGGGCGGGAATTTAGATTTGATGGCGGGTATTCCGCTGGAGGCGGAGGAGGTGGAGGGGTTGATGGAGGGATAGGTTTTATGTTCTTTGTCGGGAATTTTACTGATTTCGGATGTATCAACGATTTAACAACTTAAAACGAAAAATCATGACCAAAATAAAAGCGACTCCCTATGCTGAAATAGAGGAGATAAATTTTATCAATGATGTGAATTTCACCATCGAAAATAATGATTTCAATGGAATTTCATTTCAAGAAGGTAAAGGAACACTTGTATTTAGTGGGTGTTTGTTCAAAACAATCTCTATATTTAATGAAGAAAATATTGATTTTGAAGACGTTAGTATTATGTTTATGGATTGCTACATTGAAAGAATTGAAATTGAAATTTTTGAATCAAAAAATATTTCTATTCATTTTTCAAATACTATCCTATCGGGTAGAATTGATAATATTAATCTCAAAGCAATAAGTTTTAACAATTGTGTTGTTGAACATAGTCTTTTCTTGTTGCATCAAAACCATATAGAAATTTCATACACAGAAGAAAATATATTTCCAATAGTTTGGAAGAAATTTTTATTGAAAATCGGTGCAAAATATTTAGATATTATCAGTCATAAGCAATCATATTTCATCTATGATTCAAAAAAGATAATTTTTCGAACTAGTAAAAATAAGACAGAAAAAAGAGGAATATACAGGCACAAATATGAAAAATTGCATAAATATCAAATCGGCTACTTTCTCAAAGATGATGAGAAAAAATTATTAAATATCTCATTGTATTTGCAGTATTCAGTTGGTGTAGAACATATTCAGACTAAGATTATTGATTCTAATTTGACATCACTGTCACTAAATGGTTACGCGAATGGGGAGGTGGTTGTTGAGAATACTAAAATCGAAAATTGGTACATTCGTGAATTCTCTACACAAAATGGGGCTGATTTTTACATTAGACTTGTCTTTTTGTTGATTTACAGGTAGTTGCGCTATATTTGTACTGTA
>CAXTIG010000013.1:0-55505 GCA_964244295.1 uncultured Cytophagales bacterium
CCATGGGTGGTCAAGTTAACGATTGCATACTTGACACACTTTACTGAACACTCTCCTCAATCACCCAATCACTCCCTCACTCAATCACTCAATCACTCAATTAAAAATGCCCGCAACCATCCTCATCCTCGACGACGAAGACCGCCTCCGCCAACTCCTGGCCCGGCTACTCAGCCTCGAAGGCTACCGGGTGCTCGAAGCGCCCAACGTGCGCAGCGGCCTGCAAATTCTGGAACGGGAGGAGGAAATCCACGTCGTGCTCAGCGATGTCAAACTGCCCGACGGCAACGGCGTGGAACTGAGTGGCCGCATCAAAGCCGCGCATCCCTCCACCGAAATCATCGTGCTCACCGCCTACGGCACCATCGCCGACGGCGTGGCGGCCATTAAAAACGGGGCTTTCGACTACCTGACAAAAGGCGACGACAACGACAAAATCATCCCGCTCGTGGCGCGGGCGGTCGAGAAAGCGACGCTGCAATTCCGCATCCGGGCGCTGGAGGCGAAGGTGGACCAGCGCTTCGGCTTCGAGCGGGTCATCGGCGAATCGCTGGGCCTGAAGCGGGCCGTGGAGTTGGCCCGTAAAGTGGCCGCCACCGACACCACCGTGCTGCTAACCGGCGAAACCGGCGTGGGGAAGGAAGTCTTCGCGCAGGCCATTCACCAGGCCAGTCCGAGGCGGGCGGGGGCGTTCGTGGCGCTCAATTGCAGCGCCTTGAGCAAGGACATTCTCGAAAGCGAACTCTTCGGCCACCGCGCCGGGGCTTTTACCGGGGCCACCCGCGACCAAAAAGGGCTGTTCGAAGAAGCCAACAAGGGGACGATTTTTCTGGACGAAATTGGCGAAGTACCGCCCGATTTGCAGGCCAAGCTGCTGCGCGTGCTCGAAACCCACGAGTTCCTCCGCGTGGGCGATACCAAACCCACCCGCGTGGACGTGCGCGTACTCGCCGCTACCAACCGCGCCCTCGAAGCCGAGGCCACCGCCGGTACCTTCCGGCTCGATTTGTACTACCGGCTCTCGGTGTTTTCGATTGAAATTCCACCGCTGCGCGAACGTCGCGAGGACATCCCGCTGCTGGCGGCGCAGTTTATCGGCCAGGAAGCCCGCAAACTCGGCAAGCGCGATGTGCGGCTGGGCGCGGCGTTTCTGGAAACCTTGCAGGCCCACCCCTGGAAGGGCAACGTGCGCGAGTTGAAAAACATCATCGAGCGGGCCGTTATCCTCGCCGACGGGCCGGAACTCAGCCCCGACCTGCTGCCTTTCGGTGGGCGGACGGCGGGAAGCGAACCAGCCCCGACCCTCGACCTGGCGAGCGTCGAGCGTTGGCACATTCAGCGGGTACTCACCCACACCAACGGCAACAAAACCGAAGCCGCCCGCCTGCTCGGAATTGGCCTGACGACGCTGTACGCGAAAATTAAGGAGTATGGGTTAGGGGAAAGGTGATCCGAAAAGCCTCTAAGTCCCCGTCATTGCGAGCGAAGGTTGAAGAATCGAGCGAGGCAATGATTTTCAACCGGAGCGCGGCAATCCCCTGCCGGAGACCAAGAGAGTAAATAACCAAGCGCCTCGCCCGATGCTCTTTTGGTCTTCGGGAGGGGATTGCTTCGCTCCGGTGACTGTCCCTCGCTCCGCTCGTTTCAGCCACCTCCGCTCGCAATGACGCCAAAGTGGAGGTAAGGGGTCCTTCCATTTCCGAAAACCGCTTTCCATTTCCGAAGGGTTTTCAGAGAACGAAAAGCTCGTCAGAAGCTCAAGTCTCTGATTTTCAACCATTAAAAAGTTCGCTTCAAAAAAGGCACGGGCTTTTTAATGGTTCTGGCACAACTAAACTACTTCCCAAACCCGTGGACATCGTCGTCATCCTCGCCCTTTTCGCCAGTGGCCTTCTGTGCTTCTGGCTGTTTTACAAAGCCATCGACTTTTTTGAAACCATCTGATCACCATGTTTCTCGCCCTGTTTTTTCTTTCCATCCTCGTCTTTGGCTACATGCTGTACGTGCTCGTCAAGCCGGAGCGATTTTAAATCACCAATCTGTCATCCTGAACGCAGCGAAGGAACCCGTTGGACTATCGGACAGTCAGCGGTAAGCGACCGCTGAATCACCGGCCAACTGCTCGGTGATCCAACGAGTTCCTTCGCTCCGCTCAGGATGACAGTTCTGTCCACTACTAACTAACCAAAACTAACAATGACAACCGAAGTACTGGGCGTCGTGGCGATGTTTCTGCTGACGGTGCTGCTGGCCTACCCACTGGGCCGGTACATCGCGAAGGTGTTTCGCGGCGAAAAAAATGCCCTCGATTTTATGGCCCCGCTGGAGCGCCTGATTTACCGGCTGGGCGGCGTGGACCCGACCCGGCAAATGACCTGGAAAGATCACCTGCTGGCCCTGCTCACCATCAACCTGGTGTGGTTTGTCTACGGCTTTTTCATGCTGCTCTTCCAGGGCAGTCTGCCGCTCAACCCCGACGGCAATGCCTCGCAAACGCCCGACCTGGCTTTCAACACAGTGATTAGTTTCATCGTCAACTGCAACCTGCAACACTATTCGGGCGAATCGGGTCTGACCTACCTCACCCAAACGGCGGTGGTGATGTTCTTCCAATTCGTATCGGCGGCGGCGGGGATTGCGGCGATGGTGGTGGTGCTCAACGCCCTGCAAACCCGCGTTTCGACCCAACTGGGCAACTTTTACGAGTATTTCGTCAAAAGCATCACCCGGCTTTTGCTGCCGCTTTCGCTGGTGGTGGGGATTTTTCTGGCTTTCAACGGCACGCCCACCAGCTACGCAGGCAAAGACCCCATCGTGACGCTGCAAGGCGACTCGGTGCAGGTGTCGCGCGGTCCGGCGGCGGCCATGATTGCCATCAAACAACTCGGCACCAACGGCGGCGGCTGGTTTGGCGTCAACTCGGCGCACCCGCTCGAAAACCCGAACTACCTCACCAACGTGGTGGAGAATATCTGCATCATCCTTGTCCCGATTGCGCTCGTATTTGCGCTCGGCTTTTACCTCAATCGCCGCCGGCTGGCCTGGGTCGTCTTTGGGGTGATGACCGTTGGGTTTCTAGGCCTGCTGGTCACCTCGCTCAATGCCGAGTTGAACGGCAATCCGGCCATCGACAAACTAGGCATCGCCCAGAGTCTGGGTAGCATGGAAGGCAAGGAAGTACGGTTGGGGGCGGCGGCTTCGGCCTACTGGGGCATCACCACCACGGCCACCTCCAACGGCTCGGTCAACGCCATGCACGACTCGATGACGCCGCTTTCGGGTGCCATGCAGCTGCTCGACATGATGATCAACGCCTTCTACGGCGGCGTGGGCGTGGGCTTTTTGAACTTCTTTATTTTCCTCATCATCGCCGTCTTTATTTCGGGCCTGATGGTGGGCCGCACCCCGGAATTTTTGGGGCGAAAAGTAGAAGCGCGGGAAATGAAAATCGCCTCGCTGGTCGCCATCCTGCACCCCTTCCTGATTCTGGTCGGCACGGCCATCGCCAGCTACCTCGCCAGCGTGGATGCCAACATGGGGGCCTGGTACCTCAGCTCCGACGGCTCGCCGATGAAGGCCACGGGCTGGCTGAACAACCCCGGTTTCCACGGCTTTAGCGAAATGTTGTACGAGTACACCTCGGCCTCGGCCAACAACGGCTCGGGCTTCGAGGGCCTGGGCGACAACAATCCGTTCTGGAATTTCACCTCCGGAATCGTGCTGATTCTGAGCCGCTACCTGCCCATCGTTGGGCCAATCGCCATTGCGGGGCTGCTGGCGCAGAAAAAGTACATCCCCGAATCGGCGGGTACGCTCCGCACCGACACGGGTACGTTCGGGCTGGTGACCTTCGCCGTGATTGTCATCATCGCCGCTCTGGCTTTTTTCCCGGCCCTCGCGCTGGGGCCGCTGGCGGAGTATTTCACCTTGAAATAACCAGGTACGGAAAATTTCCGCCCTCTTTTTCTTTCTCAACTCATGGCAAAACAAGCCTCCCCGTCGCTGTTCCAGTCTGAACTAGTCAGCACGGCCCTCCGGGAATCGTTCATCAAACTCAACCCGGCGATTCTGATTAAAAACCCAGTCATGTTCACCGTCGAAATTGGCACCTTCGTGATGCTGGTTCTGACGATTTACATCGCCGCCGCCGGCGACACCACGCAAGGGTCGTTCGGTTACAACGGGGCCATTACGCTGGTGCTGCTGCTGACGGTGCTCTTCGCCAACTTCGCCGAGGCCATCGCCGAGGCGCGGGGCAAAGCCCAGGCCGAAAGCCTCCGTAAAACCCGCCAGGAAACCCCTGCCAAGCTGCTCGACGGCCGCACGGTGTCGTCGGCCAGTCTGAAAAAAGGCGACCGGTTCGTCTGCGAAGCAGGCGAGTTGATTCCTTCCGACGGCGAAATCGTGGAGGGCCTCGCCACCATCGACGAGTCGGCCATTACGGGCGAATCGGCTCCGGTGATTCGGGAGGCGGGTGGCGATAAATCGTCGGTCACGGGCGGCACGAAGGTACTCTCCGACCGCATCGTGGTCGAAGTGACCACCCAGCCCGGCGAGAGTTTTCTCGACAAAATGATTGCGCTCGTGGAAGGCGCGTCGCGGCAGAAAACGCCGAACGAAATCGCTCTGACGATTCTGCTGGCGGGGTTCACGCTTATTTTCATCATCGTCTGCGTGGCGCTGAAGCCCTTCGCCGATTACGCCAACACGCCCATCACCATCGCGGCGCTGATTTCGCTGTTCGTGTGCCTCATCCCGACCACCATCGGCGGGCTGCTGTCGGCCATCGGCATCGCGGGCATGGACCGGGCGCTGCGGGCCAACGTGATTGCCAAGTCGGGCCGGGCCGTGGAAACGGCGGGCGACATCGACACGCTGCTGCTCGACAAAACCGGTACGATTACGATTGGCAACCGGAAAGCCACCCATTTCTACCCCGCACCGGGCGTGAGCCAGGCCGACATGATTCGCACCAGTGCGCTGAGTTCGCTCGCCGATGAAACACCCGAAGGGAAAAGCATCGTGGAGTTGGCGGGCAACGACGTGGTCCGTAACCTGAGTACGTCGGGGGCGACGCTCATCAAATTCACCGCCGAAACGCGGTCGAGCGGCATCGACCAGTCGGACGGAACGCGGATTCGGAAAGGAGCCGTCGATTCGATGCGTGCCCTGGTCACGAAGGCGGGCAATACCTTCCCGGAGCTTACCGTGAAAAAAGCCAACGAAATCGCCGCCAACGGCGGCACCCCGCTCGTCGTGACCCAGAACGACATCGTGAAAGGTGTCGTGGAATTGCAGGACATCATCAAACCCGGCATTGCTGAGCGTTTCGAGCGTTTGCGAAAAATGGGCGTGAAAACGGTGATGGTGACGGGCGACAACCCGCTCACGGCCAAATTTATCGCCGAAAAAGCGGGCGTCGACGATTTCATCGCCGAAGCCAAGCCGGAAGATAAAATGAACTACATCCGCCAGGAACAAACCGGCGGCAAGCTCGTGGCCATGATGGGCGACGGCACCAACGACGCCCCCGCCCTGGCCCAGGCCGATGTGGGCGTGGCGATGAATTCGGGCACGCAAGCCGCCAAAGAAGCCGGCAACATGGTGGATTTGGACAACGACCCGACCAAGCTCATCGAGGTGGTGGAAATCGGCAAGCAGTTGCTCATTACGCGGGGCACGCTCACCACGTTCAGCATCGCCAACGACGTGGCCAAGTATTTCGCCATCGTTCCGGCCCTGTTCGTGGTCTCGATTCCGGCGCTGCAAAGCCTCAACATCATGCGCCTGCACAGCGCAGAGAGCGCGATTTTGTCGGCGGTGATTTTCAACGCCATCATCATTCCGTTCCTGATTCCGCTGGCCCTGCGCGGGGTCGAGTACAAACCCATCGGGGCCAGTGCGCTGCTCCGCCGCAACCTGTTCATCTACGGCTTCGGCGGGCTGGTGGCCCCGTTTGTGGGGATTAAACTGATTGATTTGGTGGTGGGGCTGTTTGTATGAAAACTGTAAGCCAGTTGTCATCCCGACGAAGGAGGGATCTCGTCGGAATGCCAGACCGCTGGCCGATGACCCATCGTAGCCAGCAGCCAACTACTCGGTAGTCCGACGAGATCCCTCCTTCGTCGGGATGACAATAAAAAAAACCAAAAACCATGAATCCGAACGACCGACACCACCAGCCAGACCCCACGGTGGTCAAAACCAAACTCATCGCCCTCGGTACGGCCCTCCTGACGGGTCTGGCCCTCCTCGTTCATTTCGCCCAATAAACCACTTGGTTTCAAAACCAGGGTTTTTAAAAAAAGTAAAAACAAGAAATGCAAAATAAGAAATGTAGAAGTCTGATTTTCAAAATTTTACATTTTCCATTTCTTGTTTTTCATTAACCTTTGCCTCAATGAAAAATCACCTTTCTCCGGCCCTTCGCCTCACGCTCGTGCTGCTGGTGTTGCTGGCCGTTTTGTATCCGCTGCTTGTCGCCGCCATCGGCAAACTCGCCCCCGGTGGTGGCGGTGGCGAAACGATTTCCGTCAACGGAAAAGTCGTGGGCTACGCGCTCGTCGGCCAGAATTTCAGCGAAGACCGCTACTTCAATTCCCGCCCTTCGGCGGTGGGCTACAACGCGGCGGGTTCGGGCGGCAGCAACAAAGGCCCCTCCAACCCCGATTACCTCGCCACCGTGCAGGCCCGCATCGACACGTTTCTGGTGCATAACCCCGGCGTGACGAAGGAACAAATCCCCGCCGAACTGGTGACGGCCTCCGGCTCCGGCCTCGACCCCGACCTGTCGCCCGCCGCCGCGAAAATTCAGGTGGCCCGCGTTGCTAAAATCCGGGGTATTTCGGAGGAAAAAGTAGCGCAACTCGTCGAGGCCCAAACGGAAGGTCCGCTGCTCGGCTTGTTCGGCCCGGCGAAAGTGAACGTGCTGAAACTGAACGTGGCGCTCGACGCGCTGAAGTAACCTGCCCCCGTCGGGCGGCTTGCGTGGGTAGCGCGTAGGGCCGTCCGGCGGGTGGAGCCAAGCCGCCAACTTTCGGCGACCGACTTCACCACCCGGTTGCTATCCATCCTTTTTGCAACAAAACCCGTCCCAACTTCCCGTGAAAAAATTAATTTTTGGCGCAGCCCTGGCTGCCGCTCCAATCTTTGCGGCGTTTTCACAAACCACCGGCACACCGCCC
Organism: uncultured Cytophagales bacterium; assembly: GCA_964244295.1. GTDB lineage: Bacteria > Bacteroidota > Bacteroidia > Cytophagales > Spirosomataceae > JAJAZB01. The sequence goes on from CAXTIG010000013.1 coordinate 7,185, forward strand.
GCCGACACCCTCAAGGCAACCGTCCCAACGGAGGCCGCCGCCGAAGCCACGCCCGCCAAATTCACCTTTTCGGGTTATTTGGACACCTATTATTTTGGTAATTTCAACAGCCCACCCGACCGGCTAAACACCGGGATTGGCGGCGGAGCGCGGGCTTTCGACCAACGCGCGGGCCAGTTTGGCATCGGGCTGGTGCAGGGCAAAGCCACGTACTCGTCCGACAAAGTCGACGCGGTATTTGACCTCACCTTCGGCCCCTTCGCCGATTTGGGCAACTACGGCAACGTGTTTTCGCTCAACAGCGGGGCGGGTACCTCCACGTCGCTGGCCATCAAGCAAGCCTACGTCACGCTGAAAGCCTCGCCTAAGCTGAGTTTTACGGCGGGCCAGTTCGGAACGCACATCGGCTACGAAGTCATCGACGCGCCAGTCAACTACAACTATTCGCTGTCGAACCTCTTCAACAACGGGCCGTTTTACCACATCGGTTTGAAAGCGCAGTACGCTTTCAGCGACCGGGCCTACCTGATGCTGGGCGTGGTCAACAACATTGACCGGATTTACGACAACAACCGCGCGAAGGGCTTCATCGCCCAACTGTTCGTCAGCCCGGCCAAAGGCTGGAACGTGTACCTCAACACGGCCATCTCCAACGAAGCCGACCCGAAAGTGAACGGCAAAGACACGACGGGCACGTACGCGATTTACGACCTGACGACGACCTACCAGATTACGGAAAAATTCCTCCTGGGATTGAACGCCGTAACCGGCTGGCAAAAAGGGAGTTATCAGTTGGGAGCAAATCCCTACGCGACGGGCACCAACGTGAGCAAATCGACCAATTGGGGCGGGTTGGCCGTGTACACCAACTACGCCTTCACGGGCAAATTTGGCCTCGGTGCCCGCTACGAATCCTTCGACAACACCGGCGGGGCGCGGGCCTTGCTGGCGGGCGATGGCAGCGGAGTAGCGGTCAACTCGCTTACCCTGACGGGCAACCTGACCTTAGCCGACGGCCACCTGCTGCTCAAGCCGGAGTTTCGGGTGGATAGCTACAGCAAGGCCAAGTTTATCGATGGCGACCAAAAGTCCGTAAAAAGCCAGTCGACGCTGGGTATGGCCGCAATTTTTAAATTCTGAGTGGTGAAGGGTGAATTGTGAAGGCGAACCCGTTACTTCACAATTCACCCTTCACCACTTACCGCTTATCCATGCCCGACCAATCGCAATCGGCCCAGCAGTTTTTAGACCTCATCAAACGTTCCCGGCGGGGGAAGTTTAAGGTGTACGTGGGCATGAGCGCGGGGGTGGGCAAAACGTACCGGATGTTGCAGGAAGCCCGCGCCCTGCTCCGCAACGGGGTACACGTAAAAATCGGGTTCGTCGAAACGCACGGACGGGCCGAAACCGACGCGCAACTGGAAGGCCTGCCGCTAATTGCGCGCCGGAAGTTGTTTTACAAAAGCCGCGAACTGGAGGAAATGGACGTGCAGGCCATCATCCTGGCCCGCCCGGAAGTGGTGATTGTGGACGAACTCGCCCACACGAACCTGCCCGGTTCCAAAAACGAAAAACGCTGGCAGGACGTGCTGGAAATCCTCGACGCGGGCATCAGCGTGATTTCGGCGGTCAACATCCAGCACCTCGAAAGCCTCAACGACGAGGTGCGGGCCATCACCGGCATCGAAGTAACCGAGCGCGTACCCGACCACGTGCTGCACCAGGCCGACGAGGTGGTCAACATCGACCTCACCGCCGACGAACTCGTGGCCCGCCTCCGCGAGGGCAAGATTTACAAGCCCGACAAGGTGGAAACGGCGCTGGGTAATTTTTTCCAGACCGACAAAATTCTGCAACTCCGCGAACTGGCCCTGAAGGAGGTAGCCGCCCTGGTGGTGCGAAAAATCGACGCCCTGCCCGCCGATACTCGTCACCGGCCCGAGCGGTTTCTGGCCTGCATCAGTTCCAACGAAAAAACCGCCCGCGCCGTGATTCGCAAAACCGCCCGGCTGGCCAGTTACTACGGCTCGGCCTGGCTGGTGCTCTACGTGCAAACGCCCCGCGAAGCCCCCGACCGCATCGCGCTGGCCGCCCAGCGGCACCTCATCAACAATTTCAAACTCGCCACCCAACTCGGCGCGGAGGTGGTGCAGGTGCAAAACCGCCACGTGCCCCAGGCCATCCTCGGCGTAGCCACCGAACGAAACATCACCACCGTGTGCATCGGCAAACCCCATTTTCGGCTCCTGCGCATCATCCTCAACACCTGGATTTTCAACGAACTCCTCAACCGCCTCAGCGAGTCGGAGGTGGATTTGATTATTCTTTCGTAGTGAAAAGATAAAAGTGAAAAGTTGGGATACCCCTGTCTTTTCACTTTTATCTTTTCACTTTTCACTCCAAACCTATGACTCTCCGCATCAAAGACAAACTCCGCCTCGGCCTGCTGTTCCTCTTCGGGCTGGTACTGCTCCTGGCCGCGCTCGGCATCGGGTTCGTGTACCAACTCCAGAAGGATTCGGGCGCGATTCTGCGCGACAACTACCGCTCGCTGGAATACGTCCGCGATATGCAGCGGGTGGTGGATGGCCTCGATGAACAGCGCGAGGTAGATACCGAACCTTTTTCGGAAAACCTGCGGCTCGAAGAAGCCAATATCACGGAAGTGGGTGAGGGCGAAACCGTCCGCCACTTGCGGCGCGAGTGGGAGGCCTACCGGCGGGATTCGTTACCTGCCCGCTTGCCTCGCTTGCGGCAAGCGCTTTTTCGCATCCAGGACCTCAATATGCAGGCCATCGTCCGAAAAAACGACGCGGCGGCGGATTCCGCCAGAACGGCCACGCTCGTGATTGGCCTGCTCGGTACGTTCTGCGTGCTCATCGCCTTTTCGTTCGTCGTCAATTTTCCCAGCTACATCGCCGGGCCGTTGCGCCAACTCACCGACAGCATCCGCGCCGTGACCAACCGCAACTACAACGCCCGGATGCTGGTGCGTTCGCAGGACGAATTCGGCGAGGTAGCGGCGGCTTTCAACGGGATGGTGGATAAACTAGACGAGTACGAAAACTCCAACCTGGCCAAGATTTTATTCGAAAAACGCCGCATCGAAACCATCATCGCCAACCTCCGTGATGCGGTCGTTGGGCTGGATGCCAAAAACCTCATCCTGTTTGCCAACCCCGTGGCGCTAAATCTGCTCAATTTGAAGGAAGCCGACCTGGTGGGCCGTTACGCTCCCGATGTTGCCCTAAAAAACGACTTGCTCCGCCGCCTGCTCTCGCCCCCCCGCGACGAGCGGGTACTGAAGATTTTTGCCAACGACCGGGAGAGTTTCTTCGTCCGCGAAGCCTTCGACGTGGAGGCCGAGGAAGAAACGGGCCTCCGACTACCCGACGGCAACGGGGAAGGGATTCAGAAGCTGATGCCGCCCAAGAAAACCCGCATCGGGCAGGTGATTTTGCTCAAAAACGTGACCGAATACCACGACCTCGACGCGGCCAAAACCAATTTCCTCGCCACCGTGTCGCACGAGTTGAAAACGCCGATTTCGGGATTAAAAATGAGCCTCAAACTCCTCGACGATGCCCGCGTGGGTACGCTCAACGACGAACAACGCGAACTGCTCACCCACGCCAGCGACGATGCCGAGCGCCTGCTCACCATCACCGGTGAATTGCTCAACCTCACTCAGGTAGAATCCGGGCAGATTCAGTTGCAACTCCACGACGTGCGCCCGGCGGATCTCGTTGGCGTGGCGACCGACAGCCTGCGGGTGCTGGCCGAGCAAAAACGGGTCCGGTTCAACCTCGACGTGCCCGGCACCCTCCCCACCGTGCGGGCCGACCCTGACAAGGCGTCGTGGGTGCTGGTCAATTTTCTATCCAACGCCGTCCGCCACAGCCCCGACGACCGCCCCATCGACATTTCGGCCAAAGTCGTTAAAAAATTTGTCGAATTTACCGTCCGCGACCACGGCCCCGGCGTCCGCCCGGAGCACCAGGCGAGGGTGTTCGACCGCTACTTCCGCGCCCCCGGCGTGCAGGGCCAACCCAGTGGCACGGGGTTGGGCCTGGCCATTTCCAAAGAATTCATCCAGGCGTTGGGCGGCGAAATTGGCCTCGACACCGCCGTCAGCCCCGGTGCGGCGTTTTATTTTCGGCTGCCGGTGACGGGTTGAGTAAGCGGCTGTCACCCTGAGCTTGTCGAAGGGCCGACTTGACGACGGGAACCATTTCCCATATCCAACCAGCCCTTCGACAAGCTCAGGGTGACAGTCATCACAATTCCCCCACTCGGTCACACGTACCGCATGAGCACCCCAAGCAGTTCATCGGGGTTAAAGGGTTTCACCACCACGTCGTTCAGGCCGGTGGCGCGGGCTTCGCGTTCTACTTCGCGGGCCAAGCTGGCCGTCAGGGCAATGATGGGCAGGGTTTCGCCGCGCTGGCGCAGGTGCCGGGTGGCCTCGTAACCGTCCATGACGGGCATGTGTAAATCCATCAGCACCACCCGGTGCCGGGCTGGGTCGAAGCGTTCGAGGGCCTCCTGCCCGTTGGTGGCCACGTCGATTACCGCGCCCCAACGGCTCAGGATGCCCCTGGCGGCGAGGACGTTCATGGGTGAATCATCCACGAGCAAGAGCCGGAACCCTTCCAGGGGCTTGGTGCCGGTAGCGAGGGTGGGCTTCATCCGCGACACTTCCGCCGGGGCGGTGGCCAGGCGGGGAAAAGTCTGACTGAAAAAAAAGGTAGACCCCCGACCTGGTTCACTCAGCAGGTGCAGCGTGATGCCCTGTTCTTCCAACAGCCGTTTGCAAATGGCCAGACCGAGACCAGTACCTCCGAAACTCCGGGTCACCGACGAATCGGCTTGGGTGAAGCGTTCAAAAATCAATTTCTGCTGGGCGGGTTCGATGCCGATGCCGGTATCGGCCACGGAAATGGTCAGCGTGGCCTGGCGCTCGGTTTGGGATTCGACCTTCAGGCGCACTTCGACCCCGCCGCGAACGGTAAATTTGATGGCGTTGTGAACCAGGTTGGTGATGACCTGGGCCGTGCGGGTGGGGTCGCCGAGTACGGAGCCAGTCAGGGCCGGATCGACGGCCAGCCGGAGTTGCAGGCCCTTTTCCTTTGCCGGAATCTGGTAGCTCAATACCACGTTGCGGGCCAGGCCGGCGAGATCCACCGGGATTTGTTCGAACGTGATTTTTCCCGCCTCCAACTTCGTGTAATCCAGAATGTCGTTGACGATGTTGAGTAAATTATTAGCCGAAAAAAGCATCACGTCGAGGTGTTCTTTCTGTTCGGGGCGGGGGCGGTCGGTCAGGAGCAGGTGAGTCATCCCAACAATGGCGTTGAGCGGCGTCCGGACTTCGTGACTCATCGTACTCAGAAATTCGCTTTTAGTCCGCAGCCCTTCTTCGGCCTGCTCCCTGGCCTTTTGCAGCGTATTAGCAAACCGGAACGACAGCACGAGTGATTGCAGGAAGAAAAAGCCCACGTACCCGATAAACAGCAGCGTGTTTTCGGGTGAAGCCACCCCGAAATACGCCAGGTTGATGGCCGCGAAGACCCCCATCAGCAAAGCCGTACTCAGCAAGGCGTACCGGGCACCGGGCCGTTGGCGCCGGGCTGCCAGCCAATACACGTACCCGGCGTAGGCGATGTAAGCGAACATCAGGACCAGAAACGGCGTAATCAGCAACGTGAACACCGTCGGCGGGGCCAGCAAGGTGACGGCGGCAAACCCAAAACACACCCCGGCCATTCCCCGCGCAATGATCAGATTGGTGTCATCGGGATACAGCGAACGGCTGTACAACACGAATATTCCGATGCTCAGAAACAGACTAAGGTACTCCAGGTGAAGCGTCAGCATCCAGGGCAGGGCAGGAAACAACGTATGCAGAACGTACTCGCGGGTGCCGACAATGCGGTAACTGTACAGCAAACAAAACAGGGAAAAATAGAGGATGGAGCGATCGCGCCGCCCGAACAGAAACAAGCCCAGAAAAAACAGCCCCCCCATGAACAAACAGCCCGTCAGGAAAAAATGAAGGGCCTGATCGACGGCGTAGCTTCGCTGAAGGCGTTCGGGATTACCTAGTAGGATGGGCTTCTTGAAACCTCCTTTGGAATGCTGAAAATTAGCCACTTGCAACAGCAGCCGCAGCGTGTCACCCGGCGCGGGAATCGTTGCCAGTTGCGACGACCAATGCGGCGCGGTGGTTTCACGATTGGTGCCGGGGGAACCGTCATGGGCCAGTTCGTGGTCGTTGACAAAGAGCCGGTACGAAGTATACGCATCGGACAATTTGAGGGCCAACGGGTCGCCGCCGGGGGGCAGCAGTACCGTGAGGGCGTAGGTGGCGTAGCCTTGCCCGGTTAGGGGCTTTCCCTGCCAGGTGCTGTGGTTCCACAATTGCGGAAACGCCACGTACTCCACCGGCCCGAGCCCCTCGCCGGGCCGACGCAGGTACTGCCAGGTCCAGGCCCATTCGCCATTCAGGGGTACGTCACGCTGCCACAGTTCGACATCCCGCAGGTCGAGCACGCCGCGCGTGGCCCTGGGCTGCGTTGCGTGCGGGATACCGCTGGCGATCAGGGCGTATCCAAGCACGCAAAGGCCAACCAACCAGGGCGCGTGACGAAGCAGACGGGAAGAATTCATGGCGGGGTGGGTCGGTGGGCGGTGGGTTTCTCTGCGAATTTAGCGGGGAAATTGGGTAATTGGGTAATTGAGGGATTGGGGAATCGGGGATTGAGGAATAAGTAAATGGAAAATTTGAGGCTTGGAGGAATTTGGATGAAAGGTTGCTCTGGGCGTTTTTGAAATCAATCAGGAAATCAGTCTCCGCGTGGAATTTCCTCAATTCCCCAATCCCTCAATTACCCAATTTCCAGTTACCCAATCCCTAAATTAAATTCTCCCCCCAGGCAACGCGTTTCCTCCTTTTCACTGTACTTCCCGCTGAATTCATTCCTGCATGACTGCCGAAATCCTGCAACGCGCCATCAAGGGATGCCGAAAAAACAGCCTGCGCGACCAGCGGGACCTGTACCAGGCTTTCTATCGGTACGGCCTCTCTATTTGCCAGCGCTACTGCGAAAGCAGCGAATCGGCCCGCGAAGTGCTCAACGATGCCTTCCTGAAGGTGTTTAAGCACATCGACACCTTCGACGACCGCTACCCCTTCCAATCCTGGTTTGCGCGGGTGGTGACCAACACAGCCATCAACCACTACCGCCAGCACGTGAAAGACGTGCGGATGCTCGACCTAGACTACGCGGAACAGGAACCGTTTGAAGCCGACACCCTGCTCAATTACTCCGCCGAGGCCCTGCTGGGTTTCGTGCAACGCCTGCCGCCCGCTTACCGGTTGGCCTTCAACCTCCACGCTATCGAAGGCTACGAACACCGGGAAATCGCCGAGATGCTGGGCATTTCGGAAGGAACCTCCAAATCGAATTTATTCAAAGCCCGACTTAAACTTCAGAAAATGCTCCGCGAAAGCGAAGATAACCTGGATCGCTATGCAAGCCAACGAATTTGACGACCTCTTCTCCCGCCAGCTCGACCGGCTGCCCGCGTCCGATTTTTCGGATCGGGACTGGCGTGAGGTGGAGAACCGGCTCGTCATCAACCGGTTGCAGCGCCAACTGACGGTGCTCCGCTGGGCTTTGCCCCTCGTGGGCCTGGCCTCGGTGGGGCTAGCCAGCGGCCTGTACTACCAGTTGCGCCAAACCCAGCAGGAGTTGCACCAACTCCGGCAAGCCTCCCACACGGCACAAGCCACTCTCGCCCCGCCCGACACGCTCCGCCAACGGGTGGTGGTGATCGATACCACCTACCGCCACACGCTCATCGAGCGACCGACCGTCAATCTGCCCTCGGCGGAACCGGCACCGCTCGTGGCTTCGGTCCGTCCACGCCCCAGCGACGTGCCGGGTCGCCGGGTGCTTTTTCCAAACTCCTACCGTGCCCCTTCCCCGACGGCCTCTGAAACACCTCTTCCTGCTGCTTCCATCCCACCGGCTTCGTCAGAGTTGAGCCATTCTCCCGCCCCCAACGCCCCCGGATCGGTACCGGTCGGGATTGACCCCATTGCCCCCGTTGGGACGATGCCGACGAATCGCCGGTCGGACGAGGTAACGGCTACCCGCCGCCCACTCGCTTCGGGGGCGGAATCGCAGCGACGGACCGAAATCCCATCGCCGCTGACCCAGCCGGGCGTTGCGGTGCCGCAGGGGATTACGCTCAACGGTTCAAAACCGGACGTTTCCTCACCGACTATCGTCATGATCCGCGCCGCTAGCCGCGTGCCGGAGGAATACCGCGTGGAACTGGGCTTGCCTTCGGCCCGAAACCTGACCTATCGCCTGAATCGACATCCGTTGAGCTACCGGGCGCGGACCTCGGCCCCGCTGCTCAGCGCCCGGTCGTTGCGCCGCCTGAACCGCCTCCATCACCACGCCGACCGGCTGGCCCGCCGGCAAAAAGAAGGGGAACCTTCGTCCCCGCCGTTGGCCCGTTCAGTGCCCGCCCCGCCGGGCGAAAACCGGCCACTTCCCCGCGATTCGGCCTCCCTGGCGCGGGTTGGCCTGGCGATTCGCGACACGAGCAGCCGAACCGGCAACGGGCAGGTGCTCCCCGGTTCGCCCCAAAATCAGACGGCTTCCACCCCCAAAGGCGAAATCCGACGGGCGGGTGAGGAGGAACCATTTTCGTTTCGAACTATCCTGAAATTCACCAGCGTGGGCCTGCACGTGGGAGTACCCACTAACCTCGGCTACACCCTGAAAAGTAAAGGCGGGAGCCTCTGGGGCGGGCAGGTGGCCGTGCGGGTGAGCCGCCGCTGGGTGGTATTCGTGGACGTGTCGGGGCAAAAAACCAAGCCCGTAGCTCCCTCCCACGCCCAGGTGCCGGCCTTCCCGGTGCTGGGACCCCTGCCGCCCGAATACAAACTGCGCAATTTTCGCGTGGAGGAGCTATCGGTCGTCGACGTGGGCCTGGGAGTCAATTTTACCCTGCTCGACCGGTTTCGCCTGAAACCGTACCTGGGGCTGGGCTACAACGGGCAGGTGCCCCGGCAGTACCGGGCCGAGTACCGCTTCACGCACGGCCCTTTCCACGGGGCGGGTTTTCCCAATCAACCTTTCAAACGGGAATTTGAGGTGCAGGAACCGTTTGATTCCCAACTCATCCACCAGGTGCGGGTACAAGCGGGGTTGCGCTACCCCGTCAACGAATTTTTGATTCTCCACGCCGAAGGTTTCCTCAACACCCAACTCCGCCAAACGCCCACGCTCAGTGACCTATCAGGGATACGGATGGGGATTTCGGTGGAGTTTTGAAATCAAAACCGTTTCGCCTGGCATCCAGCGCACTGCCCCGGTGGAACAGCCGGTCTTCTTTCATTTTTTCCTCGCCTCCTTCAAAAACCGCCTCACTCCTCGGCAAATCCGCTCGGCCATGCGCTGGCGGAAATCCGGGTCGAGAATCAGCGCCTCGTCGGCTTCGTTGCTCAGAAACGGCCCTTCCACCAACGCGTTGGGGTAGTCGGTGGGGGCGTTGAAGAAAAAGTTGAAGGCCCCGACGTTACCAAACTCAGCTACCGGCAAGCGGAGCAGTTCGTCCAGCACGGCCACGCTCAGGGGCCGAAAACCCGCGTGCCGGTAGTACGTGCTCACGCCCCGCACGGCGCGGTTGGCCGAGGCGTTGAAGTGGATACTGACCAGCAAATCGGGCAGCGCCCGCCGCATGGCCCGCAACCGCTCGGTCGGACTGAGGGCGGTATCGGTGCTACGCGTCAAAATCACCCGCGCCCCGGCGCGTTCGAGGCGTTGGCGGAGGCACTGGGCTACGTCGAGCGTCAACTCTTTTTCCAACCGCCCCGACTGCCCGCCCCGCGCGCCCGTGTTGCTGCCGCCGTGCCCAGCATCGACGGCCACCGTCAGGCCCCGCAGCCGCAGGCGGGCCGGGGGGCGGCGCACCCGAATCAGCAGCGTATTTTTTTGGTAAAAAACTGAATGCCCCCAGGGCAGCGGGTGGCGCAACCTGATTTTCAGCCGAAAAACGTCGTCGCTCACTTGCTCGTACCTCAACTCCCGAATTTCTTGGGCCGAACGCAACTGCGTGATCCAGTTGGTGTTGGACGTGGCCCCGAACACGTCCACCACGAGTTGGCTGGGACTGGTTTCGTGCCGACTGGCGTAGGGCAGCCGGGCGGGCAGCGCGAGGCTGACGTAGTCGAAGCGCTCGTCGCCCCACACCCGGCCGGTGCCGGTCAGGCCGCTGGCGGGGCGGGGCAACGTGTCAGCGACCACGTGTTCGGTGGGCACGTAGGCCGTGCGGTTGGGGGCGAGGTACACCCGCCAGAGGCCGGGCACGTAGCCCGTGACGCGCAGCACCACGCCCGAATCGAGGGTTTCGAGCCGCGCCCCGCCGAGGCGGTCGGTGCCCGCGCCGTGGTACAGCGGCACGAAGGCCGAGCGGGTCAGGGCAGTGAGGACGGTATCGCGGACGGGGTTTTGGGCGTGGGTTTTTCCGAAAAAAAACAGGGCAATCAGCGCGAACGAACGGTGGAAAATCATGCGCCGAAGATAGGACACGGCGTGGGGAGCGTCCGAGTTTTGGGAAATTCTTGTAAAAAAATTCGGGCCGAAACGGCTGGACGTTGTACCAGAATTAGGCAGTACAAAATTTTGAGTATCAACCGGCTCCGCTCGGTAGCGCAGGGTTTAAACCGGGGCGCGTCGTCCCTGCGCTACCGAGCGACGAACCTTGTTAAGCGAAGCCGGTAGGCGACTGGGTGGTCAAGAGGCTTGCCCTTCACCGGGAATTTTTTTATCTTTTGGAGCCTAACCCCTTACCCAGCCCTTCATGCCTCGTCTCTTTCTTTCCCAAACGGCTCCGATCGCAGTCGTGCTTTGGCTGCTTTCCTTCGGCGCTTCGGCGCAGTCCTCCCTGCCTCGTTCGGTTGATTCACTGGAAACCTACGGGCGGACGGTCGAGACCCGTGCAACCGCTACGCCTACGCCCAGAGCCAGGACCACGGCCGGGGCTTTGATCCCACCCAGCCCAGGGCTCGCACCGGGCGGCGGAGTAGGCGCGAGCGGGCCGACGTGGCGGGTGGCCAGCCCGACGTTCAGGCCGCTCCCGGTCGGGGAACGCGGCTGGTGGTGACCATGCCGATAGTGGCCTGAGATTTCCCCCGAATTTACCCAAAAATTACCTCCGCTTTTTATGAAAAAAGCCATTCTGCTGCTCGGTCTTTGGGGAACTGCGTTGACGGCTGCGGCCCAATCCAGCCGCGCCGATAGCCTACGGGCGGAGCTAAAAGCCCATTCCCAGGCCGATACCTTCCGGGTGAATCGCCTCAATGACCTGACGGGGCAGTTGGGGTTGCCTTCCCACGAGTACGATTCGTTGAACCTGGAGGCCTTGCAATTGGCCCGGCGGCTCGGCTACCTGGAAGGGCAAGCCCTGGCCCTGAGTAACCTCGGCAGCAAGCTCTATTACCTGACGCGCAACGAGCCAACTCGTCTTTCCGAAAAAAAACGGGCGTTGCAATGGCTTGATGATGCCCTGCGCGTGGCCGAGAAATCGGGGAACAAGCGGCTGCTCATTGAACTTCTGACGGGCATTGGAGCCGCCAAACGCGTGAGCAACGGGGAAAAAAAACAGGCCCTTACTCACGCTCAACGGGCGCTAACCCTCGCCCAATCGCTCCACGACCCGGCCCTGATCAGCAACGCCGAGTGCATGATTGGCTACTACTACGACTGGGTAGAGGGCAACTACGCCGCCGCCCTGCATTGGAACCTGCGGGCGCTCCGCACGGCCCGGCAAGCCCGCTGCGTGCGCTGCGAGCAGTTTCCCCTTCGCTCGGTGGCCGAAAACTACACCGCCCTGCGCGAGTACCCGAAGGCGCTGCGTTACCTGCGCGAAGGGTTACGCACGGGCCGGGGAATTGCGGGCGTGACGGGGCTTACGTTTCAATATTACGTCCTGACGTCGATGGGGAGTTTGTTTCAGAAAATGGGCCGCTACCCCGAAGGCGTGGCGGCCTACCACGAGGCGTTTCGGGTGCGGAAAGCGCAGTATCCGGCCGCGACACTGGCCCTGTTCGACCGGCAACTTTCGGGCCTCTACGAGTTACAGGGCCGGTATTCCCTGGCTGTTTTCCACGCCCAACGCGGGCTGGCCCAATCCCGGCGGGACCACAACGCCTGGGGCGAAACCGTCACGGCCAACACCCTGAGCCGGGCGTACCGGCACTTGGGGCAACCCGACAGCGCGCAGGTTTACGGCCTCCAGAGTTTCACCATCGCCCGGCAAACGGCCCGCAAGGAGTACGTGCGCGATGCCAGCCAGACCCTGGCCGACCTCTACGCTCAACGGGGCAATTACCCCGAAGCCTACCGCTACCAGGGCCTGTATTTTGCCTACCGCGACAGCCTCAACAACGAGGAAGTGACCCGCAAGGCCACCGCCGCCCAGTTTACGTTTCAAATCAGCCAGCAGCAGAATCAGATTCAACTCCAGGCCCAGACCGCCCGCCAACAGCGTTTTCAGCGCAACGTGTTGATCGTCGGCGGGCTGCTGCTGCTGCTGCTGGGGGCAGCGGTGAGTGCTTGGCTGCTCAACCGCGCCCGGCTCCGACGGCTGGAAGACGCTCAAACCTTGCGCAACCGGCTCGCTGCCGATTTGCACGACGAAATTGGCAGTACCCTCAGCAGCATTTCCATGCTCAGCGGCTTGACCGATACCCGCCTGGGCGAGCACCAACCCGAAGCCGCCCGGACGTTGGTCCAGAAAATCCAGACCGATGCCCGTCAGACGCTCGATTCGATGGACGAAATCATCTGGACCATCCACCCCGGCAACGATTCGCTCCAGCGCACGGCCCTGCGTTTGCAGGAATACGCCCAACCGTTGATGGAATCCAAAGGCATCCAATTTCACGTTCACCTCGACCCGAATTTACCCGACGAGGCCGTGCCGATGGACACCCGCCGGGCGGTGTATCTGATTGGGAAAGAGACCATCAACAACCTGGTCAAGCACTCGGAAGCCACCGAGGCCGCCCTGCGGTTTGAGCAGCAAAAAGAGCAGTTTACCATGACCATCGAAGACAACGGCCGGGGCTTTGACCCCACCGCAGGCAGTTCGCGCAACGGCCAGAAAACCATGCGCCAGCGGGCCGTGGCCGTGGGTGGTACGCTGGCAGTGGAGTCGGCTCCGGGCCAGGGCACGCGGCTGCGGCTGGCCGTGCCGCTGGGGTAATTTTTTTTGTTCGGCGCTGTCACGCTGAGCTTGCCCGGATTGAGGCTCGGATGATTATCCGATTTCGCCGCGTTCGTCCGCCCGGTACTTTTGCCCGGCCTCATTCCTCACTCAGCAATTCACCCACGCCCATGATTCACCTCTCCATTTTCGACGACAACCATTCCCTCCGCAGCACGCTCCAACTCGTGCTCGAAACGGGGCGTGACATCCGCGTGGTAAGCGCCTACCCCGACGCCCTCAATGCCGTGGAAGCCGTCCGCCGCGACCGGCCCGACGTGGTGCTGATGGACGTGGACATGCCCGGCCGCACCGGCATCGAAGCCGTGCGGGAGTTGCGTCGGGCGGGGCTATTTCCGAAAATTCTGATGCTGACGGTTTACGAAGACCCCGACCGGATTTTCGAGGCCGTCAGCGCCGGAGCCGTGGGGTATTTGCTCAAAAAAACCCCCGCCGAGGGCATCGCCGAGGCCATCCGGCTGGTGGCGGCGGGCGGGGCGGTGATGACGCCCTCGGTGGCGCTCAAGGTGCTGGCGGCTTTTCAGCAGCCTTCGCAAAAAACGGACGAATTTTCCCTCACCGAAAAAGAGCGCGAGGTCCTCCAGCGCCTCGTCGAGGGCGACAGCTACAAACTCATCGCCGCCCACTGCGGTATCAGCATGGGCACCGTGCGCACGCACATTTGCAACATTTACGAAAAATTGCAGGTCAATTCTAAATCGGAAGCGGTGGTGAAAGCGATGAAAACCGGCCTGTTTCGCTGAGGGTATACCACGTACTTTTCCGGTTTTACGGAGGAAATTCCCTGATTTAGCCAGACGAACTTTCTTCGTCTGGCTCTTTGTTTTCCATTGAAAATCAAGGGGTTACTTACCCGTTTTCTACGCCCCCGTATTTTCCCCTTCATACATTCATCCGATTGCCGACTATTGGCCTGATCCGTAGTTTTGACCCGTTCTTTCTCCGCACGGTGTCATGCAAAATGTTCTACGGCTTTCGATACTCCTGATGGGCCTGCTGCCCGGTTTCGGCGGGGCCGCCGTCGGCTGGGCGCAGGCAGTCAAACCCGTCCGGGTGACGGGCAGCCTCAGCGCCTACGCCGGAGTTTATGCCGCGTCGGGCAGCGAGGCCCGCAACCAGCCTTCGCCCTTCGGTCTCAACGGGGTCGTGACCATCAGCCTGCCCGGCGGCATTTCGCTTCCGTTTTCGGCCACGCTCGGCAACCAGGGCAGCGCCTTCCGCCAGCCCTTCAACCAGTTCGGTGTCAGCCCAACGTACCGGTGGATTACCGTCCACGCGGGCTACCGCAACGTGCGTTTTTCGCCCTTCACGTTGGCCGGACACACGTTTCTGGGCGGCGGCGTGGAACTCAATCCCGGCAAACTCCGGATCGGGGCGGTGTACGGACGCTTCAACAAAGCCATCGAATCGGACCTGGCCGACCCCAACGTGCTGCCCTCCTTCCGCCGCACGGGCTACGCGTTGAAACTCGGCTACGGCACGGCGAGCAATTATTTCGACGTGGTGTTGCTGAAAGCCGCCGACGACACGGCTTCCGCTCGCCTCCGCGCCGACGAGCGCCGGGTGGCTCCCGCCGAAAACGCGGTGCTGGGCGTGACCTCGCGATTAAATTTTTTGGAACGCAAACTTTTCCTCGAACTCGACGGGGCCGTCAGTGCCTACGCCCGCGACACCCGCGCCGCCGCCGTGGCCGTGGAAGGGACCGGGCCGGGGAGCCTCTTCCTGCGGTTGTTTACGCCCAGGCTTTCTTCGCAGGTAACCACGGCGGTGCAGGTGGGGCTGGGCTACCGGGGCAAGGTGGTGGGGCTGAAACTTCAGTACAAACGCGTGGAGCCGAATTTCCTGACGATGGGCGCGTACTACTTTCAGAGCGACATTGAAAGCTACACGCTGGCCCCCAGCCTGAATCTACTCGGCGGAAAAGTACGGCTGCTGGGCAGCCTGGGTCTGCAACACGACAACCTCAGCAGCCACAAAGCCGCCCGCACGGGCCGCACCATCGGCTCGTTCACGCTGGCCTACAACCCGGTACCGAGTTTTGGGCTGGACTTGCAGTTTACCAATTACGGCATCAGCCAGCGGGCCGGGTTGCGGCCCGTCATCGACACGCTCAAGCTGGCCCAGAATACTTTTTCGGCCCTGGCCAACCTCCGCTACAGTGTGCAAAGCCCGCTGTTCAGCCACACCGTCACGCTTACCGCCCAGCGCCAGCAACTCCAGGATTTGAACGCCCGCACGGCGGTTTTCACCGAAAACACAAACACGTTCCTGAGCCTCGGTTACTACGCCCAGCAGACCGAAAAAGGCGTGGGGGCCAATCTTTCCGGCTCCTACACCCAAACCGACCTGGCTCAGGGCGGCGCGTTGCGGTTTTTTGGCCCCTCGCTGGGCCTGAACGTGGCCACGCTCAACCGGGTGCTCACCGCCGACCTGACGGGCAGTTACCTGTTCAACCGGCAGGAGGAGCTACGGGGGAAGGTCATTAACGCCTCGCTCACGCTAGGCTACCTGCTGGCCCCGCGCCACCACATCAACCTGCTGGGCAGCTACCTCAATTCCGATACCGGCCTGGCCGAGCAGCGCTTCAACGAGTGGCGCGGCACGGCGGGGTATACTTTGACTTTTGGACAATGAAAAAGCAATTTATAATTCAGGAAAAGATTACCCTTCGTATCCACAGCGGACTTAAAAAAGAAGGGGAATTGCCGTGGTTTCCCCTCCTTTATCAAGGAGGGGTGCCCCGTAGGGGCGGGGTGGTTGGGTTGCCAGCGAGTTACTTCCATCCGCCGACGAACCACCCCGCCCCTACGGGGCACCCCTCCTTTTTAAGGAGGGGAATCGTTGCCTGCGCGTTCACATTCGTCGTGCTCTTTTCTCTCCTTGCCGGGCTGGCCCATGCCCAGTCGGTCAGCGTGACGGTCAACGTGCTGCCGCCGTACTCTTCCTACCTCCAGGACTACGCCAGCAAAGGCAACCAGGTGCAGATTTTCGTGCGCAACACCAGCACTGCTCCCCTCGAAGTGCGCCTGCTCGGCAAAGTAACCGGCGACAACGGCGTGACCATCGCCACCCCGCCCAACTTCCGCCCCAGCCTGCCGCTGCGCTTAGGGCCGATGGAAAACCGCCTGCTCAACCGGGCCGACCTGGAGGGGCTGTTCGACGTGGCCCAGTTCGTAGTCGAGGGCTTCGATCGAAATCAATTGGTGCAGGGTAAACCCCTGCCGGAGGGCAATTACCAGCTTTGCGTGGAAGCCTACGACAACCGCAGTAGCCGCTTGCTTTCCGCCGAATTTCCGCTGGGATGCAGCGCGCCGTTTATGATTCGGTACGTGGAGCCGCCGATTCTGATTGCCCCGCTCTGCGACGAAGCAGCCCTTGCCACCACGCCCCAGGCGCTGCCGTTTACGTGGTCGCCCCCGGCGGGCGTGGCCCCCAACCAGGTGCGCTACACGGTACGCGTGCTGGAACTGCCCCTCGAAGGGGTGGACCCCAACGTGTACATCGACGCCGTGAACCTGCCGCTGTCGGGGGTGGAAGTGCGGGATTTGAAGATAAACAGTTTCCTGTATTCCCCGCAGTACCCCAAACTCACGCCCGGCAAGCGCTACGCCTGGCGGGTGCAGGCCAGCGACCCGACGGGCAAACTGACGTTTCTGAACGAGGGCAAAAGCCCGGTCTGTGCGTTCACCTACGGGAAAAGTGCCCCGAAGGCGCAGTTCGATCTGGCCGTGACGCCCCCCACCCTGACCTGGGCCGGGCTGGCCGTCACGGACCTGAAGGTGACCAACCCCGACCCCGACCATTTCAGTGGCAAAGGAAAAATCAAGCTCCTCAGCCCCCTGGAGGCGGAGGTACCGGTGTCGTTCAAAGACCTTACCGTCCGGCCCACGGGCTTCAAAGCCGGGCAATTTTCCGAGACCAAAGGCTACCACGACTACGTGGTGATGAAAGGCACGACCGAGGTAAAACTGGCGCAGTCGTCGCTCCGGCTGGGTGCGTCCACCAGCCGCTCGTCGGAAGGTATTGTACGGAAACTCAAGACCGCCCCCCACACGGGCGGCACGGCCGAACTGACCTACCGCACGTTGTTTCTGCAAGCCAACCTGCCCTTTCTGCTCGACGAAAGCAAGAATGTATTCACGAAAAACGCCACCGACGGCACGTCGGGCACCGAAGTAGCCGAGGTGCGCGGCAGCCTGAAGTGGGAATCGCCGCTGCTTACTTCGTTTTTTCTCAAACCCTCCGGGGCTGATTCCAAGTTTTCGGCGGGGGTAGCAGGCGTTCCCGTCGGCACGACCCTTGACGTAACGGCCTTGAAACTACCCGCTTCCACCGGAGCCGTGGCCGAAAAAACGGGCCCGAATGCGCCCGTGCCGGTGGTGGCTGGCGTAACCAACCCGGCCAACACCCTGACGAACGTGCCGGGCCAGACGATTGGCAACCTGGGGTCGCCGTCGATCCAGACCAACTCCGCCCCCGGCGCGACGCCGGGCACGCCCCCTGGAAAAAAGACGGCGCTCGCCTCCTCGCAGACCCCACCCCAGGCCGCGCAGACGGGCGGGCCAATCCCGGTGCAGGCGGACCCGAACGTCCTCCAAACCCTCGACGATGGCAGCCTGCGGATTCCATTCAACAACAAATACGACCTTGCCCTGACCACGCCGCTGGGTTTTAAGCTCACGCTGCTACCCACCAGCGAGTTCCGCATCAAAGACGGCCTGCTGTGGGTGGTACTCGACGGCTCGCTGCTGGTGCCCTCGGGCCGGGAGGATTTGCCCGGCCTGACGGTGCCCATCGAAGGCCGCACCGGGTTGGCCTTCACCGTGACCCTGCCCGAAGCCTTCGCCTACCGCATCGCGGGAACCGACGAGCAGGGCACCAAAACCACTACGGTGGAGGGCAAGCAGTACACCGTCAACACCAAAGCGACGGAGGGGTTTCGGGCGTTCCTGCGCTTGACCAAACTAAACGTAAAGCTGGCCGAGCTACCCGATGCCGACGACCTGCCTTTTCCGCTCTGGGTTACGGGCCTGACGGTGCCCAAGCCGAAGGTCCTCTTTGCCCCCAACCCCAGCGCCGAGGGCACGCTGGTGCCGATTCAACTGGCCAAAAACATTGGGTTTGGGTTTACGACCAAAAAATCGCCGCCGCTGGAAACCGCCGACGCGGAGTTTAAAGGCAAGACCAAGTTCCTGGGGTTCCCGGCGCAGTTTACCGCCGCCAACCTGGCCCTCGACCACACCCGCCTGGAGAGCGGCCTGATCAAAGGCTTGGTGTACGTTCCGTTCGTGGGGATGGTGGGCGAACTGACCGTGCCGGTTACGGAAAAAGGCCTGGGCGAAGCCAACGTACACAACTTCAGCAGCAAGTCACGGGAGTTGGTGGTCACCCCGGCGGGCGACCGCGTGCTGATGATGCCGAAGGGCGGCTCGTTCGTGACCGATACCAAGCACGGAACTTTGTTTGTACTCGACGCGCGGTTCCGGTTTTTCAACGGCACCGACCCCACGCATTTTCTCCAAACGGGCACAAAGGGGCTGGGCGTGCGGGGCATCGGCATTCACCCCAACGGTAAACTTTACAACCCCCTCGATGGATTTTTCGGCAGCGCAGCCAGTGGTAACGTGGCTACAACCAACTACGACCTCGTGCCCACCGACTACGTGGGAGCGGAGTTGAACGGGCTGAATTTCCAGGTGCGCCAGACCAAGTTGGAAACCGAAAAAACCGGTGGCAACACCTGCACCCTCACCCTGGCGGGCACGCTGACGTTGGGTGAGAAAATTACTACCAACGGCGAGCAAACCGTGAGCGTCAGCTTTCCCCGGCCCACCGACAACTTCAAGACCGACGACCCGGACCTGTCGCTAACAGAGTTGGCCGCCGTGGACTGGCAACCGGCGGGCAACCTGAGTCTGGGCTTGGGCGGCACCTTCGGCCCCAGCGCCGACCCCGACGAAGCCGAACACGACGCCTGGCTGGCCACCCAACGCGAGGATCGTTTGGCGAAGGCGATGGGCTGGTCGGCCCCGGCGGGGGTACTGGAGGTGGAGGCCAACCAGACCATCAAGGGCAGCTTCGATCATCCCTCGCTTGGTTTTATCGAGGCCGAATTCACGCTTTTCAACGACGACGCCACGTATGGAAATGGATTTCGAGCCAGTGTAACAGCGAAGATCAAAGACCCCATCGTGCTTGATGTCAAGACGCTCATCATCACCGGCAAGCGCCAGAACGTAAAGTACTGGTTTGTGGAGGTCGGAGCCGAAGGCGATGCCATCAAAGTGCCGCTGTTCATCGACTTGGAAGCCTACGGATTTAAGGGCCGGTTTTACCACCACATGATCCACGCCTCGGGCAACCCCAACATCAACAACGAGGATTACGTCGTCGACGACGCCGTCCAATTCGGGGCGTTTTTCTCGATGCCCGTCCGGTCGAGCGAAGGCGGTCATATCCTCTGGGGCCGCACCGCGTTCGAGGTCTTGTGCCTGAACAGTTTCGTCCCCTCAAAAATGTACCTGCAAGGGGATTTCTTCATCCAGCAAGTGGGCGGCACCGGCGATGCAACCACCTCGCGCATCAAGGGCAACGGCTACGTGACCATCAACATCCTCGACAAATCGCTGTCGAGTAAAATTACCATGACGCACTGCGACCTGACGGTTGGCTGCGCCACGGGGTCACTGGGGTTTTACTGCGGCGCAAATCACCTGGTTTTCGCCGTGGGCGAGCCGGGGTCACCCGTTCAGTTCAAGGCGCTCTGCGGGATGTTGGGCAGTTTCACCCCCAGCGCCAGTGGCTACCTGGTGTTGTATGCCACCAACGGGTACTCGCCGCTCGGAGGCGTACCGACCCACGGTCTTGGGGTGTTCGCCAAAGCGACGGCTACCCTGATTGACCTCGACACGCGCAACGCGAATATTCCCATCATCAGCGATTTCAGCATCTACGCGCAGTTCACCGTCAAAACGGAAGCCACGTTTAGGGCCACGCTGGCTACCGATAAAATCCCCGACATTTCGATGCAGGCTTCCCTCAACCAATCCATTACGCTGGTGGCGGGCTATTACTCAGAGGCGGGCCTCGACGTCAGCGCGAAACTAGTCGACCTGAACGAAGGCGTTCAGTTCAGTTTGCCTAACCCCGTGTGCGTGGCCTACAACAAGCGCGTTTGCTACCCGGTCATTGGAGGCTTCAACCTGGTGCTGGCCTTTAAAAACGGCGAGCCGCGTTTGAAAATGAACGGCTCGGTCGCCGACATGTGCTTCAACGACGGCACAGTGCAAGGCGAGTGCGAGGGCCTCTTCACGTGGGTTGCCGAGGGCGTGCAGTACATCGTGGACAAGGCCGGGAAGTTGGTCAGGTACATCAAAGACGGCGTTGAGTACGTCCTTGACGCCGCCGGGAAGGTGATTGGAAAAGTTGTGAACGGGGTCTATCAGGGCCTCAAATCGGCTGGTTGCACCGTCACGCTCGGAATCATCTGCTAAACGCATCATCACAATGGTTTTCAAAACAACCTATGCCGTCTTGTTTCTGCTTGCCGGTCTGCCTGCCTTAGCCCAACAGGCCCAGTACGTGGAAGTGTACGCTGGCGCCGTACCAGGCGGTCGGGCCGTCG
The DNA here is from genome assembly GCA_964244295.1 of uncultured Cytophagales bacterium. GTDB lineage: Bacteria > Bacteroidota > Bacteroidia > Cytophagales > Spirosomataceae > JAJAZB01. The sequence continues at coordinate 28,117 of CAXTIG010000013.1, forward strand.
AATTGAAATGGGTAGTCCCGACGCGTCCGGGCCAGGCTGGTTTTCACATACTGCGCAAAAGCAGCGGTGAGAAAACCTGGACCCGGCTTACGGCTCAACCCTTGAAATCGGCTCCGGCCTTGACGCCCGCCGAGCGCCGCACGGCCACGGCCGCACAGCGGCGCTACGAAGGCTTTCGGGATCCCCTCACCAAAGCCCCCGACGGGGAGCGTTTTTACACCCGACTGTTTGCAGCGGAAGCCCTGATCGACAACGCCTTCGCCCAAGCCGCCGGGCAGTATTTCCAGGACGCCACCGCGCAATTCGGGCAAACGTACCAGTACGCCGTAACGCTGGTACTCAACGGTGAAGAGCTTCAGTACGGGCTGTCGCGTCCGTTGACGGTGGGTTCTCACCAGCCCCTTACCGCACCGACCGGCTTTACTGCCGGGCAAAAAAAGGCGTATGAAGTGGAATTGAATTGGGACATCCGGTCTGACGTCCTGGCCTACCACGTGTTACGGCGCGTGGGCAGCGGCCCCGAGGTGCAACTCAACGACCGCCCGGTGCTGGTCAGTGAAGCCGTCAATGGCAAGAAGCCCACGGCACTGTTTGTCGACCGCGACAGCACGTTTCGGATCGGGCACACGTACACGTACCGCCTCGCCGCCCTCGACAAATTTGCCCACCCCGGCCAGCGGAGTGCGCCCGTGACGGTCATTATCCGTAATTTGGAGCCACCTCTGCCCGTGGCAGCCCTCACGGCCCGCATCGACCGTAAGCAGGTACGGCTCAGTTGGAACCCTTCGCGTTCGCCCGACTGCATCGGGTACACGGTGTTCCGCCGTACCAAACTGGAGCAACCCTTCGTGCGGCTGCAAACGCCCCGTCTTTCCCGGCTCGACACGGCCTTTACCGATCTGACGGCCCGCGAAGGAACCAGCTACCACTACTACCTCGAAGCCGAAGACGCGGCGGGCAACCGGGCGCGTTCGGCCCCGACCAACGTGGCATTTACCGACCAGACACCCCCAAAAACGCCCACCGGCCTGGCCGCGAAAACCGATACCCTGGGCCGGGTACTGCTCACCTGGAACCCCAACGCCGAACCCGACTTGGCCGGGTACTACGTGTACCGGGGCCTGGAGGAGCAGGCCGATACCTACGAGCAGCTTTTCCTGAAACCCCAACAACTCACGCGCTTTCTCGACACGCTCCTGCGCACGGCCCGCAACCGATTTTTCTACCGGGTTACCGCCGCCGATAAATCGTTCAACGAAAGCGCCCCGGCCAGCCTCACCCTGCGCCTACCCGACGTGGTGCCGCCCCGCCCGCCCGTGCTCGACGACCTTCGCAACGCCGGGGGCCGGGTGTCGCTCACCTGGCTGCCTTCCCCTTCCGACGACGTGGCCGGGTACCAGGTTTTTCGGAGAACCGAGAATGCCCCCAACGCCGCCTACCAGTTTGCGGGCCGGACGGTCGCCCCGAAGTTTGAAGAAGACACCCCGCCCTCCGGCGAGTACCGGTACATCGTGGTGACGGTGGACAGCACGGGCCTGCGCTCGGCTCCCTCCGCCGACCGCCTCCTGCGCCTCGACGACGGACGCACGTTGCAAAACCCCGGCGCGCCCACGGTCCGCTTCAACCCCGCCGACCGCAGCCTGCTGGTGAGTTGGACCGCCGCACCCCAGCCGGGCGACTTCGCCGGGTACCAGGTGCAGCTCCGTCGCGGCGAAGGCGGGTTTCAGGCTGCTTCGCCTTACCTCACGGCTACCCAAACCACCCTCAACCGAATCGGGACCGAGCCGGAAGCCGAAGTGCGCGTGGTGGTGATTGGCGTCGATGGGGAGCAGTTGGCGGGCCCTTCCTTAAAAGTAAGCACTCCTAAACCGTGAAGTTGGGTACGGTAAGTACTTGGTAACGCCCCTCTTTTCCATGAACAAGACGCTTTTTTTCGCCATTTTCCTGGGTGGGCTGTTCCCGCTCACGGGCCAACGGGTGCTTGGCCAGGGTCAACCTGCCGCGCCTTCCCGCCTGACGGGCAGTGCCCCGGCCTACAACCAGATTACCCTCAACTGGGTCGATAATTCCTCCAACGAAACCGGGTTTGAAATCGAGTACAACGGGTTTGCGTCCTGGAGTAAAGTCGGGGACGTAGCGGCCAACGTGACTACCTACACCCGCACGGGTTCGGGCATCGGCGGGTCATACCGGGTGCGGGCCGTCAATGGCCGGGGGCCGTCCGGGTATTCCAACGAGCTGGCCATTCAGACGCCCCCCGAACCGCCCGGTATTCCGTCTGGCCTGTCGGCTTCGGCCCAGAGCCAGACGAGCATCCGCCTCACCTGGAGCAACGGCGGCGGCGGCCTGGCGGTCGATTACCTCGTGGAGCGGGCGTTTGGTTCGGGCGGGCGTTTTTCGGAAATCGCCACGGTGCCCTACAGCCGTACCCCCAGTTACGACGACAACGGCCGGTCGGCGGGCACCGAGTATTGCTACCGGGTACGCGCCCGGAACGCGGGCGGTACGTCGGATTTTTCGCGGGCGGACTGCGCCACCACCCAGTCGCCGCCCACGCCGAGCGCCCCGACCGACCTGAGCGCCAACGCGGTTTCTTCCAGCCAAATCAACCTGAGTTGGAACACCAACGCCACCTTTGGCGACGGCTACGAGGTGGAACGGGCCGACAATCCCGGTGGGCCGTTCTCAAAAATTGCCGACGTGAATGGCCAGAGTAATCGCAGCTATTCCGACCAAAACCTGAGCGCCACCACGCAATACTGCTACCGGGTGCGGGCCAAAAATGGCGCGGGGGAATCGGGTTTTTCCAATACCGTCTGCGCTACCACCCAGTCGCCGCCCACGCCGAGCGCCCCGACCGACCTGAGCGCCAACGCGGTTTCTTCCAGCCAAATCAATTTATCCTGGAACACCAACGCCACCTTCGGCGACGGCTACGAAGTCGAGCGCGCTGTTTCGCCGGGTGGGCCTTTCAACAAAATCGCCGACGTGAATGGCCAAAACAACCGCACGTTTTCCGATCAAAACCTGAATGACTCCACGCCGTACTGCTACCGGGTGCGGGCCAAGTACCAGGGCCGCTTTTCCGATTTTTCTAGCTCCGCCTGTGCGACGACTCAAGCCCCACCCCTGACCGCCCCCACGGCCCCGGCCCGGCTGACGGCCACGGCGGCGAGTAGTTCGCAGATTAACCTGGCCTGGGCGGATTTAGCAACCAACGAAACGGGGTTTGAACTGGAACGCGCCCCGGCCCCCGCCGGGCCGTTCAACAAAATCGCTGACCTGCCCGCCGATGCCACCCGTTTTTCTGACTTTAGCCCGGCGGCTTCCACGTCGTACTGCTACCGGGTGCGGGCCAAAAATAGCGCCGGTCCCTCGGCCTTCACCGACCCCGCCTGCGCCACCACACCCGCCCCGCCCACCCCGATTCCCGCCGCGCCGAGCGGCCTGACGGCCACGGCACCCAGCAGCACGCAGGTGCTGGTTTCCTGGAAAGACAACAGCAGCGACGAAACGGGGTTTGAATTGGAACGCGCCTCTTCGCTCACGGCCCTGTTCCAAAAAATAGCCGACCTGCCCGCCAACACTAGTGCCTACACCGACAACGACCGCACGGCCAGCACGGCCTACTGCTACCGGATTCGGGCCAAAAACGGCGACAAGGTTTCGGGGTATTCCACCGCCGCCTGCGTTACCACGCCCGCCCCGCCCGCCACGATTCCCCTGGCCCCGACGGGCCTGTCGGCCAGCGCGACCTCGGCCAGCCAGATTGTCCTGACCTGGGTCGATACCGCCAGCGACGAAACGAGCTTCGACCTGGAGCGCGGCACGGACGGGATCAGTTTCAGCAAAATCGCCGACCTTCCGGCCAACGCCAACACCTACCCCGACAACGGCCTGAGCGCCTCGACGACGTATCATTACCGCATCCGGGCCATGAACCCGGCGGGTCCATCGGGCTTTTCCAACGTCGCCCAAGCCACCACGTTGGCGCTGGTGCCCGCCGCGCCGCTGGGGCTAAAAGCCGAACTGGCCGACTACGACCAGATTCGCCTGACCTGGACGCCCGGCTCGGCCAACGCTACCGGCTACGTGGTGGAGCGCTCGCTCAACGGCAGCACGGGATTCAGCCCGGTGGTCGAACTGCCCCTGACCACGTCGTACCTCGACCTCGGCCTCCAGGAATTGACGCTGTATTTTTACCGGGTGCGGGCCAAAAATGCGGCAGGAGTTTCGGCCACTTCCGAGGTGGTGAGTTTGCAGACGCCCGAAACCGTGGTGGGCCTCGAACCGGAGGTGCCGCCGGGCTGGGTGAGCGTGCTGGCCAGCACGGGCGAAGCGACCGTGCATTTCGCTCCCCACGTGGCGGGAGCCGTGGGGTTACAACTTTTCGATTTGAAAGGAAAAATCTGGATTCGCCACGCGGCCGTGCTGGTGGCCGGGGGCGAGTTTACGTTCCGTACTGAAATTCTGCCCGCCGGGCTGTACGTGATTCTTGCCGAAACCAACCAGGGCGTACTGCGCACCAAACTCATCAAGCCATGAACCGTTCCTCTTTTCTCCGAAAAACCGGCGCGCTGTTCGCCCTCGCCGCACTCGTGCTGGGGTGCCGGGCGAAGGAAATCGCGCCCATCACCGATCTGCTCGGGCGCGGGTGGAAAGCCCAGACCGTGAAGGAAGCCAACACGCTGGTGTACACGGCGGGCGCGGCCAGCAACGTAAAGCCCGCCTACGCGGGCTACCGCCTCGACCTGAGCAGCCCGACGAAGGCCATTTTGAAGGACGTGGACGGGAAAGAAACCGTGGGCACCTGGACGGTTTCGACCGACAACCAGCGGTTGATTTTGGAAAACCTCGTCCCAAAACCCAGCAACACCAACGGCATCGTGGAGTTTTACATTCGGGCCGAACCCACCGACGCTTCGCTGCGCCTCCAACGCACGGCTGAAAGCCGTAAAACCGGCAATTCGGTGAACGAATACGACCTGGTGCCGGGGCCCTGAGCTCTGGCCTTCGCTCTCTGGTAGCCCGTCCTTCGCATCTCTCAATTTCGTCTGTGAATCTTTCAATTTTAAATAGACCATCCCGCCGGAAGTTGTTTTTACAATTTTCGGCGGGCTATTTTTTTGTACCCGTTAAAAAATGCCCTTCTCACGCACGTACGGGCAATTTTCACCCGATCTATAGGGCCGTTCCAAAAAAAAATTATTGTGAATTTTTTGGGTAAGCTGATTGATTGTAATGGTTTTTGTCTTTTCTTTGACCATTGCTTAACCGCAAGACTCCTCGTTGCTGACCGCCATCACACCTGGAAATGAATCAACTCAACACCCTCATTCGGGACCGATACGCTTCGTTCAGCCCGACCCGCCATTTTCCCAATCGGCTTGAATCATCCTGGTTCAGCCTGCTCGTCAAGCGCCTTGCCGACATCGTGCTTTCCGCCACCGTGCTGGTGCTGGTGCTTTCGTGGCTGGTGCCCCTGGTGGGCCTGCTGATTCGTCTGGATTCGCCCGGCCCCCTCTTTTTCCGACAGAAACGATCCGGGCGGGGCCGAAAAACCTTTGTGTGTTACAAGTTCCGAACGATGTACCACACGCCAACTGGCGCGCCCTTCGTGCAAGCCAGTGGCAACGATCCCCGCGTGACGCCAATCGGTGATTTCCTGCGCCGGAGCAGCCTCGACGAATTTCCTCAATTTTTCAACGTGCTGCTGGGTTCGATGAGCCTCGTGGGGCCACGGCCTCACCCCCTGGAACTCGATGCGCACTTCGCACCCTCCGTTCCGCATTATTACGAACGCAATTCGGTCAAACCGGGAATAACGGGGCTGGCTCAAACCAAAGGCTGCCGGGGCGAAACGCCCACGGAAGGCCACATGAGCGAGCGGGTCAATTTGGACCTGCACTACATCCGCCACTGGACTCCCTGGCTCGACGTTAAAATTGTGGCCTGGACGGCCTACGACGTCGTCGTGCATCTCCTGAACTACGCAATGCCCAGACGAATGGCCCCGCCCCAGGAACCTCCGGCGGTGTTGCAGTGGAACGAAGTGCCTAACCCGAACGAACCGACGGAGAAGCCCTTCTAATGAAGCGGCATCCCGTTTGAAGAACCTGATGAACGAAACCGCCATTTCCGTTCGTCGTTTGGTCCTGCTGCTCTGCCTCCTCAACGCCTCCGCCAGGGCGTGGGGAAGCACCAGCGGGGAAACCGACTCGACCGACGTGCCCGACGACGCGGCCCTGGTCAGCCAGGGTTGGCAGGTGGCTAAAATTGAAAAAGGCCGGCATTTTACGGCGGAAGTACCCTACCGCCTGCTGTTTGGGAAGAAGGTGCTGCGCTACCAGATGCGTTTCGACACCACGTTTCGGTGCAACGTGCCCCAGCGCGACCGGTATGCGATCAACAAGGTGTTTGGCATCGGATTTCTGCACCACAAGCTCAACTCGGCCCGGCTGGGGTGGGTGTTTAACCCCGACACGGAGCGGCTCGAACTCTGGGCGTACTGCTACGTGAATACCCGGCGACGGTTTAAGAAATTGACCGAAGTGGAGTGGAACAAGTTGTACGATTGCGCCCTGGCGATGGACTACGAAGCCAAAACGGTGACGTACCAGCTTCGGGAACCCAACGGCCACCTGATCCAACACACGGTGGATTACCACTGGCTCCCGCCGATTCAGTACCGGTTGCGGCCCTTTTTCGGAGGTACCAAACCCGCCTCGCACGACATCGTATTTCGGCTAAAGGAGGTGAAAGAGTAAATGTTTTAAAAAGTTTCCCTCCTTGTTTAGGGCCACCGTGGCGCGGAAGGGAATCATAAAAAAACCAGTAGGTTTGAAGCAACCAAAAACCACACGTTTTGAAAATTCACCTGAGTCGACCCTTGAATACCCGAAGATTAAGCCCGTTGGCCGTGGCCTGCCTGTTGGTTGCCAGTCAATTCTCGCTGAGTTCTTGCGCCTCGCAGAAAAAGCTGGCCTACTTCCAGAGTGATTCGCTCCAGAACGGCAGTCAACCCATCGAAAATGCGTACACGCCCAAAATCCAATCCGATGATATTCTATCGGTGCGCGTCAGTAGCCTGAGTCCGGAGGCTAGTGAGGTGTTTAACTTACCGAGCGTGCCGCTGGGAATAAGCAGTGCAGCCTCCGGCTACACGCCCGGCGCGGCGTTGCAGCAACCGGTGGGATTCCTGGTCGATGCCCAGGGTAGCATCGAAGTACCGCTCGTCGGACGGGTAAAATTAGGGGGCCTGACCATGCGCGAAGCGGCGGACACGCTGAAAAACCGCCTGACGCTGTACTTGAAGGAGCCTACCGTCAACCTGCGTTTTCTAAATTACAAAGTGTCGATCCTCGGTGAAGTGGCGCGGCCCTCGATTTATACGATTCCGAATGAAAAAATTACGTTGCTCGAAGCCCTGAGTCTGGCCGGTGATCTGACCATTTTCGGGCGCCGCGACAACGTACTCATCATCCGCGAAACCGCCGGGCAGCGCGAGTTCAACCGGGTGAGCCTCAACGATCGCAACGTGTTCCGTTCGCCCAATTACTATTTGCGCAACAACGACGTGGTGTACATCGAGCCGGTCAAAACCCGGGCGTTTCAGACCGACCGCCTGTTTGTCACCTTACCCGTCCTTGCCTCCCTGGCCACGGCCATCGGGGTGTTGGTGTTGAATTTTAGAAGATGAAGTTTAGTGAGAAGTTTTTGGTAAGCAGTGAGCATGACTACTGAGTTGTCCTCTCCCTTCTTTCTTCTCACCAAAAATTGATTTCCGCCAAAATCAAACCAATGGAAAAACTGCCCCCTTCCCCGTATTCGTACGCGGCTTACCAAATGGTCGAGGCCGACCAACCCAACCTCCGCGCTACCCTCTTCCGCTACCTGCGGGCCTGGCCCTGGTTCTTGGTGTCGGTGGTGTTGCTGCTCGCCGGAGGCTACCTGTACCTGCTTTACCAGCAGCCCATCTACAAAATCGGGGCGAGCTTGCTCGTGAAGGACGAGAAAAAGGGCCTCGGAGCCGATAACCTGCTCAAAGACCTCGACATTTTCGCGCCCAAAGCGGTGGTTGAAAATGAAATCGAAATCCTAAAGTCGTACACCCTGATGGACAAAGTGGTGAGCCGTCTGAACCTCGACGTCGCGTACTTCCACCCCACCACGTTTGGCAAGCGCGAGATCTACAGCGAGTCGCCGGTGCGATTGATCGTAGAACGCCCCAATGCCTTGTTGTACGAAGAACCGCTCGCGTTGAGTTTTCCCAACGAGCGTAGCGTGCGAATCAATGAGCGCGTGTACCCGCTCAACCAAAGCATTCAGACGCCCTACGGGCGGTTGCGGGTGTTTGCCCGGAAATCCCTCGATGCCCAGACCGAACCGGTACTCGTGCAAGCCCTGTCGCGGACGGAGGCGGTGAACAATTACGTCAAAAACCTGAAGGCTGAACCCACCAGCAAGGCCGCGACGGTGATTTCCCTCACCCTGGAAGACGCCGTTCCGCAAAAGGGTGAGGCTATTCTAAATCAACTTATTACGGAGTACAACCAGGCCGCCATTGCCGATAAAAACCTGACTGCCGCCAACACCCTCAATTTTATCGAAGAACGCCTGCGGCTGATTTCGGGCGAACTGGCCACGGTCGAGAAAGACGTGGAACTGTACAAATCCACCCAGGGAATTACCGACCTCGGCATGCAGGCCCAGACATTCCTGGAAACGGTGAAAACCAACGACGCCCAGCTCAACCAGGTGAACCTGCAACTCGGTGCCCTCGACGACGTGCAGCGTTACGTGAAAGGCCAGTCGGATGAGCAGGGCATGACGCCTTCGACCCTGGGACTCGGTGACCCGGTGTTGCTGGGCCTCATCACCCAGGTGACTGAGTTGGAACTGAAACGCGATCAGATGGCCCGCACCACGTCGGCTCAAAACCCGGCGCTGCTCTCGCTGGAAAGTCAGATCAAGTCCACCAAGTCGAACATCAGCGACAACATTGCCACGATGAAGACCATGCTGACGACATCCCGGCAACAACTTTCGTCCAACAACCGCCGGATGGAAGGGGTAATCCGCACCATTCCCCGGAAAGAACGTGCTTTGCTCGACATCACCCGCCAGCAGGCCATCAAAAATAACCTGTACACCATTCTGTTGGAAAAGCGGGAAGAAACCGCCGTTGCCTACGCTTCGACCATTTCCGACAGCCGCACCATTGACGCCGCGCGGGGTGGTCTCAAGCCCATCAAGCCGGTGAAACCGATGATTTTTCTGCTCTTCGGCCTGGTTGGTTTGATGTTGCCGGTGGGGGCAATGGCCACCCGCGATGCCCTCAACAACCGGGTGACGCGCCGCGCCGACGTGGAGGCATCCACCCACGTACCGATTCTGGGCGAAGTAACCCGCAACAAAAACGTCGAGGCGATGGTGCTGGCTCCCCGGAGCCGTTCGGTGATTGCCGAGCAAATCCGGACGCTGCGCACCAACCTGCAATTCCTGCGCTCCAACGCGGTCGATAGCCAGGTGCTGCTGTTTACGTCGAGCATTTCGGGCGAGGGCAAGTCGTTTGTATCGCTCAACCTGGGGGCGAGTCTGGCGATGGTCGGTCGGCCTACGGTGATTCTGGAAATGGACTTGCGCAAACCGGGTCTGCGGAAGTCGGTGGACATTCAAAACACGGCGGGCATCACCAATTACCTCATCGGCGAAGCCACGCTGGAGGAGGTGTTGCAACCCGTACCGGGCTACGAAAACTACTTTATCATTCCGAGCGGGCCGCTGCCGCCCAATCCCTCCGAACTGTTGAGCGGGCCGGGGCTGGAAAAACTCATCACCGAACTCCGCAAGGATTTCGATTACGTCATCATCGACTCCCCGCCCATCGGCCTGGTGACCGACGCCCAACTCATCGCGCCCTACGCCGACGCAACCCTGTTTATGGTGCGCCACGACGTGACGCCAAAGAACAACCTGCGGATGATCGAGACGCTCTACAAAGAACAGCGTTTTCATAAACTCAACATCATCCTCAACGCCGTGGGCGAAGGGGAGTCGTACTACTACAGCTACGGCTACGGGTACGACAAGTATTACAGCGACGACAAAACCAACGACGCTGGGTAGGGAGTGAATGGGTGATTGTTCCCTACTAAACCGGGTTTTTCCGACCGCTTGTCATCCCGACGCAGGAGGGATCTCGTTGGCCTATCAAGCCCGTTGCTCCTAACCAACCGTTCGGAATCTCAACGAGATCCCTCCTGCGTCGGGATGACAAGCGGTCGGAAAAATTATCAGGTACCTTTCGGCTGTCCCTTAGTTGACCGTTTAAATTTCCCATTTCCGCAATCATTCCGCCAAATGGTTTCGCATGACGTGTAGCATCATCATCCGGGCTTTTAACGAGGAAGCACACCTCGGCAAACTCCTCGACGGCATCGAGCGGCAGGAGACTGCGCACGCCGTAGAGGTGATCCTGGTCGATTCCGGCTCGACCGACCGCACCGTGCGGATTGCCGAACACCGGGGCGTGAGGGTGGTTCGCATTCGCCCGGAGGAGTTTTCGTTTGGGCGGGCGCTCAACCTGGGTTGCCGCCACGCCACGGGCGACGTGCTGCTGTTTGCCAGCGCCCACGTGTACCCGGTGTACACCGACTGGCTCGACCACCTCCTGGCCCCCTTTGCCGACCCCGCCGTGGCCCTGACCTACGGGCGGCAGATCGGCAACGAACACAGTAAATTTTCGGAGCAACAACTGTTTGCCCGCTGGTTTCCGGGTCAGTCCAACTACAACCAGCGCATTCCGTTTTGCAACAACGCCAACGCGGCCATTCGTCGCGAACGTTGGGAAGAACTGCCCTACGACGAAACCCTGACCGGCCTCGAAGACCTGCACTGGGCCAGCGAGATGCTCAACCGGGGCTACCGGATTGCCTACGAAGCCGACGCGGTGATCGTACACGTTCACGAAGAAACGCCCCGCAAGGTCTTCAACCGCTACTACCGCGAAGCCATCGCTTTCAAACGCCTCAAGCCCCTCGCCCGGTTTACGCCCTGGGATTTGCTCTACCTCACGGTGAGCAACCTCCTCAGCGACTACGCCGCCGCCGGGCGGGAAGGCGCACTCCGGCACCACCTCCGCGACATCGCGCAGTTCCGCCTGATGCAGTTTTGGGGGACTTACCAGGGATACCGCTTCGTCGGGACGCTCGACCGGAGCCTGCGCGAGCGGTTTTATTACCCGAACGAACTGATTCGACGGGAACCTCCCGAACGCCCTTCACCCGCCCTTGTGAAACAAATTGCCTACGAATAACTGCCCAACCGCCATGACCCAAACCATTGCCGCCATCGTTCCCATGCGCCACTCCAGCGAGCGGGTGCCGGGGAAAAACTACCGGAATTTTGCCGGGAAACCCCTTTTCCACCGCATCGTGGAAACGCTGCTCGACTGCTCACTGATTTCGGAGGTCATCATCGACACCGACAGTTCCGTCATCATCGAACAGGCCCAGTACCATTTTCCGACGGTGACGATTCTCGAACGCCCCGATCACCTCCGGGCCGGAACGGTGCCCATGAACGACGTGCTGCTGAACATCTGCGGCCAGATCGAAGCGGATTTTTACCTCCAGACCCACAGCACCAACCCGCTGCTTTCGTCGAAAACGATTGAGTTGGGTCTGCGCCAATTCCTGCACCAGTACCCGATGTGCGATTCGCTGTTTGGCGTGACGCGCCTGCAAACCCGCCTCTGGGATCAACTCGTCCGGGCCATCAACCACAACCCGGCCATTTTGCTCCGCACCCAGGATTTGCCCCCGACGTACATGGAAAATTCGTGTATGTACCTCTTCACCAAAGACACGCTCACCCGCAAACACAACCGCATCGGCGACCGGCCTTTCATGTACGAGATTCCCGACGTGGAAGCGCAGGACATCGACGTGGAATTGAATTTCAAAGTCGCCGAGTTTTTGTTCACCCAACTCCGCCCCGAATTAGCCAACTAAAGAGAGGATAGAGTAGAGAGTAAAGAGGATAGCTAATTCCTGTTGCTGTTTACGCTCTGCTCTATCCCCTCTACTCTATTCTCTCTACTTTCCCATGAACGTTCTCCTCACCTGCCCGCCCATGCTCCGTCAGTTGGCCGAATTTCGGCCCCTGTTTGCCGAACACGGCATCGAGGTACTGGCCCCCAACGTGGTTCAGACCCTCACGGAAGACGAATTAATTGAATTGGTGCCCACCGCCGACGGCTGGATCATCGGCGACGACCCCGCCACCGAGCGCGTGTTCCGCGCCGGACGGGCGGGTCGCCTCCGCGCCGCCGTGAAATGGGGCATTGGCGTCGACAACGTCGATTTCAACGCCTGCCGCGAACTGGGTATTCCCATCATCAACACCCCGCAGATGTTCGGGGCCGAAGTGGCTACCGTCGCGGTTTCCTACGTGCTCGGCCTGGCCCGGCAAACCTATTACATCGACCGCGAAGTACGGGCGGGCAATTGGGTAAAACCCGCCGGAATGTCGCTCGCTGGTCGCACCGTGGCCCTGATTGGCTTCGGCGACATCGGCAAAGCCACGGCGCGGTTCCTGCGGGCCTTCGATCTGCACCTCAACGTGTACGATCCCTTCGCCAGTCCCACAGCCGACGACCGGGCCAATTACCGCTTCCTCTCGTTTCCGGAGGAACTGCACACCGCCGATTTCGTGGTGAGCACCTGCGCCCTGACACCCCAAACGAAGCACCTCATCAACGCCGACACCATCGCGCGGATGAAAGACGGCGTGCGGATCGTGAACGTCTCGCGGGGAGGCATCGTCGACGAAGCCGCGCTGGTAGCGGCCCTGAAAAGCGGCAAGGTTCACTCCGCCGGGCTGGAGGTTTTTGAAATCGAACCCCTGCCCGCCGACTCCGAACTGCGCCAGTTCGAACGCTGCATTTTTGGTACTCACAACGGTTCCAACACGCTCGAAGGCGTCCGCCGCGCCAGCCACCGGGCCATCGAGAAGATGGTGGAGTTTTTGGGGGTGGGGGAAATCGTTGAATCGTAAAAAAAGCGCCTCCCCACCCCGTCATTGCACCCATTACCGCGTCATTGCGAGCGGAGCGGTCAAAATTGAGAGAAACGAAATTTTGACCGCAGAGCGAAGCAATCCCCTGCCGAAGACCAAGGTAGCTTTCGGCGAGAGCGGTGGGAATGGAAACGTTCTTGGTTTAGGCTCTCTCGGTCTTCGGGAGGGGATTGCTTTGCTCCGGTTTTCAAACTTCGCTCCGCTCGTTTGAAAACCTCCGCTCGCAATGACGTGTAGGGAAAGGTTGAAAAGAAAAAAGTAACAAACCGCTGATTCACCGCCATGAAAAAAGCACTCATCACCGGCGTATTGGGCGGCATCGGCAGCGCCCTGGCCCACTACTTCCGCGAAAGCGGGTACTACGTGTACGGGCTGGACGTGAAGCATTCCGAGCGCCACGAAGCCGATCAACTCATCCGGTTCGACCTGCACCAATTCAGCACCAGCGAGGTGTACCGCGCCGAGTGGAAGCAGAAATTTAACGCGCTGATTCCCGAACTGCACGTGCTCATCAACAACGCCGCCGTGCAGGCGCTCGACGGGTTGGAACACCTGAAACTCGACGACTGGAACCACACGATGGCCGTCAACCTGACCGGGCCGTTGTTACTTAGCCAGCATTTTCTCGACCAGCTGGAGGAAGTCAACGGCAGCATCATCAACATCGGCAGCATTCACCAGCAACTCACCAAGCGGCGGTTTATTTCCTACGCCACCTCGAAGAGCGCCCTGATCGGCCTGACGAAAGCCCTGGCCGTGGACCTCGAAGGCCGCGTCCGTGTCAACGCCATCTCGCCCGCCGCCATCGAAACGGCGATGCTGCTGGCGGGTTTCGACGGCAACGAAGGTGCCCTGGACGAACTCCGCAAGATTCACCCCGTGCAGCGCATCGGCTACCCCGGCGATGTGGCGAAGCTGGCCTTGTTCCTGGCCTCGGAAAGTTCGGGCTTCATCCACGGGGCGAATTTGTCGCTCGATGGGGGGATTAGTTCGGTGTTGAAGGATTTGTAAATGCGTTCTCTCATTTCAAGTATGTCCTCAATTAGCGTCAAAGAGCGTTCAATTTTAACCAGAGTCTGGTCATCGCCCACAATCAACACTTGGGCAAGTCTGGCCTCGCGCTCTATGAATTTAGTGATACTTATTCCGTTTCTACTTCGGCAGTTTTCCCCTGCTGAAATCACGCTGTGGTACTTGTTCAGTACTATCATAACTTTAAATCTGATGATAGATTTTGGTATGAGCGTTACTTTCACACGCTTCATAGCATATGCAATGGGTGGAGTAGAAACAGCCTCTTCAAGTAGTGAGCGGCGAATAACCTCAGGAGAACCTAATCGAGAATACTTGAAACGGGTTGTAGGCACACAGCAAGTCTTGTTCAATTGGATGTCACTAATCGTATTTTTCTTACTCATCAGCGTAGGAAGTTGGACGCTTTTGAATCCAATTAAGCAGCTGGCTCACCCAACAGATGGCTGGATAGCATGGGTATTAGTCATAATTGGAACTACCATCAACTTCTGGGGAAACGCTTACGCTGTATATCTACAAGGCATCAATCGAATTACGGAATTCCGTCGGTATGAGACATTTTTTTCGCTTGGATCTATTCTGGGTAGTTCTATAGTACTCTTATGGGATGCCAACTTAATGACGCTGATCGCCATTAATCAGTTCTGGGTAATCGCATCAGTGGCACGAAACAGATATTTGTGCATTAAGTATAATGAAGGTGGTTTTGAACAAAATAATAAAGTCATATTCGACAGAATCATCTTATGTGAAATCTGGCCGAGTGCTTGGAAAAGCGGATTAGGCGTACTCATGTCATATGGTTTAATCCAGAGTAGCAGCTTGTTTTACGCTCAAAATTCACACATTGCACAGGTTTCATCATACTTATTTGCTATGCGAGTTATGCAGCTAATTCTAACTTTCGCACAGGC
Source organism: uncultured Cytophagales bacterium (assembly GCA_964244295.1). Taxonomy (GTDB): domain Bacteria; phylum Bacteroidota; class Bacteroidia; order Cytophagales; family Spirosomataceae; genus JAJAZB01. The sequence continues at coordinate 43,146 of CAXTIG010000013.1, forward strand.
ACCTTTTTACAGTAAATTGCCTATATTATCACAATTGTATGCAAAGGGAAAAACCGTTGAGATAATCCAACTTGCTCAAACAGGTATGATGCGAGCACATTGGGTGTTCGTAATAGGAGTTGTGAGTGTTGCAATATTAGCATCCCCCATTATGAAATTGATAGGTAGCCAAATTCTATTTGTCGATCCAAAACTTTGGGCGTTGATTAGTTTATCTTTCTTTATTGAGCGATACGGTGCAATGCACTTACAATTATACAGTATATCGAATCAAATTGTTTGGCATATTGCAAACGGTATGACAGGAACAATTTATATTATATGCACTTTGTGGCTTTACAGAAGTATAGGCGTGTATTCGTTTCCAATCAGTCTCATAATTAGTTATTCAATGTTCTACACATGGTTTTCAACTTTGAAATCAGTTAGAGAATTTAAAATGGATTTATGGAAATTTGAAACCCGAAGCGCATTAATACCAGTGATTATTATTATTTTTACTGTTGTTTTAGCATACAACTAACAAAGCAATGAGGATCTTACTTGACGAGCAGATTTTTAGTACACAGCAGTATGGGGGTATCTCTAGGTATTTTTGTGAAATTGGCAAACATATTATTACAAACAACAAAGACAGTGTCCGGTTTAGTCTCAAGTTTACGAACAATGAGTACCTGAATAGCTTAAGAAATGAGTCAAACGGAAAGATAAATAACATAAATAGTTTTGGAGGAAATGGTATTAAAAAAACAATAAACCGATTGCATAGCATAACGAGCTTATTTTATTCGGGATATGACATCTTTATTCCAACGTATTATAATCCATATTTTTTAAAATATAAGCGTAAGAATAAGCCTTACGTTCTAACAGTACACGATATGATTGATGAAGCTTATCCTTTCCAAACAAGTTATTATCAAAAAATTACATCGTTCAAGAAAAAGTGCATTGAAAACGCTGATCACATAATTGCCATTTCTGAGTGTACAAAAAATGATCTATTAAAGTATTATCCAGATTTAGAAAGTAAAATATCTGTAATTTATCATGGCTATACAGTCACGCCTCCTTCAAAGGAGAGCCAATTGCTATCAAATCACATCAATACCAATTACATATTATATGTAGGAAAACGTGACCATTATAAAAACTATGAATTCTGTATTAGAAGTATCGCAAAAATTTTGCGAACAAATAATATACACATAGTTTGCGCCGGAGGCGGTGGTTGGACAGATTATGAAAAGGATATGCACAATGAGCTTGGAATTGAAAATCACTGTATTCAACTCAATGTATCCGATGCAGAACTTGCCAGCTTATATAAATTCGCATTAATGTTCATTTTCCCATCAGAATACGAAGGATTTGGGTTACCAATTTTAGAAGCTTTTTCCAACGAATGCCCAGTTTTATTAAGCAATAGCAGTTGTTTTCCTGAAATCGCTGGCAGTGCGGCGCTATATTTTGAAAATGGAAGGAGCGAAGATTTAGAAAATAAAGTGAAGATGTTGTTATACGACACCGAAAAAATTAGAAATTTCATTGAGAATGGGAGAGAAAAACTCAAGCAATATTCCTGGAAAACTTGTTGTCAAGCAACACTTGAAGTTTATAAATCAATACATTAACATGGTCAAGCAATTTCGCATTAAAGTGTTCAAAAAGTTAATACATCTACCAAAAGAAAGTGGATGCGTAGATATATTCATATCCGAAGATAGTCAAATCTCCTGTGAGGAAATAAAAAGAAGAGCAGAGTTTTTTCTTGCTCCAGAAGGGCTTCGGCTAAATATTGTTAAAACTAAAACTTTACCAATATTTTTAAAAAATATTTCATTAGCGGCTGGATATACCGTAAACACATTTTATCAAAAATTCTACAGTAATTACTTTTTCAATGTTGACTATATAACCAATCCATTCGAGGGATGGGAGTATCATTTCTTTTTAAATACATTGCTTGATGTTGATTTCAAAAAATATCAAAATCAACTATTAGAGTTCAAAAGAGTTTTAAGCAGTAAGGGTTTAAGTAAAGCTTACGTTTTTGGAACTGGCCCTTCACTGCAAAACGCTCATCTGCATAATTGGCAAGATGGAATAAGAATAGTATGTAACACAATCGTAAAGGATAAAGAATTATGGCATCATATCAATCCTCACATAATAACTGCGGGGGATGGCATTTATCATTTTGGTATCAGTATGTTCGCAGAAAATTTTAGAAAAGATCTTAAATTAAGATTAACTGAAACCCCTGAGACTATTTTTGTCTATCCCAGTTTCTTTCACAAATTTTGTTTGAGAGAGTTTAAAGGTTTTGAAGACCGTTTGTTCCCAGTACCATTTAATTACAATACTATGTCAATTGACCATAACTTATGTATAAATTATTTTTTACCTAATGCAAGCAACGTGCTACCTATGCTACTTTTGCCTGTCGCGTGTTCCTTCTCCAAAGATGTCAACTTGTGGGGATTTGATGGGAAAGCACCAAATGATAAGGATTTTTGGAAAAATAGTGATAAACAATTTTATCAAGATAAAGTAGATGATCTTAAAAGTCTACATCCATCATTTTACACAAAAATGATTCCAAGTGGAAAGGAAAGCTCTTACGTTACCCAAGTACACGGGGACCAATTAGAAAATATGTTAACAATAGGCGAAAGAAATGGCTATAAGTTTACAATGTTACACAAAACTTATACGCCTGTGTTGGAAAAAAGAATGCACAACTGAATCAATTATTACTGTCATGAACTTTTTCAAAGCTTGTTTTTCTATCCGAGAGTTGTATTTTACAATTTTATCTTGGGTTCTCATAGTTATTATTCAATTGACTTTTTCTTGGTTTTTCATCCAAGAAGTCAATTTCATCACGTATTTATTTCCATTATCATTAATTTTTGTTTTATACATTGGCTATCTTTTTTCGGGTAAATATTACATTTTTCAAGGTACGACTGTCAAAAATAATTTGAATGTTTTCGTTTTATGGTCATCAATAATTGCGTTTGGCACTGTCTTATTTAAATTTATTGATTTTATTGGAAATTTCTCAAAGGATTTATCGGCCATTAGAGAAGAACGTCTAAACTATATTGGAAATTACAAAGATACATTGTATGTACTGCTTTTTTTTCTTCTTGTTTTCTCTTTCATTATAGCTAATTTTAATAACTTGAAGTATAAAAAAATCGTTAATGTTTTAGCTTTACTTTCATGCGTTGCTTTTATTCCGATCAACGGCGGTAGAGTGAATTTTCTCATTTTTGGAACATTATATATTTGCATATATACCTTTAAAAATTTTGAAGTGATAAAAAAAAATATTATTAAAAGATTTCTTTTTTTTATATTAACAATTCTTCTTATATCAATTGTGATGACTTACTTTTCAACTTTAAGACTTGGCGCAGATAACACTGAGCTAGTTAATCACTTAAACTCACTTCAGTATATCAATTCAAGTGCTGTGAATGAATTAAATAAGTTGAGCTATGGTGTATACCTAATCATATTTATTTCTACTCTATATGACTACACTGGATCTAATATATATCATTTATCTATTTTTGTTGAGAATTTGGATAAATTTTCTCACGTAGGCTTTGGGGTATATCAGTTTAATTTTTTAATTAAGTTTAATATTATTGATTATGATAAAATTCACGATGATATTGATAGCCTTTATGTCAAACATGGCATAAACCATAACATTTGGGCAACTTCTTTTCGTGAAACGATTACCGATTTTGGAATTTTAGGTTCTTATATATATGTTTTCATTCTTGCATTGATTTTGTTTAAGGTCAGGAAATACATTGCTTTTTCTTATTCGGCACAAATATTGTATTTTCTCACTCTATCATTTTTTATTTTTTCTCCATTTCACAGCATATTTTACATTTCTTCATCATATGGTTTTGCCTATATTTCTGCCATTTTTTTGTTTATATTTAGGAATTTTTTTAAGTTTCTTTTTGCAAGAAATTAATTGATAAATTAAACAAACCATTCAATATGCTACAGTTATTTACTCCTTTATCTAATTCTGAATCAATATTAATTTCTATTATTACTATCGTATACAACGGCGAAAAATATATTGAAGAATGCGTGAACAGTATCAAAAACCAAAAGAAAGAAAATATTGAATACATCATCATCGATGGCGGTTCAACCGACGGGACACTGGATATAATTAGAAACCACCCAGACGGAGTTGATGTACTGATTTCAGAAAAAGACCGAGGTATCAGCGATGCATTCAACAAAGGAATTGCCTTAGCAAAAGGGGAATTGATCGGCCTGCTGAATTCTGACGATTATTATTCCGAAACTTGCGTAAACGATGTCATAGCTTTCTACATCGCGAATTCGAAAAAGAAAGGAATCTATTTCGGAGACATCCGCTATTTTGACGAAACCAGCAGCCACGTTCGAATTTCCGATTATAACAGCATTTGGAAATACACCTCTATCTACCATCCTTCGGTGTTCGTGTCAAAGGCTGTTTATGAAGAAATTGGGGGGTTTTCGGAAGGTTTTCGATACACAATGGACGCTGAATTCATGCACCGGGCCATTTCCCGGAACGTTCCGTTTTTTCACATCCCCAAATGCCTGTCCAATTTTCGTACGACGGGCACCAGCGATGTAAACTACCGGAAAACTTATGATGAGTTCTACCGATCCGTCGCCATGTATAATGATCAGGGGTTGAGAACGAAGTTTTGGCATTTTTGGGTGGTTTTTAAGAAAGACATTTCCCGCACCCCGCTTGGAAGTTATTTCTACAAACGAAAGCATTTGATCGCTCCGTTGTTGTCCGGAAAAATTAGAAAGGGTTGACGCATGAGCACAAATTCAATTTTCCAGGATTGGAACCGAAATGCCAAAAATTTTAAAGGGCAATTCGTGATGCTGAATTACCGCTTTGCGGCCCTCGTGCAGTCGAATTTGATGCTCAAGATTCTGTTTTTTTGGTACCTGGCTTATTACCGCGTTTTCATCATTTGGGTGCTGGGCATCGAAATTCCGCCGTCGGTGCGCCTTGGCAGGGGGTTGCAGTTGTTTCACGGACAAGCCCTTGTGGTGAATGGCGGCACCGTGATTGGTGAAAACTGTGTGCTTCGGCACTCGACCACCATTGGAAACAAGCACGTGGAAGGAGGCACGAGCCGTTGCCCCCGGATTGGTAACAACGTGGACATCGGGTCCAACGTCTGCATTCTCGGCGACGTCACCATTGGCGATAACGTCGTCATCGGAGCAGGGGCGGTTGTCGTGAAAAGCGTTCCGCCCGATTGCACGGTGGTCGGCAATCCGGCGCGCATCATCAGATCGGAGTCACCGCAACTTTCCTGATCCGGGGAACCATTGACATGAAAAACAGGAATCGCCAAAAAATCCTCATCGTCGGTCTATTCCCCCCGCCCTTCAGTTCGGGGGAACGGGTGATTACCCAGTACGTGTATGATTTGCTGCGCGACCGGTACGAAGTGCATTGCGTCAATATGTCCATCGGCGTGTTGGCCCCTCCTTCCTTTGGTCCCTCGTCCCTGGTGTACTACGTCCGGGTGTTGCTCAATTTCATGCGGGTGTTCCGGCAGGTTTACGTCCTGAGCCGTCAGCACGAGTACGGGCTTTGCTACCTGACCCCGGCCAGTTCGATTTTAGGCCACCTCCGCGATACCTTCATCGTTCGCCTGCTCAATCCGAAGGTCAAACACGTCGTCATCAACATCCAAAACGGCAATTACTCGGACATTTTCAAGCGTGGTTGGCATTCGGGGTTGACCCGCCGTTACATCCAGCGGATTTCACTGGCTATTTTCACCAGCGAAATTTTGATGAAGCGCTCGCTGCCGTTCATCGACGAAAGCAAGTGCGCCATCGTCCGCAACACCGTCGACCGGAATGTGCTTTGCACGGACGCGGAGGTGGCGGAGTGGATGGACAAAAAAAGGGAGGCGCGCGAATTCAGGGTCTGCTACATCAGCAACATGACCCCATCCAAGGGCTACCTGGATTTGTTGGAGGCGCTGGTGCGGATGAATGAAAACGAAAGAAGTACCGTCCGCGTCGATTTTGTGGGAGAATGGCTGAGCGCTCAACAACGCAGCAATTTTGAGAAGCTGGTCAGTGCGAATTGCTTGACGGAGCATATTCGCATTCACGGGAAAGTGAACGACCGCAGCAAACTCAAGGCCCTGTACCTGAACGCTTCGGCCTTTGTGCTTCCCACGTATTTCCCACGCGAAGCCCAACCCGTTTCCATCATCGAGGCGCTGAATTGCGGCGTCCCGGTGATTTCCACTCGCCACGCCTCGATACCCGATTTAATCACGGACGGCTACAATGGCTTTCTCATCGACATTCAATCGCCGGAGCAGGTTAAAACGGCGCTCCTCCAGTTGAAAGACCGCAACGACACGTGGTACACCCTGGCCAGCAATGCCCGGAAGTCGTTCACGCAACACTTTACCGCCGAAAAAATTAAAGCAGACCTTTTGGTTCTGGTTGCTCAGGAACTGAAAGCGGAACCTGACTACCGAAGCGGTTTAGGATTTCAAAAAGTTGGTAAAAACGTGCGGCGGGTGACCCTGAGCGGAGCGGTCCGTCGCACGGTCGAAGGGCGTGCGACGGACCGCTCCGCTCAGGGTCACCCGCCGTTCTAAAAAAACAGAAATCCTAAACCGCTTCCCAGCTTCGTTGACGCGTTATGAAAATGCCGAACAGAAAAATCCTCATCACCGGCGGCTCCGGCTTCATCGGCACCAACCTGGTGCAGAACCTGACCGATGCCGGGTACCCGGTGCTGAACCTGGACAAAGCCCAACCGCTCAATCCCGCCCACCGGCCGCATTGGAAGCCGGTGGACCTCCTCGATTACCCCTCGCTCGAAGCCGAGGTGCTTGCCTTCGACCCCGAAGTGATTCTCCATTTTGCCGCCGTAACCGACCTGAACGGGACGGACCTGGACTATTACCGGGCCAACACCGACGGAACGGAACACCTCATCCGCGTCGCCGCCAAACTCCGAAACCTGAAGCGGGTGTTTTTCACTTCGTCGATGTACGTGTGCAAACCGGGTTTCATTCCCCCGGATTACGACACGTACACCCCGCACACCGTGTACGGTGAAAGCAAGGTGAAGGGTGAACTGATCGTAAAAGCGATTCGGAATCCGTCGTACGAGTGGGGGATTTTGCGGCCCACGTCCATCTGGGGGCCGTGGTTCAACGCGCCGTACATCGATTTTTTCACCATCGTGTACCAGAAAAAGTACTTTGATTTTGGCAAAGCCTGCACCAAAACGTATGGGTACATCGGTAACACCGTTTACCAAATCCGTAAGCTGATGGATTCGCCGGGCGTTCACGGCAAAACTTTTTACCTGGGCGACCTTCCGGCTATCCAAATCTCCGACTGGGCTAATGAAATCTCCCTCGAAATGGGAAAGGGAGCCATCAAATCGGTGCCTTTTCCGGCCCTGAAGGCGGCGGCCCTGTGTGGGGATGCCCTTTCGCAGCTTCACATCAAGTTTCCGATTACCAGTTTCCGGTTGTCGAACATGACGACCAACAACGTCCTGCCGCTTGAGAATACGTACCAACTCAGCGGCGATACCCCCTACTCGCGCCTGCAAGGCGTTCGCTCCACGCTGACCTGGATGCAGGAGCACCGGGGGTACCGCCTGGGTACCTGATTCGTTTGGAGTTCCTGTTCTACTTTTTTCTGCTCACGCTATCCCTTCACCGCCATGAAGAACCCGCGCGTTTTAGTCCATAGTCTGTTTTTTAAGCCGGAACTGACTGGTATCAGCAAATACACCGGCGAAATGGTCGACTGGCTGGTGGAACAAGAGATTGCCTGCACGGTGGTCACGGCCTTCCCGTTTTACCCGGATTGGAAGGTGCGGAAACCGTACAAAAACCGGTTTTACACCAAAGAAATCTCGGCCAATGGCCTGCTCACGGTGTACCGCTGCCCGCTCTACGTACCGACGCACCCAACGGGAATCACCCGGATTCTGCACGAATTTTCGTTCCTGCTGTCTTCGTTTTTTGTCTTTGCCTGGCTGCTGTTTAAGCCCCGGTTCGACAGCGTCCTCTCGGTTGCTCCGCCCTTTCACCTGGGGTTTCTGGCCTTGTTTTACCGCCTATTCCGAAAAACCCGCGTTGTGGTTCACGTTCAGGATTTGCAGGTCGATATTGCCCGCGAACTCGGCCTGATTAAATCCGAAGCGCTGCTTTCCTGCCTGGAGCGCCTGGAGAAGTACGTGCTGCGGCGCGCCGATGTGGTCAGTTCGATTTCGACCGGAATGATTGCCCGCATTCAGGCTAAGGGCCGGCGGAGCGTCGTCAGTTTTCCCAACTGGGTGGATACCGATGCCCTGTTTCCCCTCCCCGACCGGTCGGTGGCGAAGGCGCAGTGGGGCTTTGCGCCCAACGATAAAATCGTGTTGTACTCAGGAAATATCGGTCAGAAGCAGGGCTTGGATCAACTGCTGTCGGTGGCCCGTGACTTTAGTCACCGTCCCGAAGTACAGTTTGTTATTTGTGGCGCGGGCCTGTACAAAGAGACGCTGGTCGGGCTTGCCGGGGAAATGAAGTTGCCGAACGTGCATTTCCTGCCTTTGCAACCAACCCCGGTGTTCAACCAGTTTTTAAACAGCGCCGATCTGCACCTGATTCTGCAAATGAAGGACGCCTCCGATTTGGTCATGCCCTCCAAACTGACGGGAATTTTGGCGGCGGGCGGTTGCCCGGTGGTGACGGCTTCTCCCGGTACCAGCCTCTACGAGGTGATCGATTCCTACGCGGTGGGCCTCCTCGTCGAACCCGGTTCGGTCAGGGCGCTGACCAATTCCATCCAACAGGCCCTGGCTATCGACCTGACCCCGTACCGAATCAGCGCCCGGGCTTACGCGGAAAAATACCTGAGCAAGGGGGCTATTCTGCGTCAGTTTCAGGCTCACCTGATGCCTTTTCCAGCCGAGGCGAAAATTCACCCGGCCCCCATTGCCAGGTTTGGTTTCAATTCGAAGGGATCCCCAGAATCTGTCAGCAAGAGCGAGGAGTTTCAAAAAATCCCCCTTTAACGCGGTTGATTTTCTGCCCACCCTAACTTAGTGGACTCTCCACGAAAAAGTCCCCCTCTTTTAAAGGTATTACGGGGTGGTTGGGTTGGATTGAAAGCTACTCCCCACCGCCGCAACGGGTAGTTCCGGCGGGCGTGAGCAACTCAACTACTCCACCAACCCCGCATTCCGCAGCGGCTGCCCCCGCAGTAGCCGGTACTCCTCGGAGCCGAACAATTCCCTCAGGTTCTCCAAATCGGCGGGGCGGTGCAGGTCGCTGCCGATGAAATCGACCCACTTGTTTTTGAGCAGCAGGTTGGCCTGTTTCCGCACCCGCCGCCCATAACGGCCCGTGAGCGAGGGCCAGTTGACCTGGAACAGACAGCCCGTTTCGCGCAGGCGGGCCAGTCCGGCTTCGTCGTCGTGGTAGTAGGAGTAGCGCTCGGGATGGGCCAGCAGGGGCGTGTAGCCCTGGGTCTGGATGCGAAACAGCAGGTCGTCGAGGTGCATCGGGGCCGAGGCCCAGCCGGTTTCCACGAGCAGGTAGCGTTCCTTGCCAAACGAAAGCACCTCGCCCGACGCGAGCAGGTCGGGGAAGAAATCGTCGAGCATATACTCGGCGGCCATGTCGATGCTCAGGGGAAGGTCGTGGGTTTGAATGAGGTCACGGAGGGAAGTCAACCCGGCTTGCAACTCAGCGGCTCGGTTGGGATACCAGTCGCGGCTCACGTGGGGCGTGGTAATGATCCGCTGAAGGCCCCAGTCGGCAAATTGCCGGAGGCACACCAGGGTTTGATCGAGGGTTTTCACCCCGTCGTCTACGCCCGGCAACAGGTGCGAATGCAGGTCGGTTTGCCAGAAACAACCCCGCTCCTCGGGAGAACCTCCGGGGGGAAAAAAGCGGTTTTTAACGCGTTTCCAGACTGATTCACGGCCCATGTGGGTGCAAAAGTAAGGGTTCGGGCGGCAAGGAGCCGGACATTTGTTCGATATCGAAAAAACTACGCCAGCACCGGCTTGTTCCATTCAACCCGGTTTGTGGAAGGTACGAATCCAGTGTCATTTTGGTTGGCCCACGTCGACAACTCATTTGGTAGTCCGCAAAAAAAGCGGCTATTTCGGTGGAGGGTTTCTCTTCAGAACCCGGTTTTTCGCGTAATTTTTTCAAAAAAACCCTTCTTTTTTCCGCCACCCCCAACCCCTTTTTCATGAACCGCGTAACGCCAGGCCGCCTAACTTGCGTTGTCGTCGCCGTGCTGCTGCCCTTCTTCCTCCGGGGGCAGGTCGTGTACGAACCCACCCACCGCGACGTGTACAACTTCCTGACCCGCCTTGCCAACAAAGGCGTGCTGACTTTCAACGACCAGATCCGCCCCGTGCCGCGCAGCACCATCGAGGCGCTGCTTACCGAAACCGAGGGGAAAACCGACCAACTCAGCGCCCTCGAACGGCAGGAACTCGCGTTCTTCCACCGCGAGTACGGCCACGAGCGCCTGCTCCGCACCGACAGCACACTGAGCGAACCGAGCAGCCGTTTTTTCAAAAACGACCTCGCCCGACGTTTCCGGCTTTATTCCTACGCCGACGAGACGTTTAAACTCCAGGTAAACCCGATTTTCGGTATCGCTCCCAACGCCCGCGACGGGTCGCTCAACTACCACCAGTGGGCGGGGGTGTACCTACACGGCTACCTCGGCAAGCACGTTGGGTTTAGTTTCGATTACCGCGAACAGTACGAAAAAGGGCCGACCATCGACCGGGCAAAACAATTCAGCCCGGAAACGGGCGGGGTACTGCTTACCAACGAAGGGCCGATTTCCTACGGCTCGGTCAACGCCGTAATCGGTACGTCCTGGAAATGGGGTAGCGCCGCACTGGGTAAGGACTTCATCGAGTGGGGCTACGGCGAGAGCGGCAAGTTGGTGCTTTCCAACAAAGCCCCCTCGTTCCCGTTTTTGCGGCTCGACCTCAACCCCGTGAAATGGCTACGGTTCAATTACTTCCACGCGGTGCTGAATTCGCGGCTGGTCGATTCGTTGGCGCTGTACCCCACGAACGCCATCAACCCCGGCAAGCCGACGTTTAGCGCGCCGCTCCGCTCCAAATACCTGGTGTCGCACACGTTCACGTTTTTGCCTTCGCCGAAGGTATCGTTCTCCCTGGGTGAATCCATCGTGTACAGCGACCGCTTTCAGCCCGTGTTCCTGATTCCCATCGTGTTTTTTCGCCCCGCCGACTACGACAATTCAGGCGGTAACGACCGGGCGGCGAGCAACAGCCAGTTTTTTTTCGGTCTCAATCTGCGAAATGTATTGCCTAAAACCCAGGTGTACGGCACGCTGTTTATCGACGAAATCAAACTCCGCAGCCTGTTCGACCCCGCCAAACGCCGCAACCAGGTGGGTTACCAGGTGGGCCTTTCGGCGGTGGACGTGCCCATTCGCCACCTGACGGCCACCGTGGAGTACACCCGCATCAACCCCTTCGTGTACGACAACTACCTCCCGGCGCAGGTGTACCAGAGCAACGGTTACAACCTGGGCCATTGGATGGGCAACAACGCCGACCAGTGGTACGTAGCGCTCAACTACCGCTTTCGGCGTGGGTTGCAATCGCGGGCGTACCTGATGAACATCCGCAAAGCCGATCTGGGCGATTACTACTGGCAGAACGGCAACAAGCCGGGTCCGCAGCCCGATTTTTTATTCGGGAAAAACCGCCGCAACCTCACCTTTTTCGGCGGCGACGTTCGCTACGAACTCGTTCACGATTTATTCGTAAAAGTGGACTACCTGTTTCAGGGGGAAAAGTACCTGGAAAAAAAGGCGACCCGCTCGTTCAGTCAGGTGACGGTTGCGGTAAATTATGGGTTTTGAACTCCGCTTTTTCAGCGAAAAAGCCCACCCCGAATCCTCGGAGTGAGCTTTTCAACGGAAAAAACCGGTTCTCGGAATTCAGTGCTACTGCAATTCCAGCGGCGTGCAACCGGGTTTGAGCGAGTACGTGCCCGTCCAGCGGTTGGAGGCCGTTTTAGCGTACCAGGTATTGTTCTGGCCCGTTACCGTCACCGTCACGCAGCCGCTTGCTCCGCAGGCGGGAGCCCCCGTGTACGAATTGGTAATCGTGCCCCGGTATATGTCGTTGAGGTATACTTCGATTTGCCCGTACCGGCTGGATTTAGTCCAGAAAACTACTTGGCTGGTGGTGGCACCCCCGCCACCCGTACCGCCGCTGCCCGTGCCCGCCGGGAAGTCGAGCCGCAG
>CAXTIG010000013.1:55605-72407 GCA_964244295.1 uncultured Cytophagales bacterium
TCGTCCAGAAAATGTACTGGCCCGTCGGGGCCGTGCCACCCCCGCCGCCCGTACCACCCCCGCCACCCGTGCCGCCGCCGCCCGTACCCGCCGGCGTTTCTTTAAATTCATAGTTAGCGCATTGATTAGCGCCCACCGTCACACTGCCGCTGAAATTGGTGCCGTCCTGGCCCTTCGCAGTAAAGGTGTAGGGGCCGGGGGCCGCGCTCAGAGTCACGTGTCCAGTGGTGTTGCAAGTGGGTGCTACCCCGCTGGCGACGTAGCTGGTGACTTTCCCGGCTGAATTTCCTCCCCAGAACACCTCGATGTACGAGCCACCGAGCGTTTTGGAAGCCGTCCAGAAAATTACCTGGCCCTGGGCAGTACCACCGCCGCCCGTACCGCCACCGCCCGTGCCGCCGGTACCGCCGCTGCCGGTACCACCGCCGCCCGTGCCCGACCCTCCCCCACCCGTACCCCGGTCGACGAACTCATAGTCCGTACACTCATTTTCTTCTACGCTGACCCGCCCGCTAAACTGGGTACCGTCCTGTCCGGTGGCGGTGAAGGCGTAGGTGCCTGCTTCGAGTTGGGCCGTCACGAATCCGTCAGTGCCACAAGTAGGGGCGTAGGATTGGAAGGAAGTAATTCGCCCGATGGCCTCATTTTTAAGAAATACCTCGATGTACGAGCCGCCGAGGGTTTTGGAAGCCGTCCAGAACACCACCTTCCCGAGTGGTTTGGGGTCGTCTTTTTTCTGGCAGGACAGAGTGACCGTGAGCACTACCAACCAGGCGAACGCACTGGGGTATGAACGAAGAAGTTGTTTCATGGCTGGAGAAAGGGATGAGTGAAACACTTCCCAAAGGTCAGCCTACGGTGGAATCGGTTCAACGGGAAAAATACCCTTTCAGGAGGGGTATTTTTCCCGTGGTTCTCCCAACCCATTTTGATTAGGTTAAAAAAAAGTCGCCCATTCCAGGAGAACGGGCGACTTTTTTTTCAGAAAAAATCTTACTCAGTGCAGTATCTTGATGGTTCTGCTTTCCTTCCCACTGTTGACGCGCAGCAGGTACAACCCGCCGGGTTGCCGGGCGATGTCCCACTCCAGCACGTCTTCCTCCCCGGCCCGCTCGATAACCTGCTGGCGAACGGCTTGCCCGGCGGGGTTGTAGAGGTCAACCCCCATTCGCTGACCTGCCACCCCGCTGATGGCAATCCGCAGTTTGCCTTCCGGCGAGGGGTTCGGACTCACCCGGACTTGCAGGCCCGTTGGTTCAGGAGCCGCCTCGCGCGTGTTGGTGCAGGCTTTCACCTGGAAGGCGCTGCTCAGGCTGCTCGTCACCACCGGGTTGCTGCTCACGATGCGGAGTTTATAGCCCGTCCCCAGCGGAGTACCCACCGGGATGGTTACCGGGTTGGTGGCGCCCGGGTTGACGGTGCCCAGGTTTACCGGGTTGCCGAAGCCGCCCGCTGCATCCGAGAGTTGGGCCGTGAAGGTGTTACCCCCAAAGTAGACACAACTGATGGAGAAACTCACCCGCACACTCTGGCCCCGGCACACCGGCCCGCCCGTTACGGTCGGCGTAGTGGTGAACCCCGGCACCCGCACCTGAAAGAGCGAACTGACCGCCGAAATCTGCGCTGGCAGCGTGGCACTAACCCGCACCCGGTAGTTGCCCGCCGCCACACCCTGCGGCAGTTGCACCGAGTTGTTGATGCCCGGACTGACACTGCCCAGACTGGTCGTGCCGCCCGCGAAACTGCCCCCTTCGCTCGACAACTCAGCCGTGAAGGTGTTGCCCGGCAGGAAGGCACAATTTCCCTGGGTGGTGAAACTGATGGTGAAGGGTTGTCCGGCGCAGACGGGGGCCTGACTGACCGTCGGCGTGGAGTTGAACGCCAGGGCGTTGACGCGGAAACTCACCGGGCTGTCCGGGCTGGTCAGGGTCGGCAGGCTGCTCCTGACCCGGATGCGGTACACGCTGCCCGAGGTCGTGGTGGCGGGAATTCGCACCGTGTTGCTGCCAGGTTGGACCACGCCCAGGCTCGTTGGCGTGGGGCCAAAGTTGCCCAATGCATCGGAAAGTTCGGCGGTGAAGACGTTGTCCGCCGGGAAGGGGCAGGCTCCGACACCGAAGGTGAAGGTCAGGAATTGATTGGCGCAGAGGACCTGGTTGGCGGCAAGCACCGGTGCTCCGTTGAAGACCGAGGCCGTGACGGTGACCACCGCCGAGCCGCTGGCGGGCTGCGAGCAGCCGTTGAGGCTGACGCTGACCAGGGCGTAGGTGGTGGTAGCCGTGATTGCTCCCGTCGAAACCGAGGCTGCGCCGCTGCCATCGAGTGTCACGTTCTGGGGGTTACCGTTAATGGTGTAATTGACGGTAGCGTTGGGCGTGCCGCTGAACGAAATCGTCGCCGACTGGCCGTAGCAAACCGTGGCCGTGCCGCTGATGCTGGCCGTGGGCAGGGCGGTAACCCCGATCGTTTTGGTCGTCGTGCCCGTGCAGCCGTTTGCATCGGTGTAGGTATAGGTGATCGTGACGCTGCCCACCACCACCCCCGTTACCTGCCCGGCGCTGGTGGGAACGTTGCTGACGGTGGCTTTGCCGGGGTCATTGCTGCTCCAGGTGCCGCCCGTGGGGGTACCCGTCAGCGCCAGGGTGCCGCCGACGCACACGCTGCCGTTGCCCGAAATCGTCGGTATCGGGAGTGGGTTGGCCGTTACCGTCATCGCCAAAGAAGTGCCGACGCAGCCGTTGCCATCGGTCACGGTGACCGTGTAATTACCGCTGAGGCTGGCCGGATACGTCGGATTGGTGCTGACTTGAACGTTGTCTTTTTTCCAAACGTAACTGCTGAAGCTGCCCGTCGAAAGCGCCACGCTGCCCCCCTCACAGAAGGTGACCGCCCCCCCCGCGTCGATGACCGGAACGGGCAACGAATTGACCGTGACCGACTGACTGGCCGAGGCGGAGACGCAGCCATTTTTGGTACAGGTTACCGAGTACGTGCCCGTGGCGCTGACGGTAATGGCCGCCGTGGTCTGATTCCCCGGACTCCAGGCGTAAGTGCCGGCCGTGCAACCGCTGGCCGTGAGCGTCACGCTGCCTCCGGCGCAGAAGGCTGTCGGCCCGCCCGGCGTAATCGTCGGGGCAGCAGGGGCATTCACTGTGATGATCAGGGTGATCGGATTGCCCACGCAATCACCCGCGTCGAGGTTGTTGCTGTTGTTGAGGTCGAAAAAGGGCGTGTACACCTGCGTGAGCGTGCCTTCACTGCCCGATGCCAGGCTGTAGGGGCCGTAGGTATTGCCAAAATATTGGGGCAACTCGAACTGCCCGCCGCCGGGACTTAACACCCGCGTGACCGCGCCGACCGGGGTACCCGCGTAGGTAACGGTAGAACCGGATGCGGTCACAGCTTCCTGGATTTTGATGCCGCTGGTACTGCTGAACCCGGAGAGAATCAGGCTACCATTCGGACATAGGTTGACCGAAAGCAGCGCGTTTTCTGTCGCGCTGCTGGCCGAAACGGCGCTGCCGTTGCCCTGGGCCGAGAACCCAAACGTGGGCGGGCTGATCACCGTTACCACCGCCGAGCCGCTGGCGGCCTGCGAGCAACCGTTGAGGCTGGCGCTAACCAGAGCGTAGGTGGTGGTGGTCGTCAGATTCCCCGTTGAAACCGAGGCCGCGCCGCTGCCGTCGAGCGTTACGCTCTGGGCGTTGCCGTTGGCGGTGTAATTGACCGTGGCGTTGGGCGTGCCACTGTACGAAATCATGGTGCTGCTGCCCGAACAAAGCGTCGTCGTGCCGCTGACGGAGGCTGTCGGCAAGGGCGTAACCGTCACCACGGCACTCCCGCTCAGGCCGCTGCCGGGGCATCCGCTGGCGTCGGTCACCGACACGAGCGAGTACGTGGTCGTCGTCGTTGGATTGACGGGGATGGCGCTGCCCGACGCGTAGGGATTGACCGTTGCCGTGCTGCTGCCGTTGCTGTACACGACCACGTAAGGGCCAGTGCCGCCCGTGATGACCACGCTCAGGTTGGTCAATTGCCCGCTGCAAATCGAGGCCGTGCCGCTCAACACGGCAACCGTCACCGTCGGCACGGTGCCAACCGTAACCGGCGTGGAGGTAAGCGAACAGGTGTTGGAAGTCGCCACCGTCACCGTGTAATCCCCCGCCGCGAGGCCGGTAAACGTGCCCGTGGTGTTGGTCGCACCGCCGGGGCTGAGGGTGTAGTTGAGCGTCCCCGTGCCGCCCGTGGCCGTGAGGCTGAAGCTCCCGTTGCTGGCTCCGCAGGTGGCGTTGGTCACGCTGGGCGAGCCGAAAGCCAGGGCAGCGGGCTGGGTGATGGTCACTAGCTGGGTTTCGGTTTCACACCCCAAATCGTCCTTCACTTTTACCGAGTACGTTCCGGCCGCCAGGCCGGTAAACGGGTACGGAGTGGTAAACGCCTGCGGGGTGTTGCTCCCGTTGAGGAAAACCAGGTAATTCCCGCTGCCGCCCGAAGCGTTCACGGTGAGGGTGCCCGTGCTGGCCCCGTTGCAAGTCACGTCGGTTTTGCTCGTTGAAAAACTCAACGTCGGGTTCACCGGCACCCCCACCGTGTGCGGGGCCGAGGCGCAACCCGCCATCGAATTTCGCACCGACAAACTGAGCGTCACGTTGGGTGGCACGGCCCCGCTGCTCAGGCTGATGACGAGCGAGGAAACGGGCAAACTGCCGTTGCTGACGCCCACCACGCCCGTGCCGCTGACCGAATACTGGTCGGGTGCGCCGCTGGTGGCGGTGTAGGGCAGCGAGAAGCCGGTCGTTCCCGCGCAGAGCGTGGGCAAGGTGCTCAGGGTGATCGACGGAATAGCGTTGACTGTGACCGGGTACGGGTCGCCGGTGAAGGTGCAGCCCGTACCAAAATCGGTGAAGGTGTACGTCAGGTTGACCGTCCCGGCGCGTTCGCCCGTGACGATGGCGTTGCTCGAACTGAGAATGATGCTGGCGATGGTCGGGTCGGCGCTCGTCCAGTTGGGGTTGGTGTAGGGCGAGGGCAGCGTCAGCGAAAGCGTTTGCCCGACGCACAGGGTGTTGCCCCCGCTCACGTTGAAGTCGGGCCGGGGGTAGTAGCCGGAGGAGGCCGTGCCGCTGGTGTTGCCCACGCAGCCGTTGGCATCGGTGAGCGACACCACGCGGTACACCACGTTGGGGCTGGGGGCGGTAATCGAATACGTGGTGGACGCAATGCCGCTCACCGTCACGTCGGCCCCGTTGTTGTACACCAGCGTGTAGGGGACCGTGCCGCTGAAGTTGAACGTGATAACGGGCAGTGCTGCCGGGGAACAAATCATTCCGCCGCCGCCGATGCTCACGGTCGGTAGCGGGTTGACCGTCACCGTACGGCTGGCAGCGGGCGAAGGGCAGTCGTTTTCGGTGCAGGTGACCGAGTAACTGCCGCCCGCCGTGACGGTGATGGCTGCGGAGTTTTGCCCGCCTGGACTCCAGAGGTAGCTGCCAGTGCAGCCGCTGGCGGTCAAGGTCGTGCTACCGCCAGTGCAGAAACTCAGCGTACCGCTCACGCTGGGGGCCGCAGGGGTTGGTTTGATCGTCAGCGTGACCGCCGTGCGGGTGCTGCTCACGCAACCCGTGGTCGAGTTGCGGGTTTGGGCAAAATAACTCCCCGCTGCGGTGGGCGTGTACGAAGTCGAGCCACTGAGCAAGGGCGTTCCGCCGCTGGGGGCGCTGTACCAATCCACCGTTTCCCCACTCCCCACGCTCACACTGAGCGCCGGTACGGGCTGACCCTGGCAAATCGTCTGATTCACCGGGACCGTCGGAGCGGCAATCGGCGGGCAGTTGCAGTCGGGGGCGGTGACGGGGAGCGTCGTCGTGCAGCCGTCGAGGGTAGCCATCAGGACGATGTTCTGGCCCGCCGCGATGCCGCTGACGGTGTTGCCCGAAACGGTTCCGAAATTACTCGTCACGGTTCCGTTGGAAGTAAAACTCACCGAGTAGGTCAGCAAATCCGGGGCGCAGGTCGGGGTGGTGGCCGTCAGCGTGGGCTGGGGTTTGACCGTCAGCGTAACCGCCGTGCGGGTGGCGCTCACGCAGCCCGTAGTGGGGTTGCGGGCCTCGGCGTAGAATGTGCCCGCTGCCGTGGGCGTGTAACTCAGCGAACTGCTTTGCAGCAGCGTTCCGCCGCTGGCGGCGCTGTACCAATCCACCGTTTCGCCGCTCCCCACGCTTGCGCTCAGGACGGGAATGGTCTGGCCCTGGCAAATCGTGGCCCCCACCGGGATGGTCGGCGCGTTGGGCAAGGGGTTGACCGTCACCGTGGCGCTGCCCGTCATCGTCGCCGTGCAGGTCGTCGTGGGGTTCGTGGCGACGACGGTGTAGGTTCCCGCCGCCGTGAAGCCGAAATTCAGCGCCGAGCCGGTTCCGGCTACCGCTGAACCGGCGTTGACCCCTCCGATTTGTAGCTGGTAATTTACCCCCGTCTCCGAACCGCTTAGGCCGATGGCTACGCCCGTACCGCCCGCGCAGAAGCTCCCGCCGCCCGTGACGCTGAAGGCCGTGGGCAGTGGGTTGACCGTCAGCGTAACCGCCGTGCGGGTGGCGCTCACGCAGCCCGTAGTGGGGTTGCGGGCTTCAGCGTAAAACGTACCCGCCGCCGTCGGTGGGTAAAAAACCGAATTGCTCAACAACAGCGTTCCGCCGCTGGCGGCGCTGTACCAGTCAATATCCTGAAAACTAACCGCACTCAGGGCCGGGAGCGGTTGCCCCTGGCAAATCGTCTGGTTGACCGCGTCGAAAGGAGGATCGGGCAAGGGATTGACAGTGACCGTCGCACTGCCCGTCATCGGAGCCGTGCAGGTCGTGCCGGGGTTGGTCGCTACGACCGTGTAGCTGCCCGTCGCCGTGACAAGGCCGAAGTTCAAGGCCGAACCACTGCCGGGCAAAGCCGCGCCGATGTCGATCGCCCCGTTTTTCAACTGATAATTCACGCCTAATTCCGAACCACTCAGGCCGATGGTTACGCCGGTTCCGCCCGCGCAGAAACTGCCACCGCCCGTCACAGTGAAGGCTATGGGCAGGGGGTTGATGGTCAGCGTGACCGCCGTGCGGGTGCTGCTCACGCAACCCGTGGTCGAGTTGCGGGTTTGGGCAAAATAACTCCCCGCTGCGGTGGGCGTGTACGAAGTCGAGCCACTGAACAGGGGCGTTCCGCCGCTGGGGGCGCTGTACCAATCCACCGTTTCCCCACTGCTTACGCTCACGCTCAGCGCCGGAATGGTCTGGCCCTGGCAAATCGTCTGGTTGACGGGATTGGTCGGGGCGGCAATCGGCGGGCAGTTGCAGTCGGGGGCGGTGACGGGGAGCGTCGTCGTGCAGCCGTCGAGGGTAGCCATCAGGACGATGTTCTGGCCCGCCGCGATGCCGCTGACGGTGTTGCCCGAAACGGTTCCGAAATTACTCGTCACGGTTCCGTTGGAAGTAAAACTCACCGAGTAGGTCAGCAAATCCGGGGCGCAACTTGTGCCGGTGGTGCTCAACGTGGGCAAGGGTTTGACCGTCACCGTCGTGGTCGCCGAAGCCGCCGAGGGACAGGCATTTTCGGTGCAGGTCACTGAGTAACTCCCGCCGGCGCTGACGGTAATGGCCGTCGTGTTCTGCCCCCCCGGACTCCACAAATAAGTGCCCGCGCAGCCGCTGGCCGTCAGCGTCACCGAGCCGCCCGCGCAGAAAGTCGTCGGCCCGCCCGCCGTAATCGTCGGCGGGGCAGGCCTGGGGTTGACCGTCACCGTCGTGGCTACCGAAGCCGCCGAGGGGCAGGAATTTTCGGTACACGTCACTGAGTAGTTGCCGCTGGCGCTGACGGTGATGGCCGCCGTGGTTTCCCCATTTGGACTCCAGGTGTAGGTACCGCCCGTGCAGCCGCTGGCCGTCAGGGTCACGCTGCCTCCGGCGCAGAAGGTCGTCGGTCCGCCCGCCGTGATGGTCGGCGGGGCCGGGGTTGGGTTCACCGTCACGATGACCGGAGCCGACGTAGCTTCGCAGCCGTTGGCATCCACGACGGAGACGGTGTAGCTGCCCGATTCGCCCACCGTAACCGAGGCGTTGCTGGAAAGCCCATCGTTGCCTTTTTTCCAGTAATACCCGCTGAAAGTACCCGTACTCAAGCCCACGAAGCCGCCCGCGCAGAACGTCAGCGGGCCGGATGCCTGAATCACCGGGGTGGGCAGGGGGTTGACCGTCACCGTGCGGGTGGTGGCGGGCGAGGGGCAGCCGTTTTCGGTGCAGGTGACCGAGTAACTGCCGCCCGCCGTGACGGTGATGGCTGCGGAGTTTTGCCCGCCTGGACTCCAGAGGTAGCTGCCAGTGCAGCCGCTGGCGGTCAGGGTCGTGCTACCGCCGGTGCAGAAACTCAGCGTACCGCTCACGGTGGGGGCGGCGGGCGTGGGGTTGATCGTTAGCGTAACAGCCGTGCGGGTGCTGCTCACGCAGCCCGTGGTCGAGTTGCGGGTTTGGGCAAAATAACTCCCCGCCGCCGTGGGCGTGTAGGAAGTCGAGCCACTGAGCAAGGGCGTTCCGCCGCTGGCGGTGCCGTACCAATCCACCGTTTCCCCACTGCCTACGCTCACACTCAGCGCCGGAATGGTCTGGCCCTGGCAAATCGTCTGGTTGACGGGATTGGTCGGGGCGGCAATCGGCGGGCAGTTGCAGTCGGGGGCGGTGACGGGGAGCGTCGTCGTGCAGCCGTCGAGGGTAGCCATCAGGACGATGTTCTGGCCCGCCGCGATGCCGCTGACGGTGTTGCCCGAAACGGTTCCGAAATTACTCGTCACGGTTCCGTTGGAAGTAAAACTCACCGAGTAGGTCAGCAAATCCGGGGCGCAACTTGTGCCGGTGGTGCTCAACGTGGGCAAGGGTTTGACCGTCACCGTCGTGGTCGCCGAAGCCGCCGAGGGACAGGCATTTTCGGTGCAGGTCACTGAGTAACTCCCGCCGGCGCTGACGGTAATGGCCGTCGTGTTCTGCCCCCCCGGACTCCACAAATAAGTGCCCGCGCAGCCGCTGGCCGTCAGCGTCACCGAGCCGCCCGCGCAGAAAGTCGTCGGTCCGCCCGCCGTGATGGTCGGGGCGGCGGGAATCGGGTAGACTATCGTGGTTACCGAAGGTGCCGAGGAACAGTTGGTACCGGTACACGTCACCGAAAAAAAGCCGCTGGTGCTGACGGTAACGGCCGCTGTGGTTTGCCCACCCGGACTCCACAAATAACCGCCCGTGCAGCCGCTGGCCGTCAGCAGCACCGAGCCGCCCGCGCAGAAGGCCGTCGGTCCACCCGGCGTAATCATCGGCGTGACAATCGGATTCACCGTCAGCGTGACCGCCGTGCGGGTGCTGCTCACGCAGCCCGTGGTCGTGTTGCGGGTTTGGGCGTAAAACGTCCCTGCCGTCGTGGGCGTGTAACTCAGCGAACTGGCTTGCAATAACGTCCCGCCGCTGGCGGCGCTGTACCAATCCGCCGTTTCCCCACTGCCCACGCTCACGCTCAGGGCCGGAATCGGCTGGCCTTCGCAACTGGTCTGGTTCACCGGGCTGGTCGGGGCGTTTGGCAAGGGGTTGACCGTTACCGTGGCGCTGCCCGTCATCGTTGCCGTGCAGGTGGTCGTGGGGTTGGTCGCCACGACCGTGTAGGTTCCCGCCGCCGTGAACGTGCCGAAATTCAGGGCCGAGCCGGTTCCGGGCAAAGCCGCGCCCACGTTGGTCGCCCCGTTTTTCAACTGATATTCCACGCCCGTCTGCGAACCGCTCAGGCCAATGGCGACGCCCGTTCCGCCCGTGCAGTAGCCTCCACCGCCCGTGACGTTGAAGGCCGTGGGCAGGGGGTTGACCGTGCGGGTCCGGGTGATGCTGTTGGTGCTCGTGCAACCCGTGCTGCCCACCCGCGAACGGAAAAGGATGGTTTGGCTTACGCCCGGTGCCACGCTGACGGTGATGGTTTGGGGGAACGAACCCGTCAAAACCGTGCTGGAAGCACCGATGGTGTATTCCACCTGGTCGCCCCCGGCGCCGGGGGAAACGGTGAAGCTAAAGTCCTGAGCCGTCGCCGCGCAGACGGTCTGGCTCGCGGGTGTGGAAACACTCGGCGAGGCGGGGACGGGATTCACCGTCAACGTATTCGAGAGCGTACGAACGCAGCCCGTCGTGGAATTGGTGGCGACGACGGTGTAGGTACCCGCCGTGGTTAGTTCGGCAGGGAAGGAAATCGTCGAACCGGTACCCGTGATGGTTTGCAAAGCCGTCGGGTTTCCCGAAAGAAACAGCGCGTACGAAATGCCGCTCTGCGTAGCCCGCACCCGCGCCTTCGTCGTGGAACCCAGGCAGAGGCTCAGGTCAGCGGTGCCCGAGGAATTGAAGGCCAGGATTTTATCTTCCGGCAGCGGGTTCACCGTCACCGTCACGGTGAAACTCGCTCCGGCGCAGGCCCCGGTCTGGCTGGTGGGTGTGACGGTGTACGTCACCGTTTGGGGCGTCGCGGTGGTGTTGTTCAGGGTTTGGGTGAGGTTAAACCCTGACCCGGCGCTTTCGCCGCCCACGTTGGGGTTATCGGCCACCGTCCAGGCGAAGGAACTGGGTACGGCGTTGGTGATGCGGGCTTGCAGGGGCACGGTTAGGGGTGCGTCCGAACACACCGAGGCGGTGCCGTTGCTGCCCACGGGCACGGGGTTGACCGTCACCGTGACGGTGAACGTGGCGCCGAGGCAACTACTCGCACTGCCCATCGGCGTGATGGTGTACACCACCGTTTGGTTCATACCCGTGGAATTAGTCAGGGTTTGGGTGATGAAATCGCCGCTGCCCGCCGCTTCGCCGCTAACGCTGGGGTTGTCGGCGACCGTCCAGGTGAAACTGCTGGCGACCGAGTTGGTGATCTGGGCCTGCAAATCCACATTCAGCGCGGTGCCCGAACACACCGCCGCCGTGCCGTTGCTACCAGCGGGCGTGGGTCTGACCGTTACCGTGATCGTAAACGGATTCCCGACGCAGCCGCCCACTTCGGCGGTGGGGGTAATCGTGTACACCACCGTTTGGTTCGTACCCGTGGAATTAGTCAGGGTTTGGGTAATGTAATCGCCGCTGCCTGCCACGTCGCCGCTGACGCTGGGGTTGTCCACCACCGTCCAGGCAAAATTGCTCGCCACCGAGTTGCCGATGCGGGCCTGCAAGTCCACGTTCAGGGCCAGACCCGAACACACCGGGGCCGTGCCGTTGCTGCCCACCGGCAGGGGGTTGACCGTCACGGTGACGGTGAATGTAACGCCGACGCAAGCACCCGTTTCGCTCGTGGGCGTGACGGTGTACGTGACCGTCTGCGGGGTGTTGCTGCTGCTGGTCAGGGTTTGGGTGATGAAATCGCCACTGCCCGCCGTTTCGCCGCTGATGTTAGGGTTGTCGGCCACCGTCCAGGTGAAACTGCTGGGCACCGGGTTGGTCACCAGGGCCTGCAAATCCACGTTCAGCGCGATGCCGGAGCAGGTCGCCGCCGTGCCGTTGCTGCCTACGGGCAACGGATTCACCGTCAGCGTGACGCTGCCACCGGGGCTGGTGTTCTGACAGGAGGTGTTGAGGTTGGTGATGTTGGTCAGCGAGTAGGTTTTGCTGCTGATGGGGTTGACCGTAACCGGGATGGGGCCGCCGTTGTACTGGTTGCTAAGCGTGGTCGAATTGGTGCCGTCCGAGTAGGTAAAGTCGTAGTTTTGGGCAAGGGGGGCCAGCGTGACCGTTAGCGTGGCGCTTTGTCCTTCGCAAATCGGGGTGGTGCTCAGGCTGAGGCTACCCGTGGGTTTGGGGAAAAGCTGAAAACCTTCTAACGCCCGGGACGTGCAGCCCAGGTTATCGGTGATGTCGTAGTAGATAAGCCCGTTTCCGTTCGCCGCAACCAGTCCCGTCACCAGCCCGGTATTGTCCACCGACACCGAAAGGGGCGCGTTGGTACTCCAGGCGAAACTGCTCAGCGTCCGCCCGGAAGCCAGGCCGGGGTTTCCGATGTATTGCCGCGTGGCCCCTTCACAGATGTTGAAGCCGTCGGGCAGCGTAATGCTGGGGGCGTTGGGGCTGGCGTTGTGCGTGAGTGTAACCGTCACCACCGCGCTGACGCAGTTGGTGGCACTAGTGCGGCTGCGCAGGTAAATCGTGCGGGTAGTACCCGCGTCCACGACCCGGCCGATTAGAATCGGGAACGACCCGCTGGCGCTGTTTACACCAATGGTGAAGGCCGCGTCATCGGCAATTTCCAGCACGTCGCCCCCGCTGCCCGGCCCGGCCAGGGTGATGCTGAATTCGTATTGGCCCTGGTTGGTACACACGGTTTGGTTGGCCGGGGCGGTGGGTGGGTCGGGGGTGGGGTTGACGGTCAGTGTAAACGCTTCCGACCACACCACGCCCCCATCGCCACTCACCCGGCAGTAGTACAGGCCCGCGTCGGCGGGTTGTACGTTGCTCAGGTTGAGCGTGGCGGTGTTCTGCCCGCTCACCGGCTCGTCGGTGTCGGGTTCATTTTTATACCATTGGTAGCTGAGCGGAGCGCCGCCCGGATTCTCGCCGGTGGCCGTGACCGTGCTGCTGGCTGGCCCACCCTGGCAGACGGTTTGGGTAGCGGGGGTGGGTTGTTGGGTGGGGGTGGTAGGCGCGACGGGGCCGGGTTCGGTGAAAATATCAATCCGGTCAGAAATGGCTTCGTTGTCACCAACAAGGTAGGTTCCCCCTGCAAAAAATGCCTTCCCCTCGGCACTCGTGGCACCAATGTCCCCCCGTGCCTGGGAAAGGGTAGCCGTACTCCAGGTGTTGGTGGCCGTATCGTAAATATCGACTACGTTCGAAAACCCAAGGCCACCAGACCTCCTCCCGCCGGCAAAGAAGACCCGGGATCCAACACTGGTGGCGGCTAAACTGTAACGGGCTTGGGAAAGGGTAGCCGTACTCCAGGTATCCGTAGCGGTATCATAAATGTCAACTGTATTTACCTCGTAACCACCCGCGCCATTGCCGCCCGCGAAAAAAACTTTGCCCCCCGCGCTTGTCGCAGCCGGACGACTCCGAGCCTGGGAGAGGGTAGCCGTACTCCATGTATCCGTAGCGGTGTCGTAAATATCAACTGTGTTGAGGGGAGTGCCGTGACCAACTACATCAAGTACCTCGCCACCGCCAAAAAAAACTTTACTCCCACTACTTGTTGCTGCCACTCCCGCCTTTCGCGCAGAAAGGGTTACCTCACTCCACGTAATCGGATTAACGTTTGTATTGTAGATTACTACTTTGTTATCCCCGTGGATAAACGCTTTTCCTCCCGCACTAGTCGCCGCCGTCTTGACTCCTAGTCCGAAGTGTGTTCCACTGCTCACAATGTCTTGCCCAATATCGTAGATACTGACATTACCGCTCCCACACCCAATACCGATTACAACGAATACTCTTCCTCCGGCGGTGGTGGCAGACGGATTAGAGTTGCCGCAGCCTACAAAGGCGATGTTCCAGGTCCCTGAAGCTACAGTATAAATGTCCAAGCGGTTCGAACCACTTCCCAAGCCGCCCGCAAAGAAAACTTTGCCCTCGGCGCTGGTCGCGGCTATGTACGCTCGACCCACCGGAATCGTCGCTGTCGTCCATTGAGCGGACAGACTCGACATTTGAAAAAGCAACGCCACGATAAGCAGCAACTGGTAAAAAGTTTTCATGGCAAAAGAGGGTTGGTTAGAAAAAAGAAAAGGATGAAAAACCAATCGTAAGCGACGAGAGAAAAAGCTGACCCAAACCGGTCGGCCTCCAAAACCCTCCATCGAAGTGTTTTCCGAAAAAGTTTCCGTTTCGTCAGGGCTGGATTGAAGGGTAGTTGCGGGCCAAAGTACCGGGCTGAGAGGATCGGGAGCAAGGGGGAAAACACCCCCTGAATCGGGGGGTGTTTTTCCCGTTTTCCAATTCCCGATGGGCAATCGTCAGGATGTTTCGGTTACGAAGCGAATGTCGGTGGGTTCAACCAGAAATGAATGAACCCAAACGCAGGAGAAGCACCGGGCGAACCCCTACGAAAGCAGGAGAAGGATTTCATTGGGAGAGAGAGTAAAAATGAGTCAGATGGGGAGAGAAGAGAGGAAAAAGGCAGGGGAAACGCCGGAAAAGAAAAAGGCGCTACGGACCGGCGCGACTGGTTTTAGGCCGGGCGTTCGGTAGAGAAAAAGGCCATAAGGTGGGGTTGGGTACTGCGTGTTTCATGGTTAGAGGCTGAGAGAGACGAAACCGCCCCGGCGAGCCGGGTGCTCGTGGGTTAGTCGTAAATCGTTGGAAAAAAGGCAACTGGCTTAGCCGAAGGGCGTTTGGGCCTCAAACCTACCCACAGGAGCCGGGAGGCCATTATGTAACTGCGACAAAGTGAGGTTAGATCCGGAGGAAGAAGTAAAGGAGTACCGCATCAGAAACCAGGGTTAGATGTCCATGACCGAAAACGTTGATGGGGTCATTTCCCTGGCGGGGCAAACGAGGCGGCGCTGGGGCCACCGTTCGGGCGAAGTGCGGCCTCGAACGTGAACAAATAAACCGAATTGGCGGCTAACTGTCGACTGACGTGAGTTAGGATTTTAAGAAATTGATCGAACGGTAAAAATGGGGGTGAAATCAGGGTTGGAAATGGGAGAGCGCTTCCGAAGTCCAACCGCCCTTCGCATTCCATGCCGGGACAGCTCAGGGTGACAGACCTTCTCAACGTCACATTCAAACCCGCTTCAAGAAAAAGAGCCTTCCGCCGAAGCAGAAGACTCTTTTTGTACTCCCAAAAAATTTACAAAAACCGCCTCAGTGCATCACTTTGATGGTTTTGCTTTCCTTCCCACTGTTGACGCGCAACAAATAAAGACCACCGGGCTGGCGGGCGATGTCCCAGGTCAGCACGTCTTCTTCCCCTGCCCGGTCGATAACCTGCTGGCGGACGGATTGCCCGGTGGGGTTGTAGAGGTCAACCTCCACCCGCTGACCTTCGGCTCCGCTGATGGCAATCCGCAGTTTGCCTTCCGGCGAGGGGTTGGGACTCACCCGCACTTGCAGGCCCGTTGGTGCGGGGGCCACCTCGCGCGTGTTGGTGCAGGCTTTCACCTGGAAGGCTCCGCTCAGGCCGCTGGTCACGACGGGGCTGCTGCTCACAATGCGGATTTTGTAGCCCGTGCCCAGGGGGGTGTTGGTTGGAATCGTCAGGGTGCTGGTGCCCGGGTTGACGGCGCCCAGGCTTACCGGGCTGCCGAAGTTGCCCGCCGCGTCCGAGAGTTGGGCCGTGAAGGTGTTGCCCCCAAAAAACACGCAGCTAATCCCGAACGACACCCGCACGTTCTGGCCCACACACGCCGGCCCAGCGATGACCAGGGGAGCGGTGCTGAAACTCGGTACCCGCACCGAGAAGGGTGCGCTCCCCGACGAAATCTGCGCCGGCAGAGTGCCTACAATCCGCACCCGGTAGCCGTTGCCCGCCACCGTGTTCTGCGGCATCGCCACGGAGTTGTTGATGCCGGGATTCACCGTGCCCAAGCTCACCGGACTACCAAAGGCTCCCGCTGCATCCGAGAGTTCGACCGTGAAGGTATTGCCCGACGGGAATCCGCAGCTGGTGGTCGTGAAGGTGACGGTGAAATTCTGCCCCGCGCACACCGGCGTCTGGCTCGTCGTGGGGGTGGAGGTGAAGGCCAGGCCCGTTACTTTAAACGATACGGAACTGGCCGCGCTCGTGGCAGCCGGCAGGCTGCTCACCACCCGGATACGGTAGGTGTTGCCGCTGGGGATGTGGGCGGGAATCTGTACCGAGTTAGTACCCGGCGTGACCGTGCCCAGGCTGGTGGGTGAACCAAAGTTCCCCGCTGCGTTGGAAAGTTCAGCGGTGAACACGTTGCCCGTAGGGAAGGGACAGGTCCCTACGGCAAAACTAAACGTAATCGACTGGTTGGCGCAGATGGTCTGATTGGCGGCCAGCACCGGGGCACCGTTGAAGGCTGAGGCCGTGACTGTGACCAGCGCCGAGCCGCTGACAGGTTGCGAACAAGTGCCCTGGCTGACCGAGACCAGCGCGTAGGTGGTGGTGACGATTAGCGCCCCCGTCGAGATCGTGGCCGTACCGCTGCCGTTGAGGGTGACTTGCTGGTTGTTGCCATTGGCGGTGTAAAAAACCGTGGCATTGGGCGTACCGCTGAAGGTAAGGGTAGCCGACTGCCCGTTGCAAATCGTGGTCGTGCCGCTGATGCTGGCCGTAGGCTGGGATTCGACCGTAACGATCGTGGCCACCGAGGCGGGCGAGATGCAGGTATTTTCCGTGCAGGTAACGGTGTAACTCCCGCTGGCACTGACGGTGATGGCTTGGGTGGTCTGGTTGCCCGGACTCCACAAATACGTCCCGCTGCACGCGCTGGCCGTCAGCGTGACCGAGCCACCCGTGCAGAAGGTCGTCGGCCCGCCCGCCGTAATCGTCGGCGTGGCCGGAATCGGGTTGACCGTTACCGTCGTCGCCACCGAGGACGGAGAGGTGCAACCAAGTTCGGTACACGTCACCGAGTAGCTGCCGCTGGCACTGACGGTGATGGCTTGGGTGGTCTGGTTGCCCGGACTCCACAAATACGTCCCGCTGCACGCGCTGGCCGTCAGCGTGACCGAGCCACCCGTGCAGAAGGTCGTCGGCCCGCCCGCCGTAATCGTCGGCGTGGCCGGAATCGGGTTGACCGTTACCGTCGTCGCCACCGAGGACGGAGAGGTGCAACCAAGTTCGGTACACGTCACCGAGTAGCTGCCGCTGGC
>CAXTIG010000013.1:72507-142039 GCA_964244295.1 uncultured Cytophagales bacterium
AGGACGGAGAGGTGCAACCAAGTTCGGTACACGTCACCGAGTAGCTGCCGCTGGCGCTCACGGTGATGGCCGCCGTGGTTTCTCCACCCGGACTCCAGGTGTAGGTACCGCCCGTGCAACCACTGGCCGTCAGGGTCACGCTGCCTCCGGCGCAGAACGTCGTCGGTCCACCCGGCGTAATCGTCGGGGCGGCGGGGGCATTCACCGTAACGACCAGCGTAATCGGGTCGCCCACGCAATCCCCGGCGCTGAGGGTGCCACTGTTGTCGATGTCGAAAAACGGCGTGTACACCTGCGTGAGGGTACCCTGCGTACCCGACGACAGGCCGTAGGGGCCGTAGGTGGCCCCAAAATAACCCACCGTGTTGGCAGGAGTGATGATGCGATCCACCGGACTCACGCCCGATCCGCTGTAGGTAATCGGGTCACCGGAAAGGGTGATCTGTTCGCGCAGGAAAACCTGAGTGTTGGGATTGGGTGTGAAGCCCGACAGCGTCAGCGATCCCTCCTGGCAAACATCGACCGAAATCTGGGCGCTGGGGGTGCTGCTGCTGGCCGAAACGGCGCTGCCGTTGCCCTGGGCCGTGAAGCCAATGACGGGCGGCGCGGTTACCGTAACCGTTTGAGTCGCGCTGCCCGTGCAGCCGTTTACGTCCGTCACCGTGTAGGTAATCACGGCGCTGCCCAGGGTTACCCCGCTCACCTCGCCCGTCGAGGCGTTGACCGTCGCGACCGGCGTGTTGTCGCTGCTCCAGATACCGCCCGTCGGTGCGCCCGTCAGGGTGATGGTGCCCGCCAGGCACACGAGGCTACTGCCCGTGATGGTGGGCGCAGGGCCGGTGGGCGTCCCTTTCGTGCGGAAGGGCAGGGTACTGGTGTTGGTATTGCCGGAGTAGGTGTTGCTGCACAGCACGATGGCGTTGCTCCGGCTAAAGTACTCGTCGTTTTCACCGCCCGGTGCGCCGTCCTGGTCGGCATCGCCGGGGTAGCCGCGCTGACCAACCGTCGTCACTTGTTCCTGAATACCCACTTCCCAGCCCGAAACCGTGTTGTTGAGGACTTTATTCAGCACCCCTTCGATCACGATCCCGAACGATTCGGCGGCGGAGGGTTGCGCAATGCCCGTTACGGTATTGTTCTGCACCACGATGCCTTTCGGAAAATTGACCCCGTTGCTGCCATCGCCCAGGTACGAGCGGCGGTGAACGACAATCCCCGCCCAGTCGCGGTTGCTGTTGGGGGCAGTGGCCGGGCCAGTGTTGAGCGTCACGCTGTTGTTTTCTACCACCGTGCTGCCATCGCCCGAGGTAGTCCCGTTGGCATCGGGGTTGTTGAGCAGCACCTGAAAACGGCCGTTATTGGTCAGGGTGTTGTTGGCGATGCGGTTGGCTCCGGCCCCGCCTTTCAGGCCCACCGTACCGATGCCGTTGTCGCCGTTGTCGCTCACGACGTTGCCCGTGATGGTTACGCCCGAGGCGGTGCCGTCCTGGAGTTGAATTCCGCAGCAGGAATTATTGGTGACGGTATCGTTCACGAACGAAATGTTGGTTTTGTACCCGTTCCAGATCACCATCCCCCGCGCAAATCCGCCCGTGTGGCCCGAGGCCCGCGAGTTACTGACCGTCACGCTGCTCACCGGCCCGTTGGCGTAAAAGCCCGCCCCACCCACGTTATTGAGGATCGATACGTCGTCCACCAGCAGGTTGTTGTTGCTCAGGGCCGCGTAAATGCCCGCCTGGGTGTTGGGATCAGTACCGGCGAAGTTTTTCACCGTCAACTTTTTAACCGTCACGTTCGTGACGCCACTGTTGATGGTGATCCCACTGCCGGTGCCCGAGACCGCCGCCCCGTCGATGATGGATTTAAAGCGGTCAACGCCCTGGAGCGTCAGCGATTTGTCGATCACCACGCGCTCGGTGAAGGTTGCTTCGGCCAGTTCGATCACATCGCCGGCGTTGGCGGCGGCAATGGCCGGGGCGATGGTCGCAAACTGGGTGTTTTGGGTCAGGTTGGTGACGGGATAAAAATAGAAGATCCGCCCCACCGTCGCATCGTCGGGTTTGTGAAACAGCGCCCCTTCGAGGGTGGTCCGTTCCGCCGCCGTCATGGCCTGGGGCAGTTTTAGCCCCGTTCCCACGTCAAATTTATTGTTGTACGCGGCCAGATCGGGTGCCCAGGGACCCATCGTGGTGGAGGGGGCACCGCTGACGCTGTAATCTCCGAAAGGCGAGGAAAAGCCCGAACTCGGCCCGGTGCTGTTGTCGAGGCGCAGGAAGGTGGCGATGCCCGCGTTGAAGGTGTTTTCGCTGCCCACCGTGCCGAGGGTGTAGGTGCCGATGGGCACGTCGTTGCGGTGGTTGAAAAACGCGATGGCCGTGCCGCCCGGCGTACCCGACCCGTTGAAGGTGTTACCCGTCAGGGTGGCCCCCACCGTGACGGGGGTAATGCTGGCGCTGGTCGAAGCGAGCAGCTTGGTGTTGAACGACACGTGCCGGAAGTCCGTCGAGCCACTTTTCGGCGTGAAGGTATTGCCGCTAAACGTCAGGGTATTGAAATTCTCAACGCTCGCTCCCCAGCGGTGGTTGCTGAAGGTGTTGCCCGTCACCACCACGGGTTTGTTCGAGGCGTTGTTTTGCAAACGCATCAGCGCCCCCGTACCCAGGATTCCGCTGGCGGGTTGGAAAAGGCTGCCGTCGAGGGAGTTGTTGGCGATGGTGAGCGTGCCCAGCCCGGCGTTGAATTCGGCGGCCTGGATGCCACCCCCGGTGGAAACGTTGTTTTTGATGGTGACGTCGCCCTGGTTGCTGAAGCGCACGTTCACGTCGTGGTTGATGCTCTGGAAGGCGTTTCCTTCGGCGGGGGTATCGCCCCCGATCAGGCCCCCGGAGAGGTCCATTTGCAGGGCCGCCCGGAAGTACGTTCCGCCCGAACCCATCACGGTATTGCCCTGAACGACCACCCCGGCGAACCCGTCGGAATCGAGGCTATACCCCGTTACGCCGCTGACGTTGGCGTTGATGGCAATCGCATTCCGACGCCCGTACGCGCCAGCGGCGGTGCCTTTGGCAACGATGGTGTTGTTGAAAATGTGCAGGTTGGTCAGGTCGTTGCCGCTGGTGTGAATGGCGGAGTGATCCAGCCCCAGATCCACGTCGAAGTAAAACCGCTGGATGGTCACATTCGCCGCCGTGACTTTAAACAGCGTGCCCGTTACGCCCGCCCCCGGTGCCGCGTTGGATTGGATCACGGTGCTCGTTCCGCCCGCGCCCTGGAGCGTCAGCGGCTTGTCGATCACCACGCGCTCGATGAAGGTCCCGGCCCGGACGTCGATCACGTCGTTGGCATTGGCAGCGGCCACGGCGGCGGTGATGGTTTGGTAATCGAGGCTCTGGGTGAGGTTGCGCACCGGGAAAATGCAGGAACCGGCGGCGGTCTGGAAGCCCGGCGTACTCCCGTCGGAATCGGTTCCGGCGGCGAGGTACGAGGTCACGCTCACGTTGCCGCTCACGTACAGCGGGCTAAAAGGGCCAGTCGCCACGCCGTAGTAGTTGCAGTCGGCGGTGATGGCGGGCGAGGCGAGGTTGTTGAGGGCTTTCCCGCTGCTCACGTTCGCGCCGTTGCCGCTGAGGTCGTTGGTCGAAATGGCCGCAACCGTCCCCGCCGTGCTTTCGATCCGAATGCCGCCGTCGGGGTTATTTTTGATGAAGTTGTTGGAAACGGCGGTCAGTATCCCGCCGTTGGACACCTTTACGCCCAACGTGTTGGCCGAGATGTTGTTCTGCGTCAAACTCGCCGTGCCGCCGTTCACGTCCACGCCGATGGCGTTACCCGTAATCGAGGCCGCGTTGCTGGCGAGGGTCGCCGTCGCTTCGGTGCCTTCCACCGAAATGCCCGCCGTCGTCGCGCCCGACACGTTGGAATTGCCGTTGGCGGTCGCCTTCACGGTAAACGCGGCGTTGGTCGAATTGTCCAGCAACCGGATGCCGTAGGGGGAACCCGTCGAGGTCACGCCCGTCAGGGTCGCCTGCGCCGACCCGTCGCCGTTCGCGGCATTCGTGTTCGTAATCAGGAAGCCGGTTTCGGTGGCGTTGGTCGACGTGTTGTTTTGAATCAACACGGTACCGGTGGTCGGCGTATTCCAGACGTGATACCCCAGCCGGGCACCCGACACGGTGTTGTTGCTGACGGTCGTGCCGACGTTCGTCTGCAAACTCCAGATTCGCATCCCCTCGTGGTTGGTCGCACCGGGAAAGGTCGTGATCGTGTTGCCCGACAGGGTGTAATTCGAAGCCCCGGAGTAGGCCAGGTTGTGGTAAATCCCGATGCGGATGGTTTCCAGTTGGTTATTGGAAATTTCCGCCGGCCCTGGCCCAGGATTTGGTTTTTCAAAATTGCCCGTTTGGATCCCGACCCGCACCCGGTTCATCACGTTGTCGCTGATGGCCGTGTAGGCGTTGTTGTAAATCAGCACCCCGATGCCGAAGGAGGCCGGTTCGATGTTTTGAAATTTGTTGAATTTCACCTCGTTGCCCCCCGTGGCCGCCCCGCCGTTGTTGAAATTGTACAGGTCGACGCCGGTGTAGTTGAGGTTTTTGACGATGTTGTTTTTGATTTTCGTGGCGGCAATCCCGTCGTAGGCCGCGATGGCCTCGGCGGCGTTGACGTCGGCCCCGTTCATGGCGACCCCGCCCGACAACGCCGGGTTGTCGCCGTCGAAGGTAAACCCGTCCACGTCCACCCCACTCAGGTTGCCTTGCAGGTAGAGGATGATGCTGTTGTCGGCATCGTTGGTGGCGGGTACCAGGATGGTTTCGGGGTTGCGCGAGCCGGTGTTGGGGTTGATCCCGTAGTTAGCTCCGCGCAGGCTCAGGGCTTTCGTCACAATCACATTCTCGGCAAAAGTCCCCGCCGAGGCGCTCAACGTGTTGCCCGCGCTGGCGTAGTACTCGGCGTAGCCCAGGCTACCGAATACGTTGCCCAACTGGGCGGGGTTGTCTACGCGCTTGTCATACGTCAGCGTTCCACCCGAGGGAGCTACCCCCGACGTATTCGAGATGTGCGTCGCGTTGGTACTGAAGGTGTTGGTGCCGGAGTAGGTCACGGCAGTCGGGTAGGACGGGGGGCCGGCGTAATTCTCGGCCAACACCGCGTTTTCGTTGTTGCTGAACGAGTTGCCGTTCGCAATGCTCACCTGCCCCCCGTAGGCCAGCACCCCCGCCGATTCGAAGGCATTGTTGGGGTGTTGGGCGGTGTTGTAGGTGCTGCCCGAAATGGTGTTGCCCGTCAGCGTGGCCGAGGCCCCGTAGCCCACCACCACGTTGTTCTGGGCAATGATGCCCTGCACGGCCCCGCCCGAAGCGGTGATGGTGTTGTTGGAAAGGGTCACGACCGTGCCCGGCTCACCCACGCTGATGCCCTGTTTCTGAAAATCATCGATTTCATTGCCCGAAACCGTCACTGCCTGGGGGAGCGGGTCGTCGTATTCGTGGCTGATGGTCAGGGCCAGGCCGGTCTGTTCGCCGTCGAGCGGGTTGCGGCGGATTTGGGTGATGCGGTTGTTGGTAAAATTGCCGCCCGTTTCAAAGTAGTACACCCCGAAAAAATCGCCCGCGTTGGCCGTGCTACGCCCGCCGTCGCCGCTGATGGTCAGTCCGTTGATGGTCACAGTTCTGGTCGCCCCGCTGATGTACACGATGGGGTTGATCACGCTGCCGTTGCCGGTGGTCACGGTGGGCACGGTGGCCGGGGCCAGTACCCTGGCCTTCGTCCGCCCCGCGCCTTGTAGGGTGAGGGATTTGTTGGCAATGAGTATTTGCTCCACATAATCGCCCGCATCGACGTAGATCGTGGCGCCAGCGGGGGCCGTGTTTACGGCGAACTGGATGTCCCGGAAGGGGGCAGCGGCCGTGCCCGGATTGCCATTATTTCCCGCAGCAGTGGTGTACACGTCACCGGTAGTGCTGTTGTCGTTGACGTAGTAGGACTGCACCGGAACGGGAGGAACGGGTCCCGCGCTAAGCGGGTTGAGCAGGGCAGAAAAAAGCAGCAACCCGCCCAAACACAGGAACAAGGGCAGCCGGAATCGGAGGTAGAGGGGTGGTTTCATACGGAGATTGGGATTAGATGAATAGGGGAGGTTAGCGATAAAAAAAGCCAAAGCCCGTCGCCGACTGGCACGGGTAAAAAAGCGGAGCTGCTGCCCACGTACCAACGAAAACCGGGAAAGGGTTCAGCCCGTGGAAAGCCCCTGGAGCAGGTGATCAGGCGGTTTTAACCAGAAGTGATAGCAAGAGATGGCGGCGCACTCAGCGTCGCCCAGGGATGGGGCGGGTACAACGTGGGGCATAAACCTGCTTCTTTTTCCGGGTGAGGAGTTAATGGCTTGGTTTTCAGAAAACTGAATTTCCGAAATAGGATGACGTGACCCCGACGGAGGAAACAACCGGAACGACGATACTAACTGTTTTCCCTGTGGAAAACGTAAGGAGGTGGGGTGGCGAGCGCTGAACGAAGAAGAGTGGCGGCTGATGCGCGTTCAAGCGATGGCAAAGTAGCCGGAACTGTTTTGAATAATCAAGCGGTATTATCTAATTTTTTTATGGTTTTGATTCATAGAAAATTTTCCCTAAATGGCAAAATTTTTATCGCCAGGCTGGAAATCAGGCACCAGTCCGAGGTGTTCCCCTCAAATTTAAATAGATGGCTTCCCCATTAAAACGCCACCGGTCCAGTACCCGGCCCACACTGGGGTACTTGGTCGGTCTCAGAGCAGCGACGGCCGACGAATTTCCAGCGCACAGGCTGGAGAGTGGTACAAATGCTTTCGCCAAAAAATGTCACCCTAAACAAACCGGCCATCGCGGCCCGAATCGATTCGGGTCGCGATGGCCGGTTTATACGTCCGTTGAAGAGGGGTTACTCGTCGTCCTCACCGCCGCGTTTGCTGCGGGGTTTTTCGGCTTCGGGCGATAGTTCAAAACCCGTTACGTTGTCATGCTGAAACGACTTCATGCTGAAGGGATATTGATTCTCCAGGAAATCGTACCCTAATTTTTGGAAAATCCCTTTCAGGTTTACCCCGTAGGCAGGCCCCATTTTCACAAGCTTGAACGCCTGCGGATTATCTTTCCCGGTGGGCACCAGAAAAAAGCCGCCGTCCTTTTTACGTCCTTGCCCAAACAGGAACGCCGTTTCGTCGGGGTTGACACCCAAGTGGTCAAGGGCTTTGGCCGGGAGTTTCAGGTGACCAGTCGCGCTGATCGAACTTTTCATCGTGGGCGTTTCCACGGCTACTGCTTCTTTCGCCGCTTTTTTCCCTTTGTTTTCTTCCGGCGAAAAGAAATTAATTTTCTTGGGTCGCATAGTTGCTTTACGTTTTAGTGAATGCCGGTGGCAAAACTATTCCATTCTTTTTAATTACAAAAATTACTGTTCACTATTTTAGAGAAACTCTGGTCTCTGAAAAAAGAAAATAAGACCAATTCTGCTGAACGAGGTGTTTTTTGTGGCATTGAATCGTATTTCTTCAAGGCCCGCGTCCTTACAAACTATCGGAAAGGTGTATTTTGTTTTTGGTGTCCTGCATCAAATTTTCGTTTTTTAAGTCTTGTTTTTTTATGGTTTTTACGCCGTACCGAGTCCTTTTTTTTCGTCTTGCAAAACAAAAAAGGGCGAATCCGTTGGAGTCGGATTCGCCCTTTTCGCTCAAGCGGCAGTGCGTGTTTTCGTTACACCGTGTACACCCAGCCCCGGGTGTCGGGGGTGCGGCCCAGTTTGATATCGTCTAGCTCCCGGTACACGCGCCGGGCAAAACTTGCTTCCGTCAATTCAGGCAAGGCGTAATCGGTACCTTCGTGCCCAATGGCGTACATCGATGAAACCACCGCCGCCGTGCCCGCTCCGAACGCTTCCTGCACGCGGCCATTCTGAATGCCCTCCAGGAGTTCATCGATGGATACGGGGCGCTCCTCCACGTCCATGCCCCAGTCGCGGGCGATGGTCAGGATGCTGTCGCGCGTGACGCCATCGAGAATCGTATCGCCAGTGGGGGCCGTGACGAGTTTTCCATCGATTACAAACATCAGATTCATCGTCCCGGCTTCTTCCACGTAGCGGTGTTCTTTGTGGTCGGTCCAGATAATCTGATCGTATCCGGCTTCCTGGGCGAGTTTAGCCGGGTACAGCGAACCTCCGTAATTTCCGGCGTTTTTAGCGAAACCCACGCCCCCTTTGGCCGCGCGAACGTACTCGGTTTCAATTCTCAATTTTACCGGTTTGGAATAATACGCCCCCACTGGACTGTTGATGATCAAAAACTTATAGGTTTTCGACGGGGCCACGCCCACGTATTCGTCGGTGGCAAACATGAACGGACGAATGTAAAGCGAGCTAGCCGGCAGGGTGGGTACCCAGGCGGCATCGAGTCGGAGTAGTTCGGTCAGGCCACCGATAAATAAGTCTTCGGGGATTTCGGCCATGCACATACGGTGGGCCGATTTATTCAGCCGTGCCCAGTTTTTCTGGGGACGAAAGATCACCACGTCCCCCTCGTCATTTTTGTAGGCCTTCATGCCCTCGAATATGGCTTGGCCGTAGTGAAGCGTCATCAGCGCCGGGCTGAATTGCAGGGTCTGGTAGGGTAGAATCTGCGGAGTTTGCCACTCTCCATTGATGCAATCGACCATGAACATATGGTCGGTGAAGGTGCGGCCAAATACGAGGTTGTTGAAATCGACGGTCTCAATCCGCGACTGCGCAACGCGGGTAATTTCGATGGGTGATGTTTCGATGAGCATGGTAAAAAAGAGTTTACAGTTTTCAGTTCAGAGTCTTCAGTTTTGGGTTCAGCGTTTTCGTTTCCCAGCAAGCGAACTTGAACTGAAAACTATAAACACCAAACTGAAAACTTATTTTGTCACCCTCGGCTCCCACTTTATTTCTTCGGCCTCCAACTCCTGGGCCATTTTTCGGGAAAGCACAAACAGGTAATCGGAAAGGCGATTGAGGTAGCGAATCACGAGGGGTTCGACGGGCTGCTCCTGGTCGAGGGCCACCACGAGCCGCTCGGCCCGGCGGCACACCGTGCGGGCCAGGTGCGCAAACGACACGGCCTCGTGCCCGCCCGGCAGCACGAAGTGGCGCAGTTCGGGCAGAACGGTGTCCATGGCGTCCATTTCGCGTTCCAGCAGTTCCACATCGGTTTCAAACAAGTCGGGAATGGGCTTCCGCACCGTCTTCTCCGGATCGGTGGCGAGGAGCGCCCCCATCGTGAAGAGCCGGTCCTGGATTTCTTTCAGCAAGCCCCGGCGGCTGGTGTTGACGGGCTGATCACGCACCAGACCGACGTAGGCGTTGAGTTCGTCGACGGTGCCATACGAATCGATCCGCAGGTCGCTCTTGGGTACCCGCCGCCCACTGATGAGCGCCGTACTGCCGGTGTCGCCGGTTTTGGTGTAAATTTTCATGCTAAAAACCCGTCGGGCGCGGTGGGGCAAAGCTACGGGTTTTCAATACGTTCCAGAAAAGTTTGTTGTACTAATTAGTTGGGAAAAGGAGAAAAGGGGGAGGATGACCAGCGGGTAGTTTTCAGTGGGCAGTTGGCAGGAAATCAGTTTTCTTTTCTGCCAACTGCCCACTGAAAACTACCCGCTGGTCATCCTCCCCCTTTTCTCCTTTTCCCCCGCGCCGTACCTTTGTGGTCTCATGAGCATTGAAACGTTTGTTGCGCGGGTGTTCCGCTTTTTGTCGATCCTGCTTTTTATCGTGGCTTTTTTTCTGACCTACCTCGGCCTGCCCGATCTGGTGGCCGTCCACTTCGCCCCAACGGGGCAGGCCAACGGATTTTTGGGTCGTGAAAGCATTTTCTACCTCGTCGGGGGCTTGATGGTGGGGTTCAACGTGTTGTTTTCGGTACTCGCCCAACGGGTACAAAATCTTCCCGACGCGGCGCTGGGGGTGCTGGGTACTGCCCGCTGGCAACCTTACC
The DNA here is from genome assembly GCA_964244295.1 of uncultured Cytophagales bacterium. Classification (GTDB taxonomy): domain Bacteria; phylum Bacteroidota; class Bacteroidia; order Cytophagales; family Spirosomataceae; genus JAJAZB01. The sequence goes on from CAXTIG010000013.1 coordinate 82,493, forward strand.
CGGCGGCCCTGCGCCTGACCCTGCGAAGCTGGTTTTACCTCGGCGTGGCGGCGCTCAACGTCTTTCTGACGCTTTGCCTCAACGCCCTTTCCGAACTCAACGATGCCCAGACCAACGAAACCGTGTTTGAATACCGCTGGCTGCTCGCCCTGGGCGCGGCCCTGCTTCTGGCCTGGCTGCTGTACCTGCCTCTGCGGTTGGGGTTGACCCGACCGACTGAGTGATTGAGTGAGGGAGTGATTGGGTGAAAGGAAAATACGACCTACTTTTTCACTCAATCACTCCCTCACTCAATCACTCCCTCACTCAATCACTCAATCACTCAATCCCTTGTCTCCCGTCCTCCTTTCCGATTTTCAGTACGACCTGCCCGACGACCGCATCGCGCGCTTTCCGCTGGCGGAGCGCGACCAGTCCCGGCTGCTGGTGTACCGGGCGGGGGTGATTTCGCACGCCCGGTTCGATCAGATCGGGGATTTTCTGCCGGAACGGAGCCTGCTCGTGTTCAACAACACGAAGGTGATTCCGGCGCGGTTGTTTTTCCGACGAACGAGCGGGGCTTTGATCGAACTGTTCCTGCTCCAGCCCGTCGAGCCGACGCCCGTAATTCAGCAGGCCATGCAGGCCACCGGGAGTTGCACCTGGGAATGCCTGATCGGCAACCGCAAGCGCTGGAAGGCGGGGGAGCGCCTGGGTTTATCGTTCACGGTTTACGGTTTGGAGCTGAAACTCAGCGCCGAGTTGGTCGATTCGAAAAAATCCCTCGTGCGGTTTTCCTGGGAACCGGAGGCGGTGCCCTTCGCTGAAATCCTCCGGGCCGCCGGGCAGATTCCCCTCCCGCCCTACCTCAACCGGGCCGCGACCGAGGCCGACCGGCAGACCTACCAAACCGTGTACTCCGAGCCGGAAGGGGCCGTGGCCGCCCCCACCGCCGGGCTGCATTTCACCGAAAACGTACTTTCGGATTTGCGTGAGCGTGGTTTCGGCGAAGAATTCCTGACGCTGCACGTCGGCGCGGGGACGTTCCAACCCGTGAAGGTAGCCAATGCCCTCGACCACCCCATGCACGGCGAGCAGGTGATTTTTACGAAGAAAAACATCGAAGTTTTGCTCGAAAACAGGGGTCGAATTCTTCCCGTCGGCACGACCTCGCTGCGGGCGATAGAAAGTTTGTACTGGCTGGGAGCGAAGCTGAAATGTGAAGGGAGAAGGGTGAATTGTGAAGTAAAAAATCAAAACTCACCACTCACCAATGGTGGAAAAAATCACAATTCACATTTCTCATTTCACCCCTTCCACGTCGGTCAGTTCGAGCCGTACCAGCATCCCGACCCACCCGCGCCGGAGGTGGCGCTGGAGGCGGTGTTGCGGCAAATGACCGCCGAAAATCTCGATGAAATCACGGGTCAAACCGAAATCATGATCGTCCCCGGCTACCAATTCCGGCTCTGCCGAGGGCTGGTGACCAACTTTCACCAGCCTGGCTCCACGCTGATTTTGCTGGTGGCGGCGCTGCTTGGTGCCGATGGGCCAACCCACCGTTGGCGGCGGGTGTACGACGAAGCCCTCGCCCGGGGCTACCGCTTTCTGAGTTACGGTGATTCGTCGCTGCTGCTGCCCTGATAAACTAGTTTGCGTACTTTTGACCGTCGGGTACTTTTTCAAAAACCGTTTCCCCTCCCCCATTTTATGCGAATTGACTGGCGTCATCCCCGCACACAGCGTTGGTTGCTTTGGGTGCTTTTTGGCGTTTTGCTGGTTCCTTTTTTAGCCCTTTCCGCCTTTGTGTACCCCACCACCGACGATTACTGCTTTGGCCGAATCTGGCGGCAAATGGGCTACTGGCGGTTTCAATCCCATTTTTACCAAACCTGGTCGGGGCGCTACACCGGCAACCTGATCATGAGCACCAACCCGCTCAACTTCGGTTGGTGGTGGGCCTTTCGGGTAGCGCCGGTTCTGACCTTCGGGCTGTACGTGTTCGTGCTCCAGGTATTTTTTCGTGAACTCACCCAGCGGCAGCTTCCCGACCGGGGCGTGTGGGCGCTCACGGCCTTGTTTCTCTTCGTGTTGCTGGCGCAGCACCCCGGCATCGCGTTTTATTTTTACTGGTACACCGGCCATCTCTACACCTTTGCCGACCTGGCTTCGCTGCTGGCGGTGGTGAGTTGGATTCGCTACGAAATCAGCACCGGGCGGCGGCGGACGGCGCATTTTGCCCTGACTGCTTTGCTTATCTTTTTCATCATGGGCTGCAACGAAGTGCCCCTGGTGATGAACCTCACGCTGCTGGCGGCGCTCGTTTTCTTCTCGCTGCTCCGCGAGCGTCGCCTGCGCTTCGATTCCCTCGCGTTGCTTCTCGTCGGGGCGGCGGGAGCGGCGTTGGCGATCCTGGCACCGGGCAACCGGGGCCGGGCCACGTCGGGCACCTTCGGCAACGACGCACGCCAGGGCGACCTGGTTTACACCCTTACCCACGCGCCACTGGAGGCGTTTAACTCGCTCGTCACGTTGCTCCCGCTGGTGTTGGTGGCCTCGGTGCTGCTGGTGCCGCTGGGCGTGCAGTTGGTGCGGCTGGCCCCGCAGGTACCCGGCCTTGCCCGCGTGTTCGGCGCCAATCCGTTGCACGTCGGCTTAACCTATGCGGCGATGTTGGTGGTCGGTTTCGTGCCGACGTTTTGGGCCGTGGGTACGCTGCCCCCGCCCCTGCCCAAATCGGTGATTTACTTCTGGTTGGTGCTGGGCTGGTTTTACCTGACCCTCGTACTTGTTTTTTGGTACGAACGCCGCCGACCCGCCGCTCTGCCCTTCCGTCTGCCGATGCTCGTCAGCGTGGCGCTGGGTTTGTACCTGGCCCTGAGCCTGGCCGGGTCGTTCAACTTTCGGAGCGCCTACTCCGATTTGCTCACGGGGCGGGCCTACCGCTTTAGCCGGGAAATGGCCACCCGCATCGACTTCCTGCGGACTTCGCCCGATGCGGTCGTAACGGTACCCGCTTTGCAAAACCTGCCCGTCACGATCGTGCCCCTGTTGCCCGCTCGCGACATGGTGATTGGTCACCCCGACGACGGCACCACCTGCGGGATTGATTTTTTTGGGAAAAAGGGCATCGAGTACGTCGGGGCGGACGGTCGGGTTGTAGGGAAACCGTAACGTTTTCGTCATGCTGAACTCAACTGGGGTTTTACTTTTGTCGCCTTAATTTTTTTTGAAAACCCATCCATGTACTCCACTTTTCTCGACGAACTCCGCTGGCGCGGAATGCTGCAAGACGCCACCCCCGGCACCGAAGAACAACTCGGAAAAGAGGCCACGGCGGCCTACATCGGCTTCGACCCCACGGCGGCTTCGCTCCACATCGGCAACCTCGCCACCATCATGCTGCTGGTGCATTTTCAGCGGGCGGGCCACCGCCCCGTGGCGCTGGTGGGCGGGGCCACGGGCATGATCGGCGACCCCTCGGGCAAAGCCGCCGAGCGGGAGTTTTTGTCGGAAGAAACCCTGGCCCGCAACCAGGCGGGCATCCGGGAGCAACTGGAAAAGTTCTTGGTTTTTGAAGGAGAAAATAGGGCCGAATTGGTCAACAACTACGACTGGTTCCGGGAATTCAGCTTCCTGGGTTTCCTGCGCGAAGTGGGTAAGTTTCTGACCGTCAATTACATGATGAGCAAAGACTCGGTGCAAAAGCGGCTCGAAACGGGGCTGTCGTTCACCGAGTTTTCGTACCAGCTCCTCCAGGGCTACGATTTTTACTGGCTTTACAAAAACAAAAACATCCGCCTCCAAATGGGCGGCTCCGACCAGTGGGGCAACATCACCACCGGCACCGAACTAATCCGACGCCTGGAGGGAGGAGCCGACGAAGACGGCCCCCGCGCTTTTGCCCTGACCACGCCGCTGGTGACCAAAGCCGACGGCTCGAAGTTCGGCAAAAGCGAAAGCGGCAACGTGTGGCTCGACCCGGCCCTGACCTCGCCCTACCAGTTTTACCAGTTCTGGCTCCAGGCCACCGACGCCGACGCGCCGCGTTTGCTGCGGGTGTTTACGCTGCTTTCGCGGGAGGAAATCGAGCGCCTCGAAGCCGAGCACGCCGCCGCCCCGCACCAGCGGCTGATGCAAAGGGCATTGGCTGAGGACGTGACCACGCGGGTGCATTCCGCCGCCGCTTATGAAACCGCCGTGCAGGCCAGCGAGGTGCTCTACGGCAAGGGCACGCTCGACACCCTGCAGAGCCTCGACGCCGCCACCTTCGCCAGCCTGTTCGAGGGCGTTCCGCAAACCAGCCTGACGAAAGCCGACCTCGCCGCCTGCGCCACCGTGACCGATTTTCTGGCCGGGACCGGGGTGTACCCCTCGAAGGGCGAAGCCCGCCGGGCCATCCAGGGCGGGGGCGTTTCCATCAACAAAACCAAACTCACCGACCCGGCCCAGGCGGCGGAATTTTCGCTGTTACTCGAAAAATTCGTGCTGGTGGGTAAGGGGAAGAAGAATCATTTGGTGTGGGTGAAGGGGTAGCTGATGCTCCAACTCATTACTTCCTGACTGTCATCCAGAGCGCAGCGAAGGACCTTTCGCGCTTACCAACCAACTATCTTGATTCCAACCGCGAAAGGTCCTTCGCTGCGCTCTGGATGACAGTCGATATTTTAGCACTCCCCAAAATTCCCCCATGTTCGTCGAAGCCATCGAAGCCGTTGACCTTTTCACCCGGCCCATTCACACCCTGTCGCGCACTTACGGCGGGTTGCTGATTCCGGGGTCGTCCACCCTGTTTTTTGTCAACGACGAAGGCGTGGCCGTGACCTGCAAGCACGTGGCCGGGTTGATTGCCGGGGCCGAAAGCCTCAACGCCCGCTACGGGCAATTCCGGGCCGAGCGCGACGCCCTGCCCCGCGACGGGCGGTTCAAGAAAAACCTCGCCGGGCTGGAAGCGAAGTACGGCTACCGGCCCGAAACGCTGATTCAGATGAAGCACCACTTCGTCAACGCCTTCGACCGCATCGACACCATCGATTTTCACTTCCACCCCAGCCTCGACTTAGCCATCGTGGTGTTCAAGGGCTTTACCAAAACCTTTTACACCTCGCACGCCACGTTCGTGGCCGACCCCAGCCAAATCAAGCAGGGCCGCTCGCTGTGCCGGTTGGGCTACCCCTTCCCGGAGTACACCAACTACCGCCACAACCCCACCACCGACGACATCGAATGGACGGCGGAAGGCAACCCGCACTCGCCCCGATTTCCCATTGACGGCATCATCACCCGCTTCGCGGCGGCGGAGGCGGGCGGGGCACCCACGTCCATCGAACTGAGCACCCCCGGCCTGATGGGCCAGAGTGGCGGGCCGCTCTTCGACCGCACCGGGCGGGTGTACGGGATGCAGTCGATGACCAACCACCTGCACCTGGGTTTCGACCTGGAAAACGCCGAAATCCTGCGGCAGGGGCGGCGGGTGAAGGTGTCGAACTATCCGTTTTTGCACGTGGGGCATTGCGTCCACGTGGAGCGGATTACGGAGTTTTTGCGGGGGAATGGGGTAAGGTTTTTTGAGGGGTGAGTGACTGGACGGGCTTCGTTCGCCTGTCTATGCTTTCGCCCACTTAGCCTGATTTAGTGACTTGACGACCTGAAGGAGTACGATAAAATATTTCTATAAAAATGAATGGTAATTTATGAGTCAGCACCTAAAAAATAGATAATTGAACATTACGTTGAACCGGAACCGGGAGATTGTCTATAAAAATAGTTCAACAAATGAACTTGAAGCAAAACCTAAAATTTCATTAAATTTCAGGTTTTTGAAAATACTATTTGGATCATCATAAAGAATCAATCATCTTTCGCAAAAGTCAACCACCAAACCTATCCTCAGCAATGCATCCGTTCGCCGCCAAGCAGTTTATTCTCTTTAATTTTTTGGATTCAATTCGACAGAGGTAATCAGAACCTCAGTTGATGGTCTGATCATTTTTTAACTCTATCCAATGGAGTTCAGGTAAACTATCGCCATTGTTAAATCAATATGAGAGTATTTATTATCATATTTTCCTCGTTATTCTTTTCCTACACTCTTCATGCCCAAAACGCTAACAAATGGGAGATAGCAACGGATTTTCTTTGGCTTATTGACAAAAATACTCTGCCAAAATATTCGATTCTTGTTAAGAGAAGTATATCTGAAAAAGGAAAAATCAGGCTGCGAATTGGATACGATAAAAATTCTTCATATGCTCAACTTATTAAAAATGAGGGAGGTAATAAGGCATTGTTAATTCGATTGGGGTATGAACATACTTATCAATTATCTCATCCTGATTTTCAAATTTATTTCGGGCTTGAGGGAAGTTACAGTTATTCAACGAGGATTTACTCAGGATATTTTGATCCTGTTTCTCAAATAACGGAGCTTAACCGGGATGACATAACAAAAGGAGGAATTGTTGGTGTGCTGGGATTTAGGTACTTGATAAACGAAAGCTTCTCAGTTTCGACAGAATCTACTGTAAGTGTTTCGAGAGTAGGCTTAAAAACCTTGAAACGCACAAACTATCAAACCAGCATTAACGAGTTTTTAGTTTCTCCAATTTCCGTCTTAAATTTCAGTTTTCACTTTTAATCTCTAATCCAAAATGAAAAATCATTACCGCTCCGCCTTGGCAGTAACGATGATACTGCTTTCTTTAGTCGCATTCAAAGTTAATGCACAAGACAAAATTCTGTTCAACGGTTCGCTTTACACCAACAATTCAAGCGTCTATTTACCTTGCAACAGCGCTTCTCCAGTCAGTGCCCGCGTAGAAATAGATGGAGTTGGCGGCAGACAGTACGCGATTATTAACAGCGCTAGTGTACAACCTGCTGGTTGGTCTTACACTCTTTCTCAAGTAGGATCGTTCAACAGCCAAATTAACTTCACAGTAAATAGCAACGGTGGAACACTCACGGTGAATTATCAACAACAAGGTGGCTCGGGTTCCACGATAACAATAAGTTTGGTGCGAGTTTCCACAGTAAATTTTACTTCAACCCCGGCTTTGAATGGGGGCAATCAATCAGCAACTTATGAAATTTCTACAGATAATTCTGTGGATTCCTATTCTTGGATAACTACCGCAGGGCTTCGGGTGAATGGTTCAACAAGCTACACCAGTAGCGGAGGATTTGGAGCGAGTGCTACCATTAGTACACTCTCAACTGGCGGAAATTTGAGTGTACGGGCAAATTCTACATCCTGTGGATCAGGGCCTACCAATAGCATAGACGTAGGCCCGACATACATCAGCAGTGCTACGGTTGATGGTCAACCGTATGGTGGTGGAACCGTTTACGTTTCTTCAAGTGCATATCTGGTTGTAAACACCAACGCTAGTTCCGTTTCATGGAGTATTTTGAATGGTACTGGCTATATCTACCCTGCATTAAATTCTTGCAATGCCTCTCCTAATCCATTTATTCGAGTATTTGCTGAAACATCGGCTAGCTACGGGACTTCGGATAGTCGCACTTTTTACATCATGCTGCAAGGGTATTCGGGTTACTCAATGGCGTACCCTAACCCAACAACTGAAAAATTGAAAGTTGATTTCGACGATGCTCAAATGGCTTCGGACTTACTTCACGGTTTTGGGCTCTATAGCAAGAGCGCTGAACTAGTCAGGAGTTTTAACGTAGAGCAAGCCAAAACGACAAAGTATTTTCAAAATACCAAAAGTATTGAACTCGACTTAAAAGGATTAGTCCCTGGGATTTATTACCTAAAAGTCAAGATGGGTGACCGAACTTTTGCGAATCAAATTTCGGTAAAGTAATCTCAAAATTTGTAAGAAAAGCCCCGCACTGCAAACTCACAACGCGGGGCTTTCTCTTGTCTCCTGTTCCACCGCACCGGGCGGGTGTACGGGATGCAGTCAATGACCAACCACCTGCACCTGGGTTTCGACCTGGAAAACGCCGAAATCCTGCGGCAGGGGCGGCGGGTGAAGGTGTCGAACTATCCGTTTTTGCACGTGGGGCATTGCGTCCACGTGGAGCGGATTACGGAGTTTTTGCGGGGGAATGGGGTAAGGTTTTTTGAGGGGTAGAAGCAAGAGGCGAGAGACAGGATACAGGAAAGAAGCCCTGCCATGATGTTCGACCGTAGCAGGCGGGCATAAAAAAAGGCGACCCGCAGGCCGCCTGAATGTTCTCACAGCGGTAAAACCTTATTGTGAGTTGCTTCAATTTGTTCGGGGCAAACCTACACCGGATTTTGGAAAATTGGACGATTTTTTCAAAAAATTTTGCGGATTGAACGCCGGCGGGTAGTTTACGGCCTCAACCGCTAAACCCCCTCTCCACTTCGCATGAAACGCATCCTGGGCCTCGACCTGGGCGTGGCTTCCATCGGCTGGGCGTATTTGCTCCTCGACGAAAGCCAACCCGACAACTCCTCCATTCTCAACGCCGGCGTTCGCATCGTTCCCCTCAGCACCGACGAAAACGACGAATTCACGAAGGGCAACGCCATCTCGAAAAACCGCGCGCGCACCCTCAAACGCAGCCTGCGGCGCGGTCAGCACCGGTACAAATTGCGCAAGCACCTGCTGCGGCAGGCGCTCGAACCGCTCGGCTTGCTGCCCGATGCGGCCCTGTTTGCCCTGCCCGCGCTGGACTTGTACGCCCTGCGCGATCGCGCCGTCCGCGAGCGCATCAGCCTGCCCGAACTGGGCCGGTTGTGGTTTCACCTCAACCAGAAACGCGGCTACCGCGACAGCCGCAAGGGCGGGCAGGCGGAAGAGGAAAAAGAGAGCGATTACCTCGGTAAAATCCGCGAACGGCACCGGCTGCTCCGGGCGCAGGGCCAGACCGTGGGCCAGCACCTCTACGACCTGGTGCAGGCCGACCCGCTCGCCCGGCTGAAGCAGCGCATTTTTTACCGGCAGGATTACGAGGCGGAGTTCGACCAAATCTGGGAAACCCAGCAGCCGCACTACCCCGACGTATTGACCGGGGCGTTTCGCCGCCGGGTGCGTGATTTCATCATTTACTACCACCGCCCGCTGAAATCGCAGAAGGGCTTGGTGGGTGAATGCCAGTTTGAACGCCTGACGGTGACGGACAAAAAAACCGGCAAGACCCGTGAGATGGGCTACAAAGTAGCCCCCCGCAGTTCGCCGCTTTTTCAGGTGTGTCGGCTTTGGCAGGATGTAAACAAAGTCGATGTTTACCATAAAAAAGTAACGCGTATTGCGCTCACGCTGGCCCAGAAACAGGACTTGTTCGAGTACCTGACGCACAACGTCCGCCTGAGCAAATCGGATTTACTCAAACGCCTCGGCTACCTGGGCCGGGACTACACGGTGAACGTGGACAGTCACCTGACCGGCAACGTGACGCGGCTGAAACTGGCCGAGGCTTTTGAAAAAGCGGGCGTCAGCCGCCCGGATTTACTCGATTTCACTCTCCCGGTGCGGACGACTGAATTCACGGATCGCGAAACGGGCGAGGTCACGCAGTATCCCATCGTCGATTCGGCCTGCGAGCGCCTGCCGCACTACCAACTCTGGCACCTGCTCCACTCGGAAGACCAGCCCACCCGCATCGCGGCGGTGCTGGAACGGAATTTCGGCTTTACGGCCGAACAGGCCCAGGTGGTTTCAAACGTGAGTTTGATTCAGGATTTCAGCAACCTCAGCGCCCGCGCCATCCGGCGCTTGATTCCGTACCTGCAACAGGGGATGCTGTACAGCGATGCCTGCGAAGCAGCGGGTTACAACCACTCCGCCAGCCTCACCACCGCCGAAAACGAGGCCCGGCCCCTGGCTGAACGGCTGACGATTTTACCCAAAAACAGCCTGCGCCAGCCCGTGGTCGAGAAAATCGTAAACCAGACCATCAACCTGGTGAACGCGATGCTGGCCGACCCGGAACTGGGCCGCCCCGACGAAGTCCGGGTGGAACTGGCGCGGGAACTGAAGCAGAACATCAAGCAGCGCCAGAACACCCAGAAAAACATGGCCGAGCGCGAGCGCGACAACAAAAAATACATCGACATTTTGCAAAAAGAATACGGCCTCACCCGCGTCCCGCGCCGGATTCTGGAACGCTACCGGCTTTGGATCGAACAAAACAAGCAATCGCCCTACACGGGGCGGCCCATCGAATTCGGGGAGGTGATCCGGGGCGGGGGGTACGACGTGGACCACATCATTCCGCAATCGCGGCTCTTCGACGATTCGCTGAACAACCGGGTGCTGGTGGAGCGGGAAGAAAACGACGCCAAAGGCGACCTGACGGCCTACGAGTTTATGCAGACCAAAGGCGCAGGGGCCTTGCAAGGCTACCTGGAGCGGGTGCAAAACTTCCCGAAAGGCAAAAGGGCCAAGTTGCTCACCCCCAGCGAAGGCTACGAATTCCCGGATGATTTTATCGAGCGCCAACTCCGCCAAACGCAGTACATCACCAAAACCGTGAAGAGCTTGCTCGGCCAGGTATGCCGCACCGTGACCGTGACCAGCGGCACCGTGACCGACTACCTGCGCGAAACCTGGGGGCTGGAAGACGTGATGCAAAACCTCAACTTCGACGAGTACGAGCGGGCCGGGCGCGTGGAGGAAATCTGGGGAAAAGATCAACACGGTAACCCGAAAAAATTCCTGCGCATCAAAGATTGGAGCAAGCGCGAAGACCACCGCCACCACGCCGTGGATTCCATCGTGATTGCCGCTACCAGTCAAAGCATCATTCAAAAGCTGAACACCCTCAACGCCGACTACCAAACCCGGCGGCAGGTCTGGGAAAAAAGCCGCCGCTTTCCGCTGCCCTGGCCCACGTTTATCGTCGAAGCCTACCGGGCCATCGACGGCATCCTGGTGTCGTTCAAAGCCGGGAAGCGCGTAGCGGTGCGGAGCAAAAACAAGAAAACCGGGCAGGTGACGATCGCTCCGCGTGGGTTTCTGCACAAAGAAACCGTGTACGGGCGCATCAATTTTCACGGCTCGGAAAGTGAGTTTCAGGACGATTATTTCGTACCGCTCACGCCGCGTTTCAACCCCGCCCTGCTGCCGAACGTGACCAAGCCGCACATCCGGCAACTCCTCGCCGAACGCCTGGCCCAATTTGGCAACGACCCGAAAAAAGCCTTCTCGAAACTCGACCAGAATCCCATTTGGTTCGATGCCGCCCAAACCCGGCAATTGGTGAAGGTGCCGGTGTACCAGACGGAATTTGTGGTGCGCTACACCCTCGACGGCAATTTCAAAGCCGCCGACGCCGAGTACATCGTGGACGAAGGCGTGAAGCGCGTGGTGAAAGAGCGGCTCGCGCGCTTTGGCAACGACCCGAAAAAAGCCTTCCGGGAAGAGGCCGGCCTGATTTGGATGAATGAAGCGAAAGGCATTTGCGTGAAGTCGGTGCGCTGTCGGTCGGGGTACAACGACCTTGAGCCTCTGCACGTATCGGTAGAAGGCAAAACGCTACCGAATCATGCCCGTCGGATGAATCCTGACGCGCAACCCGTTGATTTCGTTGTAACACGTAACAACCACCATCTTGCTGTTTATCGGGGAACCGATGGAAAGTTACGCGACGAAATGGTGACTTTGTGGACTGCCGTTGAACGCAAACAGCAAGATTTACCCATCATTTGGCAGCACCATCCTGAGTTGGGCGAGTTGGTTATTTCGCTGCAATTAAACGAACTCTTTGTTTTCAACCTGACCAGCGAAGAATTGGACGAGGCGGTTGCCAACGAAAACCACCGACTTATTGGAAAGAATCTTTTCCGGGTTCAGAAAATGACGAAAAAGGCTTCGGGGGGCCTTGACCTTTATTTCCGACGCCATACGGAAACATCGGTTAGTGACGAGGCTCCCAAAAAGTCTGAAGAGTCTGGCGAAGAAACAGAATCAGGGGAAACGCTTTCCAGACGTTTAGGAAAAGTGATCATCGTAAAAAGTTTGGCTAATCTAACCGGCATCAAAGTCCGCCTCGATACGTTAGGTCGAATTACACGAGTCGGCGCGTAACCGCACGAAACGTGCCAGGTTTGTAGATTGAGCATTTTTACCCAAGAAAACGCCGCTTTTCGTTAGCAACCAGTTCCGAAAAAAAGGGTACGTTCTTTGCGGATGGAGTAGGCTGTAACGCTCCCTTTCTCCGTCATGCTCAAGCGTACCCTTTACTTTGGTTCTCCGGCGTACCTCTCCTTTCGCGCTGCCCAACTCATCATCAACCTGCCCAACGCCCAGGGCCACGACACCCGCAGCGGCTTGAACACCGTGCCGGTGGAAGACATCGCCCTGGTGATTCTCGACAATCAGCAGTTGACCATCAGCCACGGCCTGCTCACGGCCCTGCTCGAAAACAACGTGGCCGTGGTGCAGTGCAACGCCACCCACCACCCGGCGGGACTGCTGCTTCCCCTCGACGGGCACGACACCCAGGCCGAGCGGTTCCGGATTCAGGTCGACGCGACCCAGCCCCTGCGCAAGCAACTCTGGCAGCAAACCGTGCAGGCCAAAATCCTGAACCAGGCCGCCCTGCTCAAGCAGCGAAAGCAACTCACCGACCCACTCGTCCGCTGGGCCGACCAGGTAAAATCGGGTGACCCGACCAACGTGGAGGCCCGCGCGGCGGTGTACTACTGGCCCCTGGTATTTCCGATTGCCCCGGCTTTTCGCCGTCAGCGCGAAGGCGAGCCGCCCAACAACCTGCTCAACTACGGCTACGCTATTTTGCGGGCTATTGCCGCGAGGGCGTTGGTGGGATCGGGGTTGTTGCCCACGTTTGGCATTCACCATACCAACCGCTACAACGCCTACGCCCTGGCCGACGACGTGATGGAACCCTACCGCCCCTACGTGGACGCGCTGGTGTGCGAAATCGTGAAAGATACCGCCGACTACACCGAGCTAACCCGCGACCTGAAGGCCCGGCTCCTGGGCATTGCCAGTACCGACGTCATGATCAAAGACGAGCGCAGCCCGCTGATGGTGGCGATGAGCCGCACGACGGCCTCGCTGTTCCGGTGTCTGGAGGGAAGTCAGCGAAAAATTCTCTACCCGGAACTCTGAGCCATGCCCCGCCCCAAAGACGATTACCTCACCTTCGACCGCATCAACGCTTACCGAATCATGTGGGTACTGGTTTTTTTCGACTTGCCGACCGACACCAAAAAGGAGAAGCGGGTGTACCAGCAGTTTCGGAAGAAACTGCTCGAAGACGGTTTCACCATGTTTCAGTTTTCGATCTACCTCCGCCACTGCGCCAGCCGCGAAAACGCCGACGTTCACATCAAGCGGGTGAAAAAGTGGTTGCCCGAAAAAGGCCACGTCGGAATCTTATGCATTACCGACAAACAATTCGGCATGATGGAAATTTTCTACGGCTGCGAACTGGCCCGACCGCCGACCATGCCCCAGCAACTCGAACTGTTTTAAACCAAAAATGCCCGACCGTCGGAAGACAGTCGGGCATTTTTGTGAAGATTTTTGCTTTCTAAAATCACGCACAATAACCTGTTTGTCAGCGGAATAAGCCATGTCCTATTGTGCGCAATATCTTCAAAGAACAAATTGAAAGCAACTCACAACAATGCCGTCGAAGTCGAGGCAGAGCAAACCATTGTGCGCAATATCTTCAAAGAACAAATTGAAAGCAACTCACAACACGACCAGGTGGAACTGGAATACTCGCCCAATTGTGCGCAATATCTTCAAAGAACAAATTGAAAGCAACTCACAACATTTCGGAGGCGAGGGCGGCGATGAGTTGGATTGTGCGCAATATCTTCAAAGAACAAATTGAAAGCAACTCACAACCCGAAACACATGACGCTGGAGGGGATGCGCATTGTGCGCAATATCTTCAAAGAACAAATTGAAAGCAACTCACAACAGGCCCGTTTGACAGCCGAATCACATTTCGGATTGTGCGCAATATCTTCAAAGAACAAATTGAAAGCAACTCACAACCGCCCGCCGACCCGACCGCCGTGTTCATCAATTGTGCGCAATATCTTCAAAGAACAAATTGAAAGCAACTCACAACCATACCCCCGATAGTTATCTCCGCCATCCAATTGTGCGCAATATCTTCAAAGAACAAATTGAAAGCAACTCACAACTCCCGTTGCCGGGCTTCGATGAGGCCCTTTATTGTGCGCAATATCTTCAAAGAACAAATTGAAAGCAACTCACAACCACTGCCATTTTGCCTGGCAGAACGGCCCGGATTGTGCGCAATATCTTCAAAGAACAAATTGAAAGCAACTCACAACCGAACGGGAATTGCTAGCTGAAGTAACCAATTGTGCGCAATATCTTCAAAGAACAAATTGAAAGCAACTCACAACTTGCCTGTCATTGACTGCGGGGCATTGTCATTGTGCGCAATATCTTCAAAGAACAAATTGAAAGCAACTCACAACAGATCGGAATACGTGTAGGCTCCGAAAATGATTGTGCGCAATATCTTCAAAGAACAAATTGAAAGCAACTCACAACCATTTTCCAATCCGTTGCCGAGCGGCTCAGGATTGTGCGCAATATCTTCAAAGAACAAATTGAAAGCAACTCACAACCCGCGCCAGGATTGGAGCATGTGGCGAAGGATTGTGCGCAATATCTTCAAAGAACAAATTGAAAGCAACTCACAACTATGTTGGTGGCCGATGCCGTACCAATTAATTGTGCGCAATATCTTCAAAGAACAAATTGAAAGCAACTCACAACCGGCATAAATGCCCCGTCGTGATTAGTAAATTGTGCGCAATATCTTCAAAGAACAAATTGAAAGCAACTCACAACCGCCTTCCCAAATGTTCCGCCCCTTGATCGATTGTGCGCAATATCTTCAAAGAACAAATTGAAAGCAACTCACAACAACGGTAGCGTTCACGCGCCGGGGCAAGCCATTGTGCGCAATATCTTCAAAGAACAAATTGAAAGCAACTCACAACGCCGCTGAAATTCAGGGCTGGGGCTTCGAAATTGTGCGCAATATCTTCAAAGAACAAATTGAAAGCAACTCACAACAAGAAGCCGCCGGTCGTCAAACCAACCCCCATTGTGCGCAATATCTTCAAAGAACAAATTGAAAGCAACTCACAACGCCGTTGAGTACCCGCACCTGCTGGAGGTGATTGTGCGCAATATCTTCAAAGAACAAATTGAAAGCAACTCACAACGATCGCGCTGATGGGTGGCGCGACCCTCGTATTGTGCGCAATATCTTCAAAGAACAAATTGAAAGCAACTCACAACTACGACGGTACGATTGCCACCCTGAAAAGTATTGTGCGCAATATCTTCAAAGAACAAATTGAAAGCAACTCACAACCCGCCGGTGGCCTTCACGCTACCCCCATCAATTGTGCGCAATATCTTCAAAGAACAAATTGAAAGCAACTCACAACCCCGACCGTTTCGACTTCCACGTCGCCGGTATTGTGCGCAATATCTTCAAAGAACAAATTGAAAGCAACTCACAACCCGGAAGCGACGTTCAGTGTCCAGGGGTTGGATTGTGCGCAATATCTTCAAAGAACAAATTGAAAGCAACTCACAACCCAGCGGCTATGTTGCGCTCCTCCAAAAGATTGTGCGCAATATCTTCAAAGAACAAATTGAAAGCAACTCACAACCTCGTTTTCTTCCACCCATACCTTTTCCGTATTGTGCGCAATATCTTCAAAGAACAAATTGAAAGCAACTCACAACCTGCGCGGGGCCGTCAAACGCGCCTGCTCCATTGTGCGCAATATCTTCAAAGAACAAATTGAAAGCAACTCACAACGTACTCGATTTCCAGCCCCGCCGCCGTGTTATTGTGCGCAATATCTTCAAAGAACAAATTGAAAGCAACTCACAACCTGGCGCTACGCCTTTCCGTTGGCCCCCGCATTGTGCGCAATATCTTCAAAGAACAAATTGAAAGCAACTCACAACGATGCCCTCCCAGGCGTCCGCCCAGCGCGTGATTGTGCGCAATATCTTCAAAGAACAAATTGAAAGCAACTCACAACCCGTTACTTTGTTCTCCATTTCATTCGGGATTGTGCGCAATATCTTCAAAGAACAAATTGAAAGCAACTCACAACGTTCTGATTCGCAACCTCAAACGCAAGTAATTGTGCGCAATATCTTCAAAGAACAAATTGAAAGCAACTCACAACAGGCCACCGGGTTTGGTCACCGTCAGCACAATTGTGCGCAATATCTTCAAAGAACAAATTGAAAGCAACTCACAACTTTTTTCTGCTGATCTGTTATGGCTTTTTCATTGTGCGCAATATCTTCAAAGAACAAATTGAAAGCAACTCACAACTTCGTTTTGCGTGGCCTGGCAGTTGGTGATATTGTGCGCAATATCTTCAAAGAACAAATTGAAAGCAACTCACAACCGGGTTGGGGCGGGCAAGCAGCACCGCCCCATTGTGCGCAATATCTTCAAAGAACAAATTGAAAGCAACTCACAACCCCGACCGTTTCGACTTCCACGTCGCCGGTATTGTGCGCAATATCTTCAAAGAACAAATTGAAAGCAACTCACAACCCGGAAGCGACGTTCAGTGTCCAGGGGTTGGATTGTGCGCAATATCTTCAAAGAACAAATTGAAAGCAACTCACAACCCAGCGGCTATGTTGCGCTCCTCCAAAAGATTGTGCGCAATATCTTCAAAGAACAAATTGAAAGCAACTCACAACCTCGTTTTCTTCCACCCATACCTTTTCCGTATTGTGCGCAATATCTTCAAAGAACAAATTGAAAGCAACTCACAACCTGCGCGGGGCCGTCAAACGCGCCTGCTCCATTGTGCGCAATATCTTCAAAGAACAAATTGAAAGCAACTCACAACGTACTCGATTTCCAGCCCCGCCGCCGTGTTATTGTGCGCAATATCTTCAAAGAACAAATTGAAAGCAACTCACAACCTGGCGCTACGCCTTTCCGTTGGCCCCCGCATTGTGCGCAATATCTTCAAAGAACAAATTGAAAGCAACTCACAACAACGTCTACAACGACAACTTCGCCGGTCGGATTGTGCGCAATATCTTCAAAGAACAAATTGAAAGCAACTCACAACAGGCCTTGACCGCTTTGCCCACGGAGGGATATTGTGCGCAATATCTTCAAAGAACAAATTGAAAGCAACTCACAACCAGGCCACGCAATGCCAGCCGGGCAAGTCATTGTGCGCAATATCTTCAAAGAACAAATTGAAAGCAACTCACAACCAGGCCACGCAATGCCAGCCGGGCAAGTCGATTGTGCGCAATATCTTCAAAGAACAAATTGAAAGCAACTCACAACTCGCCCAAAGCGGTTGAGGACTTGGAATACATTGTGCGCAATATCTTCAAAGAACAAATTGAAAGCAACTCACAACCCGCGCCGGGCCGGGTGGACAGCCCGCGCCATTGTGCGCAATATCTTCAAAGAACAAATTGAAAGCAACTCACTTTGTTTCTGAAAAACTTAAAAAAATGACGGCTAAAATCAAAAAGCCCCGCGTTGCAAACCAGCAACGCGGGGCTTTTCCTGTCTCCTGTCTCTCACTTCCTGCCTCTCCCCTATGCCACCCGCTTCATCTGGTGAAACGCCGAGCGCTCGAATTTCTCGCGGGCGTAGAGCAGCGTGATGCTGAAGGTTTTAGTGTCGGTTTCCGAAGGGATTTCAAACATGGCGTCGGTCATGATGGCCTCGCAGATGGAGCGCAGGCCGCGCGCACCGAGTTTGTAGGAAAACGCCTGCTCGACGATGTAATCGAGGGCGTCGTCATCGAAGTCGAGGTCCACGCCTTCCATGCGGAACAGCTTGCCGTACTGCTTGGTGAGGGCGTTTTTCGGCTCGGTCAGGATGTTGCGCAGGGTGGGGATGTCGAGCGGTTCGAGGTGGGTGATGGCGGGCAGGCGGCCCAGGAGTTCGGGAATCAGCCCGAACGATTTCAAATCCTGCGCCGTGACGTACTTCAGGAGTTGTTCTTTTTCAAAAGCCCGGTGGTAGCTGTCGTCGTTGCTGAAACCGATGGGCCGGGTGTTGATGCGCTTGGCGATGTGCCGGGTGATGCCGTCGAAAGCCCCGCCACACACGAAGAGGATGTTTTCGGTGTTGACGGCGATGAGTTTCTGGTCGGGGTGCTTGCGGCCCCCTTGCGGCGGCACGTTCACCACCGAGCCTTCGAGGAGTTTCAACAGCGCCTGCTGGACGCCCTCGCCGCTCACGTCGCGGGTGATGCTGGGGTTGTCGGACTTGCGGGCAATTTTGTCAATTTCGTCGATGTACACGATGCCGCGTTCGGCGGCGGCTACGTCGAAGTCGGCGGCCTGGAGCAGGCGGGTCAGGATGCTTTCCACGTCTTCGCCCACGTAACCCGCCTCGGTAATCACCGTCGCGTCGGCGATGCAAAAGGGCACCTGGAGGATTTTGGCGATGGTGCGGGCGAGGTAGGTTTTCCCGGTACCGGTTTCGCCCACCATGATGATGTTCGATTTTTCAATCGTCACGTCGTCGTCCGACTTAGGCTGCGTCAACCGCTTGTAGTGGTTGTACACGGCCACGGCCATCACCTTTTTGGCGTCGTTTTGACCCACCACGTACTGGTCGAGAAAGCGCTTCATCTCCACCGGCTTCACCAGTTTGAAGGGTTTCTGAACCGTTTTTTTCTTTTTCTGGGGGTTCAGTTCTTCCTGCACCACCTGGTAACCCTGCTCGATGCAGAAGTTGCAGATGTGGGCGTTCATGCCCGAAAGCAGGATGTCGACCTCGTTTTTTTTACGTCCGCAGAACGAGCAGGATAATTGGGCCATGGGTGGAGGAGCGGGAATTTGCCGGCAAGGCTCGCAAAAGTAACGAAAAATCCCCCTTTCTTGCCAAAAAAGGGGGATTCGCGTTTTTGAAAAAAAGGCCAATTCTCGAAGCCGTTTATAATTTTAAAAAAGGGATCTGTCATCCCGAGGAACGAGGGATCTTTCGTCCCAACCATCGAACTACTTGGTTTTCTATCGCGAAAGATCCCTCCTACGTCGGGATGACAGACTCCTTTTTTCCAAAAACAGAAATGCTAAACAGCTTCAGCGTAAACGGACGGCCAACCCTGGCGTGCTTATTTCGTCCGGGTCAGCACTTCGTCGATGAGGCCGTACTCGCGGGCTTCTTCGGCGCGGAGCCAGTAGTCGCGGTCGGAATCGCGCTCGATTTCTTCGAAGGGTTTACCGGTGTGGTCGGCCAGAATCTGGTACAATTCCTGGCGCATTTTCACAATTTCGCGGGCGGTAATTTCGATGTCTTTCGACGCCCCCTGCGCCCCGCCCGAAGGCTGGTGAATCATGATACGGGCGTGGGGCAGCGCCGAGCGTTTGCCCGCCGCGCCACCCGCCAGCAGCACCGCGCCCATCGAAGCGGCCAGGCTGGTGCAGACCGTCGCCACGTCGGGGCGGATGTACTGCATGGTGTCGTACACGCCGAGGCCCGCGTACACCGAGCCACCGGGGCTGTTGAGGTACATCAAAATGTCGCGCTTGGAATCGACCGATTCGAGGAAAAGCAACTGGGCGACGACGATGTTGGCGACGTTGTCGTCGACGGGCATCCCGAAAAAGATGATGCGGTCGGCCATCAGGCGCGAAAACACGTCCACCTCGCGGAAGGGCATCGGGCGCTCCTCGATCACGGCGCGGGTCATGTTTTCGATGTAATGCCCACGGGTTGCGGCTTCGATGTGGTGGATGTAGCGATCCACATTCAGGCCGTTCAAACCTTCGTGGCCGACGGCGTACTTGCGAAATTCGTTGGAATTCAAATCAGGGTACATAAAAAAGACGAGATTTAACTGGGTGACAAACGTAGGAAAAAGACCGTTCCGGGTTTTGTTTGTCAGGCAATCTACTTAAAAACCTGCCAGAACGTCCGGTGTAACCTTCCCGGAACAATTCCATTGCGGGTTTAACTTCCGGGAAGGTTGGGCTGGTACAAAAGTCTTTATCCCACTCACAAAACCTCGTCGTCACGACCGAGAAATCCTCGGTTTTTCTTGAAACTGTAACCTTCCCGGAAGTTAAACCCGCAATGGAATTGTTCCGGGAAGGTTTTTCGCCACCGAGAAATCCTCGGTTTTTCTTGAAATCACATGAAAATCAGCGCAACCATCCGGCAAATCCGCCAGCAGCGCGGCTACTCGCAGGAAGCGATGGCCGACAGCCTGGGCCTATCCACGACCGCCTACGGCGACATCGAGCGCGGCAAAACCGACCTGACCCTCAGCCGCCTGGCCCAAATCGCCGAGGTGCTGGCGGTGACACCATTGGCCTTACTCGGCGTGGAAACGCAACCCGAAACCGATGCCCTTCGGCAACGCCTGGAAAAAAAGGAACTGGAGTCGGAAAAACTCCGCCTCGAAGCCGTGTACTGGAAAGAAAAATACGAGGAGCGGATGCGGCTGGAGCAGTTTGGCGCGCAGCTCGTTCACCAGACGCGGGAGCGGATTGGGTTTAAGTGAAACACCTCCCGAACCCGTCATTGCGAGCGGAGGCCGCCAGCATGAGCGAAGCGAGACGGTCCGCCGCTGCGGGCTGGTGGCCGGAGCGAAGCAATCCCCTGCCGGAGACCAAAATAGCTAAGGGAAAGTCGGTTGGGATTAGCTATTTTGGTCTCCGGCAGGGGATTGCTTCGTCACTCGGTCGTACCTCCCTCGCTCCTCGCAATGACGAGGTCTGGAAAGTTTTTTTACGCCTGTTCCGCCTTCGCCTTAAACGCCTCCGCGTCGATGGCCTGCGTCACCACCGGGGCTTTTTCCCGAATCACCTCCATCACCTTGTCGGTGTACACCCGGTTGAACTGGTTGGTGAAGTTTTCGGGCTTGGTTTTGTCGTTGAGGTAGCTCACGGCCACGCGGTCGATCACGTCTTTCATCGAATCGTCGCCGCCTTCGTTGCCGGCGAAACCAAACTGGCTGCGGACCATCTCGCGGGTGCGCTCCAGCACTTCGGCGTATTCCACCTTCACGTCGGCGTCTTCGGCCACGCGGTTGCGGATGAGCGTCCAGCGGAGGTCTTCGGCGAATTTGTCGTAATCCTGCTCGATTTCTTCCGGCGAAATCTTGCCTTCGTTCGATTCCAGCAGCCAGGTTTTCAGAAATTCGTTGGGCAGGCTGATCTCGATGCTGTCGAGCAAGGCCCGGCGCAGGTCGTCGCGGAGCAGGAATTCGGCCTCGCGGCGGTAGTTGTCCTGCATGATGGCCGCCACTTGCTGGCGGAAATCCTCCTCGGTTTCCGCCTTGCCGGGGCCAAGTACTTTGTCGAAAAATTCGGGGTTTAGTTCAGCGACCCCGTTGCGGGTCGCGTCTTCGATTTCAAACGTGGCCTCGCCTTGCAGGGCGGCGGCTTCGTCTTCTTTTTTGCCCGTCGCCAGGGCCAGCGATTTGGCGTCGGCGAACAGCGACTGGAGGTCGAAACGCACCACATCGCCCTTGCCTTTGCCCACGAACAGGGCCAGGCTTTCGGGCGTCAGCTTGGCCGTCGGGATGGCCGATTTTTCTTCCATGCCCTCGCCCGAAAAGGTGCCGTACACCATATCTCCCACCTCGATGCTCTCCACGTGGGTGTGCTCGCCGAAGCGCGACTTCAGGTCGGTGATGGTTTTGTCCAGTTCTTCGTCCGTCGCCTGAATTTCGTAGGCGGTCACGGGGTTGAGGGCCGAAAAATCGACTTCAAATTCCGAGGCCAGGCCCAGGTCGTAGCTGAACTCAAACTCGCGCTGGTGGTCCCAGTCCACGCGGCTGGCGGCGTCGCGGTCGGGCAGCGGGTCACCCACCACGGGGAGGCGATTTTCGCGGATGTAGTCGTTGACGGCCTTCGAGAGAATCCCGTTGATTTCGTCCACCAGCAGGCTTTTGCCGTACATTTTCTGAATCAGCGCCGGGGGCACTTTGCCGGGCCGGAAGCCCTTGATGCTGGCTTTTTTGGCGTAATCCTTCAGTTTTTTATCCACCTCCGGCTTGTAGTCGGCTTCGGCCAGGGCCACCTTCAGCGAAGCCTGCACGGGGCTGCTTTTTTCGAGCGAAACGATCATAAAAAAAAGTTTTCAGTTTACGGTTTTCAGTTTTCAGTTAAACAGCCACCAACGGTCTTTCTCAACTGAAAACCATCAACTGAAAACTGAAAACTAATCTTCGTACGGGCGGGGAGACTCGAACTCCCATGCCTTGCGGCGCCAGATCCTAAGTCTGGTACGTCTACCAATTTCGCCACGCCCGTGGATTGGAAGTGTGAGTTGTGAATTAAAAATCACCACTCACATTTCACAACTCACACTTCCATTTTGGCCCGCAAAAATAGGGAATCTTCCCCGAAGGGCAAGGCTTCGGCTACGCTCGTTTAATTTTTCGGGTGGGGTTGCTGGCAAAACCGCGCCGTTTGTGTTAGTTTGGAGGTATGATGGTCGCTACCCCCTCCAAGCCCGTGGATGTCATTGACGCCGAAGCCGAACGGAAAGAAATCCTGAAACGCTACCGGCGGTTGCTGCGGGCGGCCAAGCCGTTTCTGAAAGACAACGACGCCAAACTCATCAAAAAGGCGTTTAACACCTCGCTCGAAGCGCACCAGGAAATGCGCCGTAAATCAGGCGAGCCGTACATCTACCACCCGCTGGCCGTGGCGCAGATTTGCGTCGAAGAAATTGGCCTCGGTACCACGTCCATCATCTGCGCGCTGCTCCACGACGTGGTCGAGGACACCGACACAGAAATTTCCGACATCGAGCGGATGTTTGGACCGAAGGTGGCGACCATCATCGACGGGCTGACCAAGATTTCGGGCAATTTCGAGTTTGGCACCTCTCAGCAGGCCGAGAATTTTCGGAAAATGCTCCTCACGCTCTCCGATGACGTGCGCGTGATTTTGATCAAACTCGCCGACCGCCTTCACAACATGCGCACGCTGGGCAGCATGGCCCGCGACAAGCAACTCAAAATCGCCTCCGAAACGGCCTACCTCTACGCCCCGCTGGCCCACCGGCTGGGGCTGTACGCGATCAAGACCGAACTGGAGGATTTGTACCTGAAATACACCGAACCGGCGGTGTACCGCGAAATCGCTGCCAAACTCCGCGCCACCCGCGCCGCCCGCGACCGCTTCATTGCCGGGTTTATCGCGCCCATCGAACGCGACTTGCAGGCCGCCGAGTTGCACTACACCGTGAAGGGGCGGCCCAAGAGCATCCACTCGATTTGGAACAAAATTAAAAAGCACAACACGCCTTTCGAGGAAATCTACGATCTTTTCGCCGTGCGGGTGATTCTCGACGCCGACCCCGACCACGAAAAAGCCGTGTGCTGGCAGGCGTATTCGATCGTGACCGACCACTACACGCCCAATCCCAACCGCCTCCGCGACTGGATCAGCACGCCCCGCGCCAACGGCTACGAGTCGCTGCACACCACCGTGATGAGCAAATCGGGGCAGTGGGTGGAGGTGCAAATCCGCACCGAGCGGATGGACGAAATCGCCGAGAAAGGCTATGCCGCCCACTGGAAATACAAGGGCAACGACACGAAGACGGGCGAAAACATCGAATCCTGGCTCAGTCAGGTGCGCGACGTGCTGGCCCACTCCGACCGCTCGGCCATCGAGTTCATGAACGACTTCCGGAGCAGTCTGTACCAGGAAGAGGTGTTCGTGTTTACGCCCAAAGGCGATTTGAAAGTCTTGCAAAACGGAGCCACCGCGCTTGATTTTGCCTTCGATATCCACTCCCAGATCGGCTGCCGCTGCATCGGGGCGAAGGTGAACGGCAAACTGGAAGGCATCAGCCACGTGTTGAAAAACGGCGACCAAATCGAAATCCTGACCTCGGCCAAGCAGAAGCCTTCGGAAGACTGGCTCAAATTCGTCGTTACCTCGAAGGCCAAAGCCCGGATCAAAGACGCCATCAAGGAAGAAAACCGCAGCCACGTGACCGACGGCCGCGACCTGGTGGCGAAAAAACTCAAGATCCTCGGCGCGGGCGACCTCACGCTCGAAGTGATCAACCAACTCCGCACGTACTTCGAGGCGAAGGACACCAACGATTTGTTTTACCGCTTCGGAAAAGCCTACCTCCACCCCGACGAACTCAAAAAGTGGAAATCCGACCGCGAAGCCCGGCAGCGCAACCAGGAAGACAAAGCCCGCACCGGCCTGACGGTGGAAGACGGCAAGAGTTTCCAGAAAGTGATGCGCAAGCTCCACGGCGAGCGCAGCGACTCCGACTTGCTGCTCATCGGCGAGGACATGGACAAATTCGACTACACCCTCGCCAAGTGCTGCAACCCCATCCCCGGCGACGAGGTGTTCGGCTTCGTGACCATCAACGAAGGCATCAAAATTCACAAAACCACCTGCCCCAACGCCCTGGAGTTGATGTCGAACCACGGCAACCGCATCATCAAGGCCAAGTGGACTTCCCAGCTCGAACTGGCCTTCCTGGCCGGGCTGCGCATCACCGGCACCGACCGCGTGGGGATCGTCAACGACGTGACCCGGATTATTTCCAACGAACTGAAGGTGAATATGCGCTCCATCACCGTCGATTCCAAAGACGGCATTTTCGAGGGTCAAATCAAGTTGTACGTCCACGACACGGCCCACCTCGACACGCTCATTCGCAAGTTGGAGAAGGTGAAGGGCGTGGTGAAGGTGATCCGGTTTGAGTATGTGGATGCGTGAACGAAGCTTCCCGAAATCGGAACGCCGACCGGATTTATACCCAGCGTGGAACGCTTTCAGGAAGCTGATATTTAATCCAGGCTGCACTCATGGCGAAAGACCTCTACCATCAGGCCGTAAAACGAGCGTTGGAAAAAGAGGGGTGGCGAATCACCCACGACCCCTATTCGCTAAAAGTCGGGCGGATTCGACTGTTCATCGATTTGGGAGCCGAACGCGTGGTTGCTGCCGAACGGGGTAACGAAAAGATTGCCGTTGAAATAAAATCATTCACCGACGATTCGCCGGTATCGGCTTTTCATGAAGCCGTTGGGCAGTATGACAATTACCTGCTTGCCCTCGAAGATGAGGAACCGGATCGCCTCTTGTTCCTGGCCATTCCAAACTACATTTACGAAAGCTTTTTCCAGGAACCTTTTGTGCAGAAAGTAGTAGCCCGAAAATTCATAAAATTGATTGTTTACCAACCCGAAACTGAGGAACTGCTGCTATGGAAACGCTAAAAAAGTACCAGCAGATCGTGATTGATTTTCTGGAAGAATACGCCCGCATTCGTTACGCCAATGGGCCTGAACTCGAACAGCAGGTCCTTGCCGACCGCGAACGCAACCATTTTCAACTGGTAAGCGTCGGGTGGCATCAGGGCCGGTTCGTCCACGAGGTGGTGTTTCACTTTGACATCAAAGAAGGCAAAGTTTTCATTCAACAAAATTGGTCGGATCTTCGTCTGGTCAACGAACTGACAGCCCGGGGCATTTCGTCCAGCGACATCGTCGTCGGGTCAATGCCCGCCCTGGCACCGACTCCGGCTTAGCAACGACCGTGTGTAGGGTAAATCAAGCGTTACGTCCACGACACGGCCCACCTCGATACGCTCATCCGTAAGCTTGATGAAGAGGGTGGTGAAGGTGATCCGGTTTGAGTACGTGGATGCGTGAGCGAAACTTCCCGAAATCGGAACGCCGACCGGTTTAAAACTTTCGGGAAGTTAGACTGGGATTGTGCCGCACAATCGCCAAGTTAGCAAATAGTCAATCTGACCTCATTCTTCATTCCGCCCTTTTCACGCCCAAACCAACGGGCCAGGGCACGGGATTAGGGCTTTCGTTGAGCTATGACATCATCACCAAAGGCCACGGCGGAACCATCACGGTGGAGAGCCAGGAAGGTGCAGGCACTACGTTTATAGCCTCACTCCCCGTTTTACACTGAAAACCGGAAAGCAAACTGGGGTCGTTTGGACAAATACGGAATTTAATTCCATATTTGTCCAAACTGCTTCCCCCATGATTGAACGACTGGCGGCCGAACGGCTTACCCGGCTGGCAAAAACCTTTCGGAGCGTGGCCGTGGCTGGACCCCGGCAAAGCGGAAAAACAACGCTTTGCCGGGCTGTATTTCCCGAAAAAACCTACGTTTCGCTGGAGAATCCTGACACGCTGGAATTTGCCAACAGTGACCCGCGCGGGTTTCTGGCGCAGTACGCCACCGGGAATGGGGCTATTCTGGACGAAATCCAGAAAGCGCCCCACCTGTTTTCGTACCTGCAACAAATCCTGGACGAAACCAACCAGAAAGGGCGGTTTATCCTGACGGGTTCCAACAACTTTTTGCTCCAGGAAAACATCACCCAAACGCTCTCGGGACGGATTGCCTACCTGCAACTGCTGCCCCTGTCGCTGGGGGAGTTAAAAGCGAGCGGGCACCTCAAACCCGATTACGCCTGGCACGTCGTAGCGGGGGGCTACCCCGAAGTGATTGCCGAGGCGATAGACCCGACCGACTGGTACCTGAACTACATCAGCACGTACATCGAACGGGATGTGCGGCAACTTAAAAACATCAGTAACCTGGCGCAATTCACCAAATTGGTCAGGATGTGTGCCGGGCGCACCAGCCAAATCCTCAACATGACGGCCTTGTCCAACGATTGCGGTATCGACCAGAAAACCGTGGCGGCCTGGTTGGGGGTGTTGCAAAGCAGCTACATCATCTACCTCCTGAAACCCTACTTCAACAATTTCAATAAACGGATTACCAAAACGCCGAAGCTCTATTTCTACGATACGGGGGTGGCTTGTACGCTGTTGGGCATTAAACGGGCCGACCAGATCGCGATGCACGCCGCCAAAGGGCCGTTGTTTGAAAACCTGATCGTCAGCGAATTGCTCAAAGTCCGATTCAACCGGGGCGAACCCGATACGCTGTTTTATTGGCGGGATAAAACGGGCCACGAAGTAGATATCCTGACCGAAGACGAAGGGAAACTGACCGCCATCGAGCTAAAGGCAGGCGAAACCATCAATCCTGATTTCTTCAAGGGACTCGACTACTTTGCTGCCTTAGAAGCCGGGGGTGTGGAAAAACGATTGGTCTACGGCGGAGACCAATCCCAAACCCGCAGCAGCGGCATCCGCATAACCCCCTGGAACAAGCTGTTTGAATAGACCTCCGTTTCCGGGAAGAAAAACCAACCGTCTGATCACTATCAACCGACGGTGGGCGTGCGTACGCAGCGAAGAAACGGGAAAATCGTAATTTGCGTCAGCGACAACGGCACGGGGATGCCCGAAGCGGTAAAGGCGAAGATTTTCCAGCCCTTTTTCACCACCAAACCCACCGGGCAAGGCACGGGGCTGGGCTTGTCACTGAGCTATGACATCGTGACGAAGGGCCACGGCGGCACGCTGACGGTGGAGAGTCGGGAAGGCGAGGGGACGACATTTTTGATATATTTACCCGCTCCTTCCCTCTGACGATGAACTTGTTCTACCTCCTCGCCACGCTATCGCTCTGGCTTCTTTTGCCGTCCAGCCTACCGGCTCAACCCCACCGCTCCACGGCCGCTGCGCCCCCCGCACGCACCCCCCCGCCCCCGCGCATCCGCTTCGAGCACCTGACCGTGGCCGATGGCCTGCCCGAAAACTCGGTTCGGTGCCTGATTCAAGACCACCTGGGCTTTATGTGGCTGGGTACGCAAAACGGGCTGGTGCGCTACGACGGCAGCCAGATGACCGTCTTTCGGTACGATCCGAAGAGTCCGTTCAGCCTGAAAGGGCGGCAAATACGCGCGCTGCTCGAAGACCGCAACGGCGATATCTGGGTGGGCTGCGAAAGCCTGTTTCGCTTTGAGCGGGCCACCGGACGGTTTATCGAGTATCCCCGGCAAGGCCCTGAACGAACCGCCCCCAATGATCGAACGGATTTTATTCATGAAGACCGAAAGGGCAATCTCTGGACGATCACGAACCGCAACAACTTTACAGCCCAGGTACTCGACCGGCTCGATTCGCGTACCCGAACCTGGACGTATTTTCGCCATAACCCCAAAGACCCACACACGCTGGCGGCCAACAACATCTACACGGCCCGGGCCAATGTGTCCGTTACGGCGGTTGAAGAAGACCCAAACGGCAATCTATGGGTAGTAACGCAGGGCGAGACCGAAAACACCCTGCATCGCTTCGATTTCGGGCGAAACCGCTTTGAGCGCGTCCGCCCGAAGTTGTCGGCTGAAGGGGCCAACCGATTTCGGAAAATTGGTTTCACGACCTCCATCAACGGCCAGCTTTACCTCTCCAGCCTTGAGCAGGGCCTGTTTCGGCTAGACCCGAAAACCGGGCAGATGGCCCACTTCCGGCACGACCCGGCCAACCCGGCCAGTTTAGCCTGTGATACCATCACGCAGGTGTATCAGGCCCGCGACGGGCAAATCTGGGTGCCGCATACGCAGGGCGTGGACCGGTTCGATCCCCGAACGGGCCGCTTTACCCACTTTCTGGCTAAATCTAACGACCCCACCACGCCCAGCCCGGGACTGCTCAGACTGTTGCACGAAATGCCTAATGGCGACATCTGGTTTGTAACGTTCAACGGTTTGAACCTGTACCACCGGCAAAGCGGACGGTTTGTGCGCTACGAGTTTGATCCCGCAGCGGGCGACGGAACGCTGCATGGGTTTGGCCTTTTTTCGTTTCTGGTGGACCGAACGGGGCTGGTCTGGGCGGGGTCGTTCCGGGGCGGGCTGAACAAACAAAGCCGCATCGCCCGCTTTCCGCTGCTGACCAACGACCCCAAAAACTCCAACAGCCTGCAAAGCAGCAACGTTACCGTGGTGTACGAAGCGCCCTCCGAGCCGGGCGTCATCTGGTTCGGCTCCGACAAGGGCTTAGACCGGCTCGACAAAAAAACGGGCCAATACACCCACTACCGGCACGATAGCCTGAGCCGGTTCTCGCTCGGCCAAGGGCTCATTACGGCCATCGCCGAAGATAAAAAGGGACGCTTCTGGGTTGGAACGGGTGCCAATGGGCTGTACCAGATGAACCGCAAAACAGGCCGGTTTACCCGCTTGCTGCCTGACCCCAAAAAGAACCCCAACGAATCGCAGTTGCAGTACATCAATACGCTGCTGCCGGTCAAAGACGGTACCCTCTGGGTATCCGGTCTTGGCGAACTGGTTCACCTCAACCCCGACCGCCAAACCTACGTGTACTACAATGAATCCGACAGTACCTATGCCCCCGCCCTGTTTGCCCAGCTTGCCGGGCTGGCCGTGCCGCCCCGCCAACTGGCGGCCATTCTGCACCCGCAAGGAGCGGTGGATAAAATCGTTCCGTTTAGCGTAGCGAAACCCACTGACGTATGCGTGGTATCGGGTGGTAGTCTGCAGCCACCGAATACCCGGTGGGATTATGGCTGGTTAGAAGATGCCAATGGCCGGGTGGTTTGGAGCATGACCCCGGAAAACAGCAAAAGCGATGGGGTATCAAACCGGCGTATGCAAGTGCAGACACTTCGGCTTCCGGCAGGGTCCTATCGCCTGCGATACAAGTCCGACCCGGTTTATTACTACGGTTCCTGGCCATTTGGTCCGCCAAGTCATCCTGAATACCAAGGCATTCAACTGCTGATTATTACGCCCGCCGAAAGTCGGCAACTGGCCGCCCTCATCCGTCAGCCGTATTTCCGGCCTGGCTTGTCGGATGAAACCATTTTTACGCTGCGGGAAGACCGGGCCGGGCATATCTGGAATGGCTCGAACAACGGGGGCGTGTTTCGGATGAATCCCCGTACCGGTCAGTTCAACACGTACCAGAATCTGTTCAGTGGACCAAACTGTGTCATTTCGTTGCTGGAAGACCCGCAGGCGGGCGGTTTCTGGGTGGGTGATTACCTTCACGGGTTACTGTTTTTAGACCAAAACGGCAACATTACCCGGCAGTATGCGGCTGGTAGCGGTCTGTCAGCCAACTCGGTGCGGGGTATTGCCCGCGACGAAGGAGGGAACCTCTGGGTTACGACCAACAAGGGCTTGGTACGCTTTCATCCCAAAACCGAGCAGTTTCGGGTGTTCAGCGGGGCCAACGGTGTGCAGGATTTTGAACACAGCCCCTCCGAAAATGTATTCCGGGCGAGCGACGGCGAATTGTACGTGGCGGGCGAAAAAGGCGTTCATGCCTTCTACCCGAAGCAATTTCAGGCCGATGCCTTCGCGCCCCCCGTCGTGCTGACCGATTTAGCCATCAACGGCCAGCCCGCCACCCTGGGGGAGGACGGTCAACTACCCGCGCACGTCTCCGTCGCTAAGGAAATCACGCTGTCCCACGACCAGAACGACCTGACTTTCCACTTTGCGGCGTTGGCCTACAACCAGGGCAAAGAGTGCCGGTATGCCTACCGGCTCATGCCCAACGATACGGGCTGGGTGCAGGCCGGGAGGCAGCAACAGGCCCGCTTTCTGGACTTGCGGCCCGGCGAATACACCTTCCGGGTCAAAGCCGCCAACGCCGATGGGGGCTGGTACGAGAAAGGCGTGAGCGTAAAGGTGACCATTCGGCCCCCCTGGTGGCAGACCTGGTGGGCGTATTTGCTCTACGTACTGGCGTTTGGAGCTTTGCTGCGGGCTTACATCGTCTATCGTTCGCGGGCCTTGCGGCGGGAGAACCAGGTGCTGGAAGCGAAAGTAGCCCAGCGCACCAACCAAGTGCAGGAACAAAAAGAAGAGATTCTGGCCCAGCGCGACCACCTCGAACAAACCCTGACCGAACTCAAAACCACCCAGACCCAACTCATCCAGAAAGAGAAATTAGCCAGTTTGGGCGAACTCACCGCTGGCATCGCCCACGAGATTCAGAACCCCCTGAACTTCGTCACCAACTTCTCGGAAGTCTCCACCGAATTAGTCGGTGAATTAGTGGGTGAACTCGACAAAGGCGACCCCGACGAAGCCAAAGTCATCGCCGGGGACCTTTCGCAGAACCTTCAGAAAATCACCCTCCACGGCCAGCGGGCTTCGGCCATCGTGCGGGGGATGCTCGAACATTCCCGCGCCTCGACGGGCGAAAAGGTCCCCACCGACCTCAACGCCCTGGCCGACGAGTACCTGCGTTTAGCCTACCACGGGTTGAGGGCTAGGGATAAAGATTTTAACGCGGAATTGAAAACGGATTTTGACCCGAACCTGAGAACCGTGAACGTGGTGCCGCAGGAGATGGGCCGGGTGTTGCTCAACTTGTTCAACAACGCCTTTTTTGCCGTTTCGGAAAAACAGAAAATGGCCCCGCCGACTTACCAGCCCACCGTCATCGTCAGCACTCAACGCACCGACGACAGCGTGGACATCCAAGTCAGCGACAACGGCACGGGGATGCCCGAAGCGGTGAAGGCCAAGATTTTCCAGCCCTTTTTCACGACTAAACCCACCGGGCAGGGCACGGGCCTGGGGCTGAGCCTGAGTTACGACATCGTGACCAAGGGCCACGGCGGCACAATGGCGGTAAAATCCAGCGTGGGGGATGGCACTCAACTGCGGATTACCTTGCCGCGTTGAAGAAGTGGTCTTTCCCCGGTTTTACTTCTTCCCAATCTCTGGTTAGATTTAGACGGAAAACCAATCCGCTCACCACGGCCCGCCCTCTCCAGCGTCGCCTGCCTTACAATCCGTCACTTTTTTTCCAACCCAATCCATGAAGACCCCGAACGTCATCCGCTCCTGGCGCTCCCTGAGCATCGCCTTTTTCTTTGCTTTTTACGTCGCGGGTTGTAAACCCAACGATCCTCAGCCCACCGACCAATACCTGGTCAGCAGCAGCAACGTCGCCACCTTGACCAAAGAGCAACTGGCGGCGCAGGCCACGGCGATCAACCCGGCCTACGTTATTCTGCTTCGCCAGGGCATCACGGTGGTGAAACTCGTCTACAAAACCACCAACTGGGACGGCAGCGCCATCCAGGCATCGGGCCTGTTGCTTATTCCCAACACGACCGACGCCGTCCCGATGATCAGCCAGCAGCACGGCACTATTTTCGATAACGCCGACGCCCCCTCCAACTTCGGCTCCGGGAGCGAGGCCTCCCAGTACGCCACGATTTTCTCGTCCGTAGGCTACCTCATCGCCTGCCCCGACTACATCGGTTTCGGCGAGTCGAAGGCTTTGCCTCACACCTACGAACACCGCGCCAGCCTGGCCCAGGCCAGTCTGGATATGCTCCGCGCGGCGCGGGAGT
Source organism: uncultured Cytophagales bacterium (assembly GCA_964244295.1). Taxonomy (GTDB): domain Bacteria; phylum Bacteroidota; class Bacteroidia; order Cytophagales; family Spirosomataceae; genus JAJAZB01. The sequence goes on from CAXTIG010000013.1 coordinate 114,682, forward strand.
ACATCAGCGGCCACCCAAGCATCAAGTGGGATTCACGGCTGTACCTGACGGGCTACTCCGAGGGGGGTTACGCCACGATGTCGCTTTATAAGAAAATCCAGGACGAGGTGCCGACGGAATTCAACCTCCGGGCGGTGTCCTGCGGGGCGGGGGCTTACGACAAAACCAACTTCATGAAAGCCTTGCTGACCCAAAAATCGGCGGGCGTGGCCCAGTGGAACCAGGCTTTTCTGTGGGTGCTGCTCACCTACGACCAGATCTACAAATTGAACCGACCGCTATCGAGTTATTTCAAGGAACCCTACCTGACCGAAATTCAATCCAAACGCCAGTTGGCCCAACTGGCCGTCAGTTTCGATCAGATGCTGACCGATTCATTCAAAGCGGGCATTCTCAACGGCACCGACACGGCCTTTCTCAATGCCGTGGCCGACAACAATGTCTACGACTGGAAACCGCTCACACCCCTGCACCTCTACCACGGCGATGCCGACCCGCAGGTGTACTACCTCAATTCCAAAAACGCCTACGAGGCCATGCAGGCGAAGGGCGCGGGCAACACGGTGAAGTTCTTCACGAGTGCGGGCAAAACCCACCCGCAGACGATCCCCGACTGGCTGGCCGGTACGTACACGCTGTTTACGACGGTGCAGTAATGCTCCGACCCTGCACCCTTTTTCAGGCTTATTCCGATGCTTCGTTTGTTGTTGGTATTGCTACTGATTTTAGTCGTGAGGCCCGTTCTGGCTCAAACTAAGCAGATTGACCGCCTCCGGGCCGTGCTGGCAGGGCATCCCCAGGCCGACACATTCCGCGTGAATCGGCTTAACGAACTGGCTACCCAGGGGAGGTGGAGAATGCGGGATTCGCAGATTGATTCCATCGGTACTCAGGCCCTGGAACTGGCCAAACGACTCAATTACGTGCCTGGGCAGGTAATCGCCTTGCAAGTGTTGGCCCAGACAAAATTTGGCTCGCAACCAAAGGTAGCCGAACAGCTTCTGGCTCAAGCCTCAATCTTAGCCGAATCCACGGGCGATAAAGCGCTGGTGATTGAAGTTCTGTTTTCTACCGGTCTCCTCCACATGTACGCATTCTCCAACGAGGGGCATCAGGAGCGGGCGCTGCAATATTACCAACGAGCCTATTCGGTAGCCAAATCGTTGGGCCAGCCGAGTTTGCTGGCCCTGTCGATGATGTATGTGGGGAGTTACTACCACCTCCAATTCAAGTACGAGCAGGCACTCTATTGGTACTATCAATGGCAGAACGTGGCGGAAAAAGCCGGGTTGAGCGAATCCGCTTACACGGTCCTCAAGCTAATCGGAGACATTTATTTGTTACTGACCGACTACCATCAGGCCTTGGCATTTTATCAAAAAGCCCTCACCCGAGACGACTTGGCTAAACAGGACATGGAAATCTTTATTGCCCTCGGTGACTGCTACCGACTCACCAGCCGGTATCCGCAGGCCATTGCTGCTTACCAACGAGGTCTGAACGTGAAAACATCGCTCTACTTGAGTCAGGTTAATTTTTATAAATCGTCCTTGGAAGCTGGTTTAGCCGACACCTACCAACGACAGGGTAACCCTTTAGTCCTCCCTTACGCCCGCCAAGCATTGCTGGAGGCCAACAAGCGTCGGCTAAATGAAGTTAGTGGCAGGATAGCCACCACGCTGGGGCGCTACTATCTCCAGGTCGGCCTTGCCGACAGTGCCATCCACTACGGTCGGCAAGGCTTTCAGGCAGCTCGACAGGATGTTTTTAAACCTGAACTCCGGGATGCCAGCCAGGTGCTGGCCGACGCCTACGCCAAACAAAAGAACTTTACCAACGCGTACACGTACCTGAGCCGCTACCTGTCCCTCAAAGACAGCATCAGCAATGTAGACGCCAGCCGAAGGGCCACCGCTGCCAGCTTCACCGACCAGGTGAGCCGCCAGCAAAGCCAGATTGCCCTGCTGACCAAAACCCGCCAACTAGAAGCTCAGGCCGCCCGCCAGCAACAAATCCTGCTCAATTTTCTACTGGGGGCCTTGCTGATGCTGGGTATACTGGCCTACGTGCTACTGCGCAACAACCGCCAGAAGCAGAAAGACAATGCCTTACTCAACCAGCAAAAAGGGCAAATCGAGCAAACCCTTACGGAATTAAAAACTACCCAAACCCAACTCATCCAGAAAGAAAAAATGGCCTCGCTGGGTGAGTTAACAGCGGGCATCGCCCACGAGATTCAAAACCCGCTGAACTTCGTCAACAACTTCTCGGAAGTCTCCACCGAACTCATCGACGAATTGGTGGGCGAACTTGACAAAAACGACCCCGACGAAGCCCGCGCCATCGCGGGCGACCTTGCGCAGAACCTCCAGAAAATCACCCTCCACGGCCAGCGGGCTTCCTCCATCGTGCGCGGAATGCTCGAACATTCCCGCGCTTCGACGGGCGAAAAGGTCCCCACCGACCTCAACGCCTTAGCCGATGAATACCTGCGTTTAGCCTACCACGGCCTACGGGCCAAAGACAAGAACTTCAACGCCGAGTTGAAAACGGATTTTGACCCGAACCTGGGAACCGTGAACATCGTGCCCCAGGAGATGGGCCGGGTGTTGCTTAATTTGTTCAATAACGCGTTTTACGCCGTTTCCGAGAAGAAAAAACAACCGCTTGATAACTATCAACCGACGGTTGGCGTGCGTACGCGGCGAAGAAACGGGAAAATCGTAATTTGCGTCAGTGACAACGGCACGGGAATGCCCGAAGCGGTGAAAGCCAAGATGTTCCAGCCGTTTTTTACCACCAAACCCACCGGTCAGGGCACGGGCCTGGGCTTGTCACTGAGTTACGACATCGTCACGAAGGGCCACGGCGGTACGCTCGACGTCGTGACGACCGAAGGGCAGGGCACTGAGTTTATCATCACGTTATCCCACTCCTGACTCATGAAATTTCTGTACTTCCTCCTCGCCGGGTTGCTCTTTTCGCCAGGGGCAATAGCCCAGAACGCCTCCTTGCCCGATTCGACGCGGAGCACGGGCCTCTTCGCCGACACCACGGTGCTGCGCTTCACCCTCACGGCCCCGCTTCAGCGCCTGATCAAAGAACGAGCCGATACCACGGCATCCTACGCGGCGCAACTTAGCTACCCGGTTGCCCAGGGGGAACCCTTGATGCTGCCGGTCAAACTAAAAGTGCGCGGTCACTTTCGGCGCCAATGGAACGTCTGTTCGTTCCCGCCCCTGTACCTGGATTTACCCAAAAGGCGGAGTAACGCGACTGTATTTGCCAACCAGAACAAACTGAAACTGGTCACGCACTGCGAAATAGAGGAATACGTGGTGCGGGAATATTTGGTGTACCGGCTCTACAACCTGCTGACGGACTACAGTTTCCGGGCGCGGCTCTGTAAAGTGACTTACGTGGATTCATCGGGTAAACTAAAGCCCGAAACCCGCTGGGCGGCCCTGCTGGAAGACGAAGACGATATGCGAAAACGCAACGGGGGCAAATCCAACAAAGTCCGCATGATCAACATGCCCGATGTGGACTCCCTGAGCATGGCTACGCTGGGGGTGTTTGAATACCTGATTGGCAACACCGATTGGTCGGTGCCCTACCGCCACAACATCCGCCTGCTGGCGCTGCCCACCTACGCGAAACTAGTGCCGGTACCCTACGATTTCGACCACTCCGGCATCGTCGAGGCCTTCTACGCTCTTCCCGGCGACAACGTGGGCGTTGCTTCGGTGCGCGAACGAATCTACCGAGGCCCCCTCTACTCGGCGGCCCTGTTTCAACGGGTCTTCGAGCGGTTTAACCAACTCAAACCCCAATTTTACGCGCTCTACCAAAACGACCCCCGCCTCGACCCAGCCTACCGAAAAAACACCCTGCGCTACCTCGACGAATTTTACGCCGAGATCAATAACCCGGTTACCGCCCAAACGATTTTCAGGAGCGGCACCCGTCGCAACGTGGCCATCAAAAACACAAAGATGCTTCCTGCGGCACCAAAACAGAAGGTGACCAAGCCCATTCCCCCCACAACCCAAAAACCCGCCGTGAAAAAAAATTAGTTTTCCTTCAGTCGTCAGTACGTAGTTTCTCACCCTCCTTCAACGTATGAAATTTCCCCTCCTGCTGGCCCTTGTTGCCGGGCTATCCCTTTCGTTTGGTGCGCTGGCGCAAGGCGTTGTCGCGCCGGATACGGCGGAGCACCAACGCCTCTTCGCCGACGATGCCGTGCTGGCTTTCACCCTCACGGCCCCTTTCCAGCGTCTGCTCAAAGACCGGGGCGAAAAGCCCGTGGCGCACGCGGCGCAACTCAGCTACTCCGCCGACGGGCAACCGACCGGGACGCTCCCGGTCAAACTAACGGTGCGTGGCAACTTCCGGCGCTTGCGGGCCAATTGCCAGTTCCCGCCCTTACTCCTCGACGTATCCAAAAAGAAATCGCAGGACACCCCGTTTGTGAATCAGAAAAAACTGAAGCTCGTGACGCACTGCCAAAACGAAGAGTACGTGGTGCGGGAATATTTGGTGTACCGGCTCTACAACCTGCTGACGGACTACAGCTTCCGGGCGCGGCTCTGCAAAGTGACCTACCTGGACTCGGCGGGCAAACTAAAGCCCGAAACCCGCTGGGCGGCCCTACTCGAAGACGAAGACGACTTGGTGAAACGCAACGGGGGTACGCCCAACAAGCTCCGGCAACTCAGCGCGTACGACATGGACTCCCTAAGCATGGCGACGGTGGCCGTATTCGAGTACCTGATTGGCAACACCGATTGGTCGGTGCCGTACCGCCACAACATCCGCCTGCTGACGCTGTCGACCCCCATCCGGCCCGTACCGGTTCCCTACGACTTCGACCACGCGGGTCTCGTGGAAACGGACTACGCCATGCCCGCCGAACAACTGGGCATTGCCTCCGTCCGGGAGCGCCTGTACCGGGGCCTCGCGTATCCTCCCGCGCTGTTTCAGCGGGTTTTCGATCGCTTCAACCAGCTCAAACCCCAGTTTTACGCGCTTTACCAAAACGACACCCGCCTGAGTCCGGCCTACGTAAAACGCAGCCTGCGCTACTTCGATGAATTTTACGAAACCATCAACAAACCATCCGCTGTCCGTTCTGTTTTTCTGGGCGGAAAACAGGGCAACGTGGTCATCAAGGGGTTGAAGTAGCGCCCGGAACCGAACGGCGTTTCGTTGGGAAAAACCTTCCTGCCCGGCGTGCTTTTTCCCGAAAAAACTTCGACCCTGTTTAGAATTTCAGTGTTTAGCAAAAAAAAGGGGTTGTCATCCCTCCTGCGTCGGGATGACAACCCCTTTTTCGAAATTCTAAACAGGTTCTTTCAACGCGTTCTTACCGTCCAAACAGCAGCATGGCGATGGCAAACAGCACCACCGTCGAAAACCCGATCGTGAAAAACGAGTAAGCGAACTTGAGGCGGCGGTACTTCCGCGACAGGACTTTGCCCTGGGAATACAGATTGTCGATGAGGCTGGTGTAGAGCTGCTCATCGGTAGCGATGAGCTCCAGTAGACTTTTGCGGAAATCGGACCGGCTCAGGTGAACGTAGTCGTTGAAAAAGAGCAGGTCGATTTTCCGGTTGACGGGCGCGGGATCCGATTTCAGCTTCATGCTCAGGGTCGGGTTGGTGACCAGCAGCGACACGATGATCGTAACCAGACAGATGGTCAGCAGCAGTAGGCTGGGCCAGAAAAACACGTCGCTCGCGTTGATTTGCCGAACGTATCCCGACATGGTGATCGAGATGAGAATGGTGTTGATCTGAATCATCAGGTTGGCCTTGGTGTCGGCCATTTCGCTCAGTTGCAGGTGGCTGGCCAGCGAAGTCCGAAACAAGGTTTCCACGCCCTTGCTCCGTTTCTTTTTCTTGTCCTTCTTCTTTTCCTTCTTTTTGAGTTTAGGCGGTTGGTCTTCAAGCGAATCCGTGGGCAAGCCCGGTGGTGAGTCGGGAGCCGACAAGGCGGGACGAATTTCCAGGTCAGAAGTTGGTTCGGTTGGCAGGGAAGTCATGGGTAAGGAAGATTTCGTCGGTAAGTTTACGAAGCTATCCCGTCAGTTTTGGCATTCTCGTTTCCAAACATCGTTTTTCAGTTCTCCATCCCGCGCTGCGTACCGTCGTTCGCCGATTTGGGGTTACTTTGTGAACCGATTCACCTTCCCACCCTACCGTATGCCTGCTGCTTTCCGTTTGCACCAAGTCGCCGGTGTTTGCGCGCAGGAACTCCGCACCGTCTGGCTTTTTTTCTTCCACGAGTTCTTCCCCGGCCCTGGCTCGGTGCTCGTGTACGCAGCGGCCAGCGGCATTTTGCCCCAAAGCAGTCTATCCCTGCTCAACCTCGCCGGGGCGGTGACTCCCCCGACCGGATACCGGCTCCGTGGCCTGCTCACCCCTTTCGAAGCAGAAAAAGTACCTTCGGATAGCCTCCGTTCATGAAAAAACCGCTTCTCCTCTTGCTGCTGCTCGGCACCGGGCTAACGGGCCTGGCTCAAGGCCCCAAGAAACCGCTCGAACGGCGGCAGGCCAACGTCGAGGCCCACCCCCAGCCCGATACCACGCGGGTACGCTTGCTCAACGCGCTGGCCGAGGAACTCCGGGCGGCGGGCAAGTTGAGCCGCGCCCGCGATGCCGCCGAAGAAGCCTTCGACCTGGCCCAGCGTTTATCCGACCACACCGGCCAAACCGAAGCCTTGCTGTTGCTGGGGCAGTTCTGGACCAAAGCCGGGGAGTTGCAGACCGCCCTCGATTTTTTTCGGGAAGCCGAACACCTCGCCCGCCAGTACCAGGATTGGGCCAACACCGCCGAGGCCCTCCGCCGCCTCAGTGATACGGAGCGCCAACTAGGAAATTACGCCCCCGCTCTAGACTACGTCTCTCGTTCGCTGACCTTCGCGCAACGGAGCACGCAGCGCCGGAGTGTGGCCCGTTCGCAACTTCTGCTGGGCATGATTTACGTGCAGGTTGGCGAATACGATCAGGCCATGCCTTACCTCAACCAAGCCCTGGCCACGTTCCGACGCGACTCTACGAGCCGGTCCGTGGCTCAAACGATGAACATCATCGGCGAAAAATTCCGGCACCAGCGCAACTGGCCCCAGGCGCTGCTTTTTTTCCGGCAATCCATTGCCCTACACCGGGCCAACGGGGATTCGCTGTCGGCGGCGCTCGTCGGTGGCAATTTGGCCTACGTGTACGAAAAACAAGGCCGCCGGGCCGAAGCCCTCGCGGTGGCGCGTCAGGCCTTCGATTACAACCGCCGCAACGACTCGCCCGAAGGATTATCCTGGCTTGGGAGCGTGTTGGGCCGGATTCACCTGGGCCTCGGCCGCCCCGACAGCGCCCTGTTTTACGCCCGGCAAAGCCTGCGCGTAGCCCGCAACTCCGGCGGGAAGGAATACAGCCGCGACGCCAGCCAGGTGCTGGCCGAAGCCTACGCCCGGCGCGGCAACTGGGCCGAGGCCTACCGGTACCAGTCGCTGTACGTGGCCTACCGCGATAGTGTATCGGGCGAACAAACCCAGCGCCGGGTAGCCGCCCTGCGGCTCAACCAGGAACTCGACAAAAAACAAACGCAGATTGCGCTCATCGACCAGAAACGGACTTTGCAGGCCGAAGAAGTGCGTCAGCAGCGCTGGTTGCTGGTTTTGGCGCTGGTCGGCTTGGGTCTGGCCCTGGCCTTGGCCCTGGGCCTGGGATGGCTCAACCGCCAGCGGCAACGCAGCAACGCCCTGCTCGAAAAACAGAAACGAAGCCTGCAAGCCGCCCTGACCGACCTGCAAACGGCGCAGACCCAGCTCGTACAAAGCGAACGGCTGGCGAGTTTAGGTGAGCTGACGGCGGGCATCGCCCACGAGATTCAGAACCCCCTGAATTTCGTCAATAATTTTTCGGAAGTATCGGTCGAATTACTGGGGGAACTCAAGGAAGAGCGCGGGAAAGGCCCCACCCGCGACGAATGCTTGGAAGGCGAGTTGCTCGACGATTTGGAACAAAATCTTCAAAAAATCACCCAGCACGGCCAGCGTGCCAGCAGCATCGTGCGCGGGATGCTGGAACACTCGCGGGCCGGGGGCCTCGAAAAACAGCCCACCGACCTCAACGCCCTGGCCGAGGAATACCTGCGCCTGGCTTACCACGGCCTGCGGGCCAGGGACAAAACCTTCAACGCCGAGTTGAAAACCAACCTCGACCCCCGCCTGGGCAAGGTGCGGGTGGTGCCCCAGGACCTGGGCCGGGTGCTGCTCAATTTGCTCAACAATGCTTTTTACGCCGTGCAACAGCGCCAGCAGGCGGGCCAGCCCGATGCCGCCGGGCAACCCTACCAGCCCACCGTGAATTTGAGCGTCCGGAAGGTGGCCCCACCCCAGGGGGCGGTGGGCATTTGGGTCGAAATCCGGGTGAAAGACAACGGCACGGGAATGCCCCCGGCGGTAAAAGCCAAGATTTTTCAGCCTTTTTTCACGACTAAACCCACCGGCCAGGGTACGGGCTTGGGGCTGAGTTTGGCCTACGACATCGTCACCAAAGTCCACGGCGGCATGCTCCGCGTGGAGAGTATCGAGGGCCAGTTTACGGAGTTTATCCTTACTTTGCCAAGCGCCTGATCCTCACGGACAATTTGCCAAGCTTCCTGACGTATGCAACGGCCGTTTGCCCCCGCCAACCTACTCCTCTTCCTCTGGCTCACGCTACGGGCTGGATCTGCTTTTGCCCAGGCTCCGCTCAAATTTGAGCACCTGACCGTAAAAGACGGCCTTTCGGACAATTTGGTCTGGAGTATGCTTCAGGATCGGAAGGGCTATTTGTGGTTTGGTACCCTGGATGGTCTCAATAAATACGACGGCTATACCATCACCACCTACAAATACACCCCACACGATCCGACATCCATTGCCCACAATGTCATTTTCAAAATCTGGGAAGACAAGCAGGGCCTTATCTGGATTGGGACGGTCGAGGGCGGTATTTGCAAATTCGACCCCAGCACTGAGCAATTTACCAGTTATCGTATTCCTCAGCCCAAAAACTCGTTTGTGCCTGCCCTACGGGAGGTTTCCGCCATCAACGAAGACCAGGAAGGCCTTTTGTGGGTCGGAAATCGGGGTGGTGAATTGCGCCGGTTCAATAAAAAAACTGGCCGGTTTTCGGAAAAGTATGTCTTGAAGTACCAATCCTCTGAGGACGAAACCAACCGAGGTCTCAATTCGATCAATACGATTTACAACGACCGGATGGGAACGCTCTGGTTTGGCACTCAGGCCGGAATGCACAAACTACTCCTTACGCCCGGCAAGGCGGGCAAACCAACCCAGGTGCGTTTTCAGCAGTACCAGCACGACTCCAAGAATCCGAACAGCTTGAGCGGGAAAAGCGTGCTCTCCATTTATCAGGACCGGAAAGGGCTACTGTGGATTGGCACTGGAAATCAGGGCCTGAACCGGTTCGATCCGAAAACGGGCGTGTTTACGCGGTATCAGCACGATCCCAAGAATTCGCATTCCTTGAACAGTAATTCCCAGTTTGTTCTGAGTGCCGCCGAGGATATACACGGGAATCTATGGATTGGGACGCTAAACGGACTTAACAAACTCAATGGGGAACAAACCGAATTTACCCGCTATCTGCACGACCCCACTGATGCTACGAGTTTGGGGAGTGATCTAGTAACCAACGTGTTAACCGATAAGGCGGGCAGCCTTTGGGTGGGTACGTTCAAAGGGGTCAGTCGGACGGATCCGCACCAACCGCCGTTCATGTCCTACGGATACAGCAGCCTACCGGCCAATGCCCTGCGGGGTGCTGCCGTGTCGGCTCTTTACGAAGACAAATTCGGAATTTTGTGGATCGCCACGGAGCAGGGACTTGACGCCCTCGACCGAAAAACGGGCCGGTTCACTCATTACGGACTCGGCACCAAAATTCAGTCCTATTCCAGTGGAATCCAGATACTGGAAGATCGCAACGCCCTATTTTGGGTGAGTAGCGGCGATAAACTGATGCGATTTGATCCAAAAACGGGCGGGTTTATTTCGTCTTCGGGTAGCCCGATGTTGGATAAACAGTTGGCAAACCAATCAATAAACACGCTCTACGAAGACCGGCGGGGACTGCTGTGGATAGGTAGCCATCCCGGCGTGCGAAGTTTTGATCGCCAGACCGGAACCATTCGGGAGTACGGACACGATCCGACTAATCCGCAAACCATCAGTGACTACCAGGTATCTGCTATTCAGGAAGATAACCAGGGCAACCTCTGGTTTGGGCATGGTAGCGTTGCGGTCAGTAAACTGAATCGGAAAACGGGCCGAATTACCCGGTACCAACACCGGATCAATGATTCGACCAGCCTTAGTTCCAATGCCGTCAATTGCATCCACCGGGACTCCAAAGGTGGCCTTTGGTTTGGTACCGTAGCCGGGGGGTTATGCCGTTTTAATGAGCAAAGCCAGACCTTTACCACCTTCACCGAGAAGCAAGGCTTGGCCAACAACACCATCAACGCCATTGTTGAAGACGACCAGGGTACTCTTTGGCTCAACACCAGCAACGGGTTGTCGCGGTTTTCCCCCACGACGCACACCTTCACCAACTACGATACCCAGGACGGATTGCAAAGCAACCAGTTGAGCCGTGCGGCCTGGAAAGGCCGCGATGGGACGCTGTACGTGGGCAGTGATAACGGCTTCAATGCCTTCAAGCCCGAGGACATCCGTCCCAATCACTACGTACCACCGGTGGTTATTACCCGGTTCCGGTTGTTCGATAACGTGTTGCCGGGTAAAAGCGAGGCCGCTGAAATTGAGTTGTCGTACCAGCAGAATTTTATTTCCTTCGAGTACGCCGCCCTCAACTACACTAATTCGCAGAAAAACCAGTACCGCTACCAACTCGAAGGCGTGGACCCCGACTGGGTGCAGGCCGGTACCCGGCGCCTGGCCAGCTACACCGATCTAAGTCCGGGCGACTACACGTTTCGGGTCAAAGGCAGCAACAACAGCGGCGTTTGGAACGAGCAGGGAGCCGCCATGCGCATCCTTATCCGCCCCCCCTGGTGGCGTACCTGGTGGGCCTACACGCTGTACGCGTTGCTTAGCCTGACCGGAATTTGGGCAGCCATTTACTACCGATCGGTAGCCCTGCGCCGGGAAAACCGCCTGCTGGAACAAAAAGTAGCCCTGCGGACGGAACAACTCCAAAAATCGCTGGACACCCTTAAAACCACCCAAACCCAACTCATCCAACAGGAAAAAATGGCGAGTTTAGGCGAACTCACGGCGGGCATCGCCCACGAGATTCAAAACCCGCTCAACTTCGTCACTAATTTCTCTGAAGTCAGCACCGAGTTGGTCGAAGAATTGAAGGAAGAAGTCGCCGCCGACCGCAAGACCGAGGCCCTGGAAATCGCCGCCGACCTGACGCAAAACCTGGAAAAAATCACCCTCCACGGTCAGCGAGCCAGTTCGATTGTGCGCGGAATGCTCGAACATTCCCGCGCTTCCAGCGGCGAGAGACAGCCGACCGACCTCAACGCCTTAGCCGATGAATACCTGCGTTTAGCTTACCACGGGCTGCGGCGGTCCGACGTTTCGGCCAAAGACAAGGACGGTTCGACGGCTCGATTCAACGCCGAATTGAAAACCGACTTTGACCCGAATCTTGGAAAGGTCGACGTCGTCCCACCGGAACTTGGCCGGGTGTTGCTCAATTTGTTCAACAATGCCTTTTACGCCGTTCAGGAAAAACAGAAAAAAAGCCCCCTAACCCCCGAAGGGGGAATTTACCAACCCACCGTTCAGGTCAGTACGCGCCAGCAGGCACCCCCTTCGGGGCGTTCCGACGGGTCGGCGGGGAGGGCTTGGGTAGAAATCCGGGTTACCGATAACGGCACGGGGATGTCGGAAGCGGTAAAAGTGAAGATTTTCCAGCTCTTTTTCACGACCAAACCCACCGGGCAAGGCACGGGACTGGGCCTGAGCCTGGCCTACGACATCGTCACCAAAGGCCACGGCGGCATGCTCCGCGTGGAGAGTATCGAGGGCCAGGGAACCGAGTTCGTCATTTCGCTGCCGACGGCCTGAGCGCGGCGCGTAGGAAGTTTATCTTTGAAAATAAGCCGCCGGCGGTGACCGCCTGAGTTGGTCCGAAGCGTTTCCGTTTCCCAGTACCCAGCCATGTCTGCAACCCTTCGCCCTGAGCATCCTTCGTTTTTCAGCGTTTCGCTCCGGCTGATTTTGAGCGGTATGCTGATAGGCTGCGAACCTAAACCAGAGCCGCATCGCCTCGCAGAAGGCGTGGTTATTTTTGCTGAAAAACCCGACCCTACCCCACCTCAACAAACCACGATTACCCCGCCGCCCGGCATGGTGGCCGTGCCGGGTGGAAACACGCAAATTGGTGCTGAAGACGGGACAGCCCTGGAAAAACCGCTGTTTTGGGCCAGAATCGAACCGTTTTTTATGGACGAACACCCCGTGACTGTGGCCGAATTCCGAAAATTTATCCAAGCCACTGCCTACCAAACCCAAGCCGAGCAGTTTGGCGATGCCGGGATGCTCGACGAAAAAACCAAGCAATGGGGGTTGAAAAAAGGGGCGAACTGGGCGTTTCCGCAGGGCCGCGACCAACCCAAAGCGCCCGACAACCACCCCGTTACGCAGGTATCGTGGAACGACGCCACGGCCTACGCCACCTGGGCGGGCAAGCGCCTGCCTTCGGAAGTGGAGTGGGAACACGCCGCCCGCAACGGCGTCAACACGCGGTTTCGCTACCCCTTCGGCAACGAACTGACCGCGCCGGATGGCAAGGCCCTGGCCAATACTTGGAACGGCACTTTCCCCCATCACGACGCCGTCACCGACGGATTTCACTACACCTCGCCCGTTGGTTTTTTCGGAAAAACCCCGCTCGGCCTGACCGACATGACCGGCAACGTGTGGGAATGGTGCGCCGACTGGAAACAATCCTACGCCGACGTGGTGGCGGGCAAGGCCCCCTCCGCCCCCACCGAAAAACTACAGCGCGGCGGGTCTTTTCTCTGCGAGCCGGGCTGGTGCCACGGCTACCGGGTATCGGGCCGCTCGTTTTCAACCCCCGAAACCTCGCTCATGCACGTGGGCTTTCGCTGCGTGAAGTCGGTGCCGAAGTGAGCACAAAGGATCGGTTCGTTTTGAAAATCAGCCGTTTGGGCACGAAATAAATGACCGGGGCCGTTGCGGAGCCGGGCAAAATGGGTTAACATCGTATTTCATTGACCTCCCCCTCCCTTCCGATGAAAACCCGTTTCGCTACCCTGATGCTGACGCTGATGCTGGGATTGCTCCCGGCCCTGGCCCAGAATCCGGCGAGTGTCGAACTGGACCGGCGGATCGCCCATGCGACGTCCGACACGGCGTGCGTCAACCGGAACGTTGAGAAAAGTAGACCTGGATTTGGCCATTGCTCTGAGGCTTAAAACGGTGGCGACGGCCCCGCGCCTCTCGCTCCGTTACGACATCGTCACGAAGGGCCACGGTGGTACGTTAAACGTTGAAAGCATCGAAGGCCAGGGCACCGAAATGTGCATTCAACTGACGGTGTAGCCGGGTTTTGAATTCCTTTGTAAAAAACAACCCTCCTCATGGATATTGTAGGCTCTTCTTTTGCCAGCATGGGCATTGCCGTGGCAGTGCTCCAAACGACCCGTAAGTTTTTGCAAACGGCCACCCGGCTACCGGCCTGGGACCGCACGCTCGAACAAGTCAGGTACGCCGTCCTGGTGGGGTTTGGAGTCAGCGCCCTCAGCCCGCTTCATTTCCTCGAAACGTGGGGTTGGATTGCCTTTTCGCTCGTGTTGATTTACACGACGCAACTCTTGCCCGACTACCGCCCGGCCCGGTTCCTGCGCTGGGGCTTGGTGCCCTTGAGCGTAGTGTATCCGCTGAGCAAACTGATCAAATTCCTGGTTCCGGCCTTTCACAAAGCCAACGCCGATTTCTTTACTTCGGCGATTGTTTCGGCGAGTTTTTGGTTGTTTGCCCTCTGGCGAATTGCCGCCAGCCAGAAGAAGTCGCTGGAAAAAGAACGGCTCGAACGAAAGGCAGTCGAGCAGAAAATCCGGGCCGAAAACACGCACCTTGAAGGACTCGTGGCCGCCCGCACCGCCGACCTGACCCGGCAAAAGGAAGAACTTGAACTTGCCCTTTCGAACCTAAAACTCACCCAGACTCAACTCATCCAAAGCGAGCGGCTGGCCAGTCTGGGCGAACTGACGGCGGGCATTGCCCACGAAATCCAGAACCCACTCAACTTTGTCAATAATTTCTCGGAAGTCAGCGTCGAACTGCTTGATGAGTTGGAAGCCGAACTCACGGCGGGCCACCCAGAGGAGGTCCGGGCCATTGCCGACGACTTGCGGCAAAACCTCCAGAAAATCACCCACCACGGCCAGCGCGCCGAGGGCATCGTGAAGGGGATGCTCCAGCACAGCCGCGCCAGCACGGGGCAAAAAGAACCGACCGACCTCAACGCCCTGGCCGACGAATATTTGCGCCTGAGTTACCACGGGCTGCGGGCCAAAGACAAGTCGTTCAACGCCACGATGCAAACCAGTTTCGCCCCCGCGCTGAACCCCATCGCCGCCATCCCCCAGGACTTAGGCCGGGTGCTTTTGAATCTGTTCAACAACGCCTTTTATGCCGTTTCGGAAAAGAAAAAAAGCCACCCCACAGGCTACCTGCCTACCGTGAGTGTGCGCACCAAACACCAGGGCAAGGAGGTAGAAATCCGCGTAAAAGACAATGGATTGGGCATTCCAGAACACCTGAAGCAGAAGATTTTCCAGCCCTTCTTCACCACCAAACCCACCGGGCAGGGCACGGGCCTGGGGCTGAGCATCAGCTACGACATCATCACCAAAGGCCACGGGGGCAGTTTCAGCGTGGAAAGTGTGGAGGGTGAGGGGACGGAATTTATTGTTCGGTTGCCTGCCTAGCGTTACTTTGCCCCTGCCCAATCCCCACCCCATGAATTTCAACGCGGGCCTGTTCTTCACCATACCCTTCGCCTGGCTGATCGTCTGGTCGATCCGCCGGTTTTTAGATACCCCCACCCGACTGCCCCGCTGGGATCGGTTTTTCAAGTGGTCATGGCTGCTGGGCTTTCCCTTCGTAGCCGCCGACTTGCTTTTTACGTTGCCCAGCGACAACCTCGATGAGTGGCTCCTTTTCGTCGTATTCGGGCTGGGCGTCGGGATGGCCCTGCTCGTGGCCGACTACCGCCCCGCCCGCACGTTCCTCCTGGCGGCAGCCCCATTTTGTCTGATTTTCCTGGTCAGCATCGCCCTCGAACTCGTTTCTCCGCGCCTGATCAAGGAGTACGATACGACGATTGGCGTCTCCTGGGTCTTCGCGTTTATCTGGCTGGTGACGTTCGTGATCATTGCCCGAAACCAGAAAAAAACGCTGGAAAAAGAACGCCTGCGCCGGGAAGAAGAAGGGCGCATCAAGGCGGCCATCGAAGCCCAAAATGCCCTGCTCGAAGGCATCGTAGCCACCCGCACCGCCGAACTGACCCGGCAAAAAGAGGCCCTCGAAGCCACCGTGGCCGAACTCAAAAAAACCCAGACCCAACTCATCCAGGCCGAGAAAATGGCGAGTTTGGGCGAGTTGACGGCGGGCATCGCCCATGAAATTCAGAACCCGCTCAACTTCGTCACCAATTTTTCGGAAGTAAACGCGGAGTTGTTCGAAGAACTGAGTGAGGCCTTACTGGCCCTATCGGTTCCGCCCGACGAAAAAGCCGACCTGCTCGACCTGCTCAACGACCTGAGCCTCAACCAGCAGAAAATCACCCACCACGGTCGGCGGGCCGATGGCATCGTGAAGGGGATGCTCCAGCACAGCCGCAGCAGCACCGGCCAAAAAGAACCCACCGACCTCAACGCCCTGGCCGACGAGTACCTGCGCCTAAGTTACCACGGCCTGCGGGCGAAGGACAAAGGTTTCAACGCCACCATGAAAACCGACTTCGACCCCACCCTGGGCCTGGTGTCGGTGGTGCCGCAGGAGTTGGGCCGGGCCTTGCTCAATTTGCTGACCAACGCCTTTTACGCGGTTTCCGAACGAAAAAAAAGAGAGCCGGGCGGCTACGAACCGACCGTGAGCGTTCGCACGAAACGGATGGAAAAAGACGTGGAAATCCGCGTACACGACAACGGCACGGGAATGTCCGAGGCGGTGAAGGCGAAAATTTTCCAGCCGTTTTTTACGACCAAACCCACCGGCCAGGGCACCGGACTGGGGCTAAGCCTGACTTACGACATCATCACCAAAGGCCATGGCGGGACGCTTACCGTCGAGAGCCACGAAGGACAAGGAACCACGTTTACGATCACCTTACCGGTTTGAGCCATCGACCATGAAAACCTATACCGCTGCTTTTTTGCTAGTGTTTTCCTGCCTAATCCGCTCGCAGGCTCAACAAGCCGTTACGCTTTATCGGGTAAAAATTGACAGCCTGCAAGCCCTGATCAAGCATCAGCCGAAAGCCGATACCACTACCGTGAAACGGCTAAATTATTTAGCCCGTTTTTGCTTTTTCGATATGCAGTTCCAACGGGGCTTACTGGCAACCCTTCAAGCACGTCAGTTGGCCAACAAACTCCATTATGCAAAAGGAGAAGCATTGTACTGGCTCACACTGGGCTATTTCAACTATCATAGTCCCCATACTTATAACTATTATTATTATCTGGCCAGATGGTCTTTTACTGACCGAAAGCAATCGGAAGCAAACTTTCAACTCGGCGGACCAGTACCTGATCTTCGGAAGAATCCAACAGCAAAAGCTGAAATGCTGGTGGCTATCAACTACTTTGAAAAGCATCTGGATCGGGAGATCCTGGCCAATCTGCTCCTTGCTTACGTAGACTACATTCCGCGAGAGGAACAGGATCCCTATCTCGAAAAAGCCATTCGTCTATTCAGGGAAAATAACCAGCCTATTCTTCCCTTTTTTATCTATAGACAGGAAATGGTTTTTTATGAAAAAGAAGGCAAATTAAACCAAGCAAAGGAGACTGAAATTGAGTCCCGAACCATTCTGGCCAACACAAAAGAGAGTCGCGAGAAAGCCTTAATGTATTACTTCCTCGGTCAACTATACGCGTCTCAGCAGCGAAGGGATTTATGTTTTGAATTTTATACCCAAGCCGATAAACTATTGGAAAAATTCGGTGAGAAAGAACTCCGGATTCGCGCTCTTTATAACCTGGGAATATTCGGTTACGATTTGAATTTGCATCGAAAGACCGTCGAGTATCTAAAAAAAGCGGTTGCCCTGGCCTCGGAAGATAAGTACAGAAATGCAGGCAGACTATCCGATTATTATCTTCAGATTGCTTTCTCGCTGATCAGCCTGAAAGAATTTGAGGAAGCCAAATACTTTATCGAAAAATCTCGAAAAGTACCTCTCGATCAATACAATGAAAATTTCAAAAAAATTACGACAGCTCGACATTATGATGCGACCGGGCAGCTACTGATGGGGCAAGGTGAGTATCAGGGCGCTTTGAAAAACTTTGCTCAAGCCCTTACCTATGGTAACCAGACATCCGATTCAACACGGCTGGCTTCCTACATGACCTTATACATCGCTCAATGTTATCAGAAGCTAGGCCAATTCCAGGAAAGCATCAAGTATGGCAAAATGAGCTATGCCAAAGCCCCGCCCAACTCTGGTCAGTACCGATTAGCCTCGCTGTTGCTGGCTGAGGTGTTTGAGGAAGCTGGGCAGCCATTAGAAGCATATAAGTATCTGAAAGAGTATCAAAAACTCCGAAAAGAATCCGACCAGAAAGACGAAGCTAATTACATGGCAGACGTGGAAATCCGATCGGCTATTGAAAAAGGAGAACAGGAAAAAAACCGGTTGGAACAGGAGAAACTACTTCAGAACCAACGCATCCTGGCCGTTGAAAAACAGCGGGAAATTGACGGGTTAAAAGCGCAGGCTGCCAATAAGTTGCTTCAGACCAGAGCAGAACAGGCTGAACTGGACAAAAAGCTCGAAAAGGAGCGGCTGGAAGCGAAGGCCGTTCAAAACAAGCGCCAGCAGGATTATCAAATTTCGCTGCTGAATCTGGACATTGATACCCAACGCAAAGTCAGAGCCGGGCTTCTGGGTGGATTGGCCCTCTTCGCCCTCTTTGCAGTCGTCCTGGTTCGCCAAAACCGGGTAAAGCAACGCTTCAATCAAACCCTGACGAAGCAAAAAGCGGAAATAGAACGCCAACGCGATCAGGTAAATCAAACCCTGACTGAACTGAAAACCACTCAGACCCAACTTATTCAGAAAGAGAAACTGGCTAGCCTGGGTGAACTCACAGCAGGCATCGCCCACGAGATTCAGAACCCCCTGAACTTCGTCAACAACTTCTCCGAAGTGTCGGCTGAAATGGTGGATGAATTGGAAGCAGAACTTGGTAAAGGCGACATCGACGAGGTCAAAGCCATCGCCGGGGACCTCCGCCAGAATCTGCAAAAAATTACCCTGCACGGCAGTCGGGCCAGCCGCATTGTCCAGGGTATGCTCGAACACTCCCGCAGCGGGGCGGGCGAACGCCAACCCACCGATTTGAACGCCCTGGCTGAGGAATACCTCAAGATCGCTTATCACGGTCTGAGAGCGAAAGACAAGACCTTCAACTGCGAATTAGTCACCGACTTGGATGGGAAGTTAGGCCAGGTGGCGGTGGTGCCCCAGGAGGTGGGCCGGGTGCTGCTGAATTTGTTCAGCAACGCGTTCTACGCCGTGGCCGAAAAACAAAAACGTCATCCTTCCAACTACCAGCCCACGGTAAACCTCAGTACCCGGAGGGAGGTCGGCCGGGTCGAAATTCGCGTCAGCGACAACGGGACGGGCATTCCCGACGGCGTGAAGGCCAAGATTTTCCAGCCCTTTTTCACCACCAAGCCGACGGGTGAGGGCACGGGTCTGGGGCTGTCGCTGAGTTACGACATCCTCACCAAGGGGCATGGCGGAACGCTCACCGTGGAGAGTCGGGAAGGCGAAGGCACCACGTTTATCCTCACGCTTCCCGCCGCCTGAGCCATGCCCCAGAAACCCCACGACCGGCTTTTTAAAGAAACCTTCAGCCGCCCCGACGTGGCCCGCGCGTTGCTGGAGCAAGTCCTGCCGGAGTCGCTTCAGGCCCGCCTCGATCTCAACCAGTTGCAACTCCGCAAGGGCTCGTTTGTGGATGAAACATTGGAGGAACACCTCGCCGACCTGGTGTACGACTGCCCGCTGAGGGAGGGTGCCACGGCCCGGATTGCGTTTTTGCTCGAACATAAAAATTACCCGGAGAAACGCCCGCACCTCCAATTACTGCGCTACCTGCTCAATGCCTGGCAGGCCGATGCCAAAGCCGGTACTGAGCACCTGAGCCTGCTCGTCCCGGTCGTGATTTACCACGGGCGGCAACCCTGGCGTTACCAACCCCTGACCGACTTCTTTGCCGTCGAACCCGAATGGCAGCGGTTCCTGCCCTCGTTCGATTACCTGTTCTATGACCTCTCGGTCCTGAGCGATGAGGCCATCGGGCAGTTTCAGAACACGTTTCTGGCCCTGTCGGCGCTGCTGCTCAAGCACAGCCGCCGGAAGGAATACCTGGAAACCATCGCCGACCAACTAACCGGGCTGCTAGCCGGATTGAGTCCCGAAAGCCGCTACGCCGAAACGGTGTTCGTGTATTTGTACCAATCAAGCGACTTGGAGGTGACCCGCCTGTTCGCTATTTTTGAGAAGGCTTCCAAACAAACCCAGGAACTCGTCATGAGCACATACGATCAAGTCATTGAAAAAGGCCGGGAAGAAGGTCGGGAAGTAGGCCGGGAAGTAGGCCGGGAGGAAGGGCTAAAAATCGCCATAGAAAAAACCATCCTCACCATGCACCGCAAGGGTTTCGCGGCGGAGTTTATCGCCGATGCCCTCGATCTGTCCATCGATACGGTCCAACAAGCCCTGAATACCGTCAAATGAGGAATTTTCCACACTGAGCGTTTTTTTGAATGGCCTCAGGTGAGGCCATTTTCACGACCAGCCGAGGTTATTTTTTATCTAAACCCGGGATTTCGTTCAAGTGAACCAGTGCAGGAAAGCCCGTTACCGTAATTCCTCCCTCCGCCTCCCGGCTTAATTCCTTACTTTTGACTTTTCCGACCCTCCCCATGAAAATCTTAGTCGTTGACGACGAAACTGACGTTCAGGCTCTTTTCGAGCAGCGCTTCCGGCGCGAAATCCGCAGTGGCGAGTACTCCTTTGCCTTCGCCAATTCGGGCGAGGAAGCCCTCCGCTACCTCGACGGGCACGCTTCCGAAATTGTGCTCATCCTCTCCGACATCAATATGCCCGGCATGAGTGGGTTGGAACTGCTGCGCCACATCCGCGTGGATCACCCCACGGCCCCGCCCGTCATCATGATGATTACGGCCTACGGCGACGCCGAAAACCACGACCAGGCCATGCGGCTCGGAGCCAACGATTTCCTGACCAAGCCGTTGAATTTCAACGAATTGAAACAAAAACTGCACGAGACGCTATGAAGGCCAAAATTCTGGTCGTTGACGACGAAACCGACCTCGAACTGCTCATCAAACAACGGTTTCGACGGCAAATTCGGGAGAAGCAGTACGAATTCGTATTCGCCCACAATGGCAACGAAGCGCTGACGATCCTCCAACTCCACCCCGACACCGACATGGTGTTGTCGGACATCAATATGCCCGAAATGGACGGACTGACGCTGCTCCTGAAACTGGCCGAGACGAACCTGATTTTGAAGGCGGTGATCGTATCGGCTTACGGCGACATGGAAAACATCCGCATGGCCATGAACCGGGGGGCCTTCGATTTCGTGACCAAACCCATCAACTTTGAGGACCTGGAGCTGACCATGCAGAAAACCCTGCATCACGTGGCCCAACTCCGGCAAAACCTCGCCGCCATCAAGGAAAATGACATTCTGCGGATGTACGTCGACGAGGGCGTGCTCACGTTTATGACCCGCTCGGAGTCGGCCAGCAGCCTGCTCGCCAGCGAAACCATCGAAGCGACGGTCGTTTTCATCGATGTCTGCGGCTTCACGTCCATGTCGGAGCGCGAACCCGCCGACACGGTCGTGCAACTACTCAACGGCTACTTCGACGCGATGGTGAAGGAAATCATTGCCCAGGGCGGGTACGTCGACAAGTTTATCGGCGATGCCATCATGGCCGTGTTCCGGGGTGATTTTCACCTCGACCGGGCCATCGAAGCCTCGCTGGCGGCGCGGAACCGCATTCGGGCCATCCACGAATCGCCGCTACCGGGCCTGCCCGATCTCAAACCCCAGGTTTCCATCGGCATCAATTCCGGCGAAATGGTGTCGGGCAACATCGGCTCGGCCACGCTCCGGCGGCTCGACTACACGGTCATCGGCGATGCCGTCAACCTGGCCCAGCGCCTGCAATCGGCCGCCAAACCCGGCCAGATCATCCTCAGCGAGGCAACCTACGAGCGGGTGAAGGAGTCGTTTCAGGTCGAGCCGGTCGGTGAGGTCGTGTTGAAAAACAAGGCCAATCCGGTGACGATTTACGAAGTAGTGGGCTGAGGAAACTCGGTTCTCATGACTGGTTGCCAGTGATTAATTTTAAGATTCTACGCAACGAGGTTTGAGTTTCCCGCAGATAGCGCAGATTTTCGCAGAAGTTGATGGCACTCGTTCTGCGAAAATCTGCGCTATCTGCGGGACAGAAGTTTCTACGCGATTATTAACGACGCTGCGTAAGTCCTAAGTTTAGTAAAAGCGCCCTCATGCCACCAGCAGCAGCCGGGCGCGGGCTTTGACAAGGCCGATGAATAAATCCAAGGCCAGAAACCGCTCCAGTTCCAGCGTTTCATCGGCGGTAATGAGGCCGTCTTTTTTGCGTGAAATCAACGATTCCACCCGGGCAGACATCGCCGGGTCCGCCGGCAGCAGGATAATTTTTTCGGGAGCCAGTTGGGCCAGGCTATTCGCCACTTCTCCGAACGCTTCGGCAACGCGCATGGGAACTGGCGTTAAGTTTTGACAAAACTACCGGAATCCATCCTTTTCCGGCAACAGCGCGTCAATTCTCCCTCCACTCCTCCCGCCCTCGTTCCTTCCGCGTAATTTAGAACCGGCCCAAGCCGGTTGCATTTGGCATTTCCGCGCATTTGGGCGTATTTTTCCACAACCTTGCGTCGTCGCCCCCCATTCACGACGTTCCCTGAATCTGATTTCCATTCACTTGAACACCTTGCCATGAAACGAAGAGAATTTATGCACCTGTCGGGGATGGGCGTGGGCGCGCTGCTGGGGGCCTCGGTGCCGCTGCTCGGCTACGCGGTTTCGCCCGAGCACCTGCTCGACCCCCGCGCCGACGCGGCCCAGAAGAAAAAGCTCGCCGACGTGGCCCTCAACGCGGCCAAAGCCAAAGGAGCCACCTACACCGACGTGCGGATTGGCCGCTACCTCCAGCAGTTTTTATTCACCCGCGAAACCCGCGTGCAGAACATCGCCAACGCCGAATCGTACGGCGTGGGTATCCGGGTAATCGCCAACGGCACCTGGGGTTTTTCGGCCACCTCCGACGTGACCCCGGCGGGCATCGCCAAAGCCGCCGAAACCGCCGTCGCCATCGCCAAAGCCAATTCCCGGCTGCAAACCGAGCCGGTGGTGCTGGCGCCGCAAAAAGGCGTGGGCGAGGTTTCCTGGAAAACGCCCATTCAGAAAAATGCCTTCGAGATTCCCGTTCAGCAGAAAATCGATTTGCTGATGAAGGTGAACGCCGAGGCGATGAAAAACGGGGCCGGTTTCGTGACCTCCAACCTGTTTTTCGTCAACGAACAAAAATACTTTGCCTCCACCGACGGCTCGTACATCGACCAGGACATCCACCGCATCTGGCCCACGTTTACCGTCACGGCGATCGACCGGGCGGCGGGGAAATTCAAAACCCGCGACGCGCTCTCCTCGCCGATGGGCATGGGCTACGAATACCTCGACGGACTGGCTTCCGAAAAAATCCTCGCTCCCAACGGGCTGGTGGGCTACCGCAACTCCTACGACATGGTCGAAGACGCGATCCTGGCGGCCAAACAGGCGAAGGAAAAAATGACGGCCAAATCGGTGCAGCCGGGCAAGTACGACCTCGTGCTCGATCCCAACCACCTCGGTCTCACCATCCACGAGTCGGTCGGGCACCCCACCGAACTCGACCGGGTGCTGGGCTACGAGGCCAACTACGCCGGAACGAGTTTCGCCACGCTCGACAAGTGGAAAACCAAAGCCTTCAATTACGGCAGCAAACTGGTGAACATCGTGGCCGATAAAACCCAGCCCTACACGCTGGGCACCGTGGGCTACGACGACGAAGGCGTGCCCTGCAAGGAGTGGAACCTCATCAAAGACGGCATCCTGGTCAACTACCAGGCCATCCGCGACCAGGCCGCGATTTTGGGCGAGAAGGAATCAAACGGCTGCTGCTACGCCGACAACTGGGATTCGGTGCAGTTTCAGCGGATGCCCAACGTATCGCTGAAACCCGGCGCTGAAAAGCGCAGCGTGGCCGATATGATCAAGGGGGTCGAGAAAGGCATTTACATCATCGGGCGCGGTTCGTATTCCATCGACCAGCAACGCTACAACTTCCAGTTTGGCGGGCAGTTGTTTTACGAAATCAAAAACGGCGAAATCGCCGGCATGCTCGACGACGTGGCCTACCAGGCCAACACCCAGGAGTTCTGGAATTCCTGCGCCCAACTCTGCGACCAGGACGACTACCGCACCTTCGGCTCGTTTTTCGACGGCAAGGGCCAGCCCTCGCAAGTCAGCGCCGTGTCGCACGGCTGCCCCACGACCCGATTCAACGGGGTGAACGTGATTAATACGGGGCGGAAGATTTAACAAACCAGTTTACAGTTTTCGGTTTACAGTTTTCAGTTGCTGGCGCGTCACCGACTGAATTCAAACAACTGAAAACTGTAAACCAAAAACTGTAAACTCATTATGGCTATCCTGACCAAAGCAGAAGCAAAGAAAATCATCGATAAAGTGCTGGCGTACTCGAAGGCCGACGAACTGAGCGTGAGCCTCAGCGGTGGTCGCACCGGCAACATTCGCTACGCCCGCAACTCGGTATCGACCAGCGGCGAATCCAACAACCTGTCGCTGGCGGTCACCGCCGTGTTCGGCAAACGCGCCGGGACGGCCACCATCAACGAATTCGACGACGCCTCGCTCGAAAAAACCGTCCGCCGGGCCGAGGAAATTGCCCGGCTCGCCCCCGAAAACCCGGAGTACGTGCCCATGCTCGGGCCGCAGAACTACGTTGAAACGGGTAGTTTCGCCGAAAGCACCGCGAAAATCACGCCCGACTACCGTGCCCAGGCCGCCTTCGACAGCATCGATCCCAGCAAGAAAAAGAACCTCACCGCCGCCGGGTACCTCGAAGACTACGCCGGATTTTCGGCCATCGGCAACAGCAAGGGCTTGTTCGGCTACAACCCCTCCACCTCGGTCGATTTTTCCATCACCGTCCGCACCGCCGACGGCACCGGCTCGGGCTACGCCGTGCGCGACGTGAATGACGTGAGCAAACTCAGCACCAAATCCGCCACCGAAGTAGCCATGCAGAAAGCGCTGGCGTCCAGCGCGGCGCGGGCGCTGGAACCGGGCAAGTACACGGTGATTCTCGAACCCGTCGCGGCGGTGGATTTGCTGCAAAACATGATGGGCAACTTCGACGCCCGCAGCGCCGAGGAAGGCCGGAGTTTTCTGAGCAAAAAAGGCGGCGACACCCGCCTGGGCGAAAAACTCTTCGACGAGCGCGTCACGATTGTCTCCGACCCGCAGAACCCCGAAATTCCCGGATCGCCCTTCGGTGGCGGCGGGGGCGGGCGCTTTGGCGGCGGAGGCGGCGATGGCCGTCCGCAGGAAAAAGTGACCTGGATTGAAAAGGGCGTGGTCAAAAACCTGTACTACTCCCGCTACTGGGCCGAGAAAAAAGGCGTGAAGGGCGTACCGCCGCCGTCGGGCTTTATCCTGCAAGGCGGCACTCAATCGCTGGCCGACCTCATCAAAGGCACCGAAAAAGGTATTTTGGTGACGCGGTTCTGGTACATCCGCGCCGTGGACCCGCAAACCCTGCTCTACACCGGCCTGACCCGCGACGGGACGTTTTACATCGAAAACGGCCAGATTAAGTTTCCGGTGAAAAATTTCCGTTTCAACGAAAGCCCCGTCATCATGCTCAACAACCTCGAAGCCCTCGGCAAGCCCGTCCGCGTCAGCGGGAATCTGGTGCCGCCGATGAAGATTCGGGAGTTTACGTTTACGAGCTTGTCGGATGCGGTGTAGGAAAAGTAGCAACAACAACAGCCACGACTCCCCTCCTTGATAAAGGCCACCGTGGCGCGGAGGGGAGTCGTTCTGACCCCTTCAAAAATTCACTCACCTCATTCCCCCAATCCCCTTGAATCGTCGCGATTTCATCCAACTCACCGGCATCGGGGCCGGAGCCTTGATGCTCCCCACGCTGTCCGGGGCCACCGCGCTGCCGGGGCGCGTGGTCCGGCCCGAAGACCTCCTCGCCCCCGGCGCGGACGTGGCCCTTAAAAAACGCCTCGCCGATGCCGCTCTCAACGCGGCCAAAGCCAAAGGGGCCACCTACACCGACGTGCGGATTGGCCGTTACCTCAACCAGTTCGTCATCACGCGCGAGGACAAAGTTCAGAATATCGTCAACACCGAGTCCTACGGCGTGGGCGTGCGCGTGATTGCCAACGGCTGCTGGGGCTTCGCCGCCGTGGTGGATGCCAAAAGCGAAGCCGATTTGGCGAAAGCCGCCGAAACCGCCGTGGCGATTGCCAAAGCCAACGCCAAACTGATGCAGGAACCCGTGCAACTGGCCCCGCAGAAAGGCTTCGGCGAGGTTTCCTGGAAAGCGCCCATCAAAAAGAACGCCTTCGAGGTGCCCATCAAGGAAAAGGTGGATTTGCTGCTCGGCGTCAACGCCGCCGCGCTGAAAAACGGGGCCAACTACGTCAACTCGGTGCTGTTCATGGTCAACGAGCAGAAATACTTCGCCTCCTCCGACGGCTCGTACATCGACCAGGACATCCACCGGATGTGGCCCACCTTCGGCGTGACCGGCATCGATGCCAAGAGCGGCAAGTTCGAGACCCGCCAGGCGTTGAGCGCGCCCGTCGGCATGGGTTACGAATACTTGCAGGTGAATCCTGCCGACAAAATCACCGGCATCACCACCCGCTACGGCAAGGGCTACGACATGCTCGAAGACGTGACGGCGGCGGCGAAGCAGGTGAAGGAAAAATTCAGCGCCAAATCGGTGGAGGCCGGAAAATACGACCTCGTGCTCGACCCCTCGCACCTGTACCTGACCATCCACGAGTCCGTCGGCCACCCGCTCGAACTCGACCGGGTACTGGGCTACGAGGCCAACTACGCCGGAACGAGTTTCGCCACGCTCGACAAGTGGAAAACCAAAGCCTTCAACTACGGCAGCAAGGAAGTGACGCTGTTTGCCGATAAAACCCAGGAAGGTTCGCTCGGCGCGGTCGGCTGGGACGACGAGGGTGTGCCCTGCAAACGCTGGGATTTGGTGAAAGACGGCACGCTGGTCAACTACCAGGCCATCCGCGACCAGGTTCACATCATCGGCGAAAAAGAATCGCAGGGCTGCTGCTACGCCGACAACTGGGGTTCGGTGCAGTTCCAGCGCATGGCCAACGTGTCGCTGGCCCCCGGCAAGGAGCGTCTGACGGTGGAGGAACTCATCAAGGACGTGAAAAAAGGCATTTACATCATCGGCGACGGCTCCTACTCCATTGACCAGCAGCGCTACAACTTCCAGTTTGGCGGGCAGTTGTTCTTTGAAATCAAGGACGGGCAAATCGCTGGGATGCTCAAAGACGTGGCCTACCAGTCGAACACCCAGGAGTTCTGGAATTCCTGCGTGAAAGTCTGCGACGAGCGCGACTACCGCCTCGGCGGCACCTTTTTCGACGGCAAAGGCCAGCCCTCGCAGGTCAGCGCCGTCTCCCACGGCAGCGCCACCGCCCGGTTCAACGGGGTGAACGTGATCAATACGGGAAGGAAGATTTAGAACAGAGTAGAGAGAATAGAGTAGAGAGAATAGAAAAATGCACCCGCAGCGGCTAACCGCCTGTCTTTCTTCTATTCTCTCTACTCTATCCTCTCTACTCTAAACCACTTAAGTATTTGGGCTGAATTAGTTTAGACTAAATGAGCTGAACTTGATGGTCAA
>CAXTIG010000014.1:0-125311 GCA_964244295.1 uncultured Cytophagales bacterium
TCGTCCCATGAGACGAAAATACAATAACCTAAACTAATTTACAGCAACTACTTAACGACAATGTGTTAACGATAACGGGGGTCGAGGTTTCCAACCGAAAAGAGACGTACAAGGGAGGGTTTTGACGACTAAAAAAGTCTTTTCCAATCTCTCAAAATTGTATCAAACCCAATGAGAAAGCTCTCCAAAATCGTGTTGCTTGCTACGTTACTGGGTTGCCGGGAGCGGGAGAAAGATATTTTCCAGGAAAACCTCATTGGAATTTGGAAACTTATCGATTACTGTAAGCCAAACGGCCCTTCCCCCTGCGCACCAACTCGCGTCCCGAACGACAAAGGCGTTTTCATTTCTTTTTCGAGTCGAAATGAATTCAGAGAGTTTTACCAAAACACAAAGCCTATCGAATACGCCTTTTTGGGCTGTGGTGGGGGCACTTACGAGGTGGAAAGTCAGAAACTAAGAATCCGTGCATTGTGTATGTCCTCGTCCAATGGGCAACTTTTTGAAGTTGTCTCCGTCACTCAACAGCGGCTCGTGTTGAACCCCTTCGGTTCTGGCGAATATGTCTTCGAGAAACAATAAGCCGTTTAGGCGGTTCCTTCGTCCAGGCTCATCTGCCTGAGAGAAATCACTGAAACAACCTCAAATACTCCTCAAATACAAAAAGCCGGTTCCGTCGAAAACCCGTGGTTTCCTTCAAAATTCCCAGCTTTTCAAAATCGGCAATCAATTTATTCGCCGAGGCGGGGGTGGTACGCAGGGCTTCATTGAGGTCGCCCGCTGCCAGCACGGGCGAGGAGTAAAGCACGTTCAAGAACTGCCGCGCCGCCGGAATCCGGCGACCCAGGCTCAGGATGCGGCTTCCTTCACCGGTTCACCTACACCGTTTGAATGACTCCAGAAGTTAAAATATGGAATCCCATATTTTAACTTAACGGGCTAAGTTAAAATATAAACTCTTGCTTGAGGCTAAAATGCGGTCGGTACGGCCAACAACGGTGGCGCTTCGACCGTGCGACGGACCGCTTCGTTCAGCGTGACCACCCCCACCCCATTTTCTGACTCCCCGACCCGCCTTCCCCACCCCACCCCTTCCACTTCCCACCCCTTCCCGCTATCTTTGTTTTTACAATCGACGCAACCTGACGGCTCTAAGGAGAACGCCGTCAGGTTTTTTTACAGCAGACCCATGAACTTCAAGGAATACAAAGCCCTCGATTACGCCGCCGTTGCCGATGAAATCCTTCAATTCTGGCAAGAGGAAGGCATTTTCGAGCGGTCGGTGAGCGAGCGGGAAGGTGCCCCGAGTTTCACGTTTTACGAAGGCCCCCCCTCGGCCAACGGCACGCCGGGCATCCACCACGTCATGGCCCGCACCATCAAAGACGTGTTTTGCCGCTACCACACGCTCAAGGGCGAGCAGGTAAAACGCAAGGGCGGCTGGGATACCCACGGCCTGCCCATCGAGTTGCAGGTGGAAAAAGAACTGGGCATCACGAAGGAAGACATCGGCAAAACCATCTCCATCGCCGACTACAACCAGAAGTGCCGCGAGGCCGTGATGAAATTCACCGACCAGTGGAACGACCTCACCGAGCGCATGGGCTACTGGGTGGATTTGGAAAACCCCTACGTCACCTACCAAACCGAGTACATCGAGTCGGTCTGGGCCTTGCTCAAGCAGTTGCACCAGAAGGGCTTGCTGTACAAGGGCTACACGATTCAGCCTTACTCCCCGGCGGCGGGCACGGGGCTGAGTTCGCACGAGTTGAATATGCCCGGTACGTACAAGGAAATTAAGGACGTGAGCATCGTGGCGCAGTTTCGGGTGAAAATGACGGGCAAATCCGCCTACCTCTTCGACGCCGCCGACTCGGATTTCGTGTACATCCTGGCCTGGACCACTACGCCCTGGACGCTCCCCGCCAACTCGGCCCTCACCGTGGGCAAAGCCATCGACTACGTGCTGGTGAGTACCTACAACCCCTACACGCACCTGCCCGTCAACGTGGTGCTGGCGAAAGACCGCGTGTCGGCGTATTTCAGCGAAAAAGGCAAGGACGGGGATTTTGAAACCTACAAGGAGGGCGACAAAGTCATCCCCTGGAAGGTGGTGATGGACTTCAAAGGCCAATACCTCGAAGGCGTCGAGTACGAGCAGTTGCTGCCTTACGTGACGCCCGAGACCCCGGCCTTCCGCGTCATCCTCGGCGATTTCGTTACGACCGAAGACGGTACCGGCGTGGTCCACACCTCGCCCACCTTCGGGGCCGACGACTTCCGGGTGGCCCAGCAGAACGGCATTCCGTCCATCATGGTGAAGGACGAAACCGGCAAAGACGTGCCCATCGTGGATCGCCGGGGCCGGTTCGTGGCCGAAATCACCGACTTCGCGGGCGAACCGGTGAAGGAGCAGTATTTGACCGACGAGGAAAAAACCGCCGAAGCCGAAAAGCAAGGGCGGGAAAAGTACTTGTCGGTGGATGAGCGCATCGGCATCAAGTTGAAGCACGAAAACAAGGCCTTCAACGTCCAGAAATTCGACCACACCTACCCCCACTGCTGGCGCACCGACAAGCCGGTGCTGTACTACCCGCTCGATAGCTGGTTTATCCGCACGACGGCGAAAAAGGCGGAACTCCTCGCGCTCAACAACACCATCAACTGGAAACCCGAAAGCACCGGCACGGGCCGCTTCGGCAACTGGCTCGAAAACCTGGTGGACTGGAACCTCAGCCGCAGCCGCTACTGGGGCACGCCGCTGCCCATTTGGCGGAGCGAAGACGGCGAGGAAGTCTGCATCGGCTCCATCGCCGAATTGGAAAATGGCATGCGCCACGCGCTGAAAGACGACGTGCTGAGCGAAGAGCAGCGGGCGGCGAATGAGAAATTTCTGGCGAAAATCGTGGCGCGGCGTGAAGAGCCTCACCCCCGGCCCCTCTCCGATGGAGAGGGGAGAAAAATAGCGGCGGTTGAGGAGAATGTGTTTACGGCGAACAAGGACGCCTGGAAGATTTTGAAGGAATACGGTCGGGCGAATCGGAAAGCGCCGACTAAAGCAGAAGACGTACTCTGGCAAGTGGTGCGCAATAGTAACCTGGGGGTAAAATTCCGCCGTCAACACACCATTGGTACCTATATCGCTGATTTTGCGTCGATTCCCGCTCGCTTGGTGGTGGAGGTAGATGGAGAAATTCATCAAACGGCAGACTATCCCCAGTACGACCAAGCCCGCACGGAGTATTTAAACGAAGCCGGATTTAAAGTCATCCGGTTTACGAACCAAGAAGTACTAACCGAAACCGAGCGGGTAAAAACCACCATCCAGGCCGAAGCCAAAAATCTCCTCCATCAGCGCACCCCCTCTCCATCGGAGAGGGGGCCGGGGGGTGAGGCTTTGGATTTGCACCGCCCCTACGTCGACGAAGTTTACCTGATTTCCGCCTCCGGCCAACTCATGCAACGCGAACCCGACCTCATCGACGTCTGGTTCGACTCCGGGGCCATGCCCTACGCGCAATGGCATTACCCCTTCGAGAACCAGGATATTTTTGAAAAATCCTTCCCGGCGGATTACATCTCCGAGGGCGTGGACCAAACGCGGGGTTGGTTTTTCACGCTCCACGCCATCGCTGGGTTGCTGTACGATTCGGTGGCGTTTAAAAACGTGGTTTCGACGGGACTGGTGCTCGACAAGCACGGCAACAAAATGTCGAAGAGCCGTGGCAACGGCGTCGACCCCTTCAAGGCGTTGCGCGAGTACGGGGCCGACCCCATCCGCTGGTACATGGCCACCAATGCTAATCCCTGGGACAACCTCCGCTACAACGCCGACGGGGTCACGGAGGTGCGCAACAAGTTTTTCGGCACCCTCACCAACACCTACGCCTTTTTCGCCCTCTACGCCAACGTGGACGGCTACGAATTGAACGAATTCGACGGGGCGGCCTCCCGTCGGGTCCCGCCGGAAAACTTACCCGAACTCGACCGCTGGATTTTGTCGAAACTCAACACGCTGGTGAAGGACGTGGACGCGGCCTACGCCGACTACGACGTGACCCGCGCGGGCCGGGCCATCCAGGAATTCGTCGGCGACCATCTTTCCAACTGGTACGTGCGCCTGGCGCGGCGGCGGTTCTGGCGGGGGGATAACCCCACCCAACCCTCCCCCTCTGGGAGGGCTTTTACTCCCCTCTCAGCAGGAGAGGGGCAGGGGGTGAGGTTGTCCGAGGACAAACGCGCCGCCTACGAAACCCTGCAACACTGCCTGGTGGCGGTGGCCCAGTTGATGAGTCCGATCGCGCCGTTTTACGCCGATTGGCTCTACAAAAACATGACCGACCACGTGCGTGGCAAGGCCCGCACCCTGCGCTCGCCGTTGCGCCACGAGTCGGTTCACCTGACGGATTTCCAGCCCGTCGAATCCGCCTGGATTGACCCCGAACTGGAGGCTTCGATGGACCTGGCCCAGCGGGTTTCCTCGCTCGTCCACTCGATTCGGAAAATCAACAAAATCAAGGTACGTCAGCCGCTTTCGCGGGTGCTCATTCCCGTGCTCAGTGCCGACGTGAAGCGCCAGCTTCAGCGCGTGGAAGACCTCATCAAAGCCGAGGTAAACGTGAAAGCCCTGGAGTACCTCGACGACGCGTCGGGCATTTTGAGCAAAAAAGTAAAGCCCAATTTCAAAGCCCTCGGCCCAAAATTCGGCCCAAAAATGAAGGAAGTCGCGGCAGGGATTGGGGCGATGACGAGCACGGACATTGCGGAGTTGGAAACGAATTCCCAATTCCTAATTCAGAACGGTCCGTCGCACGGTTCCCAATTCCTGATTGCCACGTCCGATGTGGAAATTCTGACTGAAGACCTCCCCGGTTTCCTCACCGCCCAGGAGGGTACCCTCACTGTGGCCCTCGACGTGACCATCACCGATGAACTGCGCGGCGAAGGCATCGCCCGCGATTTCGTGAACCGCATCCAAAACCTGCGCAAAGACCAGGGTTTCGAGGTAACCGACAAAATCACCATTTCAGTAAAAACCACCGCCGACCTGGTGCAAAACGCCCTCATCGCCAACCGCGAATACATCTGCACCGAAACCCAGGCCCTCAGTCTCAACCTGCTCGACGCATCCACACCGGACGAATTGCACGACGCCGTGGTGGTAGAAGTGGAAGAATTTGAGGTGCGCGTGAAAGTGGAGGTGGTTCAGACTTCGTATCTTCAAGCGCACTAAACCGTCAGGCCCATGGCAGCGACTGAACTTCTGGAAAAACTTGTCACCTACGCCGAGTACAAAGCCCTCGACGTGGACGACAATTACCTTTACGAACTCCTCGACGGTGAACTCGTGCAAAAAGCAGTCCCCTCTCCTCGGCACCAGAAAGTGCTGGCCGAACTCTACGACGTGGTGAAAGCCCACGTCAAAGCAAACCAGTTGGGTACGGTGCTCTTCGCCCCCGTCGATGTATTCCTCAACGAATACAACGCCCCCCAGCCCGACTTGGTGTTCGTTTCCAAAGCCCGCGAAAGCCTGATTACCAACGACGGCATCATGGGCGCGCCCGATTTAGTGGTCGAAATCATCTCGCCCTCCTCGCTACGCCGCGACCGCTTCGATAAAATGCGGATTTTCAAACGCTTCGCCCTGCCCGAAGTCTGGCTCATCGACCCCGCCAACCGCAGCGTGGAAGTGTACACGCTGGCTGAAACCGAGTACGACTTGTTTTCCTTCGCCGCCGAAACGGGCGAAGTGACCTCGAAGGCCCTGCCGGAGTTGAAGGTGAATGTGGCGGGGTTGTTTTTGTAAGGTTTGTCTGAACCGCGATTGGCCCGGATTGACAGATTTTCAGGATATGTTCAAACCATCCTGAAAATCTGTCAATCCGGGCCAATCGCGGTTCAGACAAAAGCTACTTCGTCACCAACTTATACACCCGCACAAACTCCACCTCCATCCGCTGCGGGAAAACCGAGTCATCTACGCCCTGCTGCCCGCCCCAGTTGCCGCCCACGGCGATGTTGAGCAGCAGGTGCTGAGGCTGGTCGTAAGGCCATTCGGGCCAGCCTTTACCGGAATTTTGGAAAACAAAATACGACTTGTCGTCCACGAAAAACGTCATGGTCTGCGGCGTCCAGTCCAGCCGGTACGTGTGGAAGGCGTCCATGCAGTCGGGGACGGTGACTTCGCTGCCTTTGTTGGTCCCTATCGAGTGGTTGAACGACTTGGTGTGAATGTTGGCGTGAACCTTCCCAGGGTCGAAACCCACGTGTTCCATCAGGTCGATTTCGCCGTTGTCGGGCCAGTAGTTGCTGCCGTAGTTGCTCTGGCTGGCGAGCGTCCAGATAGCGGGCCAGGTGCCGCGCCCACGGGGTAGTTTTGCCCGTACTTCGATGCGCCCGTAGAGAAAGTCGCCCTTGCCCTTCGTGACTAGCCGCGCCGAGGAATAATTGCGGTTGCCGATGGATTCTTTCCGCGCTTCGATAATCAGTTTTCCGCCCTCGGCGCGGGCATTTTCGACTTTTTTGTCGGTGTAAAATTCCAGTTCGTTATTGCCCCAACCGCCACCGCCCACATCGTAGCCCCATTTTTTAGCGTCGGGTAAGCCTTCGTAGTCGAACTCATCGGCCCAGGTGGGCGTCTCGGCGAAGGAATACGTCGGCGGAGGCGTCGGGGTGGTGTTGACGGGCGGCAACGGGGTTGGTGTCGCGTCCGTCTTTTTTTGGCAAAACGAAAGCAGGCAGAGGCCCGCGAAGAGAGTGAAGCTGCGGAGGAGCATGATTCAAGAGCGGTTTTACCCCCTGCTCGACCCGTCGGACAGGGGGTGAGTGGTTTAGAAGGGGCAAGTTAACACCATTTAACCAACCTCCCGATTAAACGAAACCGCCTTCCCATCGTCTCACCCGCATTGCCATCAACGCTTTTTAAACCGCATGAACGAGCCAAGCAAGCAAACCAAACTTCAGCACCTGTTCTGGCGGGCGGGCTTCGGCGCTTCGCCTCAAGAGATGAAGGTGGCGATGGAAAAGCCGCTTTCCGAAACGGTAGCGGCGATTTTCCAGGATGCCAAAACCGAAAATCCCCTCGACGCCATTCCTTCCGGCGAAGCGGGCAACAATCGTAAGGCCTTACGCGAACTCATCCGCCGCCGCCGCGACGAACTTTCCGCCGAAGAAAAAAAGGCGATGGTGAAGGACGTGATGAAGGAAAACCGGGGCCAAATCGGCGACCTGAATTTCCAGTGGATTGACCAGATGGGCCTCGGTGCCGCCGCCCTGCGCGAGAAAATGACGCTGTTCTGGCACGGGCACTTCGCCTGCCGCAGCCGGATGGCGGGCTTCGTCCAGCAGCAGCACAACACCATTCGGGGGCTGGCGCTGGGCAAGTTCGGCGACCTGCTCCGGGCCGTTTCGCAGGACCCGGCCATGTTGCAGTTTCTGAACAACCAGCAAAACAAAAAAGACAGCCCCAACGAAAACTTCGCCCGCGAGGTGATGGAATTGTTTACGATGGGGCGGGGAAATTATACGGAAAAAGACATCAAGGAAGCCGCCCGCGCCTTCACCGGCTGGGGTTTCGTGCCCGCGTCGGGCGGATTTGTGTTTCGGAAGGCCCAGCACGACGACGGGCTGAAAACGATTTTCGGGAAAACCGGAGCCTTCGACGGCAACGACGTGCTCGACCTCATTCTCCAGCGTCCCGAAACGAGCCGATTTGTCGTTACCAAAATGTATCGTTACTTCGTCAACGATACGCCCAACGAGGCGCATATCGCTCCACTCGCCGAGCGTTTCCGCCGCAGCGACTACGACATCGCCGGGCTGATGCGGGCCATTTTCAGCGCCGATTGGTTTTACGAACCCAAAAACCTGGGCGCAAAAATCAAATCGCCGGTGGAACTACTGGCGGGGCTGCAACGCAATTTTGGCCTGGACTACGGTGGCAAGCAATCGGTGCTGTTCATCCAGAAAGCCCTCGACCAGGTGCTGTTTTACCCACCCAACGTGGCGGGCTGGCCGGGCGGACGCTCCTGGATTGATTCCTCCAGCCTGCTGCTGCGGATGAAACTGCCCGAAATTCTCTTCAACGGGGCCGCCGTCAATTTCAAGGCCAAAGAAGAAGGCGACGTAAACACCGATTTCCTTTCCCAAAAGGGCAACAAATTCGGGAACACCACGGTGGACTGGCCCGCATTCGAAGCCGCCTTCCAGGGCCTGCAGGGCCAGGCCCTCCTCAACGCAATGAGCGCCTTCCTGCTCCAGCGTTCCCTCGCCCCCGCCCAGCAGGCAATGCTCTTGAAACGAATCAAAGAAAACCCCATCCGCGACCTGGCCCTGGCGATGACGATGTTGCCGGAGTACCAGGTTTGTTAGAAACAAGAGGTGAGAAGCAAGAGACAAGAAAAACAGAAAAGGTAAAAACTATCCTCTTCCCAAATTCTTGTCTCCTGTTTCTGTTCTCCTGACTCCCATCACTCCATGAACCGCAGAAACTTCCTCCAAAGCTCGTCCCTGGCTACGGTCGGGTCCTTGCTGATTCCTGATTTTTTGAAGGCTTACGAACGCCGGATGCTCGGCGCGGTGGCCTCGACCGACCACGTGCTGGTGGTCATCCAGCTTTCGGGCGGCAACGACGGGCTGAACACCGTCGTGCCCTTCCGCAACGACGTGTACTACCGCGAGCGGCCCAAACTGGCGATTCAGCCCACCGAAGTGCTGAAATTGAACGATGAACTCGGCCTCAACCCGGCGATGGCCGGGCTGAAAAGCCTGCACGACGACGGCCTGCTGACGGTCATCAACAACGTGGGCTACCCCAACCCCGACCGCAGCCATTTTCGCTCGATGGACATCTGGCAAACCGCCTCCGGCTCCGACCAGTACCTGAGCAGCGGCTGGATTGGCCGCTACCTCGACGCGCACTGTTCCGGCACCTGCGCCCCCCACGACGCCATCGAAGTGGACGACACCGTCAGCCTGGCCCTGAAGGGCGAGCGCGTGAAGGGCCTGGCCCTGCAAAACCCGCAGAAACTCTACAACCAGACCCAGAACCGCTTCGTCCAGCAGTTGACCAAAACCAACCACGCCGAGTTTGCGGAGGTGGATTATCTGTACAAAACGCTGGCGGAAACCGTCTCCTCGGCGGAATTCATTTACGAAAAAGAAAAAGCGAAGGGGGTGAAATCCGTCAGCCCCTACCCGGAGGGGGAGTTTGCCAACCGCCTGAAAACCGTTTCGAGCCTGATTCAGTCGGGCGTGGGAACGAACGTGTACTACGTTTCGCTGGGCAGTTTCGACACGCACGTCAACCAGCAAAACCAGCAGGCGCGGCTCCTGAAGCAGTACGCCGACGCGGTAAACGCCTTCGTGGGTGATTTGAAAAAAGCTGGGCAGATGCAACGGGTGAAGGTACTCACCTTCAGCGAATTCGGGCGGCGGGTGAAGCAAAATGCCTCCGGCGGCACCGACCACGGCACGGCCAACAACGTGTTTCTCATTGGCGGCTCCAAACCTGGCATCGCCAACCCCGGCCCCAACCTGACCGACCTCGACGAGGGCGATTTGAAGTTCTCCGTCGATTTCCGCAGCCTGTACGCCGGGTTGCTGGATGGTTGGCTGGGCACCTCGTCGGAGGCGGTGCTGGGGGGGAAGTTTGAGGGGTTGAAACTTGTTTGAAGGGGCGTCAGGCTGAAATAAGTGGTCCGCCGCAGCGGTTCAGCATGACAAATGCGGTTCATTTCCCAGTCCCCCGCGTTTTCTTCACCTTCACCCCTCGCTTCCCGGCCCATTTTTTGGCCTGCGAGATGGCGATGGCGGAACCTTCGGGGCTACCATCGCGCAGAAGCACATTGGCGATGTCGACGGTTTTGTTGCGAACCGGGGCCATTAAGTTTTTCATCGACTCCGGGTACTCGGTTTTCGTCTAGGTCACGACGATTAACGTTTTTTAACTTGAAAGGCTGGGTCGTCCTGCGCTCTTTTGCCAGACAGAAACCCGGTTCCTCATGGTCGATTCCTTCCTGAACACGCTTCTCGTGCTGGGCACCCTCCAGGGATTCATCCTAAGCCCGTTGTTGTGGTTCGACCGCCGGGGGCGGCGGTTGCCCAACCGCTTGCTCGCCGTCTTGATCGGGCTGCTGGCCCTGGCGAGTCTGGCGGTGAGTGTGCCGGTTACAAACCGCTGGGTCAGCCTGTTTCTCGACCTGGCACCCCTGATCATGGTGATGCCGATGGGGCCGTTAATTTACTTTTACACGCGGTCGTTGCTCGATCCGGATTTTCGGCTGGGTAAACGGGAACGCCGCCACTTCTGGCCGGTGATCATCGATTGGGGTGGAAAACTGATCGGGTGGGGGTTTCTTTTCGGTATCCTTTTCGGTGTGTTCAATCACCAGAACACCCTGAAGGTGGGCCATGTCATGGACGAGTACAATACCTACGCCGACATTCCGCGCTGGCTTTCAATGACGGGTTATCTGATGGTGACACGCCGGTGGCTGTGGCAGTTTGAAAAGACAATTTCCGCAACGGAACCGCAATGGGCGAACTTGCGCTGGCTTCGTCAGTTTCTGACGGTATTCCTGGGATTTCAGATCATCTGGCTGCTGCACCTGATTCCTTACATCATTCCGTCTACGCGCAATGCCCTACTGGATGCCTTTGGCTGGTATCCCCTCTACGTTCCCATCGCGATTCTGATTTACTGGCTGGGTTTGCGAGGCTATCTGCATTCGCGCAGCACGGTTTTGCCCGAACCCGTGCGAAAAAACACCGCACCGGTTTTGCCCGATGAGTTGATTCAGGAAACCGCGCGTGGGTTGCTCAAAGCGATGGAAATCGATAAATTCTACCTCGATCCGGAACTGAACGTGGAGAAAGTCGGGCGGCATTTGCAGGTGTCGCCTAAAACGATTTCCGCCGTCCTGAATCAGCACCTCGGCAAAAGTTTCAATACGTTCATCAACGAATACCGCCTGGAAGAAGTCAAACAGCGATTGACCGATTCGGCCAGTTCAAATCTGACACTGACCGGTATTGCGTTTGAGTGTGGATTCAACTCGCAGGCTACCTTTCAGCGGGTGTTCAGGCAGATGACGGGGTATTCGCCCAAAGCGTACCTGAACCGGCAGGCTGCGTAGTAAAATACGGGTTAAAATTTCCTCTCAAATCTGGATTTGAGCAGACTGCGGCCTTGTGTTTGACTTGTTTTGGAGCAAATCACAACGCAATGCCATCTACTACAAATCACCTCCGCCGTTTCCTTTTCGGATTCATCCTTCCTTTTTTTTCCTTCTATGCGAATGCCCAGCCGGACTACCTGACGCTTTCCGGAAAGGTCATCAATCAGGAAACCGGCGAGCCTGTTCCGTTCGCCGGGATTACGGTAGTGGGCCGGCGCCTTGGCACGGTTTCCAATGCGCAGGGAGCCTTTCTTCTCAACGTGCCGGGCGCTTACGCGAACGATAGCCTGAAGGTTTCCAGCGTGGGCTACCAGTCATTTTCGCAGCTTGTTTCGGAAACGAAAAATCAAAATCAACTCATCCGGTTGAAAACCGCTGCGGTGACGCTGGACGAAGTACGGGTGCAGGCCCGCCGGAAAACCGCCGTCGATATTCTGCGGGAAGCCGTGGCCGCCATTCCGCGCAATTACGATACGACTTCGAGGCAGCTAACGGCTTTTTACCGGGAAGATCAGCAGTTTGACACTAAACGGGTCGTATCCAGTGAAGCCGTGCTATCCGTTTATAAAGCGGCTTATAATCAGGTCGAAACTAAAGATGGAATGAAGTTGATCAAAGGCCGGAAAAAGGAATACGACCGGGCAATTCATAAGCTGCCGCCAATTATCAATTTAAGTAACGGCGCTCGGAACTTGCTTCTGTACTGCGACTTTGTAAAGCTGGCTTCTCACAAACAGAACATCATCAATGAAAGAAATCATACGTATTACGATTTTACGCTAAGTACCCTCAAGGGCGACCGACTGATGTATGTCATTGATTTTAAACCAGGCAAACGGAAGCGGAAAGCGTTTGGTACGGGTAAGTTCTACATTGATGCCCAAACGATGGCATTTGTTCAATTCGAATTCCAGTCTACACAGGCCGGAGTTGATGCGGAAAACAACCGCGACTGGCTCTTAAAAAAGATGGCGTCTGTCGTCCATAAACTAAATCTGAGATTTACTGATTTAAAGGAAGTTGTTACGTTTGCTCAAAACGAAGGCCGCTGGCATCTAAGCAACGTTGAAAGGCAATACGGGTTTCGTATCAATAGCCCATCCCGGAAGCTGATCGACAAACGCTGGGAAGTGGCGACCAGTTTGACGGTTACGGAGGTGGGGGCCAAAGGCATTCCGCCGTTTACGGAAGGGAACATGGCCGAAAACGCTAGCCCGGTAAGTTCCCTGGTCGGCGAGCAGAATGATCCGAATTTCTGGGGAAATTACAACATCCAGCAACGGGCATCGGTCGATACGGTTTCGGGAAGAACACAACCCCTTGTTTCGGAACTTAGCAAGTCGGACTCTGTGAATGTTCGGAAGCCCAATCCGGTCGGGAACCGGCAGAATGGTTTTACGCGGGCCGATACGTTACGCGGCAAACTGACGCCCCTGCGCAGTAACTACGACGTGACGTTTTACGATCTGGCGGTGAAGGTCGACATTGAAAATAAAGCGATTAGTGGCAAAAACCGGCTGCGGTTCAAGGTGTTGAATCCGTTAGACAAACTTCAGGTCGATTTGTACGCCAACATGACGATTCACCAGATTCGATACGCCGGAAAACCGCTGATCTACACGCGGGAATTTGATGCAGTATTTGTGCAGTTTCCCGAACAACTCAAAGCAGGAAGCGAGCAGGAACTGGAGATTGACTATTCCGGGAAACCGCAGGTGCCGGATTTTTCGGTACCGATGATGGGCGGTTTTCTGTGGGATAAAGACAAAAATGGCAATCCGTGGGTGCAGGTCGTTTGTCAGGGATCGGGGGCCAGTTTGTGGTGGCCCAACAAAGATCACCTCTCCGACGAACCCGACAGTATGCGCATCAGCGTAACCGTGCCCAGCGATTTAGTGGATATTTCCAACGGACGTCTCTTGCGAAAAACCGTCTTGCCGGACAACTGGACGCGGTATGACTGGTACGTGAGTTACCCCATCAATAATTACAACGTGACGCTGAACATCGGGAAATACGCTCACCGGCGCGAAACGTACGGTGCTGATTCGCTGACGCTGGACTACTACTGCATGCCCTACAATCAGGAGAAATTTCGCTGGGTTTTCGATGGCGTGAAACCGATGCTGTCTACGTTGGAAAAGCACTACGGCAAGTACCCGTTTCCGCGCGACGGTTTTACGCTGATGGAATCACTCTACCCAATGGAACACCAGAGCGCTGTCTCGTTTGGGAAAATGCCGAACGACAACGCCGGTCCCCTCACGCTGGTCGATACCTTACGGCATATGCAACTGGTCTGGCATGAAGTGTCGCACGAATGGTGGGGCAACAGCGTCAGTTGCCAGGACATGGCCGATCTATGGATTCAT
Organism: uncultured Cytophagales bacterium; assembly: GCA_964244295.1. Classification (GTDB taxonomy): domain Bacteria; phylum Bacteroidota; class Bacteroidia; order Cytophagales; family Spirosomataceae; genus JAJAZB01. The sequence goes on from CAXTIG010000014.1 coordinate 13,550, forward strand.
GAAGCATTTGCAACCTATTCGGAAGGATTTTACCTGGCCTCGGCGGTCGGGAAAGAGGGCGAATTGGGATACATCGCTTCGCTGCCGCAACAGGTTAGCGGGAAGGAGCCCATCATTGGCGTCCGTGATGTCAATCATATTCACTACAACATTGGCGATATGTATTCCAAAGCTGCTCTGATGGTATACACGTTTCGGCACGCTCTTCATAACGACAAACTTTGGGCCGATATTTTGAAAGGAATTCAGCAACGGTTTCAAAACGAAACCGTTACGACAAACGATATAGTTGGGTATATCAACGAAAAAACCGAAAGAGATTACACCTGGTTTTTCGATCAATACTTGAATTACACGACGCTTCCCACCTTGGAAATTAAATTGACGGAAAAGACGCAGTCGTTGGTGGTTAGTTACCGCTGGAAAGCTGACGTACCAAATTTCAGGATGCCGGTTTCGGTCACCAAAAAACTGGATCAGTTTGAGCGAATTACTCCCACGACGAACTGGAAAACCATGACACTACCCAACATGGCTGCTGACGACTTTGAAGTGGACGAAATCCGGTTTTACGTACAGGTGGAGGAAGTAGAACCCGAAGTCGTCAAAAAATAATAACGCTTAAATCCAGATTTGAGCAGATTCCTGCTTTGTTTCGGTACTGTTTTGTTCCAAAAACAATACGCTATGAAAATAAGAATTCTGTTTATCCTGTTTGGGTGCGCGTCATCTATTCAGGTCAGTGCACAGCAAACGGCCAGTGCGAAAACTGCCGTCGAAAAACTGGAAGAATACCTGGCGGTTTCTGCTACGTTGCATCGCTTCAACGGTACGGCACTGGTGGCTCAAAAGGGCGAAATTTTGCTGAAAAAGGGATACGGCTGGCGGGATGCCAGGACGAAAACGCCCAACGATACCAATAGCCAGTACCAACTGGGTTCGATCACCAAGACGTTTACCGGGGCGGTTATTCTGCAATTGCAGGAGGAAAAAAAACTGTCGCTCCAGGACAACCTCCACAAATACTTTCCGGATTATCCGCAGGGCGATCAGATTACACTGGAACAATTGTTCTTCCATACGTCCGGAATTTATGATTTTAAAAGTATTTTGTATGGCCCGGATAGCACGAAAGTCACCCGACCCGTTTCCAAAGAATGGGTGGTTTCCCAGTTTAAAGATAAACCGCTGACTGCCAAGCCGGGAACGGCCGTGAATTACACCAATTCCGGGTATTACTTGTTGGGGCTGATTGTCGAGAAAATAACCGGTAAACCCTTTGAAGCCGTCGTTCGGGAGCGGTTTATCCATCCGTTGAACCTGACCAAAACGGGTTTTGATTTCATCAATTTGAAAACCGATGGCAAAACAACGGGTTATACCTTCCGGAAAGATTCGGTTTTGGTCGCGAAATCTACTGTTGACTCAACGGTGGCTTATGCGGCTGGCGGGATGTACAGCTCCGTCGGCGATTTGTACCGCTGGTCGCGGGTGGTTCAGAACCGCCGAATGCTCAAACCGAAAACCTGGAAAGCGGCCCTGAACCCGTCGAAAAAGGGTGCCTGGGGGTACGGCTGGGGGATTAATTATGTTAACGGCGACAAAAAGCTGGTTTACCAGAACGGCAACATCCCCGGTTTTGCCACCTTCCATGCTCAGATTCCCGAAGACGATATGGTCATTATCCTGCTCTGCAATGTGGACGATGCGTCGGATTTGACGTCATTGGAGCCAATCGCTGAGGATTTGTTCAAGGTCGTTTACAACTTGCCGTACCAACTTCCGGTCAACCGAAAAACCGTTTTGGTCAGCGAAACCGTACTCCGGCCCTATGTGGGCCGCTACCAGATGACACCCGAACGGACGATGGCCGTAACGTCCGAAGCCGGCAAGCTGTTTTTGCAGATCACGGGTCAACCTAAACTTGAAGTTTTTGCCGAAAGCGAAACCGATTTTTTCCTGAAAGTAGTCGATGCACAACTGACCTTTCACAAAGATCCGGGCGGGAAGGTTACGCAGGTCGTGGTGCGTCAGGGAGGGAGTGATTTTCATTGGAAGAAAATACAGTGAGCGTTTTTGATACGCCCCAAACATCGCATCGCAGACGTTGACGGCGGTACTGGTCGCGGGTTTTTTGTAATTTGCCCGCTCCTCTTTTTCCTCCGAACCCGTGAAACCCACCTTCCTATTCCTCGCCGTCGCGCTGCTGCTGACCGGCCCCGCCGTTTTCGCCCAATCTTCTTCCCTGCTCCGCAGCGAATTCATTTACGAAACCGCGCCCTTCCCCGAATGCCACGCCTCCACGCTGGCCGAAACCCCGCAGGGACTCGTAACCGCCTGGTTTGGCGGTACCCGCGAAAAGCACCCCGACGTGGGCATCTGGCTGAGTCGGCAGGGAAAAACCGGCTGGACGCCGCCCGTCGAGGTAGCCACGGGCGGGCAACCCGGCGGCAAGCGCTTGCCTTGCTGGAACCCGGTGCTGTTTCAGGTGCCCAAAGGCGACCTGTTGCTTTTTTACAAAGTCGGCCCCAGCCCCTCGACCTGGTGGGGAATGCTGAAACGTTCGGGCGACGGGGGCAACACCTGGTCGGCGGCGGAGCGCCTGCCGGAGGGGATTTTAGGGCCGATTAAAAACAAACCGGTGTTGCTGGCTTCGGGTACACTGCTTTGCTCAAGCAGTTCGGAAGAACCCACCTGGCGGGTGCATTTCGAGCAAACCTCGGACTGGGGCAAAACCTGGCAAAAAACGCCGCCCCTCAACGACGGCGTGGACGACGGGGCCATTCAACCTAGCGTGTTGTTTCACCCCAACGGTCGCTTGCAGGCGCTGTGCCGGAGCCAGAAAAGTGGGTTTATCGCCGAAACCTGGTCGGAGGATGGCGGAAAAACCTGGTCGCCGCTGGCGAAAACAGGGCTGCCCAACCCCAATTCCGGCACCGACGCGGTGACGCTCGCCGACGGGCGGCAGGTGCTGGTGTACAACCCCGTGCCGCCCACGCCGGGGCAGTGGGGCGGGCCGCGCACCCCGCTGGTCGTGGCGATTTCGGCCGATGGAAAAGCCTGGAAAACGGTGGCGACGCTGGAAAGCGAGCCAGGCGAATTTTCCTACCCCGCCGTCATCCAAACCGCCGACGGGCGGGTTCACGTGACGTACACCTGGAAGCGGAAGCGGATTCGGCACGTGGTGCTGGACCCGCAGGCGGCACGTTGATGTTTTGTTTAACTTGACCGAAAAATCACGGCATCATGGTCGCAACGGGAAGTTTGGTCGATACGATTGTTGCGCGGTTGGAGGCGCGTGCTCATGCCCTCACCGACGTTCCCCCGAAGCACTGGCTCCGAATCCCGGCCACGCGGGAAGATTTTTTTGATGTCATCGAAGCTACGGAAGACCAGCCGTACGACCTGGAATTCGAGGACGGAACCATCCTTGCCCGCATGAGTTACGCGTTGGCCGCACACGAAGCGATTGTCGCGAACCTCCTAACGTTTTTTGGCAATGCTTACCACAATGATGAGACGGTGAGGGTGTACGGCAGTTCGCGGTTGGTGTACGTGGCTGGTTTCGACCGCGTTTATAACCCCGACGTTGTCGTGATGAAGGAGCCAGAGGACAATTTTCCCGATTCCGGCAGGCCCCTGGCCCTCACCAACCCAATGATTCTGGTCGAAGTCCATTCCAACTCAACCGAAGGCTACGACTACGCGCACAAACTAATGTGTTACAAGCAATTGCCTTCGGTGCAACACATTTTGTACGTTAGCCAGTTGAAGCCCTTCGTCACCGTCTACAGCCGGACGGACGAAGAACAGCAGTGGCTGAATGCGGATTACGGAAAGTTGGAAATGGAAATCAATCTGGGCGATTTGAAAGTGCCTATGCGGGACGTCTACCGGAAAGTCGTTTTTGGAGAATCGGTCAAAGCCGAGGCTTGAGGTTTCCCCACCCACGTCCCCACCCCCATCCCCACCAAACTCGCCCCCAGCCCGTACAAAATCGCCGGGAACGTGGTTTCGGCCTGGTTGCAGGCGAACCAGACGCCGAAGCCTAGCGCCATCGAAAGCAGGCAGCCCGTCAGATTCGCCCGCTTCCAGTACAGCCCCGCCGTCATCGGCACGAACAGCGACACCAGGCTGAAGGCCGACGATTCGCTGACCAACTCGAAAATATCCTGCCGCCCCAGCGCCATCCCGATGCTCGCCGCCGTGACGCCCAGCACCGAGGCGCGGATGACGGCGAGCAACTGCCGGTCGCTGAGGGTTGGAAAAAACGGCTTGACGAGGTTTTCACCGAACACCGCCGCCGGGGCCAGAATCGCGCCGGAGGTGGTGCTGAGCAGCGCCGAAATCAGCGCCCCGAAAAACAGAACTTGCACCCACAGCGGGGCGTGTTGCAGCACCATGTTGGGCAGGATGAGTTGGGCGTCGCCCTTCAACAAGTCCGGGTGGAGCTGCACGGCGGCCAGCCCGATGAACAGCGGTAATGTGGCGACCGTCCAGTACAACACCCCGGCCAGCACCGAGGCCTGCACGGCGGTATCGGCATCGCGGGCGGCCATGACCCGCTGAAATACGTCCTGCTGCGGGATGCTCCCCAGGCCGATGGTGATCCAGGCTGCCACGTACCCGGCCCAGCGGTTGAGCGAAAATTCCGTTGGCACGACCCGGAAAAATCCCGTCGGCTGTCGGTCAATGACCGCGCTCAGACCGCCCGCTTCGCCCACCAGAATAAAGGCCAGCACGGCCAGGCCCGCCAGGAGCAAAAGGTTGTGCAGAAAATCGGTGATGGAAATCGACCACATCCCGCCGGTGAGCGTGTACGCCAGCACCAACCCCGCCCCCACCCAAATTCCCGTGGCCATCGGCAACCCGAGCACCGTTTGCCCGATGATGCTCATCGCCACCAACTGCGCGGCAATCCAGCCGAAGTACGAGGGCACGATGAGTAGTGCCGACAGGTATTCGGCGCTCCGCCCGAAGCGTTTTCCGAAAAAATCGCAGAAGGTGATGATGTTCCAGCGGTAAAAAATCCGGGCGTAAAACAAGCCCACCAGCACCAGGCAGAGGCCCGCGCCGAAGGGGTCTTCGATGACGTTGAGCAGCCCACCCTTCACGAATTTTCCCGGCGCGCCCATCATCGTCTCGGAACCGAACCAGGTCGCAAACGTCACCATCGACGCCAGCCCCAGGCCGAGCCGCCGGCCCGCGAGCACGAAATCTTCGGTGGTTTTCACGCGCCGCGCCGCCCAGAGGCCCACGGCGAGGTTGAGAAGGAGGTAGAGGACGATGCAGGTGAGGAGCATTAGTTGGCAGTAGCAGTTGGCAAAAGTAAATGACACGCGTCATTGCGAGCGCAGGCAAACAGGACGAGCGAAGCGAGAACTGGTTGCTGGAGCGAAGCAATCCCCTCCCGAAGACCAAATAGCGTCGAGGAAGTTGGTCGGTTTTAGCTATGTTGGTCTCCGGCGGGGGATTGCTTCGTTACTCACTGCGTTCGTTCCTCGCAATGACGCGTTTTCAAGCTCTTTTTCCGCTATGTTTGAAAAATTTTGTCCCTCCAAAATTCTACCAATTCGTTGGACTTACTTGGTTTTGTACTGGCGGTTTTCATCGGTTTGCTGCTGAGTTTGCTCGGCGGGGGCGGGTCGATTCTGACCGTGCCCGTGTTGGTGTACGTCTTCGGCCTGGCTCCCGCGCTGGCCACGGCTTACTCGCTGCTCATCGTAGGAACGGCCTCGGCGGTGGCCTCGCTGAGTTACCTCCGCCAGGGCCTGGCGAGTCCGAAAACGGCCTTGTTTTTTTCCTTCCCTTCGTTTGTGATGGTGTTTTGCACCCGCCGCTTCGGGCTGCCCCGCCTGCCCGAAACGATCCTGACGTGGGGGACTTTTTTGCTGTCGAAAGACACCTTTCTGATGTTGCTTTTTGCGCTACTGATGGTGTTGGCCAGTTTTTCGATGATTCGCGGACGCCGCCAGGGTACCGACGATTTCGAGAGCGCCCGGCGGCTCAACTACCCGCTTATTTTTGTGGAAGGCCTGCTCGTCGGTACACTCACCGGGCTGGTGGGCGTGGGGGGCGGATTTTTGATCATTCCCGTGCTGACCAACTTCGTCCGCCTCGACATGAAACTGGCCGTGGGCACGTCGCTGATGATCATCGCCATCAATTCGCTGATCGGTATCCTCGGCGACTTGGGCCAGCACCCGACCGACTGGGTGTTTCTGGGAAAATTCATCGGCCTGACCCTGCTCGGCGTGGCGGCGGGCACCCAGCTTTCCCGACGCATTGACGCCCGCTACCTCAAGCCCGCCTTCGGCTGGTTTACCCTCGCGATGGGAACCTGGATTTTGGTGAAGGAGTTGTGGCTGAATTAACCTTCCCTGTCATCCTGAGCTTGCGAAGGACCTTTCGCCTCTAACTTTCAGAGTGATTCGCTGGGAACCGCTGGTAGCCTTCTGATTGGATCCGAGGTCGAGAGCGAAAGGTCCTTCGCAAGCTCAGGATGAAAGCGATTAACGCCATGCTTGATCAAACCTACTGGGAAACCCGCTACCAAACCCACCAAACCGGCTGGGACCTGGGCGCGGTGTCGCCGCCGCTGCGGGCTTACGCCGACCAGTTGACCGACAAAAATCTCAACATCCTGATTCCCGGCGCGGGCAACGGCTACGAGGCGGAGTATTTGGTGAAAACAGGTTTTACCAACGTCACCGTCGTCGATTTGGCCCCTTCGGCGCTGGCGGCGTTGCGGGAGCGGGTGGGCGATACCCCGGCGTTGCGGTTGGTAGCGGGCGATTTTTTCGAGCAAACCGGACCGTACGATCGGGTGCTGGAACAAACTTTTTTCTGTGCCCTCGACCCCTCCCTCCGGCCCGCCTACGCGCGCAAAATGCACGACCTGATCGCACCGGGCGGCAAATTGGCGGGGCTGTTGTTCGATACCCATTTTGAAAATCCCGGCCCGCCCTTCGGCGGTTCAGTGGCGGAGTACCGGGCGCTGTTTGCCCCACTTTTTCGCCTCGATGTACTCGAAACGGCCTACAATTCCGTGAAGCCCAGGGCGGGGCGGGAGGTGTTTATCAAGTTTGTGAAAATTCACTCACCCTTGTCATCCTGAGCGCAGCGAAGGACCTCGTCGGCCCTCCGATTAGTTGGCAGTAAGCTACCGCTGGGTCACCGGCCAAGTGTTCGGTAGTCCAACGAAATTCTTCCGCTGCGCTCAGGATGACAGAGAAAAAAATTAAACCCATGCAAGGCAACTTCCAGGAACTCATCAACTCCGAAACCCCCGTGCTGGTGGACTTTTTCGCCACCTGGTGCGGCCCGTGCAAGGCCCAGACTCCGCACCTGGACCGCCTCAAAGAGCGCCTCGGCGACGGGGTACGGATCGTGAAAATCGACGTGGATAAAAATCCCGCCCTGGCCCAGCAATTCCGCGTTAGCGGCGTTCCCACGTTGATGTTGTTCAAACGGAGCAAAACCCTCTGGCGGCAGTCGGGCGTGAGCACGGCAGCGAAGTTGGAGCAGGTGATTCAACAGTTGAGAGTTGAGAATTGAAAGTTGAACTACATTTTCAACTTTTAATTCTCAACTTTCAATTTAGCCAGAGATGTCTCGCACCAAACTCAAGGCCATGATCGAAGCCCGCTGCCCGCGCTGCCGGGAGGGCCAGATTTTCAAATACCCCTGGTGGCGGGTGGGCAATTTTTCGCAAATGCACGAACATTGCCCCCACTGCGGCCTGCGCTTTGAAACCGAGCCGGGACTGTTTTTCGGGGCTATGTTCATCAGCTACGCCATATCGGTGGGCATCATGATGGCCGTCGGCGTGGCCAGTTTCGTACTTTTCAACGACCCCGACAATATTTGGCTGTATTACGTCATCCCGATTACGCTGATTTCGCTGGTGGCTGTGCCGTTTAATTTCCGAATTTCGCGGGTGGTGATGCTCTATCTGTTTTCCGGCGTACCGTATGACGAAACGTTATCGGATCTTCCGAAGCCGTCGTGACTGCCTTCCTATCAACTTACTCGTAGCGGCGGCATCGGCGCGAGCGCACCAAATCCGACGAACAATACTGCTCAACCTCAACCTGCAAGGGCGGCTGCCGGAGTGAGATTGGGAGTTGGGATGACAAGGGTGGCAACGATTCCCCTCCTTGATAAAGGAGGGGTGCCCCGTAGGGGCGGGACGGTCCGCCGCTGCGGTGGTTCGGCGGCGGATGAAAGCACTTGGTTAGCAACCCAACCACCCCGGCCTTCGGCCACCCCTCCTTTATCAAGGAGGGGAATTGAGAATCGTACCGTAACCACCCCAACCGGCCCCCTTATTTTTCCCAGAAAACCTCCATGAAACTCAAATTCGGTCTACTCCTCGGCGGTGTACTTTCCCTCCCGGCAATGGCGCAGATTCAGAGCAAGGCCTTTAAAGCCACCATCGACGCCCTCAACGCCGAAACCGTGCCGTACCTGAGTTGCGAGCAGTTGAAAGCCACGCCCAACGCCGTGCTGCTCGATACCCGCGCCCAAGCCGAATTCGACGTGAGCCACCTGCCCGGTGCCCGCTGGGTGGGTTACGACGACTTCGACCTGAGCCGCGTCCGCGACATTCCCAAAACCGCCCCCCTCGTGGTGTACTGCTCGGTGAGCTACCGGAGCGAGAAAGTGGGCGAAAAACTCCTGGCGGCAGGGTACAAAAACGTCCGTAATCTCTACGGCAGCCTCTTCGAGTGGGTCAACCAGGGCTACCCGGTGATTGGGCCGGATGGAAAGCCTACTGACCGGGTTCATGCGTACAACCGGGTTTGGGGCGTGTGGCTGACGAAGGGGGAGAAGGTGTATGAGTAGGAGGTGAGGAAAAGGGAGAAAGGAGCGAGGCGGCGCAACCCCTTTTTCTTTTCCCCCTTCTCCTTTTTTAGCTAAAAAATTTGCAAGCCTCGAACTTCAAGGTATCTTTGCGAAGCATTGTACTTCGAGGTATAAACCCATGACTGATTTAACCAAAGAACTCGTCGCGGCGGCGATGGTGCCTCTGGTGCTGAGCGTGCTGGCGCAGGGGGAAAGCTACGGGTACGATCTGATTCGTCAGGTGCGCGAGCGCTCCGGCGGAAAGCTCGACGTGGGCGAAGGGACGCTGTACCCGGTGCTCCGCAAACTCGAAGAGCGTGGCCTCGTGGAAGCTGAATGGCGCAAGGCCGACACTGAGCGACAACGTAAATACTACCGCCTGAAAGAACAAGGCCGCGCCACCCTCGAAACCGAGCGCCGCAACTGGAACGCCATCAATCAACTCCTTCAAAACCTATGGAACGCCAATCCCGCTTTGACCTGACCGCCACCACCGAAACCTGGCTGGACACCCTACGGCAGCACGGCACTCTGACTGACGACGACCTGCGCGAACTGCAAACCCACCTGCTCGATGCCGTTGAACCGCTGAAAGCGGGTGGGCTATCCGAGGAGGAGGCCTTTCTGGTGGCCCGGCACCGCCTCGGTTCGGCGGAGGTAGTTGGTGAGGAATTTGGTAAAATCCAGCGGCTTCCTGACGTGCAGCGCGAGCCAATGCTGCTGCTGCTTGGCGCGTTCGGATTTTTGATTTTGAAAAACGCGGTGGACATAACGAACGTTTTCGCTGTCATGGGATTTGCCCAGATTTGGGGGGATTCCCGGCTCACATCACTCGCTAATGCAGGCATCTGTCTCGCCTTGATGGGTGCGCTGGTCGTGCTGCTGGTTAGGCTGACGCGAGACGGTCGTGAAGTGCTGGGGCATTTTTTGGCATCGCTGCATCACGCTCCCGCCGGGGTAACACTGGGGGCGGCTCTCTTATTCGGGGCGTCGGTGGCGGGAGCGCAGGTGGCGGGCAGGGAATTCGATGGCTTGGTCCGTATCGCTTCTACTTGGAAACAGGGGGAAATCTGGCACGTACACAACTTATTTTGGCTTGGGTTCTACCTCAGTTGGCTGGTCGCTTTTCTAAACCTGTCAGTGCGGTACGCTTCAACGGGGCGGCAAACCCTGCTAGTTTGGCTGCGGGAAGCCCCCGTCGGATGGTTGATTTTAGCGGGCCTTAGTTTATTTACGTGTACCCTGGGATTGAGCGTAGCGGGCATGAGACTGCTTGTGCCCACCGAAGGAATCAGCCGGTTTTTTATCTGTGCCTGGATTAGTTGTCTACTCAGTGGCCTGGTACTGGCCCGGAGTTCGCGGTATTCGATGCGGGTTCGGTTCGGGGTGATTCTGGCTCCAATTCTGCTTTGGTACGGTCTTGCGCTGAGTGAAAATGCCCTCTTCGACGAGTTCCCGTCTTTTTTAACCCCTGATTTTTTTGCCCTTAAATTCGTTGCTTCCGCCGTAGCGGGTGCCTTGAGTGGACTCTTCTTCGGCTCTCGGCAAGTCCAGGAAAAGGCCAATGCGTGAAGAAACTTGGGGTTTTGGCGGCTACCGCGTATTTTCAACCAAAACCCCAACTCCTTTCTTCCCGTGAAAAAAATCCTCCCCCTCCTGGCCCTGCTGTCCCTCAGCGCCAGCGTCCCGAAATCCCCACCCGCTGGTTGTGAAATTCTCTGGGACACCTACGGCGTGCCGCACCTTTTTGCCAAAACCAACGAAGGGTTGCTCTACGGCTACGGCTATGCGCAGGCCGAGGCCCACGCCGATTTGATCCTGCGGCTCTACGGCCAGAGCCGGGGGCGCGGGGCGGAGTTTTTGGGCGAACCCTACGCCGAGGCCGACCGCTACGTGCTGCTCAACTCGATTCCCGAACGGGCCAAAACCTGGTACGACGCGCAAAAACCAGACTTCAAAAAACTCCTCGACGCCTTCGCGCGGGGCATCAATGACTACGCGGGCAAACACCCCGGTCAGATTTCTGCCGCCGTGAAACCCTACCTGCCCGTCACGGGCGTAGACGTGCTGGCGCACTCGATGCGGGTGATTCACTACTCGTTCGTGGCTCCTTCGGCGGCGGCGCGGACGGCGGCGGCGCAACTTTCCGAACCGAACGGCTCCAACACCTGGGCCATTGCCCCGAAGCGCTCGGCCTCCGGCAAGGCGCTGCTGCTTACCAACCCGCACCTGCCCTGGCAGGATTACTACACGTACTTCGAGGCCCAACTCAGCGCGCCCGGTCTCGATGCCTACGGCATCACGCGGATTGGCTTTCCGGCGATGACCATGTTTTTTACCCCGGATTTTGCCACCGCCCAGACCGTCAACACCAACGACGGGCAGGATTTTTACGAACTGACCCTGCAAGACGGCGGCTACCGCTTCGACGGGCAGACGAAGGCGTTCTCAACGAAAAACAAGACGTTGAAAATCAAGCAAAAAGATGGGTCTTTGAAAGAAGAAATTCTGACCGTGAAAGAATCCGTCCACGGCCCGGTGGTGGCGGAGCGGGGCGGGAAAGCCGTGGCCATGCGCGTGGCGGGCCTCGACCAGCCGGGGATGCTGCAGCAGTACTGGGATTTGATGGGGGCCAAAAACCTGAAGGGCTTTCAGGCCGTGATGAGCCGCTTGCAGGTGCCCATGTTCACCTACAGCTACGCCGACCGAGAGGGGCACATTCTCAATTTATTCAACGCCGAAGTGCCCCGGCGCAACGGGGCGGCAGGCGCTCCTGGCGATGCCAAAACCTGGAGTGGCGTCGTACCGGGCGACAAGTCGGAGAATTTATGGAAAACTTACCTGCGTTACGATGAACTGCCGAAGGCCATCGACCCGCCCAGTGGCTGGCTGCAAAACTGCAACGAATCGCCCTGGACGGTGACGTTTCCGATGCCCAACGACCCGAAGAATTTTCCGGCCTACCTCGCCCCGCCGCCGGGAATGTCATTTCGCACCCAACGCTCGGTGCGGATGCTGATGGAAGACGACAAGATTTCGCTCGACGAACTCATCCGCTACAAACATTCGACCCGGATGGAACTGGCCGACCGAATCCTGGACGACCTGACGAACGCCGTTGAAACGGCTGAAAGTGCCGAAGCGAAACAAGCCCTGGCCGTGCTGAAAACCTGGGACCGCCAGTGCAACGCCGACAGCCGGGGCGCGGTGCTGTTCGAGGCCTTCGTGACCGAATGGGCCAAACCCGCCGGGGGCACCGGGCGGCTGGGCACCGCCTCGCCGCTCTTTGCCAAACCCTGGAACCCCGCCGACCCCATCAACACCCCCGACGGCATCGCCAAACCCGAAGCCGCCGTGAAGGCCCTCGAAACCGCCGCCCGACAGGTGAAAAAAGAACACGGTGCGCTCGACGTGGCCTGGGGCGCGGTGTACCGTTTCAAAATTCCCGCCCCCGACGGCAGCCTCACCGACGTACCCGCCAACGGCGGCCCCGGCCCGCTGGGTGTGTTTCGGGTGATGACGTTTACCTCCACCGGCCGGGCACTCGACAGCCCCATCCGGCCCTTCCACGGCGATACCTACGTGGCGGCCATCGAGATGAGCAACCCGGTGAAAGCCCGCACACTCATCGGCTACGGCAACGCCTCCCAGCCCGGCAGCAGGCACCGCACCGACCAGTTGCCGCTGCTCCAAAAACAAGAACTCCGCCCCACATGGCGGACGCGGGCGGAGATTGAGAAGCACTTGGAGAAGCGGGAGGGGTTGTAGGAGAGAAAGGAAAAAAGGGGGTCACGCTGAGCGGAACGGTCCGCCGCTGCGGTCGAAGCGCGTGCGGCTGGTCAGCGTTGGCCTACCGCACACGCTTCGACCGCAGCGGCGGACCGTTCCGCTCAGCGTGACCCCCTTTTTTCAAACCTAAACCTTACTCCACCACAATCCGCTTCACGGCCCCGTCAACCCCCTGGGTGACGGTGAGGAAGAAGGTGCCTTTGTCGGGCGATTTCTTCAAATCCACCTGCCCGACGTATTTTCCCGAAAAATCCTTCACCCGTTCGCGGGCCACTTCCTTGCCGGTGACGTCGGTGACGAGGATGGTCACGTCGCCTTTTTCGGGGGCCTGGAAACTCACGTTGAGGCGACCGTTGAAGGGCTGGTTGGGGTAGGCGCTGAGGGCCTTCACCGTGCGCGAGGAGGCGTTGCCTTCCGTCCAGGCCATGCCGGGCAGGGTACGGGTGTCGAGGTTGAAATTGAAGTTTTCGGGGCGCCAGTTTTGCTTGTACTCGCGCTCAAATTTCTGGCCCCACTCTTTCATTTTTTCGGCGTTCCGCAGGCTCAGGTCCTTGATGCGGTCAGCGTTGTCGCGGCTCCAGCGTTCCATATCCCGGCCAAAACGCTCCATGTCGCGGTTGAAGTTGCGCATATCAAGTTGCACCGTTTTGTCGTCGTCACCGTAAATCCGTACGCGGGGCGCTTTGGGCGCTTTCGGGGCCTTCGGGGGTTTGGGCGGGGTGGGGCCGTCGTAATTGTAATTATAGTTGTCATTGCGGTCGTTGTTGTACTCGAACGCGTTGCCGCCGCCGCGTTGGGTAATCCGGACGCGGTTGCCGGTACCGGCGTTGACCGAGTCGAGGAAGGCATCGGCACTGGCCTGGTCGCTGAAGCTGCGGTCGTACACTTCGGTTTTGCCGTCGCGTTGTTTCTCGACGTGTACCTTCGTGGTGCCGTTTTCACTCTGCACCTGCACCTTGCTACTGGTGCGCGACTTTTCGTCTTTTTCCTTTTTGGTTTGGGCCTGGCTCGCGCCGACGGCCAGCGTCAGCAACAGAGCGGGAAGTAGAATGCGTTTTCTCATGGTTATTTCAAACGGTTGGTTGTCAAAAGTACGCCAAAGACAGCGCCGTTGTTTCGGCGTTGCACCGAAGGGCATTAAATTCTTTGGGGCCGTTAATAGTTGTTAATTTGGGAGCCGTAAAGCGAATCGGAGCGTTAGCTGTCTGAACCGTGCGACGGACCGTCGCACGGTTCAGACCAAATTACCAACCATGACCAAACTTCGCATTCAATGGATCATCGGCGCGATGACGCTGGCCCTGTTGGGTCTGGCGGCGTTCCAGTTCTATTGGATTCGTGAAACGCTCCAGGCCAAGCAGGAGCAATTCGATGCGTCGGTGTCGGAGGCCCTTCAGGCGGTGGTGCGCAAAATGGAGAAGCAGGAAATCGCCTTTTTGACCAACCGCAAACTCGCCGCCGAAGCCCAGAAGCAACGCCTGCTGGCGATTGGCAAACCGGGTACTGTTTCACCAAAACCCGCTGCCGTTCCGCCGGTTCGCCGCCCGACTCCGCAGCGGCGGGTGGCCCGTTCGTCACCCCATCCGAAGGCCGTTGTTCCCGCCCTGACGACCTCGGTGCCCGTCTGGGAACAACCCCAGCGGCGCACCATGCCAACCGACGCCTATTTTCACGAACTCACCATTTTGCCCAACGGCCAGGTGCAGATTATTGAAGAATACATCCGTCACGACCGCTCGATCAGCGAGCAGGTCGAGGAAATGGCCCGCAGTCGCCAGGTCGCCGACCGACAGTACAACGACCTGGTTTTTAAAGCCCGCCCCCGCAAAGCCCGCGCCGCCCAGGAGCGCCGCGACTCGCTGGGGCAGGTGCTGGCCGCCCAGTTGGAAGGCCAGTCGGCTCGCCGCGTGACTCGCCGTCCCAACGTCGCTCCCGTTCGGAAGGCCCCGGTCAAAGCGCCCATTTCCAAACCCACCAGCCTGAGCGGATTGAAGGCACAATTTCAGCAGCAATCGCCCGAACACCAGTCGGAACTGCTCAAGGACGTTTTCTACGACCTGGTCTTCAAACAACGCAACGTGGCCGACCGCATCGACCGCTTCCTGCTCGACTCGCTGCTAAAAGACGAAGTGGACAGCCGGGGCATTCACATCCCCTTCGAGTACGGCGTACAAACTGCTGAAAATAAGGGCCAGTTGCTGTTTACCTCCAGCCCCGGCTACCGCGAAGACCGCCTGCTGGTGGATGGCTACAAGGCCAGTCTGTTTCCCAACGACCTGTTCAGTGGGGGCAATTTTCTGTACCTTTTCTTCCCCGACCAGAAAGGCTACATCGTGCGCCAACTCTGGGTTACGTTTGCCAGTGGGCTGGTGCTGATGCTCATCGTGGTGGGTTGTTTTTACGTGGCGATGCGGACGATTATCGAGCAAAAGAAAATCTCGGACATTAAAAACGACTTCATCAACAACATGACGCACGAGTTTAAAACGCCCGTTTCGACCATCTCGCTGGCCACGCAGATGCTCCAGGACGGCGACGTGAGCGCCAACCCCTCGATGCGCAGCCGTTACCTGGGCATTATTCAGGACGAAAACCGGCGGCTGGGTCAGCAGGTGGAGAAGGTACTCCAGGCCGCGTTGCTCGACCGGGGCGAGGTGAAAATCAAGCGCAGCGACGTAAACCTGCACGACATCATCGAGCGCGTGGCGCTCAACATCAGTCCGCAAATCGAAGCCCGGCAGGGTACGCTCGACATCGAACTCCACGCCGACCATCCCGACTTGAAAGCCGACGAAGTTCACCTGACCAACCTGGTGTTCAACCTTCTCGACAACGCCAACAAGTACTCGCCCGAACACCCGGCCATCACCATCCACACGGAAGATGCGACGGGTGAAGACGGCCAGCCCGGCCTGCGTCTGCGCATCAGCGACCAGGGCCGGGGCATGAACCGCGAGCAGGTGGCCCGGATTTTTGAGAAATTCTACCGCGTCCCCACCGGCAACCTCCACGACGTGAAGGGCTTCGGCTTAGGCTTGAGCTACGTCAAAACGATGGTCGAAGCCCACGGCGGCCAGGTCAGCGTCGAAAGCCAGCCCGGCAAGGGGAGCGCGTTTGAAGTGTTTCTGCCGAAAAATTGAGCGTTCCGTGCGAAGCCCCGCGCCCTCCCTCCGACGCTGGCAACCCGGTAGAGGCGTTGCCAATTCGTAATTCACAATTCGTAACTCGTAATTCACCATGTCCCGCATCCTCCTCGCCGAAGACGACCCCAACCTGGGCAGCCTGCTCCAGGAATACCTCACGCTGAAAGGCTTCGAGGCCGACCTCACCCGCGACGGCAACGAAGCGCTCGATTTTTTCGTGAAACAGCCCTATGACCTCTGCATTTTCGACGTGATGATGCCTAAAAAAGACGGGTTTACCCTGGCGAAGGAAGTCCGCATGGCCGATGCCGACGTACCGATTATTTTCCTGACGGCCAAAGCCATGAAGGAAGACACGTTGCAAGGGTTCCGGGTCGGGGCCGACGATTACCTGACCAAGCCCTTCAGCATGGAAGAACTCCTGGCCCGGATGAAGGCCGTGCTGCGCCGCAGTCAGGTGCCCGGCAACGGCGCTCCCGCCCCCCGGCAGCCGGAGGTGTTCACCATCAGCAGCTACATCTTCGACGCCGACCGGCAAACGCTCACCAACGGCGTGGAGAACTTCAAACTCACGGGCCGGGAATCGGAACTGCTCAAGTTGTTTGCCCAGCACCTCAACCAGCCCCTCAGCCGGAGCTACGCGCTGAAGGCCATTTGGGGCGACGACAGCTACTTCAACGCCCGCTCGATGGACGTCTACATCACCAAACTCCGCAAGTACCTCCGCCACGATGCCAACATTCAAATCCTGAATATGCACGGGGAAGGTTTCAAGATGATGGCGTAGATTTGGGTTCAGAAATAAGAAGTGAGAAACAGGAGACAAGACGCCTGCGCTTTTCTTGTCTCCTGTTTCTCACTTCTTGTTTCTTGTTTCTTGAATTCCATGCCCACCTCCCTCACCCGCCGCCCGCGCCGCTTGCGCCAGTCGTCCGCCGTGCGGGCGCTGGTTGAAGAAACCACGCTGAGCGTCAACGATTTTATTTACCCGATGTTCGTCGTGGAAGGCCAGCACGTGACGAGCGAAGTGGCCTCCATGCCCGGCATTTTCCGCTACTCGCTCGATCGGCTGCTCGACGAACTCGCCCTCGTGACCGACCTGGGCATCAAAGCCATCGACCTGTTTCCCAATTACCCCGAAAGCAAAAAAGACAAAACCGCCAGCGAAAGTCACCGCGAGGGGACGTTTTACCTCGAAGCCATCCAGGCGGTGAAGTCGAAATTTCCGCAGCTCCTCGTGATGACCGACGTGGCGATGGATCCCTACAGCAGCGACGGCCACGACGGCTTGGTGGCCGAGGCCCGCGACGGGTCGCTGGAAATTCTGAACGACGAAACGCTCGAAATTCTGGGTAAAATGTCAGTCGCCCAGGCCCAGGCGGGAGCCGATTTCATCGGGCCGTCGGACATGATGGACGGGCGCGTAGCGTACCTCCGCCGCACCCTCGACGCGGCGGGTTTTCCGAAAGTGGGCATCATTTCGTACACGGCCAAGTACGCCTCGGCCTTCTACGGCCCCTTCCGCGACGCGCTCGATTCGGCCCCGAAGTTTGGCGACAAAAAAACCTACCAGATGAATCCCGCCAACGCCCGCGAGGCGCTGGTAGAGGCCGAACTCGACTACGCCGAAGGCGCGGATATACTCATGGTGAAACCCGCCCTGGCCTACCTCGACATCATCAAATCCCTGCACGACCGGTTCGACCTTCCCATCGCGGCCTACAACGTGTCGGGAGAATATTCGATGGTGAAAGCCGCCGCCGAGCGCGGCTGGCTTGACCCCACGCGGGGAATGCTCGAAGTGCTCACGTCCATCAAACGCGCCGGAGCCAGCGTGATTCTGAGTTACTTCGCGAAGGAATTTGCGCTTTTGAAAACCCACTAGCTGCCAGCCGTGAAAAGCCCGTGCGTGGAGCGGCTGGCAGCGTAGTCAACCCACCAAGCACTGCGACCGGCAGCGAAATTAATCCGCCTGACCCCACCAATCTCCCTACGTGTGTCCACGCTCCTCATTCTCAACGCCACGCTCGTCAACGAAGGCCAACTTTTCGAGGCTGATTTGCTGGTAAAAAATGGCTTCATCGACCAAATCGGCAGCGACCTTTCGGGCAAAACCGCCGATCAGGTTATCGACGCCAGCGGTTTACACTTGCTACCGGGTGTCATCGACGACCAGGTGCATTTCCGCGAACCCGGCCTGACCCACAAGGCGACCATCGCCACCGAAGCCCGCGCCGCCGTGGCCGGGGGCGTGACGAGTTTCATGGAAATGCCCAACACGGTGCCCAACGCCCTAACCCAGGAATTGCTCGAAGACAAGTACGCCATCGCCGCCCGGACTTCGCTGGCGAACTACTCGTTTTACATGGGCGCTTCCAACGACAACCTCGGCGAGGTACTCCGCACCGACCCGACCACCGTTTGCGGCGTGAAAATCTTCATGGGTTCTTCGACGGGAAATATGCTGGTCGACCACCCTGGCACGCTCGAAAACCTGTTCAGCCAGGTGCCGATGCTGATGGCCACGCACTGTGAAGACGAGGCCACCATCCGTGCCAACGCCGAAGCCTACCGGCAGCGGTACGGCGACGACCCACCCGCCCGCATTCACTCCGAAATCCGTTCGGTGGAGGCCTGTTTGAAATCGAGTTCGTTTGCGGTGGAACTGGCGCGGAAACACGACACCCGCCTGCACATTCTCCACATCAGCACCGCCGAAGAAACGGCGCTTTTCCAGCCCGGCCCGGTGCGCGACAAACGCATCACGGCGGAAGTCTGCGTTCACCACCTCTGGTTCGAGGCCACCGATTACGAGCGGTTGGGCAATCAAATCAAGTGCAACCCGGCCATCAAGGAAACCCGGCACCGGGAGGCGCTTTTCCAGGCGCTGCTCGATGACCGCCTCGACGTCATCGCTACCGACCACGCCCCCCACACCTGGGCCGAAAAACAGCAGCCGTACTGGCAAGCCCCTTCAGGGTTGCCGCTGGTACAACACCCGTTGCTGCTAATGCTCGAATTTTACCGACAAGGGAAAATTTCACTCGAAAAAGTCGTCCAAAAAATGGCCCACGCCCCCACCGAGTGTTTCCAAATCAGCCGACGTGGCTACCTGCGCGAGGGCTACTGGGCGGATTTGGTGTTGGTGGACTTAGCCGCCAAAACGACGGTTTCCAAAAAAAATATTGAATACCAGTGCGGCTGGTCGCCGCTGGAAGGGCAACCGTTTCACTCGGCGGTGACGCACACCGTGGTGTCGGGGCACTTAGCGTATGCGAGGGGGAATTTTGATGAGAGCCGCAAAGGGCAGCGGCTGGGGTTCTTTTTATGAAACAAGAGACAAGAAGCAGGAGACAAGAAGCAGGAGACAGGAAAATTCAGGGTCTTGTCTCCTGCTTCTTGTCTCCTGCTTCTTGTCTCTTGTTTCATAAAAAAAACCTCCCGGCTTGCAATCGGGAGGTTTCTCAAACGCTTAAACACACAGAATTAACAAACAGGGGTACTCAAAATCAACCGAGGGCTGTTTGGAAACGACGGAACCCCACCGTAGCGAAGCAGCGACGCAGGATGCGCCGATACACGTTGCCAAACTGCTCGTAACACCAGGCCTGAAGGGATTTTACTTCTTCAGGAACCAACATGTGGATGGCTTTTTTCAACTCTTTCTCGAAAAGCTTAGCATCAAAACTTACTTTTTGTAGGATAACTTTGAGGTACTCGAGCAGGGTAAGGGCCATGTTCAAGAGGGTTTAGGTGTGGTCGGAATAAACGTCGGCGGATTGGCCCGGTCACATTCGGCGTGCTTGGCAAACGTAGTACCGGAGAAACGATGAAAGTTCGTAAATATCTTTTTCTTTTTCTACTTTTTTTTTGGACAGGAACCCTGATTCGCGCCAGCGCCCAAGAAACGGGCATTCAAATTGAACTGGCCCCCTCGCCCATCCCCCTCAACCGGCCTTTTACCATCAGCATCGTGATTCGGGGCAGCGAAGAACGGAGTTACGGGCGCTTCCCCGATTTACCCGGCTTCGGCAAACGAGGCACGTCCACTACGACATTGAACGACCGTACAGGCATAACCCAACGCATCACGCAAACCTACATCGCCAACCGCCCCGGTACATTTTTCGTTTCGCCGTTCAGCATGGTCGTCAACGGGCAGACCGTCCAAAACCAGGGTGGAACGGTGGTCGTCACGCCCAACGAGCCGGCCGAAGTAGTGGCTGAAACCGAAGCCGACGACAGCCCCGCCGCCCCCGCCACCGGCGAAGTGGGCACCGATGCATTCCTGGCCCTGCAAGCCAATCGCAACCGGGTGTATGTGGGCGAGGGATTTATGGTACGGCTTTCGTTTTTCGTAGCCGACAACAGCCGCCAGGAACTCGACTTTTACCAACTCAATGAGCAAATCGCGCAGATTCTTCCTGGCATCCGCCCCGCTAATTGCTGGGAAGAAAACTTCGGGATTTCGGGTGAACCTCAGCGGCGACGGGCGGTACTGGGTGGTCGGGCCTACACCGAATACCGGATTTTCGAGGCAGCGTATTTTCCGCTCAATACCCAGCCGGTGGCGTTTCCGGGCGTGAGCCTGAACCTGTTGGGGCGCCCCACCGAGAAAACCGGCGCTAAAACCCTGCGCTCGTTTCGCACTGCCCCATTTTCGGTGCAGCCCCGGCCCCTACCGCCGAATCCGCAACGCGACCGGGCCGCCGTGGGAGATTTCCACTGGCAGGAGGCCCTCAGCCCCAGCCGGGGCACCACCGGGCAAACGCTCACCTACACCATTCGGCTTACGGGCGAGGGTAATTTGGCTGGCCTCAACCTGCCCCAGCCGACGAACGACGAAACCTTTGATTTCTACCCCCCGGAAGTCCGGCAAACCATCAGCCGCCGGGCGGGGCGGGTAAGCGGCGAGAAGACCTTCAGTTTTCAACTCATTCCCAAACGTCCCGGTACCTTTGCCCTAAGCAGCTACCTGCGCCTCGTGGTTTTCAACCCCAAAACCGCCCGATACGACCTGCTGCAACCCAGCCTGCGGGTGCGCATTACTGGGCGGGCACTGGCTAGGGCGGGCAGCGAAGTGACCGAGGGCATTTACGCCAACCTCGCCCAAGTCGACACGAGTATTCCCTCCTACGACTACCGCCCCCTGTTGAAGTACGCCGCCAACGCCATCCTGGCCCTACTGCTGCTGGGTTCGGTGGTGATTTTCTGGAAAGTGAAAAAATGAAGCGTAGGGACAACCCTTGCGCTTGCCCCTACGACTATCGACTGACAACTATGAGCAGCACCTACGGCACCCTTTTCAAACTCTCCACCTTCGGCGAATCGCACGGCCCGGCCATTGGCGTGGTGATTGACGGCTGCCCGGCGGGGCTGGCCCTCGACCCGGCGTTTATCCAGCACGAACTCGACCGCCGCCGCCCCGGCCAGAGCCGCATCACCACCCAGCGCCGCGAAGCCGACGCGGTGGAAATTCTGAGCGGGGTTTTTGAAGGAAAAACGACCGGCACCCCCCTGGCGATGCTCATTCGCAACGAAGACCAACGCTCGAAAGACTACGGCCACATCGCCGAACAGTTCCGCCCCTCGCACGCCGACTACACCTACCAGGCCAAGTACGGCCTCCGCGACTACCGGGGCGGGGGGCGCTCCTCGGCGCGGGAAACCGCCGCGCGCGTGGCCGCCGGGGCCGTCGCCAAGTTGCTGATGCGCCCGGCGGGGGTGACGATTCAGGCCTACGTCTCGCAGGTGGGAACCTTGAAACTCGAAACGCCGTACCAGGAATTGAACCTGGCCCTGGCCGAAGAAAACGCCGTCCGCTGCCCCGACCCCGACGTGGCCCAACGGATGTTCGACTTCATCGACGAAACCCGCAAGCGCGGCGACAGCGTGGGCGGCGTCATCACGGGCGTGATCCGGGGCTGTCCGGTGGGGCTGGGCGAGCCGGTGTTCGACAAACTCCACGCCGAACTGGGCAAGGCCATGCTCAGCATCAACGCCGTGAAGGGCTTCGAGTACGGCTCCGGTTTCGCAGGGGTGGAGTTGTACGGCTCCGAACACAACGACGAATATTTCGTAGAAAATGGACGGGTGAAAACCCGCACCAACCACTCCGGCGGCATCCAGGGCGGCATTTCCAACGGCGAGGACATTTACTTCCGGGTGGCTTTCAAACCCACCGCCACGATCATGCAGGATCAGGCGAGCGTCGACCAGCACGGCCAACCCGCCACCGTGCAGGGCAAAGGCCGCCACGACCCCTGCGTGGTGCCCCGCGCCGTGCCCATCGTCGAGGCGATGGCCGCGCTGGTGCTGGCCGACTTTTGGCTCATCGATCAGACCAAGCGCCTGCCGCAGGGGGAGGCCGAACCGGTTTTGCCGGGGGAAAACGCGTAACTTCGTTTCAAAAAAGAGCAAGTCATGAATGCCTACAAAACCACGCTCGAACCCGGCGACGACCTGCAACTGACGCTGCCCGAAGAATTTCGGAATAAAAAAGTAGAGGTGATCGTGCTGGAGGTGCAGGAAACAATCCCTTCCAAACCAGTGTTCGGACTCGTCACCATGCCGTTAGGCGGACTGCCCTTCAATCGCGAAGACGGCTACGACGAGGATCGGATCCTCCTGAAATGAGCATGGTCTCCAACGAACGCATTCTGGTTGACACGAATATTTTGTTTTACGAAACTGGCTTAAATTTCATTTTCTCTGAAGAGAGGTTGTCACGTTGAGCTTGTCGAAGCGCCAGTTTGAGATGAAAAGTGTTCCTGAAAACCAACCGGCGCTTCGACAAGCTCAGCGTGACAACCTGGAATGGATTTGAAAAACTCAACTAGTTTCTACGTGTCCAAACAACAGGCCAAACGCTCATTGGCGACTTCGCGGCTTTCCCCGACCTGGTGCTGATTCCCCTTTCCCTTCCCCGATGAATTTACTTTCTGCCGACAACCTCGCCAAGAATTTCGGCGAGCGATGGCTGTTTAAAAACCTCACCTTCGGCCTCAGTCAGGGCGATAAAGTGGCCCTGGTGGGCCGCAACGGCACCGGCAAAACCTCCCTGCTCGACGTGCTGGCGGGCCTCCAGCCCCCCGACGAAGGCGCCGTGGCTCTGCGCCGCGACCTGCGCCTGGGCTACCTCAACCAGCAACCGGTTTTCGAGGAAAGCCTGAGCGTGATGGACACGCTTTTCGCGCTCGACACGCCCGTGGTGCGGGCCGTGAAAGCCTACGAAGCCGCCCTGGCCCACCACCAGGACGCGGCCATCAACCTCGCCCTCGAAGGCATGGAAACCCACCAGGCCTGGGACTACGAGGCGCAGGTGAAGCAGATTCTGGGCAAACTCGGCATCGAAGAAAGCGACTTCGACCAGCCCGTCGGGATGCTGTCGGGCGGGCAGCGCAAGCGCGTGGCCCTGGCCCGCGTGCTGCTCTCGGAACCCGACCTGCTCATTCTCGACGAACCCACCAACCACCTCGACCTGGCCTCCATCGAGTGGCTCGAAGGCTACCTCAGCACGGCCAACGTCACGCTGCTGCTTGTCACCCACGACCGGTATTTTCTCGATCGGGTCTGCTCCGAAATTCTCGAACTCACCGACGGGAAACTCTACCGGCACAAAGGCACCTACGCGCAGTTTCTGGAAAAGCAGGTGGAGCGCGAAACCGCCGAAGCCGCCAGCGTGGACAAAGCCCGCAACCTCTACCGCCGCGAACTCGACTGGATGCGCCGCCAGCCCAAAGCGCGGGGCACCAAAGCCCAGTACCGTATCGACGCCTTTCATGAAGTGAAGGAAAAAGCGGCGCAGAAAAAAGACAATTCAACGCTGGAACTGAACGTGAAAATGGCCCGGCAGGGCAGCAAGATTCTTGAAATCGAGGATTTGACGAAGACGCTGAACGCCAGAAAACTCATCGCCGATTTCAGCTACACCTTCCGGAAAAAAGATCGCATCGGCATCGTCGGGCCGAACGGGGTGGGAAAATCCACGTTTCTGAATCTCGTCACCGGCCACCTCGCACCCGATGCGGGCAGCGTGGTGGCGGGCGAGACGACGAAATTTGGGTACTACCGCCAGGAGGAATTTCCGTTCAGCGACGACCAGCGCGTGATCGAGGTGGTGAAGGAAGTGGCCGAGGTGATTACCCTCGGCACGGGCGAGACGATTACGGCCAGCCAGTTTCTCCAACAATTTTTGTTCGATCCCAAAAAACAGTACGATTTCGTCGGGAAACTTTCCGGCGGCGAGCGGCGGCGGCTGCAACTGATGCGGGTGTTGCTGCAAAGTCCCAATTTCCTGATTCTCGACGAACCCACCAACGACCTCGACATCCCCACGCTCAACGTGCTGGAAGAATTTCTCGATGGTTTCGGCGGTTGCCTGGTGCTGGTCTCGCACGACCGCTACTTCATGGACCGGCTCGTGGAGCACCTGTTCGTGTTCGAGGGCGAAGGCCGCATCCGCGATTTTCCGGGGAATTACACCGACTACCGGGAGAGTTTACAGTCTTCAGTCTTCAGTTTTCAGTCATCAGAATCTGCCACGAAAGCCACTCAGCCGCTCCCAACCAGCAATCCACAGTCCGCAACGACCCGGCGCAAACTCAGTTTTAAGGAACAAAAGGAATTTGAAACGCTGGAAAAAGACATGGCCCGCCTGGAAGAACAAAAGGCCAGCCTGACCGAACGACTCAATAGCGGAGCCGACAATTACCAGCAAATCAGCCTCTGGTCGAAAGAAATCGAGGAAATCAACCACGTTCTAGAGGAAAAAGAACTCCGCTGGCTGGAGTTGTCGGAGTAGGGAATGAATTTTTTAGGAGCGAGGAGTGAGTAGAAAGGCATTTTGTTTTCTACTCACTCCTCGCTCCTCACTCCTTTTTTTATCATGACTCCCTCCCCCAAGCACCAGGCTACCGCCCCGCCGTCCAGCGAAGAACTCGCCGACGAAACCTATACGCCCGCCGCCCGCGAAGGGGCCGACGTGCCCGATTTGCAGCCGCTCCTCGACGATTACACCGACCAGGACGAACAGGAAAACGGAGAAAAAGCGTCCAAGCCCGACCGCTCCTGAAAAAAGCCCGTGCCGGGCACTGGCAATCGGCTAACTTGCGGGCCAAATCCCCGCTCGGCGCATGAACGATTTCTTTGAATTTCTCCGCTACCTCACCAACTCCGAAGAAGTACTCCGAACGGGTGGTCTGGTGGCCGTGACGCTCATCGTGTTCGCCGAAAACGGGTTGTTTTTTGCGTTTTTCCTACCCGGCGATTACCTGCTGTTCCTGGCGGGAGTGTTCTGTGGGACGGGGGTTCTCAACGTTCCGCTCTGGCTCATGCTGGCGTGCCTGTTTGCGGCAGCGGTGATTGGCTCGCTGACGGGGTATTTGTTCGGGCGGTTTTTCGGAACCCGGCTCGAAGCCCGGCCCGATTCGTTTTTTTTCAAAAAACGCAACATCGAAACCACCCGCAAGTACTTCGACCGCTACGGTTCTCGCACACTCATCATTTGCCGGTTTCTACCCGTCGTGCGCACATTCGCACCGATTTTGGCCGGCCTGATTCGGATGCCTTACGGGCCATTTTTATTCAACAACGTACTCGGCGCCACGCTTTGGGTGGGCCTGCTCACGGGCGGCGGGTTTTACTTCGGTGAACGCTTCCCCTGGATCATCAACTACGTCCACTGGATTATCATCTTCTTCCTGGCCGTGACCACGTTTACGGTTGTTCGGGGCTACCTCGATGCCCGGCGGATGGAGTGAGGTTGGGGAGGTGGAGTGAGGTTGGGGATTGGGTAAATTGCCAATCCCCTTTTCACAGCCGTTTCACCGGCTTGCCGGGTTTGGCAGGTTTAGTATTGGCCGCCGGTACGACCGGAGTCGTGGCCACGCGGGCGAGGATAGCCCGTTGCCAACCTCCAAGCGGAAAGGTCTGCACGAGCGACATATCGCGGTTAGTCGCGGGATCTTTACCACCTCCAGTGGTGTTGACGTAGCCATCACGCCCGGTAATCACTTCAAAAATCAGGTTGCGTCCCGTGTATTCGTAGGTCGAAATAATGCGCACGCCCTGCACCGTGTACTGCGAAATGAGGCGGTTGACCAGAAAATACGCATCGAGTTTGATGGAATTTTTCTCGTCGATTACGTACAAACCCTGGCGTGGGTTTACGGTGACTACCTCATAGGCGCGGCGACCTTTCACCGAATCCTTGCCGTAGGTCATGGCGAAGGTGTAGCGGGTGCTGTCGGTAGTCTTGGTAATTTCCAGCGTCATTGGCACGCGCTCGATGCGATTGGGCATGGTAAAAATATTCAGAGAACCCTTCCATTTCCCCTGCCAATCACGTGGAAAGGCCGGAATCACGATGGGTTTGTTGCGTTTGCCATCCGGTGCTGTGGCGCCGGAGTTGGCGGGTTTGGTAACCGGAGGCGGGGTTGCTGGGCGGGTGGCCTGGCGGGGTTGAATGATGTCGCTGGAGGTGGGTTGCTGGGCGAAGGCCCGCACAGAAAGGCCTAACAGAAGCAGCGAAAGGAACAGACGCATAAGTTGGATAGAAGATTGGATGAAATCGGCGTGAAAATTACGCATTTTGGCAACGTATACCAGCACTTTCGGCATTCGGTTTCCTGCCGCAGATCACATTTGCTTTTTCCAGAAATCCGCCTGAATTTACCGGCCTAACCACGATAGCTCTAAACCCGCATGAACCGCAGAACCTTTCTCCAACTTTCCGGTTTGGGCCTGACGGCCCTTTCCACCCCCGATGCCCAGGCCGCCGCCGCCAAGCCCGTGGGCCTGCAACTCTACACCCTCCGCGACGACATCACCAAACTCGGTATCGAAAAAGTACTCGCCGAAGTGGCCCGGCTGGGCTACAAAAAAGTAGAAAGCTTCAGCTACAGCGGCGGAAAACTGTTTGGCAAAACCCCGAAGCAATTCGCCGCACTGCTCAAAACCAACGGCCTGACGGCCCCCAGCGGGCACTACGCAACGGGCCGCGCGGCCGGAGGCGATGGACTGGCCCGCAACTGGCAACGCGCCGTCGACGATGCCGCTGCGATGGGCCAGCAATACATGGCAATTGCTTACCTGCCCGATAACGAGCGCAAACCCGCCGACTACCAACAACTGTACGGATTGCTGAACAAAGGCGGCGAGGTGACCAAAAAAGCCGGTATCCAACTTTGCTACCACAACCACGACTTTGAATTTACCGGGCGAATCGGCGGCGAAAAGCCCTACGACCTGATTTTGAAAAACACCGACCCGACGTTGCTCAAAATGGAACTCGACCTGTACTGGGCCATCAAAGCGGGGGAGTCGCCGGGGGCGTACTTTAAAAAATACCCCGGTCGGTTCCCGCTCTGGCACGTGAAAGACATCGCCAACACGCCCCAAAAGGAATTTGCCGAAGTGGGGATGGGTACGGTAGATTTCGGTGCCATTTTTAAAGACGCCAAAACCGCCGGGTTGAAGCACTACTTCGTCGAGCAGGACGTGTGCAAGCGCCCGCCACTGGAGGCCATTAAAATCAGCATTGGGAACATTCAGAAAGCAACCTGGGGCTGAACACACCGATGAAAAACTGGATCCTCACCTCCGCAATCATCTTCCTGACGGCCCTGGGCGTTTCAGGACAGACTCCCAAAAACGTGACTAGTATTCTGGAAGTAGTGGACCTGAAAACTGGGAAACGCACCGTCGTTCACGAAGAAAAACGCCATTTTGAAGCCCCGAACTGGTTACGCGACGGGAAGACGCTGCTCGTCAATGCCGATGGAAAGTTGTACCGGATTCCAACGACGGGCGGCACACTCACCGAACTTCCCCTGGCCGGCAACCTCCGCTGCAACAACGATCACCTGCTCAGCGCCGACGGAAAATTTCTGGCCATCAGCGCCAGCGAACCGGGGCAGCAGTCCGCGATTTTCACCGTTGCCGCCACGGGCGGAGTGCCCAAACGCATTACGCCCCAAACGCCCAGCTACCTGCACGGCATCTCGCCCGACGGCAAAACACTGGCTTACTGCGCCGAGCGTTCCGGCGGCTGGGACGTGTACACCATTCCGGCAGCGGGTGGGGAAGAAACCCGCCTCACCACCGCCGAGGGCCTCGACGACGGCCCCGAATACAGTGCCGACGGGGCCTGGATTTACTTCAACTCCAACCGCACGGGCCATATGCACCTCTACCGCATGAAACCCGACGGCAGCGCACAGGAACAACTCACCAACGACGACTTAGACAACTGGTTTGGCCACCCCTCGCCCGACGGAAAATCGCTGGTATTCATCAGCTATTTACAAGACCAGAAAGGGTCGCACCCCTTCGGAAAAGACGTGAAATTGCGGGTGATGGAAATGGGAACCCGCAAAATCCGCGATCTGACGGACGTATTTTACGGCGGACAGGGCACGATCAACGTGCCGAGCTGGTCGCCGGATGGGAAGCGGGTGGCGTTTGTGCGGTATAAAGTCGAGTAAGGGGTTAGAGATTCCGAATTCCTCGCTCGCACAGGTAAAAATGCCACAATAAAAACGTGGCGGCGCTGCGGTGGGGGCGGTAGGTTTCCGCCAATTCCGCCAAGACTTGGCGGGGTGTGTCACGGGGCAATCGCTTCAGCGATTTCAGAGCATTCACCGCCGCCAAATCGCCCAGCGGGAAAAGGTCGGGGTGGTGGAGAGCGAACATTAGATAAATGTCCGCCGTCCAGGTGCCAATGCCGGGCAACCGGGTCAAGGCTGCCTGAACCACGGCTTCGGGTTGTTGCGTGAGGCGTTTCAAATCGAGATTTCCGCTCACCACTGCTTCGGACAATGCCCGCCCGTACCGGGTTTTTTGCCGACTGAAAAAACAGGCTTTCAGTTCCTCGTCGCTCAGGCTCAGGAAGGCGGCTGGCGTCACCTCGCCGAGTCGGTCCCGTAATTTCTCAAACGCCGTCCGTGCCGAGGCGAGCGAAACCTGCTGTTCAAGAATGATGTGCAGGAGTGTGGCGAAGCCCGGTTCGCGGCTCCAGAAGGGCGGGTAGCCGTGCCGTTCAAGAATTTGGGCGAGATCTGCGTCCCGACTGGCTAAGTCGTTGCAAGCCCAAATCAACTTTGGCTCGTCGAGTAGGACCGGGGCAGTCAAAACAGGCTCCATTTGCCAATCGTATGGGTTTGTTCGTGTTCCAGCAGCCATTGTTTCCGCCACAAATCACCGCCGTACCCCACCAGTTTTCCGTCAGAGCCAATGACCCGGTGACAGGGAATCACGATGCTGAGTGGATTGTGGCCGTTGGCGCTGGCTGCCGCCCGGATGCACTTCTCGTCGCCCAGGGCGCGGGCCAAATGGAGGTAACTTTGGGTTTTCCCGAAGGGAATGTTTCCCAATTCAGCCCAGACTTTCCGCTGAAAATCAGTCCCCTGCGGGTGCAGTGGCAAATCGAAAACCTGAAGTTTTCCGGCAAAATACGCGTCGAGTTGGGCGATGCATTCGCGCAGCGGCGGGCTGCTGGTTTCGGTGGCGCGGCGCGGCGGATGCGGGCGTTTTTTTGTTTCGGTGAAAAGCACGGCGCTCAGGTGCGTTGCCGTGCCCCAAAGTTCGAGCCGACCCAGCGGCGAATCGTAGTGAGTGATGAAGTCGGGTATGGGCATTCGGCGTTCCGGTTTTTGCGCTAAGTTCGGGGCATGAATCCGATTCTGAAAAAACTTAACCTCAAGCCCGGTAGCACGGCGCTGGTCAAAAACGTCCCGGCTGATTTGCAACCGTTGGTTGACGAATTAAAATTGGTCGCAACTGTGTACGATGACACCCTCGGTCCCGACCCGGTGGACTGGGTGCTGGCCTTCGTCACGAAGCAAACCGAAATCGATGCGCTAACGCCCCTGTTGACTGAAAAAGCCCCTGGCGACGCAGTGCTCTGGTTTGCTTACCCCAAAGGCACGTCCAAAAAATACCGCTGCGATTTCAACCGCGACACGGGCTGGGCCACGTTGGGTTGCTTCGGTTTCGAGGGCGTCCGGCAAGTCGCCATCGACGACGACTGGTCGGCGCTGCGCTTCCGGCGGGTGAAATTTATCAAAAGCCTGAAGCGGGAAGAGAAGCGAGCGATGACGGAGGCGGGGAAGGCGCGGGTGTCCGAACCACGATTGGCCGGGATTTAAAGATTTTCAGGATAGTTAATTTCTGAACGCTGGTTTATATCCTGAAAATCCTTAAATCCCGGCCAATCGTGGTTCAGACGAAAACCACCCCGCGTACATCACGTAATTGTTCGCCGTCCGATCAAAAACTTCCGCCGCTTCGGGCGAGACGGCTTTCAGAAACTTCGCCGGATTGCCCGCGTAAATGCTGCCCGGCGGCACGACGGTGTTTTGCGTGACGATCGCCCCGGCGGCGATGATGCTGCCCGTACTGACCACGGCGCCGTCCATGATGATCGCCCCCATGCCCACCAGCACGCGGTCTTCGAGCGTGCAGCCGTGAACGACGGCGTTGTGGGCGATGCTCACGAAATCGCCGATGCGCGTCGGGGCTTTCTGGTAGGTGCAGTGAATCACGGCCCCGTCCTGGATGTTGACCCGATTGCCAATCCGAATCCAATGCACGTCGCCGCGCACGACGGCGTTGAACCACACCGTGCAGTCGTCGCCCATCACCACATCGCCGACGACGGTGGCGTTGGGAGCCAGCCAGCAGTTGAGGCCAAACTGGGGGGAAATCCCGTTGACGGGAAGGAGAAGGGCCATTTTCTGAAAAAAGATTTCACAAAGGTGCCCTCGAACCCACGCCGAATCAAGGGTTGCCGACGTTTCGCTGCTACTTTTGAGCCATGAAACCCCGCCTCACCCTGGAATACTGCCCCCGCTGCGGCTGGCTGCTACGCTCGGCCTGGCTGGCGCAGGAATTGCTGACCACGTTTAGTGAGGAATTGGGGGAAGTGGCCCTGCGTCCCGCCGAGGTCGCCGGAACCTTCCGGATTTTTCTGGACGGGGAAGAAATTTTTGACCGAAAAAAAGCGGGCGGTTTCCCCGATATCAAAGCCCTGAAGCAGCAGGTTCGCGATTTAATTGCCCCCGAAAAACCGCTCGGCCACAGCGAACGCTGACGAAAAACCCCGAAGTTCTTCACCTATTTCCCGCTCATGCTATTTAAAAAAACGAGTTCCGCCGCCCTGATTCTGAGTGGCCTCCTGGCCCTGACCGCCTGCCCATCGGGTGGAAAAAAGAAAGAGAAAAACGAAACCCCGCCCGTTGCCCTCCGCCCGCTGGCCTACGACCTGACCCGGCCCACGGCCCGCTTCGAACTACCCAAATCCTTGCGCGAAGTATCGGGTCTGACCTACTACCAGGGCACTCAACTGGCCTGCGTGCAGGATGAAAAAGGCGACATTTTCCCCTTCGACTACCAATCGGGCGAGGTGGGCAAACGCCTGCAATTTGGCCCCGACGGCGATTACGAGGGCCTCGAATTTGTGGATGGCAAATTTTACGTGCTGCGTAGCGACGGTGTTATTTTCATCGTCCGGCCCGGTGAGGACACCTTCGAGGCAGGCGGCACCCTGAGCAACGGCAGCCGTTCGCTACAAACCATCGACCTCGGCCTGGCGGCGGGCACCGACGTGGAGGGCCTGGGTTACGACCCCAAAACCAAGCGTCTGCTCATCGCCCTGAAGGAAAGCCCCGGCGAACCCGACAAGCACTTCGTGTATTTCTACGATTTCGGGAAAAAAATAGCCTGGAAAGGCATTGCCCTCACGCCCGAAAAACTGGCCCAGGAAGCGGGTTTGAGCGGAAAAGCGGCGAAGTTCAAACCCTCCGGCGTGGCCGTTCACCCGAAAACCGGCGACGTTTATTTGCTGGCGGCCGATGGAAAGAAACTTCTGATGCTTGATCGGATGGGAATTATCCGTTCCGTTGCTTCGCTCGATTCCGACCAGTTTCGCCAGCCGGAAGGCATTTGCTTCGCTCCCGACGGAACGCTGTTTATCGCCAGCGAAGGCAAGGGCGATCCGGGGTACATCCTAAAGTTTTCGGAACAAACGGCGCAGCCTTGATGGCTGGTTTTGTTAGCGGGCGTGAAGCCCCGCTACATCGTCCCCGAAATGTAATTCTGCAAATCGCGGATGGTCACGTCCTGGTCTTCGATGATGAAGCGCACCAGGTCGCCCATCGACACCAACCCCACCACCCGGCCCTCGGCCAGCACGGGCAGGTAGCGGATGTGTTTGTCCGACATCAATTCCATGCAGCGTTCGAGCGGATCGTTGAGCGACACCGTGGCGGGCTTGGAATCCATGATTTCGGCCACGGTGGTTTCTTTCGAGGCCTTGCCCTTCAGCACCACCTTGCGGGCGTAGTCGCGCTCGGTAATCAGCCCGGCGTACTCGCCTTCGTGTGTGACGATGAGCGCCCCAATGTTGCGGGCCACCATGCGTTCGAGGGCCTCGAATACCGACTCCGTGGCGGGAATGGTGGTGACGGTGTTGCCTTTTTTGGTAAGAAGTGCCGTGACTTTCTTCATGATGCGGGGGCTGGTTGAGGTGATAAGCTGGTGAACTTAAGCAACTTCCGCTTAGAAAGCAAGTAGTTTTCAGTTTTCGGTTTAAAGTTTTCAGTTTTGAACTTCGCCTGCCCCGGTCGGTGTCCTCACCCAAAGTATCAACCCATCTTTCTTGGTCGCGTAGCGACCTAATGTTTGTAGAAAAATGGCTGGTTCCGCTCGTTTTTGGTCGCGTAGCGACCCAACAAACTAGTTCCGGTTGGGTCGCTACGCGACCAAAAACGCACTAAAGCTCACTACTACAAACATTTGATGCCTAACGGCATCCCTGAGGAGGTGTTGATACTGTAGGTGTCCTCACCGACCGGAACGGCCCGGCAAACCAAGTGGCCGGTGAGGACACCGGCCACGGCGGGAAAAAATTGAAAACTGCCCACTGTAAACTGATAACTGCTCACTTCCCCCCCACCACCACTTCCTGCATCGTGGCCAGGTCGAGGTGTTGGCGGGCCATGTCGCGCACGTCGTCGGGCGTGACGGCGCGGAGGTTTTCGACGTAGCGTTGGTAAAAATCCGCCGGGAGGTCGTCGAAATAAATGGTTTTGTACCGGTCGGCGATTTCGAAAGGTGTGTTCAAAGCCCCTACAAACGAGCCGAGCATGAAATTCCGCACCGTTTCGAGTTCGCTTTCGGGCACCGGTTCGGTTTGCAGCCGGGCGATTTCCTTGCCGATTTCGTCGAGCGTATGAGCGGTATTTTCCTTGTTTACGTCGGTGCCAATCACGAAGTACCCCTCGTGGGCCAGGCTGGTGAGGTTGGACGAAATGCCGTAGGTAAGGCCCTTTTCTTCGCGGATGTTTTTCATCAGCCGCGAACTGAAATACCCGCCCAGCACCTCGTTGAGCACCATGAATTTAAAATAGTCGGGATGGCGGCGCGTAAACAGCCGCTTGCCCAGCCGGATGGTCGACTGGAGGCTGTCGGGCCGTTCGACCAATTCGGGCGCGTGGTTGCGCACGCGCACCGGGTGGGCAGGAATTTTTGCGACTTCGGAAGCGATTTTTTCCTGTCCAAACGCGTCGTTGAGCCATTTTACTTCCTGCTCCGACACCCGACCCGCCAGAAACAGCGTGAAGGGTTGCCCGGCGATAGCGGTTTCGTAAAAATCCCGCACGGTCTGGGTCGTCACGGCGGCCACGTGCGCCTCCTGCTGACTGCGACCGTAGGGGTGATTCTCGCCGAACACCCGCATCCGAAACTGCTGCGAAGCCACGTAGGCCGTTTTTTCGAGGTTCACCTTCAGCGTTTGCCGGGTGATGGACTTGAGCGTTTCGAGTTCCTGTTCGGGAAACGTGGACTCGTGCAGAATTTCCTGCAACACCGGCAATAACGTGGGCAGGTGCCGGGCCAGGCAGTATACCGTCAGGCTGGAGCGGTCGTTGCCGGGGTTGAATTCGGTGAAGGCCCCGTACTGGTCGAAGGCCTCGCTGAGTTGGGCCGCCGTGCGGCGGCGGGTGCCTTCGTTGAGCATCCGCACCGCGAAATAAGCCGCGCCCGGCTGGGTTTCGTACCAGCCGCCGGTTCGGAAAATCAGTTCGAGCCGCAGCACGGGTTGCTCGCCCGCGTTGACCACCCGCAGGGCCAGGCCGTTGTCGAGGGTGTAGGCCTGGGCTTCGGGGAAGCTGACGTGCTGGATGGTTTGGAAAGCGGGGGCTTGGGTGCGGTCGAGATCGGTCATGGAGGAGAATTAATAAAAGCAGTCTGTCATGGCTCTGGCCACCCGGCCCAACGGAGGATTGTCATCCCGACGAAGGAGGGATCTCGTTGGCCCTACAGACCCCTTGCCAGTAGCCAACCTACTTGGTAATCTAACGAGATCCCTCCTTCGTCGGGATGACAATCCTCCGTTGGGCCGGGTGGCCGGGGCCATGACAGTCCCTTTTTGTTGAAAAGTAAATTTTTAGAAGGATTAGCAAAGAAGCTGTTTAGAGTTGCGATTTTTTAGGTGCGGCGGTCACCCTGAGCGGAGTCGAAGGGTGTGCGGCTGGTCAGCGTTGGCCCACCGCACACCCTTCGACTCCGCTCAGGGTGACCGCCGCACGGTTCAGCTAATTTTTTTTAAAACCCTAAACAGCTTCAAAGAAAAACGGAGTTCCGGCCAGGAACTCCGTCGAAAAAAAGCGGTAAAGCAGGAATTAATTCTCCGTATCCTCCTCATCCGGTTCCGCCACGCGCGAGCCTTTGGCGAAGTTGACCGAGAGCGTCAGGCGGAGGGTTTGGGCCAGGGCGTTGCTGGCGCTCTGGCTCTGCGGGAACAGGTAGGCAAAATCGAACCCGATGTTGCTGTAGTGGAATCCCACCCCGGCGGTGAAGTACTTGCGGTTGCCTTTCAGCACGCTTTCGTTGAAGTACCCCAGCCGGGCGGCAAACACGTCGTTGTACCAATACTCAGCCCCGACGGATTGGGTCCATTCCTTCAACTCCTCGCCAAACCCGTCGGGCGCATCGGCGAAGGAGCCGAATACGCCGCCCAGGGTGCTCGAAGGTACTTTTCCGCGCACCACCTGCCCGGCGTTGTCGTATTCGGGCGGGGTGGGCACCATCAGTTTGTTGAGGTCGAGCGTGAGCGTGAGTTTGTGGAATTCGCCGAGGCGGGAAGTCATGGCCGTGCCCAGCTTCAGGTTGGTCGGGATGGGGTAGCGCCCCGTGCCGCCGTAGTTGACATTGCCGCCGAGGTTGGAGATCATCAACCCAAAATTAAAGCTGGTGTTCCGCTCCGGATTTCCCCGATAAAAAGCGCCGATGTCGCCCGCCACGGTGGTACCGGGTTTGAGCGCCGTGCCGTTAATGACCTGGTTGCCCACCAGGTTGGAGTTGATGTAGCGCAGGTTCAGCCCCAGCGAAAAATTGGTAAACAGTTTTCGCGAATACGACGCAGCCACGGCGTATTCCTTCGAATAATAATTGCCCAGGCTCGTGCCCACGTTGTTGGTAAATTCGATGCGGCCCTGATCGAAGTAGTTGACCGACACCCCAATGACCTGATCCTTGCCCAGTTTTTTATACCCGGCCAGGTAGCCCAGGTACATGTCGTCGAGGCCGAGGGCGCGCAGCCAGGGTGTGTACGAAAGCGAAACGCCCGCGTCTTCTTTCAGGAAAACCAGTTGCGAGGGGTTCCAGAACAAGGAATTGGCTCCGATGGGCGAAAGGGCTACGCCTGCCTCGCCGAGCGCCGCCGAGCGGGCATCGGGGGTGAAATTCAGGAACGGCACCGCCGGAACTGGAATACGCCCAGCGTTGGTCTGGCCACTTAGGGTGGCACCGCCCTGCGAAAAGGCGGTCGTGGAGAGTCCCAGAATGGAGAGTCCCAGACTAAAGAATCCCGAAAGGGAGGCCGCAGAAAAGGCGCGGGTACGAAGACGCAGCATACGTGAAGCGATCAAGGGGTTGGATGGGCTTGGGTTAGGGCAACGGCGCAAATCGCACGGGGGTATTTTCGACGAGTGGGCTGATTTTCAAGGTCGGTTTATCGGGCCAGAATCACTTTGCCGCTGCCGCTCTGCTGGCGACTGGTTTGGAAAGACCGGGCAAAAATACGATAAAAATACATTCCGTTGGCAAGGGGCGCGCCCGAATCCGCCCGCCCGTCCCAGCTCAGCACGTCCACCGGCGATTCGGCCCGCTCGGCGGTGGTGCGCAGACTCCGAACGGTGCGCCCGCTCAGGTCGCTGATGAGCACTTCCACGTCGAGGTCGTCGCCCGGCGATTCGTGTTCGACCCGGAACGTCGTCGTCGCGCCGAAGGGGTTTGGGAAACTCAGAACGTTTCGCAGACTCGGATTCGTGTTTTCGCCCACCAAAAAGTGCAGCGTCAATTCCGCTGGATTGCCCGCCACATCCCAGGCTTTCACGCGCAGGGTGTATGTACCGGGCGGTAGCATGGGGAGGGCAAACGTCAGGCTGCCACTCCGAAAATCGTCGGGGTTGGCCAGGTAGGCCGCGTTGAGCACCAGGCGTAGGGTGTCGTTGAGCGTCGCCGTCAGGTCGTGGCCTCCCAGACCACTCACGTCGAGGCCGCTGTCGTCGCGCAGGCGCAGCAGCAGGCGGGAACTGGCGCTCACTTCTTCGCCATCGCGGAAGGTGGTGTCGTTCAAAAAGGCCTGGAGTTGCGGCGGCTGCATGTCGGTCGTCGGGGCGTTGTTTTTGCCGCCAAGCCACACCGCCGCCGCCCCGCCCGCATCGCCCGAATTATCGGCGCGTTGGGCGTAAAAACTGATTTTCCCCTGGCCCAGTTTCGGGTCCAATCCGCCCGGCACCACGAACGTGCTGCTGAACGCGCCCGCCCGCACGGTGGCCGTTCCGCTGAACAACACGCTGCGTTGCACGTCGTAGCTCATCGGCGGGTTGTCGTCGCTACCGGGGGTGCGCAGGGTGGCGGGTTTATCGAAAACGGTGAGCGTCACGGTGCCGTTGAACGTGCCGTCGCGGCTGCCGTCGGGGTGGCGCACTTCGCCGTTCAGCGTCACGCGTTTCAGCGCCCGGAGCGTGTCGGGGGCGGCGGTCAGCACCACCGGGGCGGTTGGCAGGGCCAGGCGCATCGAGGGGTCGCCCAGGAGCGTGAAATTGCGGTTGATGGGGCCGCTCAGGCTTTCGTTTTTGGTGAGCCGCATCGCCTCGCCGAGCCGGGGCAGTACCCCGTTTTTGGGTTCAAACGCCCGACGGTCAAAGGCTTCGTTTACCAAAAAATTGGTATTGGCAAATACCGCCCGCGTGGTGGTGAGCAGCCCGATGGCCCCGGCCCGGCGCTGGAGCAGGGCCAGTTCGGCTCCCGACACCAGGCCGGGGTCGTCGTAGCGCCCAAACTCGCAGGTAGCCGTGACCAGCAGCGGCATCCGGTCGGCGTTGCGCCAACTGAAAATGTCGGCCCGCGTGAGCACCTGTTCCTGCGCCCAGCCCGACTCGCCCCCGTGGCCGGTGTAGTTGATAATGAGCGCCCCGTCCTGAAACTGCCGGTTGATGGCCGCATTTACGGCGGGAGCTTTGGCCCCGGTGGGCGTGGTTACGGTCGGGAAGGCGTCGAGGTACAGCTTTTCGAGCAGCAGGTTGGGGCGGTTGCGCGTCAGTTGCCGGGCCAGGTTGTCGGCGTCTTGCTGGTGAAGGTTGTAGTCGCCGTTGTCGGCCACGAACGTGACGCGCTGCCGCCAGGGTCCCAGCGCAGCGGGGTTCTCGTAGCGAATCAGTTTGTCCACCACGGCGGCGGCTTCGTCGCCGGTTTTTACCGGCAAGCGCCCCACGCCGATGTCGAGCGTGTGGTCGCCGCTGAAGGTTTCAGGCCAGTCGCCTTCGTGGTCTTCCAGAAACCCAAAATAATCGTCGGAAGAATAGCTGTAAATCGGGTGCAGCGACTCGCGGCTTTCGTACACCGGCACGTAGCCCTGGGCCAGGTTGCCGTTGTTGCGGTTCCGATAGTCGTAGGTCGCATCGCCGAAGAGCAACAAAAATTTCAGGGCAGATCCCGGTTGTTGGTACAAAAACCGGGCGAAATCCCGCAAGGCCGAGGGGTCGGGGTGGCCCGACGAAAATTCGTTGAATACCTGCTCCGTCGTCACTACCGTCACGGTCAGTTTGTCGTTTTGCCGCCGAAACCCGGCCAACCGTTCGGCCTGTTCCCGGTAGGCCGGGGCGGTGACAATCAGCAGGTCGGTGGCCGTCAGACCGCGCAGGTTTTGGGGAGAAATACTCCGCACCGAGGCGGGTTCAGGAACGTCTTTTTCCAAAAAAGCCACGAATTCGCGCAGCGTATCCGCCGTGGCCCCAAACCGCGCCGTGCTGCCCTCCGTCGTCAGTACCTGGTTGGCCGGTTGCGCGGTTCGGGTCACGTCCCACACGCTCAAACCCGTCGGAACGTTGGCCAGTTGGTACGTCACCGCCGCCTGCTGCCGACTGTCGAGCGCCCGAAACCGGAACGCGTCGCCATTCCAGCGCAATTCGCGCCGGGCCTGCACGCCGAGGTAGTTGAAGTACGCCTGGGCCGAAGCTTGCCCCCGGCGGTCGTAGCTGAGCACCAGCCGCAGCGTACCGTCGGTCGGCGGGGTGGCGAGGGTCGTGGTAAATGTGTTGACGGCGTTGACGCCTTTGAAGTCGTAGCGTTCGGGTGTCACGGTGCCGAAGGTCTGGGTGCCAATGGATTGCCCGCCCATTTTCACCTGCACGGCAGTTTCGGCCTGCGCCGCCGCCATCGTGGCCGAGGTGATGAGCAGGGGCGAATTGGGCAGGAGGTTGGGCAGCGGGAACGTCGCGGCGTAGTCGCCAAAGGTCAGCGATTCGCCGTACCACTCCCGCCCGGAGGCGATGATGTTGCGGAGGTCTTTTTCGAGAAAAAGGTACTCGTCGAAAGCCGTCAGCGTAGTGCTGGCCGCCACTGAAGACCGCTCGGCAATACGCAGGCCGGGGGCATCGCCCAACGTCAGGAAGTAAAAACTGGTGTCGGCGTACACGTTGGTCTGGTGGGAAAATCGCTTCGCCACCGGGTCGTAGCGGACGGGGTGGGGGCCTTCGGCATAAAACAGCAGGTAGTCGCCTTCATCGAAACGCCCGTCGGCTTCGCCCTGCACCCAGACCGCGTTTTCCGTTAAATCGAGGGGCCGCGCCAGGGCGTTGGATTGGGGCAGCATTCCGCCGCCGTTGCCGTAGAGCCGCAGGCGGCGGGGGTCGAGATTGGTCAGCGCGAAGCCCGCCTCCCGGAGATTGGCCGCGCCGAGTCGGTACACGCCAGGTTGGGTTACGCCGATTTTAAGCCAGGCACCCCGCGCCAGCACCGACGGAGCCGGTTGTGCCAAGGCCGGAACTACGTTTAGCCAACTAATCAGAAGAAGGAAGAGCGGAAGAAGTCGCACCGATAAACCCAGGTTTTGCGTCGGGAAAGGTAACGAATTTTGAAGGCTTATTCGTGCCCCTCCGCCCGCTCGATGGGGGCGTGGGCGGGCACCGTGTAGCGGCGTCCGGTGGCCTGCTCGGTGCAGAGCACGCGGGTGCGCCGCAGGGGGCCGCGCACGAAGAGGCGCTGGTGGAAGCGGAAGGTCTCCCCTTCGCGCAGGTGATGCAGGGTCAACGCTTCGGCCAGCGGGGTATCCAGTGCCAGCAGCGCCTGGGCCAGGGGCGGAAAACCCGCCGTGGAAGCCGCCGGATTTTGAGCGTACACGCGCAGGGGTTCGAGCACCGCAGGCGGAAAAAAGTCCTCGTTCAGCACGGGCAGGAGCAGGGTACGAAAATTCGTTTTCCAGGCCACGCCGTGGGGGGCCGGGCGGCGTTTCGTTACCCGGCGAAGGGCTTCCCGCACCGTTATCACGTGCGCGACTTCGTGGAGATACGTAATCAGAAACCCCGCCGGGTTGAGGTTGGCGTTGACCGTGACCTCGTGGCCGGTGTGCGAATGAAACACGTGCGTACCGAGCCGGGTACGGCGCGGACGGGTGACCCGAAAGCGAAACTCGTGCTGCTGCCAGAGGCCCTGGCAATAGGCTACGGCAGCCGGGGGCACGAAGCGCTCAAACGGGGGCGAGGCAGGTTGTTGAGTTTTCAAGTGGGCATAAAACAAAAAAAGCCTCACATCGTAAGGCTTTTTTTGTTGGGCTTGCAAGCTGATATTCAATACTCGACTAGATTACTTCGTGGTGTCGGCCGACATCGCGGACGTATCCATTGCCATCGTGGTATCCATGGCGGCAGCCGAAGCAGCAGTGTCCATAGTCATGGCCGTCGTATCAGTCGAAGTGGTTTCAGCTTTCTTGCTTTCGCAGGCGGCCAGGCTAACCATGGTGCCCAGGAGGACTACGGTGAACAGTTTTTTCATCTTCTTACTGTGGTGTTTAAGGTTTGAGTTGCAAATTTAATACAATCGAAAGGAATGCAAGGTATGCTTACTCTTTTTTTTGAAAATTCTTAAATGCTTCCTCAAAAAGTACGAAATCTGCTGTTTTAGGGCATTTTTGCCATTAAAAACAGAGCTAAAATTTAGTAATTCAGATGAATCTTTGTGAAAGTTTGCATCCGGTTCAACTATATTTTTTTGGAAAAGTACAAGTTTTGGGTTTTTAACTGAACGCTTTTACCGAATGTTCGCCTTGATGCGGTCGTAAAATCCAGTGGTTTTAAAGGTGAACGTTTTGTGGAGAATGTAGTTGGTGGCAAAACTTAATCCCATCGCAATCAACAACGAGCCGAACTCGCTGAGGTTGATTGCGGTAGCGGGTCGGCTGGCTGATTGAAACGGCCAATGAACCCTTAGGTACCGGGGTTCGCCCGCCAGGGCGTTGATGGTTCTCAGGCCCAGGTCGGCGGCACCCACCGTAATGCCGAACGAAAGCAGGGCTACCAGACCAAACTTTACCATCTCGCGCTGGGTCTGGTTGGTTTTACGGGCATCGAAGGCGAACAACTTGGTGAGGGTAAATCCCACCACGAATGAAACCAGGTAGCCCACCGATACCGACTCGGCGTAGCCCATGAAGTCGCGGCAGAGGCTACCAACGACGATTTGCACCAACGCGCCCGCTCCGGCTACCAGAAAATACGCGATGAGGTCTTTGCGGTTAAGCAGGGATTTTTTGTCCACGACAACGAGGAAGAAAGCCTTAAAAAACGTGGCGCACCAGATCAGGAAACAGGCCCAGCAGGACGGTGAGGGCGGTGGTGAAGATAAGAATGGAGCGGTAAAGCGGGCCTATCAGGATGGGTTCACCGTCGCCGGGTTTGAGGTACGAAGCAATAATTACGCGAAAGTAATAGTAAATCCCCACGACCGACATCAGCACGGCAATTACCAGCAGGCTGGTCATGCCCCGGTCGACGGCGGTGGCGAAAACGAAAAATTTCCCCCAGAACCCTGCCGTGAGCGGGATTCCCGCCAGCGAAAGCATCGACACCGCCAGCGCGAAAGCCAGCAGCGGGTTGCGTTTGGACAGGCCGTTGAAGGCCTCGTAGCGCTCGTCGGGCCGCCCGTCGAGGGGGTTTTGCTCGGCCACCAGAATCAGCACCCCGAAGGCCGTGAGGGTGGCAATCGAATAGGCCAGCGAGTAAAATAAAATGGCGCTCGCCGACTGCTTCGTTTGCGCGGCCACCGCGATGAGCAGGTAGCCTGCGTGCGAAATACTGGAGTAGGCCAGCATCCGTTTCACGCTGGTTTGGTACACCGCCGTGACGTTGCCCACCAACAGCGTCAGCACCGTGATGACCGTTAAAATCTGCCACCAATAACCGTAAGCCCCGCCGAAGGACACCGACAGCAGGCGGTACAGCGCCGCAAACCCGGCGGTTTTCACGACGGTGGACATGAAGGCGGTGAACAGCGTCGGAGCACCGTCGTACACGTCGGGTGTCCAAAAGTGGAAGGGCGCGGCGGAGACTTTGAACAACATTCCGACCAACATCAGCAGTAAACCCACGTATAGCAGCGGCGACACGCCCAGGCTGCGGGCATTGCCGACGTAGGCCCCGATTCCCGCCAGGTTGAACGAACCGGAAGCCCCGTACACTAGCGCGATGCCGAAGAGCAAAATGCCCGTGGCAAAGGCCCCCATCAGGAAATACTTCAGCGCCGCTTCGTTCGAACGCAGGTTACGTTTGTCAGTCCCCGTGAGCACGTACATCGATACCGACAGAATTTCCAGGCCGATGAACAGCATAATCAGGTTTTCATAGCCCACCATCATCATGGCCCCCGCCACCGAAAACAGCATGATGGCGTAATATTCTGCCGGGTGGGTGTGTTCCTCGTCTTTCCCAAAGGTGCGCGAGAGGGCCACCGTCAGGAAAGTCGTCAGCAGGATGATGCTGGAGAAATTGATGAACAGGTTGTTGGTGCGGAACATATTCCGAAACCAGAGGTATTGCTGGTTCCAGTCGAGCACGTTGAGGGCGAAGGCCAGCGCCACAAACAGCAGCGTAGCGGGGAGCAGAATCCGCCGCGCCGACTTCAGAAAGCCCAGAAAGAGGCTCAGGATGCCGAACAGGGAAAGCGAGAGGATGGAGAGCATTTTTTAATGTGCGAATTTCTAATGGGTAAATTCCTAATGCGTCTGCTGCAGCGGTACCAATTTCTAATAAATGCCTTCACTGAAACGGCACCTTCATTGGAAATTAGCACACTGGAAATTAGAAATTACTTCACCATGCTTTGCAGCAGCGCCGCCACCGCCGGTTCGGTCAGTTTCAGGAACGAGTTGGGCGCCAGACCGATGGCAAACACGAGTACCGCCAGCGGAATCAACACTAGTTTTTCGCTCAGGTTCAAATCCGTGACGTGCTCGGTGAGTGGCGTTCTTACGCCAAACATCGATTTTTGCACCATTCGCAGCATATACACCGCGCCAAGGATGATGGTCAGCCCGGCCACGGCCCCGAGCCAGGTGTTGTACTCGTACACCCCACGCAGCAGCAGAAACTCGCCCACGAAGCCGTTGGTGAGCGGCAAGGCCACGCTGCCGAGCATGAGAATAATGAAATACACCGTCAGGTTGGGCGTGTTTTGGGTGATGCCCCCGAGTTGGCTCAACTCACGGGAACGGGTGCGGCTGGCGATGATGTCGACGATGAAAAACAACCCGACCACGTTCAGCCCGTGGGTGAGCATTTGAATCAGCGAACCCTGCACACCGTCGAGGGTTTGGGAAAGAATCCCCGCTGACATTAGCCCCACGTGGGCAAACGACGAGTAAGCCACCAATCGCTTCATGTCGCGCTGCTGAATGGCGATAATTGAGCCGTACACGATGCCGGTGATGGACAACACCAGCGCCGTGGTACCCCAGCGCTCCAGGCCCAGCGGAACGATGGGCAGCACGAGGCGGATGAGTCCGTAGGTGCCCATTTTCAGCATGATTCCGGCGAGCAGCATCGTGGCGGGCGTGGGCGATTCGACGTAGGTGTCGGGTTGCCAGGTGTGGAAGGGAAATACCGGCATTTTGATGGCAAAGCCGATGAACAAGGCCCAGAACAAATAGCCCTGTTGCTCGGCGCTGAGGTTAAGCGCGTGAAAGGCCGTCAGGTCGGCGCTGTGGGCGAAAGTCTGGGGGTTGAGGGGCGTTTGGAGGTACAAATACACCAGTCCCAGCAGCATGAACAGCGAACCGAAGAGCGTGTAAATGAAAAACTTGAACGTAACCCGCACCCGGTTTTCACCGCCCCAAATCGCCGCGATGAAGTAAATCGGAATCAGCGCCGCCTCGAAAAACAGGTAGAACAAAAACGCGTCTTTCGCCGTAAACACCCCCACCAGCGCCGACTGCATCGCCAGAATCAGGGCGTAAAACGCCGAGGGATTACGGTAACTGTGGTTGAAGGTACTCAGCACGATGAGCGGCACCAGCGCCGTACTCAGCACGACTAGCAACACACTCACGCCGTCGATGCCAATGCTGAAATTGATGCCCAGCGACCCAATCCAGGGAACACTCAGGGCAAACTGCGAGGAGGCATCGGGCCGGAAAACCGACACGGCGTACAGCGCCAGGGCTAGTTCGACCAGCGCCGCCACCAGCGCCACCTGCCGGATGGCATTGCCCCGGAGACCGAATAAAACCAGACCCGCCACGAGGGGAAAGAGGATGAGGGTAAGGGTGAGCATGAATTAGTTTTAAAATGACGAGGTGTCGATAGCCAGGTTTTTCACCTCTTTGATGGCAAGGCCGTCGCGTTCAACGGGGTTGAGCAAAACGTGAAAATCAAACGGGTACTTATCCTGCGTGGTGAAGCCTTGCCCTTCGTTGTCGGGAGAAGGCGCGATGTACAGATTTACTTCCACCACCCCCGTCCCGACGGCCTCCACTTCGCCCGTTTCCAGCAGGTTCAATTCGTCCACTTCCACTTCCGTCACTTTTTTCACCTGGTAGGGCGTGGGCAAGGCGGTCAGGTCGGCCACGGGTTGGCTGGTCAGGAACTCGAACAACACCCCTGAAAGCCCCTTCACCTCGATTTTTTTCCGACGGGGTTCGGTCGCTACGACCATTTGTAGCGAGTAGGAGGGGTGTTCCAATGCGAAATTTCTCAGGGCCAGCAAGTTGTTTCTGAAATCCGTGGAGTTCTTCCCATTACCCCGTGATTTTACTTCG
This sequence comes from uncultured Cytophagales bacterium, assembly GCA_964244295.1. Classification (GTDB taxonomy): domain Bacteria; phylum Bacteroidota; class Bacteroidia; order Cytophagales; family Spirosomataceae; genus JAJAZB01. The sequence goes on from CAXTIG010000014.1 coordinate 57,920, forward strand.
ACAATGATGTGTTTGTCGGCTTTTGAAATCAATAAATCAGCTTCTGCCTCACCCAGCGGCACTGCCCGTTGCACGGTATATCCTTCCCGGTTGTACCGGTCGGCTAGTTGTTCCACCGCCACGTCGTGCAGGTAGGGGTTCAAGTATTTTGGTTCAATCTGCATGGCCTTCCCAGTTAAATTTTACTAGCTGCTTCGCCCATTGCCCCAGTTCAACGTACACAAAATGGCGGATTTCGACTTGCTCAACAAACTCGTTGAACGCGCTGAGTACGTTTTTTGGCAACCCTTGCAGGTCTGGCAATTCTTCCCGAACCGTCAGCGAACTATCCCGAACCAAGGTTTTGGCAGCCACCCGAAACGCCACCTGGCTATCATCGTCGTAGGTAATTCCACGGAGGCAATCCCAGATGGGCTTACTGATGTTGTCGGCATCAATCCCGGTTTCTTTCCGGTAAAAATAATACACCACCCCGTACAGCGACCCGCTTCGTTTTTCAAAACCGGGGTTAAACTCCACCAGCGCCTGCTCCATCGTTGCCCGGTACGTTTCCTTATCCAGTTTCGATTTGTACGTGCTCGAACCCTGGTACGCCTTCGGTTGCCGGTGAAAAACGAAACTCAGCATTTCAACCCAAAATCAACCCCCGCAGGCTCCAGGCCAGCAAGGCCGCAATGCCGATGACCATCGCGAAGACGTAGAAGCCCGTCGCGCCGGTTTGGGCGAGGCGGAATTCCTTCGAGAGGCCCTTCACGAATTTCCCGACGCCTTCGACCAGCAAATCAATCAACAGAAAATCGACGACCTGGTAAAAAAACCGCGAAAGCACTTCGATGGGCCGCACGAACACGGCGTCGTAGAGTTCATCGACGTAGTATTTTTTGTAAATCACTTTCTGCAAGCCGCTTTCCTGCCCCTCGGCCACCGGCACCGTGTTGCGGCCCACGAACAGCCCGTAAGCCAGGGCCAGCGAAGCCAGCGCCGCCACCACCGAAGTGCCCATCAACAGGTACTCGGTCGAGTGGGAAAGCGCGGCCCTTGCGAAGGCTTCGGGCCGGGCCTGCCGGGCGGCGTCGAAGAGCGGAGCCATAAATTCGGATAGTTTCGCGCTGCCGCCCAGCACTTCGGGTACGTTGAAAAAGCCGCCCACGGCGCTCAACAGGGCCAGAATCAGCAGCGGGAGCGTCATCGTCAGCGGCGATTCGTGGAGGTGGTGTTGCTGCTCGGGGGTGCCCCGGAATTTCCCAAAAAACGTCAGGAACAAGAGCCGGAACATATAAAATGAGGTGAGCGCGGAGGTAAACACGCCAATCACCCACATAGCTTTGTTGTGCTCAAAAACGTGCAGTAGGATTTCGTCTTTCGAGAAAAACCCCGCGAAGGGTGGAATCCCCGCGATGGCGATGGTGCCAATCAGGAAGGTGGCGAAGGTAATCGGCAGGGCCTTGCGCAGGCCGCCCATGTTGCGAAGGTCCTGCGGATCGCCGCCCGGCTCGTTGCTCATGGCGTGAATCACCGACCCGGCCCCGAGGAAGAGAAGGGCCTTGAAAAACGCGTGGGTCATCACGTGGAAAAAGGCGGGCGTGTAGGCCGCCATGCCGAGGCCCAGAAACATATAGCCCAACTGCGAAACCGTGGAGTAGGCCAGCACTTTTTTGATGTCGTTCTGGAAAAGCCCGATGCTCGCCGCCAGCAAGGCCGTCGCCAGTCCAATCCAGCCGACGATTTCGAGGGTTTCGGGGGCCAGGGTGTAGAGCAGGTTGGAGCGGACGACCATGTAAATCCCCGCCGTCACCATCGTAGCGGCGTGGATGAGCGCCGAGACGGGCGTCGGCCCGGCCATCGCGTCGGGTAGCCAGGTGTAGAGCGGAATTTGCGCCGACTTGCCCGCCGCGCCGATGAAGAGCAGCAGCGTAATCCAGAAAATCGTGGTATTGCCCGGCTGCAACCCGGCGGCCTGCCGGAATACGTCGGCGAATTCGACGCTGCCGAAGGTGGTGATCATCAAAAAAATACCCAGCAAGTAGCCTAAATCGCCGATGCGGTTCATGATGAAAGCCTTGCGGGCGGCATCGCCGTAGGGGCTGTTTTTATTCCAAAACCCGATGAGCAGGTACGAACATAGTCCCACTCCTTCCCAGCCGATAAACATGACGAGGTAGCCCGAACCCATCACGAGCAGCAGCATGAAAAATACGAAGAGGTTCAGAAACGAGAAGAATTTCCCAAAACCTTCGTCGTGCTTCATGTACCCGATGCTGTACAGGTGAATCAGCGACCCGACGCCCGTGATAATCAGCATGAACAAGAGCGAAAGCTGATCGACTTGAAAGCCAAAGCTGAGGTTGAGCGCCCCGACGGTAATCCAGTCGTAGACTTTTTCGACGCGGGGTTGCCCGTCGAAAGCCAGAAACTGCAACAACACGATGACGAACGAGGCCAGCACGGTGCCGGTGCCAATCAGGCCCGCCAGCGGTTTGGGGATTCGGCGAAAACCAATGCCGTTGAGCAGAAAACCCAGGAACGGGAGGAGGGGGATGAGTACCAGTAAAGACATCTTGAATTTGAAAATGTGTCAATTTGAAAATTTGAAAATGCAGTATTCCAAGTCATTGGCACATTTTCACATTCCCAAATTTTCAAATTAGTTACCCTTTCAGGCGATTCAACAGCCCGATGTCGATGGAGGAAATGTTGCGGTAAATCATCACGATGATCGCCAGGCCCACCGACACCTCCGCCGCCGCCACGGCCATGATAAAAAACACGAACACCTGCCCCGCCGGGTCGGCGCGGTAGGACGAAAAGGCCACCAGCAGCAGGTTGACGGCATTGAGCATCAACTCGACCGACATGAAAATGATCAGGGCGTTGCGCCGGGTGAGTACCCCGACGATGCCGATGACGAACAGCGCCGCCGCAAACCAGATGTAATACGGCAAGGGAATTCGCTGAACGACTTCGGGGATGGTGGGTTGCATACGGAGTTTTAAGGTCAGGGGGTTTGGCGCGTAAACCGAAGTCACCGCCAAAAGCTGGCGGCAAAAGTACCATAACCCCGCAAGGATTCAAACGCAAATCCCCGCGAGGGTTTAAAACCCTCGCGGGGTTAGGACGGGGGATTTTTTCAGGGAATCGCAAAACTGAAGGCCGTCCAGAAGCTTTCCCAATCCGCGTCGGGGCAGCCTTCGCAGGGCCGCAGGTGGGTCGTGCGCAGCACCCAGGCCCCCCGGTAGGGCAGTTTGAAGCGGGCAAAGCCTTGCTCGTCGGTGTAGGTGATGAGTTCGGTAAACTTCCCTTCCGGCCCTTTGTGCAGGGCCATGATGACTTTTTTCAGCATCGGCTTCCCCTCAAAAAACAACTGCGCTTCGAGTTGAGCGCCCGGTTTGAGCAGGTAAGGATTTTGGGAAGGCACGATTTCGATGCGGTGGCCGAGGCGCTTGGCGAAGGTGCGGTCGGCGGCGCTGGGCGGGCCAACCTGCACGAGAGCCTTCAGGCTGCGGGCGTAGCGTTCGCGCTCGACGGCGTGTTTGCGGCCCGGTTTTTCACGGGCATCCATCGCGTCGATTTGGTACTCGTGGATGAGGTAGCGGTGAAACAGCGAATCGGCGAGGGGGATTCTTGAGAAATTCCGCTCCATCGAAATGAGGCCCAGACCGTTGAAATCGAGTTTTTTTCGCAGAATCGGTAGGGTGCTGTCCGGCATGGCGGGCAGCAGATTTTCCACGCCCGCCGCCGTGTGCAGGGCGTAGTTGATGGTTTTATAGCGTTGGGTGACGCGCTCTTCTTCCGCCACGAGGTCGTCGCCCACGAGGAGGTGCAGTGTGAGAACATCCCCTTTTTTGAGGAGGTATTTTTCGGCAGAAAACCAGTAATCGTGGCTGCTGAGGAGCACGATGACCCCGAGCAAGAGAAGTCGGCGGAGGTTAGGAACGACCATGAATAAGTAACTTTTGATTTTTGAAAAAGACGTGATTGTCATCCTGAAAGGACCTTGTCGGCTTACCGATCAGTTATCTAAAACGAGAACGGTAGTCCAACAAGGTCCTTTCAGGATGACAGGCTTATTGGCTTATTGTATCTACCACTCTTGCGGGGAATTTAGTACGGCGACGGACTCACGCTCGTCCAGCCCCCATCCACCACCAGACTTTGCCCCGTCACGTGCCCGGCCTGCGGCGAGACGAAGTAGAGCGCGGCGGCGGCGATGTCTTCGACGGTCGCCGGTTTGCCCATCGGCGTGATTCGGGACCAGGTTTTCACGTAGTCGGGGTCGTCCAGCGTGCGCTCGGTGAGCGTGGCGCCGGGGGCGACGCAGTTGATGGTGATGCCGTGCGGGGAAAGGTCCACAACGAGGGCTTTGGCGAGCATTTCCAACGCGGCTTTGGTCATGCCGTAGGCGGCGAGGAACGGGTGGGCTTGGTGACCAGTCACGGAAGAAGTCAGCAAAATTCGCCCGCCTTCGCCCTGCTTCCGCATTTGTTTTGCGGCGGCCTGGGTCAGGAAAAACGAACCGCGCAGGTTTAAATCGACCAATTTTTGAAACGAATCGGGTTGGTAGTCAAAGAAATCGCCGAAGGTGGTCATGCCCGCGTTGGCGACGACGACGGTGAGTTTGCCAAATTCCTGAACCGCCGTTTCGACCAGCTTCTCGATAAAAATCACGTTGGCGGCATCGCCGGGGTAGGCCAGGCAGCGGCCACCGGCGGCCCAGATTCGGGCGGCGGCGGATTCGGCCAGAGACGCGTCGGCGTCGTTGAGCAACACCGCCGCACCTTGAGCCGCCAGTTGACGGCAGATTTCATAACCGATGCCCTGCCCGGCTCCGGTAACGAGGGCGACTTGATTCTCAAAGAGCTGAGTCATCGTTTCAAAACGCAGTTAAAGAAGACATCATAATTTCCCTGCGTTTTTCAAATCGGTATAAAATTGCTTCATCACAATCCGATAAGATTCTGAATTTGGGTGGGCGGGATCGGATTTTAATACGTATTTATTTAAATCAAGCAAATTCGAATAATCGAATAAGTCAATTCCTGCTTCTTTGAAATCAGCTTTCATCGCCGAATTTAGTGCTTGACCCGGAAAAATCAGCACATAAAAATTATCGTTTTTAAACTGTTTTTGGTATTCGCATTTCGATTTTTTGATCACATCGACTACTAATTTGTAATGAGCTTCGGTGTGTTTTTTAGGAAATCCTATCCGAAAGTAATTCCAGAGGTTCGTAGTGCCCAGCCAAGTCAACACATCATACCGGATCTTGTGGGCTGTCCGGTAAATACCATCGGTGGTTAAATGTTCCCGGTCTAATGCCGGGAAGCGACCTTGTTGGAGCAGGGTCCAACGGGTGGCCGGGAGTGTCCGGTCGATGTGATCGGTGATGTACGTAAAAACGGCAAACCCAGTGGAATCAGGCACCTGACTTCGAATAGTTTGGTGCTGGAAACGAGCCAACGTTTGCAAGGGCGAATAGGCCAGAAATCCGTAATTGTACGCGTGGTAGTTAGTGGCTAATTCACTAAAATAAAAGGGCATGGTTTGACTATCGCTAACGCCATCACCGTAGGTAAACGAACACCCTAGAAACAAGGAGTACTTCGTTCGAGGCTGACCCAGAGAAACGGAGTAAGGAACCAGACGACGGGAGAAACTATCGTGCGTAAACTGGAGTGAGTCCCCATTTTCCGAGGGCCAGACCAATTTTGAATCAGGTTTTGGCTTAACTCCAAACGTATCGTCTGGAATGAGTACCTCTTGGTACTGTACTTTGCCTCCCGGTCGTTTTGGCGGGGAAGTAGGCGCCATGAGGTTCTGAATACGTCTGTTTTGTAATTTAATCAGAATACCCACTACCAACTCGACCAGTACGAGGGTACCAACAAAGGTAATCAGAAAGATAAGACTATTCGTCAGCCACTTTTTCCCGATACTAAAAAGCAGGGACAGAATGGAAAATAATGCACAAGAAAAGATAAATTTATATCCAATTGCTTCGACATCAATGCCTTTGACGATACCATTTCCATCCCCAAAAAAATAATCAATGGCTTGTAAAAAGCAGACAACGGTAATTATTAAAACCGTGACGATTCCTAAAAAGGCAAGGGTTTTTATCTTCACAGAAACCGGGTTACGGTGCATCGCAATTATTTTTCTTCTAGTGGTGGTTAGCAAGTAAATCAATAAAATTACCCCAATACGATAGGCGTTCGCTGGTGCGATTTACGTCATTTCGCCGCCTTCAATTCTTCTTCGGCGTACTCGAAAATCTTCCGCTTTTTGTAGTTGTACCAACGTTCGGGGGCGGTTTTCTTTAAAAACGTGTCGATGCCCCGCATTCCGAACAGGTTCCAGACGCCGTGCGCCTTGCCCGTCAGGGCCGATTGCAGCGCCCGCAGGCTCATGGCGAAGCCGCTTTCGATGTATTCCATGTGGTGCCAGTACCCGGCGGGCATGAACAGCGTGTCGCCGTGTTCGAGAATCACCTCGTAGCCGTTGGCCAGTTCGAGGGCGGGAAAATTGGTGGTGTCGAGTTTGCCGGGCTGGTGGTAGCCTTCAAAATTAGCCAGCGACAGCACTTCCCAGGGCTTGCGGTAGAGCTTGTATTGCTCCTCGAAGGGAAACAGGAGCACCCGTTTCCGGCCCATGAATTGCGTGTGGAGAATGTGCGAGAGGTCGATGTCGAAGTGCATATGCGTAACCGACCCCTTCCCGCCGACGAACAGCATCGGGTATTTTTTTATGAACCCCCGCATCAACTCATCGGGCCAGGTGAAGTCGTTGACCAGGTGCGGGGCGTGCTCGAAGACGTTGAACAAAAACACCCGCAGTTCCACCGGGCCTCGCTTCACTAGCTGCAAATACTCGCCAAATTTCATGTACGCGTCGGCGGTGTTGATGGGCGTGTAGGCGTCGCTCTTCACGTTGTTGTACAGCCCGACTTCCACCTCGCCGACGGCCTGGGTCAGGTAATCCCAGTTCCATTTCTGGTAAGCGGGCCAGCGTTGGGCAAACTCCGTCATCACGACGGGTTTGAAGGGCTGGTAAAAGTTTTTTTTAAAGTCCTGCGGCGAAAGGCTTTTGACTTTCTCGACGGTTTGCAGTTTCATACTTCAGGGTGGTGTTGCGCGGAGCGAAGGAAATTTTCGCAAAAGGATGCGCAAAAATAAGGCGTTGCCGACGAAAACTAACCGCCTTACTCCCGCAGCCGAACCGTCTGACCGCTTTTGGCCGAGCGGACTGCTGCGTCGAGAATTTCATTCGCCACCAAATTGACTTTCAACGACGAAAGGTCGTCCTCCGACTTCACCGTGCCCCGCACCACGGCGGCGAGGTAGCTGAAGGCGTCGTTCATCGGCGTTTGCAGCGGCGCGATGGCGACCATTTTCTCCGATGAATTCCGCTCGCCGGTTCGCACCCGCATCTGCAAGGTTCGGTCGGCGAACACGTAGCCGGTTTTTCCGTAAATCTCGATGTCCTTCCGGTCGAAGGGCCAGTTCCAGGAGGCTTGGATGACGGCCTCGGCGCGGGGGTAGGTCACGAGGATGGTCGCGTCGTCGTCCACCTTCGGGTACACGTCGGGTTTGAGTTGGCGCGTCACGGCGGTGACGGAGAGCGGGCGTTCGCCCTTCATCAGCCAGGTCATCAAATCGGCGCCGTAGCAGCCAAAATCCATCACGGCCCCGCCGCCGTTTTGCACCGGGTCGGTGAGCCAGGCCAAAAACTGCGGCGAGCAGCCGATTTCCTTCGGCCCCCGGTGCCCATCGTGGACGACCACCTTCCGGATTTCGCCCAATTCACCTTTTCCCAGCAATTCCTGCGCGGCGTAGTGGCTGGGGTACCAGGTGGTTTCGTAGTTGGTGAGTAAGTGAATTTTATTCTTCTCCGCCAATGCCGCCATTTTCTTCGCGTGGTCGAGGCTCACGGCCAGGGGTTTTTCTACCATCACGTGAATGCCCTTCGGCGCGCAGGTTTCCACCACGGCCAAATGCTCGAAAATGCTCCCGAACGCGCAAACCGCCTCCGGTTTAGCCTTCACGATGAGTTCATCGAGCGAAGCAAACCAGAGCGATTCGGGCAGATTGGCCCGTTTCAACAGCCGCATCGCCAGTTCCTTATTCGGTTCGGCAAAACCGACCAGTTCGCAGCCCGCCCGTTTGGGGTTGTTCAGAATCGTGTTGACGTGGTCGTGGGTCATGCCCGCGATGGCGAGGCGGAGGGGTTTTTCCTGGGCGAGGGCGGTGAGGTGGAGGGTGAAGGCGAGGAGGAAAGGAGTGAGGTGTTTCATGGGTAGGTTTAGAAAATTGCCTCCCCAACCCGTCATTGCGAGCGGAGGCGTTAAAAACGAATGGAATGAGGTTTTAACGCCGGAGCGAAGCAATCCCCTCCCGGAAGACCAAAGAGCTAAAACCAAGCTCACCTATCGTTGATAGTCTCCGGGAGGGGATTGCTTCGTCGTCGTACCTCCTCGCAATGACGGGTGAGTAGAGGTTTAAATAGTTCAATTCAGCCATTTTTCAAGGCGTTTTCCTACTTCTTCGTGCGTCAGCGTCTTACCCTGTTCGTACTGTTCCCGGCCTTCTTCGAAACTTTCCACCAGAATCAGCCGCTCGATGAGTTCGTCAATTGAAAAAGTGTCGGGCAATTCCTTCACGACTTCGGCAAGGTGTTCTTTTGTCATGGCCTCAATCGCTTTTTCCCAAAAATAACGAAACCCCGCCTCAATGCGACTCCCTTAACTTCACTGCCCCCGACCCGCCTTTCAGAAAATCCAAATCGGCCCCCAGGTGCGCGCCTTCCACGTGGCTGATGTACAGTTGCACGTAGCCCCGGTCGTAGCCTAAGTTGGGCGGGAGCCAGGATATTTTGCGGGCGGCTAGTTCCTCGTCCGACACGTGCAGGTGCAGGCTCCGACCGGGCACGTCGAGGGTGATGAGGTCGCCGTTTTGCACGAGGGCCAGCGTGCCGCCGATGGCCGCTTCGGGCGAGACGTGGAGAACGACCGTGCCGAAGCCCGTGCCGCTCATGCGCCCGTCGGAAATGCGCACCATGTCGTGGATGCCGCGTTCGAGCAGTTTTTTGGGGACAATCATGTTGCCCACTTCGGGCATTCCGGGGTAGCCGCGCGGCCCGACGTTTTTCAAGACCAGCACGCAGTGTTCGTCCACGTCCAAATCGGGGGCATCGATGCGGGCTTTCATGTCGTCGATGTCCTCGAACACCACCGCCCGGCCCGTGTGCTGCATCAGGTGCTCCGAGGCGGCGGAGGGCTTCAGCACGGCCCCGTTTTCGGCCAGGTTGCCCTTCAGCACGACCAGGCCCGTGTTGGGTTTGAAGGGGTCGTCTACCGTGGCGATGACTTCGCGGTCGTAGCACTGCACATTTTCGATGGCCTGCCGCACCGTCACCCCGCTCGCCGTGATGGCGTCGAGGTGGAGGAAACGGTCGAGTTCTTTCATCACCGCCGGGAGGCCGCCCGCGTAGTACAAATCTTCGAAGAAGTGCTCGCCGGAAGGCTGCACGTTGGCGATGAACGGAATGTGCGCCGACAGCCGGTCGAAGTCTTCCAAATCAAGCTCCACACCGATGCGCCCGGCGATGGCCAGCAGGTGAATCACGAAGTTGGTCGAGCCGCCGATGGCGGCGTTGGTCATGATGCAGTTTTCGAAGGCCTCCCGCTTCAGGATTTTGCTCATCGTGAGGTTTTCCTTCACCATCTCCACGATGCGGTTGCCGGTCAGGTGCGCCATCACTTTGCGGCGGGAGTCGGCGGCGGGGATGCTGGCGTTGTTGGGGAGCGTCAGGCCGAGCGATTCCACCATCGAGGCCATCGTGCTGGCGGTGCCCATCACGGCGCAGTGCCCGGTGCTGCGAGCCATGCAGGCTTCGGCAAACACGAATTCTTCCTGACTCATCTTGCCGAGTTTGTACTCCTCGGCGAAGCGCCACACATCGGAGGTACCGATTTTTTTACCCCGAAACTGCCCCGCGAGCATCGGTCCGCCGGAAAGCACGATGGTGGGGATGTCCACGCTGGCGGCGCCCATTACGAGCGAGGGCGTCGTTTTGTCGCAGCCGCACATCAGAACGATGCCGTCGAAGGGGTTGGCCCGGATGCTTTCCTCCACGTCCATGCTGGCGAGGTTGCGGAACAGCATCGCGGTGGGTTTCACCAGCGTTTCGCCGAGCGACATCACCGGAAATTCGAGCGGAAAGCCCCCCGATTCCCAGATGCCGCGCTTCACGGCCTCGGCCAAATCACGGAAGTGGGCGTTGCAGGGCGTCACCTCCGACCACGTGTTGCAGATGCCGATGACGGGCTTGCCGGTGAATTCGTGGTGGGGAAAGCCCTGGTTTTTCATCCAGGCGCGGTAAATGAAGCCGTCTTTGCCGGTCTTGCCGAACCATTGCTGGCTGCGGAGTTCGTGCTCTGCCATGAGGTGGGGTTTAGAAGAAAGTGGGGCGCAAAATAGGGAATTTGGCGGATGGGCGGAGGAGGAACGAGGAAGGAGTTTTAGATTTCATTCAGAATCAGTACGTTCGCGGTATGGAACTTGAGCATTACGACCTGACTGCCAGCGCGGATTCCGTCGAGTTCGATTTTGTCAGTGTTGGACCAAAAGGTCGGATTCGCAAGTTGATTCGCTACGTCAAAATCGGGGAACCCGCCGTTTACAACCTAGGCTTTGGCGATTTCGACCCCGCTATCAACGACTTCAATGACCGGGTTGTGACGGACAATGGCGATGGCGAAAAAGTATTGGCAACGGTCGCTGCCAGCGTCGTCTGGTTTTTAGACCACTACCCCGGCAGTTGGATTTACTTTAAGGGCAGCACCTTGGCCCGCACCCGACTGTACCGCATGGGCCTAAGCCGCTACCACGAGGAATTGCTTGAAGACGTCGATTTATTCGGCTTTACGAATGACCGTTGGGAGGATTTCACGAAAAACACACCGTATGAATCCTTCCTGGTCCGTCAAAAAACGCTAACTTCGGAACTATGAAAACTGACGCCAACCCCGCACCGCCCTTTAAGAAAGGCAGAATTACGGTAGACCGGACTCGCAGCAGCCAGCGGGCCGTAGAGCCTTTCGCCGAAAAAAACGCTCAGGCTAAAGCCTTTCTCGAAGCGCACCCGATTCCGAAGGAGTTGCTGAAAGGGGAAGAATAGAACTGCCTTCACGTTTGGGGATGAAGTTGATAGAATTTCCGCCGCCAGTCGGCTCATCCGTTCCTAAAACCGGGAAGCGAGATGGCAAAACCGGAACGCAAGATTGCATTTTCGGGAAGCGAGAAAGTAGAATTGGGAAGCAAAAAAGCGAATCCCGGAAGCAAGAAAGCAATCTCAGGAAGCAAGAAAGTAAATCCGGGAGGCAAGAAAGCAAAACCAGGAAGCAAAAAAGCAAACTCAGGAGGCAAGAAAGTAAAACCGGGAAGGGAAAAACTAAAGTCAGGAGGCACGAAAGTAAAATCGGGAAGGGCGTTTGCCTTTTTGGTCTTTAATTAGCCACTCGGTAGTTTTTCAGGCTGTCATCCTGAGCTTGCGAAGGACCTTTCGCCTCTAACCTCGGAACCAGTCAAAAGGCAGTCAGCGGTTCCCAGCAAATTAATCTGGAGGTTGGAGGCGAAAGGTCCTTCGCAAGCTCAGGATGACAGACGGGATTACCTCCCCGAGGCCACTCACTTGCTCGGTTTGGTGAAGGCCAGCCCGCTTACCTGTCCAAACTGCGGGCTTTGTGCCCCATACGCGCTCTTCACGTACTTTTTCACCATTGCCGCCACGGCCACCAACCCCGTGATGGGGTGGTACAACACCACGTCCCGGTTGGTGCGGGCAAGGCTCACGGGCTGGTAGGTGTTGTCCACCGCCGAGTTGCGGGTTTGCAGCGTCGTTACCATCGCTTGCAGGGCGGGCAGCTTCAACTCGGCTTCGTTGGGCAGGTAGGCCGCGTCGCCCTGGAGGGTTTTCACCAGCGCGTCGAAGTTGTTCCACCGACTGTCGAAATCCATCTGCGAGGCCGAGTTGCTCTTCGGCGTCGGTTCCGTGGGCGAGGGCTGGGGCTTGGGGGTGCTGCGCTGCCCCTTTATTTTTTTTGCCAGCGCCTTTACCGCGTCGAGCAGGGCCGCGTCGCCGCCCATCGCTTCGTAGGCGTTCACCAGGCGCGTCACGAGCGCACTCAGGGGGGCAAAAGCCGCCTCGCGCAAATCCACGGCCTGCTGGTAGGCGGGCAGGGCGTTTTTCAGATCGTTGAGGGCCGCATCGGCGGCGGCCGCCAGGGTGTTGAGGGCGGGCAGTTTCAGGGCGGCGTTGACTGGGTTGTACGTGGCCCCGAAGTAGGTGCAGGTGGTGGTGAGGGTTTTGAAATTAGCCACGTTGACGGCGTGACCGGTTGCGCTGGGGGAGGGCATGGAGTGAAAGGTTTTTGAAGGTGGAAACTCCCGCCAACCTACTGACGATTAAAGCATCGTGCATAACCGTTAAATAATTGAGCGCTACGATTTGCAGGGATACGGAAAAGTACGTAGCATTGAGGCAGCGTGTCAGTGGGCCGGTTGCCGCACCTCCCTCCACGGAGGACCACTGGCGAACCAAGTGCGGCAACCGGGCCGTGTGCAGTTCAGTTGCCGCACCTTTTTTGCGGACAAACGACCGGTTGCCGCACCTTGTACCATTATTCAGGTGCGGCAACCGAATTGTTGTTCAAAATAGCGGGGGGAGGTTCGGCTAACCAGTTTTCGGGTAACTTCGGCGGGGGGCGAAAGTTTCTTTAGCAGCCTGCCGAAGTTACCCGAAAACCACGAAAAAAGACTTCACAAATCAATCATTTATGAAATATTTTTTCGTTCTGGTTGCTGAGGTAGTTGGTTTTCCTTGCTGCCCCCCGCTACTTCGTACAACAAGCAGGTTTACGTCATTTCCCTCCTTCAAACCTTCGGTTTTCAGTCAGGAAACGACGTAAACCCGCTAGACAGTTGTGTGCTATGCTAACAGACCATTTCCACATAGACACAAATGGACAGAACAAAGGTGCTAAGACTTATTTTTTCAACTTAAAATTGACAACTTAAAAATGGTAAACTAAATTTGACAAACTCACTGTAAAATGAAAAAAATAAATTCACTTCTTCTTGTAGCAACAATTTTATGTTTGATTGTACAAAGCAGTTTTGCACAAAAAACAAAAAGTATATGGACGATTGACTTTGTAAAAGTTAAAAATAATCAGTTAGACAGTGCAGTTTTAGTTTTACAAAAAAATTGGGGTGCGGCAAGACAATATGCCAAGAAAATGAAGTTCATAAAATCATACCAACTCTTAATTACCAACCAAGATCTAAAAGCAAATGCTGACTTTGACATTTTACTTTTAACCGAATATGCAGACAAAGAAAAATATGAAAATAGAGAGAAAAATTTCAGTATCGTTTTTGACAAATACCTTCCAGATTGGATTTATGTAAATGGCAAAAAACCGAAAGACTACACAGAAATAAAATTTGACATGGTATTTGAAGGCCAACTTCCTTTGACATTAAAAAAGTAAACCAACACAACGACAAAAAGCACAGCACACAACATGGGGTTTGCTGCAAGTGTGGCTGGACGTTGTTAGCTTCGGCTTTAGTTCGCTATTGTGCATCAGTCCGGGCTGGACGGAATGCTATTGGGCTTTTGATTTTTAACTTGTACTTTTAGTTCTTTATCCAGCAGCGGTTCCGGGCAGACGGAATTCTAATTCCACACCTGCAGCAAGCCCTGTTCGGTGGTAGTAATTTTAACGACACCCTAAATATTTAGGATATGAAAAGAATTTTTAAGTACTTTTTTGCAATCACTTTATTATCTCTTTTATGGAGTGGTATTGCATTTTATGGCACACTCAAAGGTTGGTGGCACCAACCTTTTACAGGCAGTAACGACCCCAAATTATTTACAGAAGTGGTTAATCAACAGATTGAAAAAGAATTTGTAGGGAACTTTGCAATGGCGATTATGAAAGACGGTACAATAGAAAAAGAACTCTTTTATTCAAAAAGCAAAAAAGTTGATAAAAACACAATATTTCAAGTATCATCTCTTTCTAAAATTGTTTCTGCTGTAGGTATCATGAAACTGGTTGAATTAGGTGAAATAAATTTGGACATACCCGTTAGTAAATATCTTAAAAGATGGAAACTTCCACCAAGTGAATTTGACAATGAACAAGTAACCGTAAGAAAATTGTTAAGTCATACAGCTGGTTTAACTGACGGGCTAGGTTACAATGGTTTTAGAAATAAGGATTCGACTCAAACATTAGAAGAATCACTTACCAAAGCAAAAGACGCTGATGATGGAGAAAGCGGTGAAGTAAAAGTAGGGATTGAGCCAGGTTCAAAATGGAAATACTCAGGTGGTGGATTTACACTTTTACAGTTGGTAGTAGAAGAAACCAGTGGACAAACTTTTAATGATTTTATGAAAGACAATTTGTTTAAACCTTTGAAAATGACAAGTAGTAGTTATATTTTAGACGACACCCTGAAAAGTAGACTCTGCGAATTTTACAATTCTGACAAAAGTACAGCATCACATTTTTATTATACTTCTTTGGCGGCAACTTCGTTATATACATCACTTTCAGATTTAGAGAAATTTTTTCAACTGTTCTTAAAAGGCAAAAATGGTGAACCCATTGGAAGAGGACAGATACGCCCTGAATCATTAAAGCTAATGAGAAAATCGCATTGGGATGTGATGGGTGAAAAAATCTACGGTCTGGGAGCTATGCTTTATATTGATATTGAAAATGGTGAAGACATTTTCGGACACGATGGAAAAAGTACACCACCAATTAATACGGCAATAAGAATAAATCCAATATCAGGTGACGGAATAATTATTTTAGAGACAGGCAACCCAAATTTAGCTACAAAAATAGCCAGTGATTGGGTATTTTTAGAGACAGGAAAAACAGACACTTTGCTTTTTTCAATGCTTCTTGGGAAAATGACAAAATTAATTTTTGCAGGAATATCATTAATTATTGTTTTAGGAATTGGTATGGGAATCTGGCGAAAGAGAAGAAAAACTGCTGCCAACATTGGTATTGCCAATAGTGGGGCTGGACATTGAAACAATTAGCAGCGGTAATTCTGTTGTACTGCGGTTCCAGCAGTCGCTCGCCTCTGGCGAGTGACGACTATTACAAGCCCCTGCGGGGCGTTGTTATGGGGTTATTTTATTTTCCTAAATGTGCTTATACCCATCACACCTCTTAAAACACACCTATGACTGCTTCTGGCTTGCCATTGGTGCCGTATTTCTGGCCCTGATTCCTGTATTTATTTCCCAGGCTAAAAAGTCAAAAACGCCTAAAGAATAATTCCTTTATCGCTGAAATTCTGGTTACGCACTTGGCCTGATTGGGATAAATAATGCGCTTCTAAACCATTCCCTTTTCATGCACCCCATCCGCGTTTTCCATTCGCACGACGAGTACTACGACCAGGTCTTTACCCTCTTCATCAAAAGCACCGACCAAAAGCAACAAGCCACCGCCTGGCTGACTGATTTCCTGAGCCGGTATCCGCAAAACCAGCGGGCCGTCGATGCCGGCGCGGGCAATGGCATCCTCACCCGTCCGCTGGCCGCCCACTTCGCCGAAGTCGTGGCCGTTGAACCCAACCCCTCGCTGCTCGCTGAACTGGCCGCTTCGGGGGACAACATCCGCATCCTGCCCGATACCATCGAGGAAGCGCCCGTTGAAGAAGGCCGCGCGGAGTTCGGACTTTGTTCGCACGTCCTTTATTACGTGCCCCGCGCCGATTGGGAGGCGCTGCTGCACCGGGTTCTGTCGTGGGTACAGCCGGGGGGGACGCTCATCGTGGTGCTTCAGGCCGAAGACACCGACTGCATGAAGTTTTACAAGGCCCTACGCGGACATGGGTTTCCCATTACGACATTCATGCAGGAATTCGCGCAGCAACCGGGGGTAGATTCGGTCGAAATCGTTCGGCAACCGTCGCGTATCATTACCCAATCAGAAGAGGAGTTGGTGATGATTCTGGAGTTTATGACCAACCTCACGCCCTTTCAGGAGTCGGAACGGATTCCAACCCAGGAAGAACTTCAGGAGCAGGCCAGGACGGTTGGTCACCACGGCAGCGATGGTCACGTCCTTTCGTGCGATCAACTTTTCTGCGTGATCACCAAAGCAGAATAACTAGTACGGGGCGACCTTTGCGGGGAATGGTTTCTATTCCCCGCAAATGTAATTCCTCCCCATGAGCCTTGCCGAGCAAGTTGTTGAAAGTGAGAAAACGCTCTTCGCCGCCGTCCGAACCGCTGACGTGGTCGCGCTGGATGCCCTGATTCACGACGATCTGCTCTTTCACCTGCCCAACGGCCAACTCGCCACCAAAGCGGACGACCTGGAAGCGTACCGTTCGGGAAACATGGTCGTTAGTTCGATCGAACCGGGCGAACCCGTGGTGCGCGTACACGGTGATACGGCGGCGGTTTCCGTCGTGGTCGAATTGAAAGCTCACTATTTCGGGCAGGAATTGAACGAGCGGCTGCGGTACCTGCGGGTCTGGCAATGGACCGATGACCGCTGGCAAATCATGGCGGGGAGTTGCGTACGGGTAGGAGCCTGAGTAACCGGCTCACTTCTTACCGCTCAACGTTGCTGAACGTTCTCCTTTCAATTCGTTCCGCATTTCCCTCAACTAACCACACCAAAGCCACAACTGGCTCGAAAGCCACTTCCAAACCGCAGGCGGACGGCTGAATTTTGGGGAAACAAAACCAACTCTCCCCATGAAAGCCCTCTCGTACGTACTGCTCCTGGCCAGCGCCCTGGCGCTTCCGGCCTGCCAGGATTCCAACCGACCCACCGATCCCACGACGCCCCAGGAGGGGATCGTTACCGGTAAGGTGGTCGATAGCCAGGGAAAGCCCGTGGCCAATGCCCACATCACCGCCGACAATGATGATTACTACAACACCACCTCCAGCGGCTACACAGACGCCAATGGTACGTACCGAATCAAGCTGCCTACGGGCATTGCCGCTGGCTCGTACCACGTGAACGGAAGCCTCACGCTGAAGTACCACGGCAGAATTACAAACTCCAGTTGGTTGTGGAAGACGACCGCTCGTTTTCGGCCTACGACGGGGCCGTCCGCAATTTTGAGTTCCGACTGACGGGCAAGCGAAAAAAAGACGACGACGACCGGGATGGGAAGCTCGGGGCAAAGCTGGAAGTATCGGTCGGTGGTGAGATTGAACGAAAAAATGTCGAGGTCACGCTGATTCCCGAAGGTCCGCTCGTAGACGGCAGCACGGGCCAGAAAATCGTCGCGATGGTGCCCGACAACAGTTATTACGTGGAAGACATCCCGGTGGGCAAGTACAGGCTCACCGCCCGCGACGTGTCGACTAACCAGCAATTGGGCATCGCCGTTCACGGCAGTTTTCAGCCCTACACGCCTTCGGTGACCAGCCTGTTCGTCGATGATGATTTCGTCGGTTCCACCTTTTTCCGGCTGGCCGTCAACATCGACACGCTGTAACACTTTGAAACGCTGTTTTTTACGGGTCGAGGCGTTCTGAAGAGGCGCCTCAACTCGTTTTTGAATGGTCTCCTCAGAACGCCGGCAAGTTCCACTCCGGCTTTGCCAGGTAGATGACCGGGTCGAAAATAAACAGGTCTCCGTCGGCATCCACCAGCACGTTTTCGTCGTGCAGGTCTTCGACCAGCAGTTGTAAGGTAGGACTGAAGTAATCGTCGTTGCGGCGGCGCGAAAACCCCAGTTTTCGCATTTCGGTTTCCACTTCCATGCGAGTAGCGCCCCGAACGCCCCGTAGGGCTTTTTGCGAAACGACGGGCTGTACTGCGTTGGCCGCGATGATCAATCCTTCAAACCGAAGCGCCGTATCGGGGAAAAGCCAGTTGTGAAGGGTTAGACGGTGAAAATACTCCAGCCAATTGCCGTGGTAAGCAAGATTGTTTCTCTTGTAAAATCGTCCGTTTCGGGCAAAAACCCGATGCTCCGCGCCTTCGACCTCACCAAATTTTCGCCAATTCAGGGTAAATTCTTCATCGTCCCACGTCAACTCATGTTGCACGGCCCACTCCCGTAACGCGCGTTCTTCCAAAGGACGGAGCCAATCATTCAGCGCGTCGCGTTCTCCGCGTGTCGTTGGCTCTGCTCTTGCAGCCGCCTGATCTGTTCGATGGACTCCTCCCGCGACATGGGTGGCTGTTCGGAGACTTTCTTGATCAATCGCTTGTTCCGCTGCTTGTGGTAGTCGTTAAGGTCGGTAGGTGCGTTCATGGCCTTGCATGGTTTATGACTAAGATCGGAAACTGGACGTGGAATTCCAAAACTGTCGCCTCAGCGAAAAGGCAGTGTTGAGTCGCCACCGGTGCGCCTGAGTACCAACAGGCACTAAATCGAACCCGCCTTTCAATCCTCCTTCAAATCCTGAATATCCAGCATCCCCACGGGCCGCCCGTTGTTGGTCACGAGGATGGTATCCACGCTGGTTTGTTTGAACAGCGCAGCGGCGCTGTCGAGCAGGGCGCTGGCTTCGATGGCGATGGGGGCTTTGTATGAAAAATCGCCCATCGTTTTACTTAGCACCTCGCGGCCTTCGCTGGACAGGTAGCGGCGCAGGTCGCCGTCGGTGAAGATGCCGCGCAGGGTTCCCGTTTCGTCCACGACCGTCACGCAGCCGAAGCCGTACTCGGTCATTTTCACGATGGCGTCGGATAGCAGGGTGGCGTCGGTTACGAGCGGATTTACGTCGCGGATGGCCTCGCCCACTTTCACCGTAATCAGGCGGGTGTGTTCGATGAATTGATTGGTGCCGATGGCCGTGAAGTTGTTTTCGGTCAACGCCTTCAGCAATTTCCAGGGCACCGTGATGGTGTGACACCCCAGGTCGATGGCGTTGCGGACGTGCTCGGTGTTGCGCACCGACGAAAACATCACTTTGGAATCGTAGCCGTATTTGTCCACCAGTTCGACCACGTCGGCCAGCAAACCGAGGGCGTCGTAGCCCTGGTCCTGCATCCGGCCCGCCAGCACGCAGATGTACGTGGCGCCCGCCGTGGCGGCCATGTAGGCCTGCTGGATGGTGTAGACGAGGTGAACGTTGACCATCAGCCCCCGGCCCGTCAGGATTTTACAGGCTTTCACGCCTTCGAGCGAGACGGGGATTTTGAACACGGTTTTCAGCGGGTCGAGGCCCAGGGCCAGTTGGCGGTCGGCGTCGGCGACGATGGCGTCGGCGGTTTCGCCCAGGGCTTCAATTTGGAGCACGGGCACGATGCCCGCCAGTTTCACGATGGTTTCGTCGAGGTTGGTCACGCCCTCGCGGTGCATAAAGGTGGGCGTGGTGGTGAGGCCGGTGAGGAAGCCGAGGCCGAAGGCGGTTTCGATTTCCTTCAAATCGGCCGAATCAAGGTACAATTCCATGCGAATCAGGGGGTTGAATCAAACGGTGAGGCGTTGGCCGGAAACAAAAACGCCAACTTGCGGGCGCAAAGTTGGCGAAAAAGGGGGAAAAGCCGGGTGGTGGGCTGAAATTCAGGCGGGGAGGTTGCGGTACACGTCGCCCAACTGGAACGAAAAATCGCCCAATTGAACCCGATCCTCTTCGGCGGAATACTCCCGGACGACCCAATCTTCTGACTCTTTAACCCCCGAAACGACGCGGGCAAAGGGCGTGTGTTGCTCGACGAACAGCAGGTGCCGAAGCGAAGGCATCGTTTGATACGCGGCGAGTTTTGTGGTCTGGTCGAACCTGCGGGTGGAAGTTGAGAAAATTTCAACGATGATTTCTGGATTACTCAATCCTTTCCGCCGCTGCCGTCCGACGACAACTTCCCGCCACTCCGGTTTCCCGCGCACCATCGACAGGTCGGCATTGAACGACTTGTTGAAGTCGGGGGGCTGGATTTTCAGATTGGAACTAACCACGACGCAATCGCCCAGGGTATCGAAATACGGGACGAATAAGTACGCCAGCCGGGCCACAATGACCTCGTGTGGCAGGGATGCCTCACTCATGAAGGAAAAAATTTCGCCGTCGACAAACTCGATTTGGTAATCCACTTCGTCCACCAGGCTCCAGTATTCTTCGAGCGTGGCGGGTACGCGGAGTTCGTCGGGAATATCGAGCCAACTGAGGGGGATTTTCGGGGGCGAAAGCGTTTCCATTGGGCAAGCGGTTGATTTTCAGTAAAACTAACGAATTGATGGCGGAGTTGCCAACGGGTACAGCGCGGAAATTCGGAAGAAGAAACCGTTAAAACGGTTGTCGCTCCGGGGATTTCAATTCGTTCCCACGACTAAAGTCGTGGGCTGAAAAAAGGCAGGGTGGTTCCAAACGAATTCAATCCTCCTCCTCCAGCGGTTTTTTCCCGTACATCGCCCGGAAGGTCGGGGCCATGTGAATCATGTGTTCCACCCGGCTCTTGGCGGCGTGAAAGAGTTTGTAGCTGTAGCCCTGATCGATGGTGATTTGGAGGGCGTTGAAAAGCTGGAGGAGGTCATCGACCCGCACCGAAAAATCTTCGACCACGTACATCGTGAAGCCCCGGTCGTAGTCGTCGGCGAAGAAGATGACGAGGTGAAAATCTTCCCCCTGAATGTAGGAAGCGACCTGACTCACGGAAAAGGACTTGAACATATGCCCGTTGTCCACGAGGCTGTCGATGATTTCGACGTCGTTGTTGGTGACGTATAAATTAGGCGTGAGGTGCCGGGAAATTTCCATCGGGAGCGTAAGCGACTCGGGCATGGTAAAGGACGTTGGTTTTGACAAAAAAGAAAACCTCCGGGTGTGCTACCCGGAGGCTTTTTTCTATTGGCAAAAGGCACGCCACCGAAATTCAGGCTGTGCGCCTCAGGCCAGTTGGGGAAGCGTGGCCCGGTACTTTACCTCCACGGCGTGGAGTTCAAGCAGGGGTTTTAGAAATTCTTCGAGCAGGCTGATGTCCAACTGACTGGCCGCGTCGCAGAGCGCCTCGCTGGGGCAGGTGTGGGCTTCAACGAACAGGCCGTCCACGCCCGCCGCCACGCCCGCCCGCGCCAGCACGGGCAGGTATTCGCGGGCACCGCCCTTCGCGTCTTTCGAGGGGATGCCGTACTTCCGAATGGCGTGGGTCACGTCGAACACGACCGGGTAGCCGGTTTTGGCGAGGTGGTAAAAACTGCGTGGGTCTACCACCAGGTCGTTGTAGCCGAAGGTGTAGCCGCGCTCGGTGAGGATGATTTGCTCGTTGCCGGAGTCCTCAATTTTCTTCACCGGGTGCTTCATGTTTTCGGGAGCCAGAAACTGCCCGTGCTTCACGTTGACGACCCGCCCGGTTTTGGCGGCGGCCACCGTTAGCGTGGTTTGCATGCAGAGATAGGCGGGGATTTGGAGCACGTCCACCACCTCGGCCACGGGGGCGCACTGCTCAGGGTAGTGAATGTCGGTCAGGAGCGGAAAGCCGAATTGCTCCTTCACTTTCGCCAGGATTTTGATGCCCGCGTCGAGGCCCGGCCCGCTGTAGTAATCGAGGCTGGAGCGGTTGTCTTTCTGGAAAGACGATTTGTAAATGATTTTGATGCCGAGGCGGTCGGCAATGCCTTTCAGCTTTTCGGCGACGGTGAGCATAATGTGCTCGTCTTCAATGACGCAGGGGCCGGAGATGAGAAACAGCTCGTCGGAGCCGCACTCGATATCGCCGACGCGGACGATTTTCTGGGACATGGGAAATCAGTTTTCAGTTTAACAGTTTTCGGTTTTCAGTTACACTGACGCTTGTCGGTGAATTCCAGGCAAGCCCGAATATCTTCCTCGGTCAGGTAGGAGTACTCATCCAGAACCTCCCGGTGCGTCGAGCCTTTCGCCAGCAACCCGACGATGAACTGCACCGAAAGGCGAGTACCTTTCAGCACGGGTTTTCCCGCTAAAATCGCAGGATTCGATTCGATGCGTTGAAGGAGATTTTCCGTGAGCTACAGTCGTTTAAACAACTTCTTCAGCACGTCCATCGTGATCGTCTTTCTCCAATCGTAGCCGATGGCGTGGTTCCACATGTGGGGCAGGTTGTAGGATACTTCGGCCATTTTGGTGAGCGTTTTGTTGTCCCAGTCTTTCGACAAACCCTGCGGCAGCGTCACGTTGAAGCGATTCACCATGCTTTTGAATTCCGTCGTGCCTTCGGGGTAGTAATCCTCCATGTGGTTCATGATGAGGCAGTTGGCGTAACAGTGGCGGGTGCCCAGAATTTTCGACAGCCCGTAACTCAGCGCGTGAACCACGCCCACCTCCGAGTAGGTCAGACTCAGGCCACCCATCAGAGAAGCCACCATCAGTTTCTCGTCGTTTTCGGGGGTTTGGCCCGCATTTTCGCCCAAATAAATTTCCCGGCAAAGCTTCATCGCCTGCTCGGCGTAGGCGTGGGAGTAAGCGTTGTTGAACTGCCCGTTTTCCGACTCGATGCAGTGGATGTACGTGTCCATGCCCGTGTAAAACCACCAATCGGTGGGCACGCTGGCGATGAGGTCGGGGTCGAGGATGACCTGGTTGAACACCGTCCATTCGCACTTCAGGCCCAGCTTTTTCTCCGGACCGGTCAGCACGGCGGTCATCGACACCTCGGCCCCGGTGCCCGAAATGGTCGGTACGCCGACGTGGTACACGCCGGGGGTTTTGATGAGGTTTAGCCCTTGATAAAGGGTCGAAGACCCTTCGTTGGTGAGCATGAGCGAAAGCGCCTTCGCGATGTCCATGATGCTCCCGCCGCCGATGCCCACCACGCCCGCCGGGAGGCCTTTTTTCGCCAGAATCTCGTCGCGGAGGGTGTCGATTTGCTCGGTCGTCGGCTCGTGTTCTTCGACGCTGATGAAATACACCAGGTCTTCGAGGTGGTTGGGCAGGTTGTGTTCGAGGTCTTTGCCCTTGAAATACTGATCGACCAGGAAGACAAAATACTGTTGATTTTCCGAGCGGCGCGGGGCCAGAATCTCGTCGAGTTGGTGAAAACTCCGCCGTCCGAAGACGGTTTTTTCGATGCCTTTGAAGTTTTTGTGCATGGGTGAAATTAAATCTCTCCGGCTTCGTCCAGTGCCTTTTGAATCAGAGCCTCGGAAATGCGAAAGTTGGTTTGGCGGCGCATGGTTTCCAGGTGCGGCCGAACCAACGCGAGCAACCCTTCCCGTTTGGCCTGCAACAACACACCCCCACGCTTCCCTTGATGGGAATGCCGAGATATTCGGCCGCGAGCCGACCTTTCAAATCGTCAATCAACACGAGAACTTGGCCCGTTCGGCGGTGTTCGAGGGCCAGAGCCAGCGCGCTTGCTTCGCCGGGGTCGAGTTTGTAAGGTGCCAGCGGAGTCAGCATTGGGGCGTCAACCGGTTTCACCGAAATCCATTCCGGCAAAAAATCCAAAAATTCCGCCGCGACCACCGGAGTAATCGTCACCGACTCGTACAAACGAGGCAACAAGCCCAGCAGGCCCAACTTCTGGAGAATAATCAGGCAACTAGTGTCAGCGATGACGAGTTGGGTCATGGGTCAATTCACGTTCCAAATCCTCCGCTGAATAATTGATAAACGAAACGCCGTACTCTCCGAGCAATTCCATAAACGTCCACTTGGAATATCCCGCCAATTCCGCCGCTTGGCCCAGCGAAAGTTTACCCGATTCGTACAGACGGCTCGCCAGAATCATCTTCAAATCGCGGTCACTGACGTCGAGCGAATCGGGAAGTTGTAACTCAAAGGTTTTCATGGCGTTGGTTATTAACAGGACTACGCCTCCACACTCACCGCTCGCCGCACCGCGTCGCCGATTTTCCCGGCCAGCGCCTCCACTTCTTCCGCCGTCCAGGTCACGCGGATGCCGAAGGAAATCAACCGCCCGACGGTTTGCTGCGACTTGGGCAAATCGAGGGCCGTGTAATCCTGCGGGGCACTGAGCACTTCGATGGGCAGTTTACTCGCCGTCCGCATCTCCTTCACGTGGTCCCACTGGTTGATGAAGTGGTACATATTCGTAAACCAGTAGTTGAAGCCACCCACGCCCGCCGCGTTCAGTTCGTGCACCGTGCGTTGGGCGGTGTCGGTGTCGGGCAACAGCAGGTTGAGGAACGTGGCCGAATCGCCGTCGGGGTCGGGAATTTGGGCGAAGTCCAGGCCGGGTACTTCGCGGAGCAGGTCCATCATCCGGCATTTGTGTTCATTATTTTTTTGGATAATCTGGGGCACCCGGCGGGTTTGGGCCAGGCCCACGGCGGCGTGCAGTTCCGAAATCCGGTAGTTGAAGCCGATGATGGGGTGCTGCTCCATGCCCCGGTTCGAGCCGACGTGGTCGTGGCCGTGGTCGGCGTAGGAGTCGGCGAGGCGGTAGGCGGTTTCGTCGTTGGTGACGAACACGCCGCCTTCGCCCGCCGTGGCGATTTTGAAAAAGTCGTAGGAATACGCCCCGGTTTTGCCCCAAAGCCCGGTGAAGGTGCCCTTGAAACTGGCCCCCATCGCCTGCCCGGCGTCTTCGACCAGCACGAGGTTGTGCTCGCGAATCACGGCCATAATCGCGTCCATGTCGGCCATTTGCCCGCACATATGCACCAGGCAAACGCCCTTCGTGCGCGGCGTGATAGCCTTCCGAATTCCTTCGGCGCTGAGGCAAAGCGTTTCGTCGATTTCGGCAAAAACGGGCAAAGCCCCAATCATTAAGGCCGCTTCGATGGTCGCGATGTAGGTGAAGGGTGGCACAATCACCTCGTCGCCCGCGCCAATCCCGGCGGCGACCATCGCGCACTGCGCGGCGGTAGAGCCGCTGCTCACGGCGTGGGCGTACTTCGCGCCGACGACCTTGCAGACTTCCGCCTCAAATTCGCGGGCTTTCCAGACGTTGTTCCGCTGGGCCTCGTGGTTGTAGCGAAACAGGATGCCGGTTTCCAGCACGTCGTTGATTTCCTGGCGCTCTTCCGCGCCGAATAGTTCGGTTCCGGGCATGGGGTGGTTTTCGGTTTTAGCTTCGCAGAATCTGCGATTTCAGTTTTTGGTTTTCAGTTGGTTGGTCAACTGAGCCAACCTGTACCCAAAGGATTTCTGGCGGCAAAGGTAAGGATTTTCGCCGGGGCTTGGGCCGACCCGTTGCCTGCGTACCTTTGACCATCAACTAAAAACTGTGAACTGCAAACTGAAAACTGCCCGTTGAACCGCCTCTTCCCCATTTTCTTAAAACTCGAAACCCTTGACGTGCTGCTCGTGGGCGGGGGCAACGTGGGCCTCGAAAAACTCAGTGCGCTACTCGTCAACAGCCCCGACACCCGCGTGAGCGTGGTGGCCGACCGCTTCCTGCCCGAACTCCGCGAACTGGCCGCCGCCCACCCCGCCGTGACGCTGACGGAACGGAAATTTGAGGTGGAGGATTTGCGGGAAAAAGACCTCATCGTACTCGCCACCGACGACCCCGCCCTGCACGAGCGCATCAAACGCATCACCCGCGAACGCCGGATTTTGACGAACGTAGCCGACACGCCTGCCCTCTGCGATTTTTACCTGGGCAGCATCGTTCAGAAGGGGGATTTGAAAATCGCCATTTCGACCAACGGTAAATCGCCCACCGTCGCCAAGCGCCTGCGTGAATTCCTGGGCGATGTAATTCCCGATTCGATTCAGGAAACCCTGGAAAACCTGACCGCCGTGCGGGAGAAAATCAAGGGTGATTTTGCGGAAAAAGTACGGCGACTCAACGAACTGACCGCTTCGCTTTCGGGTAAAAAACCTTCCGAATAATGACCGATTCTGATTTTAAAACCCAGGTATTCACCGCCCTAAAAACCCTCCTCGACGAACGGATGCAAACCGCCCACGCCGCCATGCAAGCTGCCCAGGAATCGGCCAACTCGGAGGGTAAAAGCTCGGCGGGCGACAAGTACGAAACCGCCCGCGCGATGGGCCAACTCGACCGCGATATGCACGCCCGCCAGTACGAAACCGCCCGGCAGGAGCGCCACCTGCTCGAACGCCTATCCGACGTACCGCCCGCCGCCCGCGTGGTACCGGGTTCGCTGGTGCGCACGGCGGCGGGGCTGTTTCTGGTGTCGGTCAGCGTGGGGAAAGTGACGGTGGAGGGACAGGCGGTTATCGCCGTGTCGGCGCAATCGCCGGTGGGGGCGCTGCTGCTGGGCAAGCGGGTGGGGGAGGTTTTTTCGTTTCAGAAAAAAGACACCCCAATTCTTGAAATTAGCTGACGCATGAAAACCATCCCAACCTTGTACGACTGGGCGGGCGGCAACGACGCCCTCGAACGCCTGACCCAGGTTTTTTACGATAAAGTTTTCCAGGACGAACTGCTGTATCCAATCTTTAAAAATATGGCGGGCGATCACTCCCGGCACGTGGCCCACTTCATCGGCGAGGTGTTCCGGGGACCGAAGCGCTACACCGAAAACGACGGCGGTAGCCACGCCGGCATGGTGGCCCACCACGTCGGCAAGCGCCTCACCGAGGCCCAACGCCAACGCTGGATGCAGCTTTTGCTCCAAAGCGCCGACGAAGTGGGCCTGGCCGACGACCCTGAGTTTCGCTCGGCCCTGGTGGGGTACCTCGAATGGGGCAGCCGCCTGGCCGTGCTCAATTCCAACGCCGACCAGAACCCGATTCAGGAAGGCGAACCGATGCCAACGTGGGGTTGGGGCGAAACCGGCGGGCCCTACCAGCCGGGGTGACGGGGGAAATCAGAAAAAATCATCCATCGTCTCCCGGTGGCGTTGCTGCTTGCCGTACTGCTTCAAAAATTCCCGCAGTTGCACCGGGTCTTCGAGGCGGCGGAGGTCGGTGTCGAGTTGGCGAATGCCCGCCTTTAGTTCCTTGACGGCGTCTTTAAACGCCCAGTCCATCTGCGCGGGCGGCCCGACGAACCGGCTCTCGAAACTACCGAAGCCCCCGCCACCCTGCAATCCGAGCAGTTCGTCTTCGAGTTCATTCACTCGGCTTTTGAGGAGTTTGTTGTAGGCTTTGAGCTGGTCGTCGGCCAGGGTTTCGAGGTGGTCGGCGTCGACGCGCTGGAATTCGAGTTGAAGTTTCAACAACTCGAAGAGGTTGTCCGACTGGTAGGCTTCCGTCACGCGTTGCATGATTTCGGTCTTGCGCTGGCGCTCGGTTTCGTCGGGTTCGCGGTCGGGGTGAAAGGTTTTGACCAAATCCATGTACACCTTCCGCACCGACACGCTGAGGTGTTTTTCCTCTTCTTTCCGGCGCTCTTCGGCGGCGAGTTGCTTGGGCGTTTTCTTGCGGCTGGCGCGGCGTTCCTCGTCCAGGCGGCGGGCTTCGTCGGTCTGGGCCTGCTGCTGGGCCATCTTTTCGGCCAGGTAGGCCTGGAATTTTTCGGGCGAGGAAACGTCCACGTCATCATCGAGTTCGATGCCAAACATCTGGCTGAACACCTGTTTCATCGTCTGCCCGATTTCCTCGTTGGCCTGGGCGTTGGCTTCCTCGAAATCCTTCCCGTCGTACTTCTCGAAAATCGGCTTCAATTCGTCTTTCCCGTAGTTTTCGATGAGGCCAAAGCATTGGTTGATAATCAGGTCGGCGAGGCGTTTGCGCTCCGCCGGACGGAAAAAGCCCGAGTCGTGCTGCCGGTCGAGGAGCTGCACCATCGCCACGCGCTTTTCGGCGTTTTTCTGCTCCAGCGGCACGATTTCCCGCTGCGCCCGCTGCCGGGCCAGATCGCTCCAGGCCCGGTAATTGACCAAATCCAGCTCCAGTTTTTGAATCCGTTTGATGTACCGGTTAAAGGCTTTCTGGTTTTTGCTCAGGTTTTTGTCGTCGCCCCGGTTGTCGATCACGAGGAGTTGCTGGTTGGGTTGGGCCATGTTTTTTTCAGCAAAAAACCGCGTCGGGGTGACGCGGTTTGGCAAAAGTAAGCAGTTTTATTTTCCTGAATTGTTTTGTTGGTCCATCCGAAAAGGGCCGAGCGCCCGCCTGGCAGTACCCCCAACCCCCTAAAGGGGGCTTTCCTGCCTGGAAATTAGGGGCGCGAAAAGCCCCCTTTAGGGGGTTGGGGGTACTGCCAGGCGGGCGCTTAATTTACCAGCGCTGCCGCCTCTACCGCCTTCCACTCCACCTTCGGCGCGTCGCAGGTCGGACACCCGTAGCTTTCGGGCAAGTCACCGAAGGCCATCCCCGGCGCGATGCCGCCGAGTTCGTCGCCAAATTCGGGGTCGTACACCGTGAGGCAATGCGGGCATTGATGAACGAGTAGGAAGGGTTTTTCTGCACCGGGAGCAGTCGGCCCAACGACTTCCGCCACCGACTCCTCCCGCACCTCGGCCCATTTTTGGGCCGAGAATTTCCGGCAAAGCCGCTCCAACTGCCCCGGCAGGTGGGTCCGCCAAAGCCCAGTCGCGAAACTGAAATACGTCCGCGAGTTGGGGTTAAAATCTTCGGTGAACAAAATGTCGTACTGGCTCAACAGCGTCAGCGTACCGAGGCGCAGCAGCGGGCGTTTGCGGATCAGCACCGAGCCGAACACCTCCGACTTGGGCCGGGTCTGGATGCCGAAACTCAGCCCGAAGGTGCGCGTGTCGTGCCGGTCGAAGGAGTGAAGGATGCGTTGCTTGAGCGCCGCGCCTTCGCTGGAGTGGTCTTCGGTTTGCCAGCACAATTCGTTGGCCGCGTGGCGGACGTTGATGTTGTGCCGCCCCAGAATCCGGCTCCACTTTTCACGGTCGGTTTCTTCGATATTTTTGATAATCAACGATTTCCAGGGCGTTACGCATACCTGCCCGACTTTGGTTTGCAGACACAACCGACAGAGTTCAAGCAGAAAATTCACCGAAAACTGCTCATCGCGGCGGTAAATGCCCAGCCAGGTTTTGGCCCCGTAGCGGTTAAAGCCCTCGTAGTAGGGCAGCATGAAACGCGGCAGTTCGAGCGGCTTTTCGATGGGCTGGGTGATGAACGTTTGCCCCGTCGTGACGGCCTCCACCAACGCTTTTTCTTCGCGAAAACCCCCGTCGAGCATCGCCGTTTCGATGGCCCGGCTCAGGCGCGGAATTTCGTTGGTGTACACCAGCACGGGCCAGCAAAACAGCGTATTCGACTGCTTCACGCGCACGTACAGGTACCAGAAGTGCTCGCGCCCGGCGGCGATGAAATTGAGGTTGCCGGTAAAAAACGGCGTAAAACTCTGGCGGTTGTCCGACACGTTGATTTTCAGACGCGGGCGAAACTCGCTGGTCTGGAAGCCTTCGAGCACGTCCTGGTAGCTGCTTTCGCTCAGCCAGGTGCGCGTGATGAACACCTCCTCGGCACAGTACGAACTGAGGAGGTTGGGGTGTTGGTCGGCGACTCCGTCCGGGTAGCTTTCGTGGAAAAAGCCGTCGAGGGCGCGTTGCAGGCCCCGGAGTTGTTCGGCGTGGACGGTCAGCAGGAGTTGCTGCCGCGCCCCGAACTGCACCCGCCGCACCCCGGCATCGTGGGCGGCGGCGAGCATCCGCTGCAATTCACCCGGCGACACGATGCCGCCGGGAAGGTTGAGTTTTACGGTGTAGTAATCGCGCATGGTTGGTGTGGATGTTTCCCTGTTGTCGTCCAGAGCGCAGCGATGGACCTCGTTGGACGACCGGACTGTTAGACGATGATCCAGCGGTAGCTAGTAGTCGATTATTCGGCAGTCCAACGAGGTCCTTCGCTGCGCTCTGGATGACAGCCTAGGGAACGTAAGATTATTTTCAGTCCAGTTTTCACATTTCGCCGAAGGCCCGGAGTCATCAAATTTTTTTTTACATTCAGAATTGCCATTTTTAGGAAAATTCCGCGAAAAGCGTGGCACCCTAAAAAGAACTTTTAGGTTTATCTAAAAAATTTAACGATTCATTAACAGGCGTTTAAAAATGTGTCTATACCTTTGCATCGTTCAAATGAACAAGCAGCGAATCACGGGCGATTGTATTATTCCAAAAACATTCGTTCAAACAAAAGTCTTTCTTTCCATGAAAACGAACAACATCTCCGTAAAAACCCTGCTCGTGGCCCTGGTGGCTTCGGCAGCTTTGACCCTCGCAGGCACGACCCCGGCTACGGCTCAGTCGGCTTCGCAGGCCCCGACCGTTTCGACCGACAACCCGTTGAAAGTCCGCGTCAACCGCCTCGGCGAAACGCTCAACTTCGACGTGCGTTTCGAAAATCCCAATGCCGACCGCATCTCGGTGGACATTCAGGATGGTAATTCAGCCAACCTGTTCCGCGATGCAGCCTCAGCCAGCGCCCCGCGTTACGCCCGCCGCTTCGACCTTTCGGGGCTGGAAGACGGCACCTACACCTTTGTCGTGACCAACGGCAAAGAGCAATTCAAGCAATCGTTTGAAATCCGCACCCAAGTACAAACCAGCCGCCTCGTGGTGAACAAACAATGAGTCGGGATCGCGCTTCCGACCGTCTGTGATTCTTCTCAACTTCCCGAAGGTTTAAAACTTTCGGGAAGTTTTGGTTTTACGGGCTTCAAATACACGGTCTCTCGCTTACCCAGCCAAACCGGGTCGATGCCAGTGAGGCCGAACACCCGGTCCCAGGTGCGTTCGTAGCCGTGGGCAGCGTCGGGGAAATTGACCGCAAGGGCCAGCGCACGTTCGTAAAACTGGCGGGGTTGCCGTCGCACCACGTCACGGTGAACGGCAAACTGCGCCCCCAGCACGAACGAATACCGCTCTGGCCCCTCGCTGCCGAAGAGCTGGCGGTGAAAGCCGCGCAAATCCAGCCCGCGCCCGTCTTCGTTTTTGCTCCATCCCCGGAACAGCCGGTGGCCGTCGGCGGTGTCGGTGTCGATGATGTGGCCCAACCAGCGAAATTCACCGATTTTTTCAGGATTTTCGGCAAAACCCCGCAGCGATTTGTGAAAATCGTAGGCGTGGTCGAAGGGTTTTCCCTGGCAAAAAATTGTGTACTCCGCCAGGTCGTCGTATTGGCTGACGAGGTGGTGCAGGTACGTGTGCGCCTCGCGGCCTACGTTGGGCAGGGGCACCGCGCCGGGCGGCGGGTCGTCCCCGCTTTTGTCGTAGACCGTCACGCCGATGACGCGCGGCACCTTGCGAAGCCAGTTCAATTCTTCGCGGTAGCGGGCGACGATGAGGTGGACGGGCATTTCAGATGCGAGGTTGTTCCAAGTCTGACGGGGGGCTTTGTGCGGTGGCGACTTGGAACGGGCGATGAAACGCAGTCTTCCGACTGCCTTTTAAACAAACTCGATTTCCAGCAACCCCTTCCGATCCGTCATGTAATCGCGGGCGGAAGAAAGTCGGTACTCCCACGGCTCATCCACCAGTCCGGCCACGACGGGGTTGTTGTGGAGGTAATCCATTTTCTGTTTCAAAAATGGTGGCGTTACCAATTCTTCCGGGTGATTTTCCTGCTGCCAGAATTGGTAATGTTCGTTGTTGGGATTTTTCTCGCCCGCGCTCCGAAACAACCACAGCATCCACCCTTTTCGGCTCTCCCGCGTTTCTGCTTTTTGAATCGCTTCGAGAATACGCACGGATGTGTACTTCTTTAAATCCCGTAGAATGTCCGAAAGCGTGGGTGTCGATGCTCTGGAAATAATCAGGTGGATGTGGTTGCTCATGATGCACCAGGCGTGAATGCGTAAGCCCTTCTTCGTTTGGCAAAACCTCAGGCTGTCGAGTAAAATATCGATATAGGCCTTTCGCGTGAAGGCATCCGCCCACTGCACCGTCGCAAACGTGACGAAGTACGTGCCGTTAGGGTTGGCGAAACTGTAGGCGAAGGGCATGGCGTTTCGTATTGGTGTTGTTGTGCGCAGTCTGAAGACTGCGTTTCATGGCCCGTTCCAAGTCGCCACCGCACAATGCCCCCCGTCAGACTTGGAACAACTTGGGTGCATTAGGAGAACACCGACCACGGCGATAACAAAAAGACAGATTTCAATTGCTCTCAGATTGTAAAGTGATACGAACTTCTGCCCGTTGAAGGTGATAAATTAGGAATGCCGCAAAAAAATTAATATTTAACTGGAGCAATTGCGGATTTTTATTAATGCTCATATAAAATTTTGATACGCCAGTAAAAAAATGAAACGTAAATTTTTCGGTTAAATCAATTCCGATTTGCACAGGGATTCCGGCCACAAATCCGTATGCGTATCCAAACATTGCAAATTCTATAACTTGAATTGCTTGATTGTAAATTGAAAGTTTTATCCCATTATGTTTGTCTTGAAGCAAAAGGTATCCGCAGTACATCGAATAAAGGTATAGGCATAAGGCAAATAAATACATAAAAACCTCAATTTTTACAGTCTGTGTGAACAGGGCCCAGATAGCCGTCAACATTCCTAAAGCTCCGCCAATAATTTGATAATATCCGACTAATTGGAGGCGCTTCCGTGCTTTTTTGATTTCGATAGTTCGCATTGGAGTACAGTGTTGAAGGCAGGTTTAGAAAATAGAAACTTCCCAAACCTACACAAATTCCTCAAACCCCCACCACCTCCCCAACCCGCAACCTCTTCTCCAAAATCCCCCTCACCTCCGGCCGACATGACCCACACCCCGTCCCCGCCCCCGTCGTTTGGCAAAGCTTGGAAAACTCCGTACAGCCGCCCGCGATGGCGGCTTCGAGGTTGCCCTGGCCCACGTTGTTGCAACTGCACACGAGTTTGCCCTGGATGGGGTCGGCCTTTTTGCCGGAGCGGAGGAGTTCGAGGCGCTTGTCAGAGAGTTCGAGGCCGTTGGCAATCAGGTCTTTGAATTCCTGAAACTCCGATTTGTCACCGATGAGGATGGCCCCCACGAGCCGGTCCTGGTACACGATGCACTTTTTGTAGTAGCGCTTGGCGGTGTCCATGAACAGGATTTCTTCGTAGGCGGGGTCGTCCGCGGGTGCTTCGGGCAGGCCGAGGGAGACGAGGTTGAGGCCCTCCATTTTCAGGATGTTCATCGAGAGACTGCCCGCGTAGGGCGGCGCGGCCCCGTCGCCCGCGAGGTGGCGGGCCGCTACTTCGGCCTGCTGCTCGGCGGCGGCGGTGATGCCCCACATTTGCCCCCGCCACTGCGCGATTTCACCCAGCGCGTAGATGCGCTCGTCCGACGTTTGGAGGGTGTCGTTCACGACCACGCCCCGGTTCATCGTCAGCCCGGCGGCGCGGGCGAGTTCCACGTTGGGGATGGTGCCGATGGCGGCCACGAGCACGTCGCAGGGAATTTTCCGGCCCGACAGCAGCCGGACGCCTTCGAGCCGTTCGGTGCCGTAGAAGTGGGCGACTTCGTCGTTGAAAAACAGTTCGCAACCCCGGTCGAGGAGTTCCTGTCGGAGGAGTTCGCTGCCCAGCGGGTCGAGTTGGCGGTCCATGAACCGGCTGATTTTCTGGACAATCGTCACCTTCACGCCCATGTGCCGCAACGACCCGGCCAGTTCGATACCCAGCAAGCCCCCGCCGACGATGACGGCGGCGGGGGTTTCACTCCCCAAAAACGGCAGCAGCGCATCGGCGTCGAGGCGGCTGCGCATGTTGAACACGCCGGAGAGTTTGGGGAAATTGGGCGGCATGAAGGCCCGGCTACCCGTCGCCAGTACGAGGCGGTCGTAGGCGTGTTCCTCGCCGTTCGTGTCGGTCACGATGCGGTGCTGCCGGTCGATGTGCGCGATGCCCACGCCCTTGTGAACGCGGATGTCGAGGGCGGCAAACTGGTCTTCGCGGAGTTTGACGAGTTGCTCCCAGCTTTGCGCCCCGCTGATGTAATCGGGCAGGAGCACGCGGTTGTAAAAGGGGTAAATTTCCTGCGAAAACACGTGGATTTCGTCCCGTTGGTTGCGCTGCCGGTAGCTCTGCACAAAACCCAGCCCCCCGCTGCCCGCGCCGACGACAACAATTTTCTCGACGGGTTTTTCGTAAACCCGCACCTGCACCGCCGAAAACTTGAAGTCCGGCTCTTTCGAGCGCGGGTCCACCAGCGGGTTGGTCAGGTTGTTGGCACGGCCGTGGGCCTCGCCGCCGCTCCGCCCGAAGTGCATGGGTAGAAAGCACACGCCGCGCTTCACGTCGGGCGTGAGTTTGGCTTTCACCCGCGCCGTGCCGCGTCGGCTTTCGATTTCCACCAACTGGTTTTCAACGATGCCGCGCTCCGCCGCGTCGTCGGGGTGAATGTCAAGAAACGGCTCGCTGACGTGCTGGCGCAGCTTGGCGACTTTGCCCGAACGGGTCATCGTGTGCCACTGGTCGCGGATGCGGCCGGTGGTGAGGATGAGCGGGAAATCGCCATCGAGGGGTTCGGAGGGGTTTTCGTCGGGGACGGGGTGGAGTTTGGCGCGGCGGTTTGGGGTGAAAAATTGGTGGTCGGTAAATAGCCGCACAGCCCCCCCCGCCCGTTCCACGGTGGCCCACGAAGGGGGAGCTACGTTGCTACCACGTTCGGCAGATGCGGATGGTTCGGAAGGAAGGGACTGGAACCGCAACGTAGCTCCCCCTTCGTGGGCCACCGTGGAACGGGCGGGGGGGGCGGGCCACTGCACACTCCGCTGCTCCCGCAAAACCTCGTAGTTCACCCCCGACACGTCGCAATTCGTCCCCGCCGTCAGGGCGGCGTGTTCGGCGTAGATTTCCGCTTCGTCGGCGTAGTCGAACCACTGGCCGAAACCCATTTTTTTCGCAAAACGCAGGATGATTTCCACGTCGGACAGCGCCTCGCCGGGCGGGTCGAGGACTTTGGGCAGCAGCGTGACGCGGCGCTCGGAGTTGGTCATGGTGCCCGTTTTTTCGAGCCAGGTCGCGGCGGGCAGCACCACGTCGGCGTAGGCCAGGCTGTCAGAGCGGTTGGAGACGTCCTGCACGACCACGAAACGGGCTTTTTTCAACGCGGCTTCAATCAGCCCGGCGTCGGGCATACTCACGAGCGGGTTGGTGCAGATAATCCAAATGGCTTTCATCCGCCCGTCGTTCAGAGCGTCGAACATCTCGGTGGCGGTGAGGCCGGGTTTTGGGGCGATTTTCGCCTGAGCATCCCAGAAATTTTCGACTTCGGCGCGGTGCGCGGGGTTGGCGAGGTCGCGGTGGGCGGGGAGGAGGTTGGCGAGGCCGCCGACTTCGCGCCCGCCCATCGCGTTGGGCTGGCCGGTGAGCGAAAAGGGGCCGTTGCCGGGCGTGCCGATGCGGCCCGTGATGAGGTTGAGCGAAATCAACGCGACGTTTTTGTTCACCCCCACCACCGACTGGTTGAGGCCCATCGTCCAGAGCGTCAGGAAACCGCTCGATTCGTGGAGGTAGCGGGCGGCGAGGCGAATGTCGGCGGGGTCGAGGCCGCAGCGCTCGGCGGCTTCTTCGATGGTTTTCTGAAAAACCTGGTTTTTGTACGCTTCAAAACCGTCGGTGTGATTTTCGATGAAATCGTCGTCAATCCACCCGTTCTCGATCAAAATCCGCCCGATGGCGTTGTACAGCACGATGTCGGTGCCGGGGTTCAGTTGCAAATGCAGGTCGGCGACGGCGGCGGTTTGGGTGCGGCGCGGATCGACGACGATGATTTTTACCGCCGGGTTTTTCGCCTTGTTCGCCTCGATGCGCCGCCAGATGATCGGGTGCGCCCAGGCAGCGTTGGAACCGGCCACGAAAAAGCAATCCGCCACGTCGAGGTCTTCGTAGCAGACGGGTACGCTGTCTTCGCCGAGCGTCAGTTTGTAACCCACCACCGCCGAACTCATGCAGAGCCGGGAATTGGTGTCGATGTTGTTGGAGCCAATGAAGCCCTTGATGAGCTTGTTGACGACGTAGTATTCCTCCGTCAAACACTGCCCCGACACGTAAAACCCGACGGAGTCGGGGCCGTATTTTTGAATGAAATTCTTGAAAATGAGCGCCGTGCGGTCAAGCGCCTGGTCCCACGAAACGTTCTGGAGCGGCATCGACCGGTTCATCCGCATCTGCGGGTGCAACAGGCGGTCGGTTTTGTCCATCGCCGTGTAGTGCAGGTTCATGCCCTTCGAGCAGAGCATCCCCCCATTCGACGGGTGGGATTCGTCGCCGCGCAGGCTCAGTTTTCCCGCGCCGTGGTCGGTCACGACGACCCCGCAGCCGACGCCGCAGTAGCAGCAGGTGGAGTGGTGTTCGGTGGGTTTCGGGTTCATGTCAGATTATCAAAAATCACGCGTGTGTGGCTGCATTTATTCCCCCTTTGAAGGGGGGTGCGTGGGCCTTGTGGGGAGGAGGGGGATGTGGCCGGTCGAGGCGCGAAGACATCTCCCTCCCACCGCAAGGCCCACGCACCCCCCTTCAAAGGGGGATTTTTACGCTACCTGCACTTCCTCCAACATTTCTTCCTGCACCGGCTCCTTCGCAAAATTCACCAGCAACATTCCCAAGCCCACCACCGCCACTCCCGCGCCGATGTACAAAAAGGCATCGCTGTAACTGATGGTGGCCGATTTGAACAGGAACCCCATCAACATCCCGCCCACGTTGCCGCCCGCCCCGACCACGCCACTCACCACGCCGACCGCCTTTTTGTTGACGAAGGGTACGATGGCGTAGGTGGTGCCGTTCGCCATTTTCAAAAATAGCGCGAACGAAAGCATCGACACCACGGCCAGCGTCAGGTTGCCCGACGCGGCGAACAGGCCGATGCCCACGCCTTCGAGCAGGAGCAACCCGGCCAGCAGCAGGCCCTTGCCGCGCATGCCGTATTTTCTACCCACGCGGTCGGCGAGGATGCCGCCGAGGGCGCGGGCGAAGAGGTTCATGAACCCGAACACGCCCGCCCAGAGGCCGGCGGTTTTTTCGTTTAAGCCAAAATTGTCGAAGAAGTAGAGCGCGGCCACGCCGTCGAAGGTGATTTCCATGCCAAAACAACCCGCGTAGGCGAAGGCCAACGCCCAGACCCGCAGGTCGGACACGGCTTTGCCGAAACTGACCGAGGATTTTTGGGAAACCTCGCGCTGAATTTCGTCCGGTCCGGCGTCCCGGTAGTTGCCCGCCGGGGTGTCTTTCGTGAACCTAAAATACACGAAAGCCATCACCAGCATCAGCACACCGGGCAAAACCATCGCCAGCCGCCAGGCTTCGGGTCTGGTGTAGCCGAAGCCGACGAGGGCGGCCATCACCAGTGGCATCGCCATGTTGGTCACGCCGCCGCCGAGGTTTCCCCAACCGCCCGCCACGGCGTTGGCCGTGCCTTTCACGCTCGGCGCGAACATCATCGAGGTGTGAAACTGCGTGATGACGAAGGAGGCGCCGATGACGCCAATCAGGAGCCGGAAGAGCAAAAACGTGGTGTAGTCGTGCGCCAGCCCCACGCCCATGACCGGAATCGCGCCCAGCACGAGCAGGGCCGTGTAGGTTTTGCGCGGTCCCCAGGTGTCGCAGAGGCGACCGATGAGGAGCCGGGCGAAAATCGTGGCCGAAACCGCCGCGATGATGGTATTGCCCACCTGCGGCTTGGTCAGGCCGAGGTCGGCGCGGATGGCGGGCATGAGCGGCGCGAGGCCGAACCAGCCGAAAAAGCAGACGAAAAACGTCAGCCAGGTGATGTGAAACGTGCGCATTTGCACGCCGCCGAGGCTGAAAATGGGGAGGCGGTCGAGGGGTTTTGGGGTCATGGTTTTGTTCTTTACCCGTCGGACGGCTGGGAGGCGCTTGGCTACCGACGAGAATTACGCCAGCCGTCCGACGGGTCGTGGCTAATCTTCAATCGAAAACTTCTCGAACAGCAGACTCAGCAGCCGGTCGTGGATGTCCATGTAGGCCGGGTCGTGAACGATGCTTTTTTTGTTGCGCGGGCGCTCCAGCGGCACGTCCACGATTTCGCGGATGGTGGCCGCCGGGCCGTTGTTCATCACCACCACGCGGTCGGCCAGGAAAATGGCCTCCTCCACGTCGTGCGTCACCATCACGATGGTTTTGTTGCGGTTGTCGAGGTTCCAGAGCTTCAGCAGTTCGATGTGCATCGCGCCTTTCGTCAGCGCATCCAACGCGCCGAAGGGTTCGTCCAACAGCAAAATGCTGGGGTCGATGGCGAAGGCGCGGGCGATGGCGACGCGCTGCTTCATCCCGCCCGACAACTGACCGGGCAGTTTGTCCTGGTGGGCGGTGAGGTTGACCATGCTCAGGTTTTCCTCGACCAGCGCGCGTTTTTCAGCCTTCGTTTTTTCCTTGAACACCGAATCCACGGCTTGGTAAATATTCTGGTACACGCACAACCAGGGCAGCAACGAGTAATTCTGGAACACGATGCCCCGATCGGGGCCGGGGCCGCTGACGATTTTCCCGTTGGCGACGACCTCGCCGCCCGTGGGTTTAACCATGCCCGAAATGGCGTTCATCAGCGTACTTTTCCCGCAGCCGGAGTGCCCAATGATGGCGACGATTTCGCCCTTTTTTACGTCAAGCGAAATGTTCTGGACGGCGGTGTACGTGCCCTTCGGGGTTTTGAACGAAATCGTCACGTCGCGCACTTCGATGCTCGTCGGTCGGACGAGCTTGTGGAAGTCGCTGGCGGAGTCGGAAAGGAGGGGTTGGGGTTTCATGGGTTTTGGTGTGTCACCCCCAACCCCCTAAAGGGGGCTACCTGCCTGAACTGTCAGCAGTGAAAAAGCCCCCTTTAGGGGGTTGGGGGTATTTTTTTAATACGAAACCTGCTTCTGCAACCACCCAAAACCCTGGTCGAGCAATAGCCCGACGGTGCCGATGAGGAGGATGGCCGAGAGGATTTTTTCGAGGGAAAGGCCGTTCCAGCTATCCCAGACGAAAAAGCCGATGCCCATGCCGCCGGAGAGCATTTCGCCCGCCACGATGACCATCCAGGCCACGCCGATGCTGAGCCGCAGGCCGGTAATCAGGTGGGGCAAGGCGTAGGGGAGGAGCACCTTCGTCAGGTATTTCCAACGGGAAAATCCGAAGGCTTTCGCCACGTTTTTGTGGTCCTGGGGAATCGTGGAAACGCCGAAGGCCGTGTTGATGAGCGTGGGCCAGAGGCTGGTGATGGCGATGATGAACACCGTCGCACCGGCGGCGGCTTTGAAGGCCAGCAGCCCCAGCGGAAACCAGGCCAGCGGCGAGACGGGCCGCAGAATCTGGACGAGCGGGTTGAGCAACTTCAGCGCGGTTTTCGACGAACCCATCAGAAAGCCCAGCGGAATCGCCACCAGACTACCCAGCAGGAAACCGCTGAACACGCGCTGGATGGAACTCCAGAGCTGGATGCCGATGCCCTTGTCGTTGGGGCCGTAGTCGTAAAACGGGTCGGCGAGCATCTCACGGAACACCAGCCAGGTGGCGGCGGGGTTGGGGATTTCGGCTTTCGTCACGAGCGAAACGAGCGACCAGATGGTCAGTAAAATCGCCATGCTTCCGAGGAAGTAGAGGGCGGGGAGGAGGGTGCGGAAATTCATGATTTTCGAGAACCCTGACAGTGGTCGAAGACCCTGGCAGTGGTTGTTTTTGGTGGAACGCCGCTTAACCGCTGACAGGGTCTGACGACCGCTGTCAGGGTTTCGCTTATTTCTTCGTGCTCGCTAGGTACGCCCCCACATTCGCCGGGTCGAAGGCCACGTCGTAAGTCGTTTTAAACGCCTTCATGTCGTCAGTAGCAGCGGGGATGTTCAGGCTCTTGGCGACTTCGGCGTAGAGGTCGTCGAGGATGAGTTTTTCGGCGATGGCTTTGTAATCCGGGGCCGATTTCACCAGTCCAAACCGCACGTACTGCGCCAGAAACCACATTCCGTGGACTTTTCGGGGCGTATTGACGAAGCCTTTGTTGTAAAACGTCATGTAATCGTCCTTGTACTTTTGCACGCCCAGGTCGCAGCCCAAATCGTTGGAACCCAGCAGCCGGGCCTCGATGACGGGCAGCGCGGCGTTGACGTAGTACGGCTTGGTGAGCCAGGAAGCGGCTTTTTTGCGGTTGCCCAGGTTGTCGAGCCACTGGCAGGCTTCGAGCACGGCTTTCATCACGTTCTTCAAATCTTCCCGGCGACCGGCGGCAAACTGACTGTTCACAACCAGCGCTTTTTCCGGGTGGTGTTTCCACAAATCCTGGCTGGCAATGTGGGTGAAACCCACGTTTTGCGCCGCCGCCACGCCGTTCCAGGGTTCGCCCACGCAGTAGCCTTCCATGTTGTCCACTTTCATGTTGGCGACCATCTGCGGGGGCGGAATGGTGATGATGCCGACGGATTTCTGGTTGATGCCCGCCGCCGCCATCCAGTTACGCAGCCAGATGTCGTGCGTGCCGCCGGGGAAGGTCATCGCGAAGGTCACTTCCTTGCGCGACTGCACGTTCTTCACCGCCGAGGCCACCTTGCCGACTTCCTTGAAGCCGACCAGTCCGCAGAAATCTTTCGAGAGCGTGATGCCCTGACCGTTGTTGTTGAGCACCATCGCGATTTTCATCTCGCTGCCCGCCTTGCCGCCGATGCCGGTGTACACGCTGAAGGGCATTCCGAAGAGGCAGTGCGCCCCGTCGAGTTCGCCGTTGAGGACTTTGTCGCGGATGTTGGCCCAGGAGGCTTCCTTCGTCAGTTCGACTTCGACGCCGTATTTCTGGAACAGCCCCAGTTCTTTGGCGACCACGAGTGGGGCGCAGTCGGTGAGGGGAATGAAACCCAGCTTGACCAGCGCCAGGGGCTTTTTTCGCGCTGACACCATCAGAAGGGTGAGGGAGAGGAGGAGGAGGAGTTTTAGGGTGTTTTTCATGGGAAAAGGCTTTTTTTACGACTCCCCTCCTTGACAAAGGAGGGGGTGCGGTGGGATTTGTGCGTGAGCGGGGGTGGTTCGTTGGCGGATGAAAGTAGCTTCTAATCCGACCGAACCACCCCGCCCCTTCGGGGCACCCCTCCGTATCCACGGCGGCCTTCATCAAGGAGGGGAATCGTTGTTCCTGTTTTTGCTTTTACTGCTTAATCGCCACTGGCTTCGTGTAAAAGAAATCCGGGCGGATGTTGACCATTAAATACGCCCAGTTGGCGCTGTGCTTGGCTTTGTCCATGCTGCCCAGTTTGCTGAATTCGAGCGAATTCGTGGCCTGGAGGTGGCTGTAGCCCAGTTCGAGGTTCACAAACTTGTTGAGGTTGTAATTCAGCAGCAGGTCGATTTCGGTGCCCAACTGACTTGGCAACTTGCCGCCGGTGGCGTCGAGGCCGTTTTTGACCGAATTAGCCAGGGCGAAGTTGTGGAAATCGGCGGTGAGGAACAGGTTGGGATTGACCACGTATTTCGTTTTGAAAAACGCGTTCGCCAGCCCACCCACCGGCGAGCCGGTACCCACGTAGAAATAATCCATGTAACCCCAGTGCTTGTGCGGCGTGCCGTAGAGCGGGTCGAAGCGGTTGTCTTTGCCGCTCGGGCTGACGGTGTTGTTGCCTGAAAGCACCTCGTAACCCGGTCCGAACGAGAACTTGCCCCGTTGCAGCATCACGTTGCCGCCGTAGTGGTAGGCGCTCAAGTCTTGCCCGTCGCGGTTTTTACCACCTTGCCCATAGGCGAAGGCTTGCCAGGCCAATTTACCCAGTTTCGAGGAAGCATTGCCCACCAACCCCGTCAGCATACCCCCGTAGGTCACGCGGCGGTGAGTACCCTCCACGTCGTAGCGGCGACCGTACACCACGCCCGTGGCGGCGCTACCGAGGGAGTCTATACGGTATTTTTGAAAATCGTCTTTGAACACCAGGCCCGCGAACTTCGTCTGTCCGAATTTGCGGCTGACGTACAGCATCTGCATCGTTTTGAACTGCTGATTCTGCCCGTTCGTGCTGACGACGTTCGCCAAAACCGGCGCACCGCCCTTGCCGGAAGTCGGCTCGAAACCGGCGGGAATCGTCACGAACGCGCCCTTCGAATTGGCGACGGATGCGGGTACGTTGCCCGGCGTGTAAAAGGTGCCCTTCGTACCGAACGCGTCGGTGTTCTGGTTGAAGGCAACGCCCAGGTCGATTTGCCAGCCCTTTTTCAGGGCTTTCAAAAGGGCCATGTCGAAGCGGCGGCCTTGCTGGAGCCAGTCGAGGTTGCCGAGCAGACGCACGTCGTCGTACACCAGTTCCTGCCGCCCGATTTTCAGACTGAGGTTATCGAAGGCTTTGAATTTCAGCGTCGTGTCGGCGATGTTGGCCAGTACGATTTCGCCCCAGGCTTCGTGCAGGAAGAGCTTGTTGCCGTCGGCGTTGGAGATGCTGCTGGCGTCCTGTCCCCAGACGCGTACATCCCGGACCGTTACCCCAAATGTGAGGCGGTCCCATTTGTAGCCGAAGGTGAGGCCGGTGCGTTGCGAGGTGAAGGCTGCCGCTTTCGCGCCCAGAGGCTGAAGCGTGCCGAGGCCGTCGCGGAGTTCGGTGCGAGTTCGGAGTTGACCCGTCAGGGTAATCTGTGCTTTTGCGGTGCCCACGAGCGTGAGCATACTCACAAAAGCAAACCCCCATTTGCTTTTGTACGAATTAAGCATTTTTTTTGAATTGAAAAGTGAATACTCCTACGTGTTCCTTTCGTTTGCCGGAGTCGACGCCCCCACGTCGCTCCGGTTTTTTGTTGGATTAGAATGACGAAACAGACTGTAAAACAGAATTTTAGGAAAGTGTCCCGTCAGGAGCGGCGTTCGAAGCCCCCACCTCGAACGCCGGACGGTTGCGGCCGTCTCCTGGGTACTGGTACTCAATGGCAATTGCTTGATTCAAATGTAGGCACTGGTTATTTATGCTCAAAATGGTTTCAAACCCATTTTGCCAAATTTTCTACTTTTTCACGAAAGTTCTTTAGAATTTAAAACTGGTTTTCGGGATAGTGCAAAATTTTTGGAAGGTCTTTGGGCAATTCGGTAACCTGATTTCTGCGTTTTTGCAAAAACGCTTTTTGAACGAACGGGTTACGGTGTCACGCTGAGCGGAGTCGAAGCGCATCGGCGTGGCTAACGTAGCGCTTTGACTCCGCTCAGCGTGACCCCTTTTCGCAAACTACCCCAACACGAACTCCCGCAACACCTCCGCAAACCGCTCTGGGTCTTCCAACTCAGTGAAGTGCCCGATGCCCGGCCATTCCTCGTACCGGGCCTGGGGCACGTACTCCAGCACCGAGGGCTTGTCGCTGGGCGCGTGGGAGCGGTCGGCCAGGCCCCAGAGGACCAGCGTCGGGGCGGTGATGCCCTCGAACGTCGGCTCGGCGGAACGGATAAACCAGCCCTGCGAAAACGAGGCGAGGCAGAAACACCCGCCGTGCCGGTAGGTTTCCTCGAAGGGTTGAATGAACGCCGGGGCTTTCGCTTTGTCTCCGATGGCGTAGCGCGTCCAGCCGGTGCTGACGCGGCGTTTGGCGACCATCATTGCCAGTTGACCGAGGAAGGGTTTGCGCACCACTTTTTTCGTGTCAATCCGAAAGGCCCACTTCACTTCCTCCCGCCAGTGCGGGCCTTGCATGATGACCAGCTTCTCCACTTTTTCGGGGTGCGCCGCAGCCAGCCCCAACCCGATGTAGGTGCCCACGCAGGCCATTGCCGGAATGCAGGGGCCGAGGACCAGGGCCGTCAGCACGGCGTTGGCCACGCTAACGTATTCCGGAAACGTGAAGCCAAAGCCGGATTTTGCCTCCGAAAACCCGAAACCGGGCGCCTCGTAGCACACCACCGTCGCCCAGGGCGTCAGCAACTCGAACAGCCGGTCGTAGTGCTCGATGGTCATGGGCGGGTCGGGGCAGAACACGAGGACTCTTTTGCCCGAACCCGCCACGCGCACCCTCACTTTTGCCGTGGGCAGTTCGACGTAACGGATGCCGGGCCGGGATTGTTTGGCCCAGTCGAAATCGAGGTTTCGGCGTTGGGGGGAGTACGGGAAGGTGTCGAGTCGGTGAGCGTTCATGGGGGAAGATAGAATCACCTAATGACTTCCAACGAAGAATTTGCCGCAATCCGGTCGAAATCGTCGTCGGCGTGGCAAAGCGTAACCCCAGCCTGAATGGCGTAACGGGCAATTAGACAGTCGTTGGGTTTCCGAATGGTGACCCCCTTTTTTCGTAACATCCGGTACAAATCCGCTGCTTCGATGGCGGCGGCGAGCGGGTCGCTTTGGAGGCAGGTGAACGCCAGCAGGCTGCGTTTGACGCGTTCGTATTTTGCGTCATCACGAATTCCCTGCAAAACTTCCTGTACCACGGTTGGGCAGGTCAGCACATCGTCGGAAGACGTTTGAATTGCCCTTTCCAACCGAAGGGTTTGGGGCGTCTTTCGCTGGTTGAGAAAATCGA
This sequence comes from uncultured Cytophagales bacterium, assembly GCA_964244295.1. GTDB lineage: Bacteria > Bacteroidota > Bacteroidia > Cytophagales > Spirosomataceae > JAJAZB01. The sequence goes on from CAXTIG010000014.1 coordinate 102,147, forward strand.
CCTAAACACTGCTGTCGTATAAAACGGCCTCAGTCATGCCGCATCGCGTTCAAATCGCCCTCCCACGTTCCGGCTTCCCGCAGACCGAGAATTTCTTTCCGACGCAGTTTTAGCACCAACTCCTGAAGGGCCAGTTGAATCACTTCCTTTTTACTTTTCAACTGACTGAGTGTCAAGGCTTCTTCAACAAGTTGATGGTCGACGGATACGTTCGTTTGCATGGCAAAATCGGGTTTTTCCCAAAGGTACGAACCTTTTTCACGCCACCAGCCGCCGTACTTCCGCCTCCACCCACGCCGGGGCCAGCCGTACTACCTCGCCCAGCACGATGACCGCCGGGCTTTTCGACGCCTCCTCGGTCACGCGGTCGGCGATGTCGGCTACGGTGCCGAAAATCGTCCGCTCGCGGGGCGTGCTGCCGTCCTGGAGGATGGCGACGGGCAACGCACTTTTTCCCGCCGCCGCGAAGAGCGCCGCGATTTCGCCAATTTTTCGCCAACCCATCAAAATTACCACCGTGGCGTTCGATTGGGCGGCCAGGGCGATGTCGGGGCTGAGGGCGTGGTCTTTGGTGGTGCCGGTGAGTACCCAGAAACTTTCGCTCACGCCGCGTGACGTGACGGGAATGCCCTGCAACTCCGGCACGGCGATGCAACTAGAAATACCCGGCACCACGGCGCAGTCGATGCCGAAGGCGCAGGCGTGGTCGAGTTCCTCCTGCGCCCGCCCGAACACGAAGGGGTCACCGCCCTTGAGCCGCACCACGTGGCCGTAGCGGAAAGCCGATTCGACAATCAATTCATTGATTTGCGCCTGCGTGTAGCCGTGCCTGCCCGCGCGCTTGCCCACGTACAGGGTGGGCGTGGTGACGGGCGCGTGGTCGAGCAGAGCGGCGTTGGCTAAGGCGTCATACAAAATCACGTCGGCGGCTTTTAAGGCTTTCAAGCCTTTCAGCGTGATGAGTTCGGCGTCGCCGGGACCGGCCCCCACGAGGGTTAGTTTCGGTTTCATAGTTTTAACAGTATGGGAGAAAGTACTTAGTGCCAATTCCGAATTTTGACCTTCAAATTTTTACCAAAAATTCGTATAAAATTGGGTTTTACCAAAACTTAAGGTATAAATTTGGGCTTAAACCAAAGAAAAATTTGCAAAATTGTATTTTGATGATGTTTGATTTTGTTTTGAGCATAAGTACTCAGTAAACCCTAATTCAAACTGACCGCGTTTCACCCCCACCCCCTGAAGGGGGCTTTTCGTAGAGAAAAGTGTTAGGCAGGAAAAGCCCCCTTCAGGGGGTGGGGGGTGAAGCACCAAAACCCGAACACGTAGGACCCGTTCAGAAAACTCAATCTTCCTGGCTTATGAAAAGCAGCAACACCCGCGTTGTCGTTTTGGGGAACGGCATGGTGGGTTACAAGTTCTGCGAAAAACTCCTCGCCAAATCCGGCGGGGAGGGCTTCGACCTCGTCGTTTTTGGTGAGGAACCCCGCCCCGCTTACGACCGCGTCCACCTCTCGGAGTTTTTCGCCGGAAAAACCGCCGACGACCTGACGATGGCCCCCCTTTCCTGGTACGCCGAAAACAACATCACCCTGCACCTCAGCGACCCCGTCGTGGACATCGACCGGGCGGCCAAAACCGTTCGCTCGCACCACGGCCTCGTCGTGGACTACGATTACCTCGTGCTCGCCACCGGCTCGGCGGCCTTCGTGCCGCCCATTCCGGGCGTCGAAAAAGACGGCGTGTTCGTGTACCGCACCATCGAAGATTTGGAGCTGATGCGCGACCACGCCCGCCACGCCCGCAAAGGCGCAGTCATCGGCGGCGGCCTGCTCGGGCTGGAAGCGGCGAAGGCGCTGCTCGATTTGGGTTTGGAAGAAACCCACGTCATCGAATTTGCCCCGCGTCTGATGCCCCGGCAAATCGACCAGGCCGGTTCGGACATTTTGAAAGCGAAACTCGAAACGCTGGGCCTGCAAATTCATTTGTCGAAAAACACCCAGGAAATCGCCGGCGAGGGCGTCATCAAAGCCATGCAGTTCGTGGACGGCACCCACCTCGACGTGGACATGCTCGTCATCTCGGCGGGCATCAAACCCCGCGACGAAGTGGCGAAACTCAGTGGCCTGGAAGTCGGCAGTCGCGGCGGCATCGTCGTCAACGACCGCCTGCAAACGTCCGACCCCAGCATTTTCGCCATCGGCGAGTGCGCCCTGGCCCATCAGATGATTTACGGGCTGGTCACGCCGGGGTACGAAATGGCGGAGGTCGTGGCGACGAACCTCGTGAACCTCACCCCCGGCCCCTCTCCTGCTGAGAGGGGTGATTTTGCTCCCCTCTCAGCAGGAGAGGGGCCGGGGGTGAGGTTATTCAAGCCCTACGACATGAGCACCAAGCTCAAACTCATCGGCGTGGACGTGGCGAGTTTCGGCAATCCCTTCGCCACCGAGTGCCGGACGATTGTTTTTGAAGACACCTCGAAAAGCGTCTACAAACGCATGAACGTGAGCCACGACGGCAAGACGCTCCTCGGCGGCATCCTCGTCGGCGACGCCGAACAGTACAACATGCTGCTCCAGACCGTCAAAAATGGCACCGTCCTCCCGCCCAACCCGGAGGATTTAATGCTCGGCGCGCGCGGCGGCAAGGGCGAAGAAGCGGGCATGGGCGTCATGAGTCTGCCCGACGACGCGCTGATTTGCTCCTGCGAAGCCGTTACGAAGGGCGCGATTTGCCACGAAGTTTCCGAGAACGGCGTTACGACGATGGACGCCATGAAGAAATGCACGAAGGCCGGCACCGGCTGCGGCGGCTGCGTGCCGCTGGTGAAGGATTTGATTGGGGGCACGATGAAAGCCGCCGGGGTGTACGTGCGAAACACGCTTTGCGAACACTTCGACCACACCCGCCAGGAACTATTTGATTTGGTGAAAATCAAGGGCCTGCGCACTTACAACCAAGTCCTCGACGCCTACGGCCACGGCGACGGATGCGAACTCTGCAAGCCGCCCGTGGCCTCGATTCTGGCGAGTTTGTGGAACGACCTGATTCTCGACAAAGGCAACGACATCGCCCAGGATTCCAACGACCGCTTCCTGGCGAACATCCAGAAAGGCGGCACGTACTCGGTGGTGCCGCGCATTCCCGGCGGCGAAATCACGCCCGAAAAACTCATCGCCATCGGTTCGGTCGCGCAGAAATACGGGCTGTACACCAAAATCACCGGCGGGCAGCGCATTGACCTTTTCGGCGCGCACCTCAACGATTTGCCCTTCATCTGGGACGAACTCATCCAGGCTGGGTTCGAGAGTGGCCACGCCTACGGCAAGGCGCTCCGCACCGTAAAAAGCTGCGTGGGCAGCACCTGGTGCCGCTTCGGGCTGCACGATTCGGTCTCCTTCGCCATCGAAATCGAAGACCGCTACAAGGGCATCCGTGCCCCGCATAAACTCAAAGGCGGCGTGTCGGGCTGCGTGCGAGAATGCGCCGAAGCCCAAAGCAAGGATTTCGGCGTGATTGCCACCGAAAAAGGCTGGAACCTGTTCGTCTGCGGCAACGGCGGGGCCAAACCCCAGCACGCCCAACTCCTCGCCGCCGACATCGACAAGGAAACCCTGGTGAAATACCTCGACCGCTTCCTGATGTTTTACATCAAAACCGCCGAGCCACTCACCCGCACCGCCACCTGGCTCAATAAACTGGAAGGCGGACTGAGCTACCTCAAAGCCGTCGTCATCGACGACGTGCTGGGCCTCAACGCCGAACTGGAAGCCGACATGGAACGCCTCATCGGGGCCTACCGCTGCGAGTGGAAGGAGGCCGTCGAAAACCCCGCCATCCGCCGCCGCTTCGCCCACTTCGTCAACGCCCCCGACGAAAAAGACCCCACCGTGGCTTTTGCGCCCCTGCGCGAGCAGGTGCAGGCGGCGGAGTGGAAATAGCCAATGATTCAATTTTGAATGAGTGAATGAGTGAATAGAAAGACATCCTTTCTATTCACTCATTCACTCATTCACTCATTCACTCATTCACTCATTCAAAATTCATCCCGTGTCAACCCTTCCCACCACCAAACCCCTCACCTGGCACCTCGCCTGCCAGGTTCACGACGTGCCCGCCGACGGCGGGGCCTGCGTTCTCATCGGCGGGCAACAGATTGCCATTTACCACTTCGCCCGGCGCGGGGAGTGGTTTGCTACCCAGAATTTGTGTCCGCACCGCCAGCAAATGGCGCTCAGCCGGGGCATGATTGGCTCCCAGGCGGGCGAGCCGAAAGTGGCCTGTCCCTTTCACAAAAAAACGTTTTCACTCCAGACCGGGGCCTGCCTCAGCGGCGAGGAGTACGCGATTGCAACCTACCCGGTGCGGGTGGAAGAGGGGCGGGTGTACGTCGGGGTTTAAATCGAAACGCGCGGGTGAGTTCAAACAAAGTTGCTTGAACTCACCCGCGCGTTTCTTTTGCAAAAAAACCAAGCAGTTATCCCCCCAATTCACCCAAAATCCGCTTGGTGATGGCGACGTGCTCTTTGAACGTAGCCAGGGCCAGCGTTGCCAGGTGCCGACCCTGGTTTTCGGCGGGACCGGTTTTCCCGGCGGAGTTCTTCAAATAGTTTTGGGCCAAATCGCGCAGAAATTCGTGGTTTTCGAGTTGCGCCTGGATGTACGCTTTGTCGAAATCCATCCCTTTGGCCGCCGACTTGATTTTGTTGAGCGTCGCCTGCGCTTTGGCATCCATGCCTGGTACGGCGGTGCCCAAATCCTTCAGCACGGCCGTCACCGACTTGGCTTCTTCCAGTTCAAAACCGGCAAATTCCTTCGCGTTTTTGTTGCTGGCTTTGCTCACGGCCATCTGGCTGGTTACGAGCGAAAGTCCGGCGGGGCCAATCACGCCCATCCGAAATTCTTTTTCCGTGGCGGCCTGGGGGGCATTGCCCAGGGGAACGGCCGCTGCTTCGGCGGTGAAGGATTGCAGCAATGAGGCCACCAGGGGCATCCCCGCGCCGAAGGCCAGGGTACCGGTTGCCGATTTTTTGAGGAACCCTCGGCGGGGTGTTTTGTCGGTAAATTTCATTGGATTGTTGATAAAGTGAATAAAGAGTAAACGAACGTAATTCCCCGGCGATTTCTGTTCTGGCAAACTTGGAATCGGAAGGCCGGGGTGTATCGATTTGCGCCTAAAATAGCATACCATTCAATCTTCACCGCGTCTGGTTAGCGTGTTGCGGTGGGCATGATGGCAAAATCGGCGGTTCCTCCGGTTTTCTTTAGCGGATTGGAGCACCCGTCTTGGCAAGCCGGAAAACGTTGGGTAGTTTTCGGCGTTTCCGCCCAGCGGCGGGGGACAACCACCTCTCCCAACCCTTACCCACCGTGTTTAAACTGCTTGCCATGGCGGCGTTCGTGCTCGGCACGTTGACCGCCCAGGCTCAGGACGGCTACGTCGTTCCCGAAAAACCCCGTTACCTCGGCAAAGGCCGCGTCCTGTACGAAGGCCGGACGCTCAACCGCCCCAACGAAATCAGCAGGGCGCTGGTCGAAAGCTCGCCCGACGTGGATGCGCGCTTGCGGTCTTACCGCACCCTCTACGGCGTCAGCAACGCACTCGGCTACGTCGGCGGATTTGGCCTGGGCTACGGCCTCAGCAGCGTGCTTACCCAGAATTTCGGAAACCGCCAACGCTTCGGTCCCGGCCTGTTGATTGGGGGAATAGGCGCGTTCGGCCTGGGCCTGCTGCTCCAGAGCCAGGCCCACCGCGCCCTCAGCCAGGCCATCGACCTGTACAACCAGCCGCCCGCGCCTACGCTCTTGTTCGTACCGCTGCTGGGGCGGCAAAACGGGCAAACCACGGTCGGCGTGGCGATGCGGTTCTGAGAACCGGGTCAGCGGAGGGAATCAGACTGCCCCTGAACCGGGGCCGCTGCACGCAGCAGGAACAGGGTAAACGCCAGAATGGGGAAATGCACGAGAGAGGGTGGGGGTTGGGGGTTCAAGAAAGGGAGAAAGTGGGGGTTGTGCAAGTTGGGGAACTGGCTTAGTGGGATGTGACGTACGAAGATTTAATAAATGGATTTGGAAAGGTTTAGAAGTTCGGTAGTTTTGGGGTGTCTTTGTTTAAAGGCTATCCAAGATAGGGCAAATACTTGAGCAATTTTTGAGTCCAAAAAAATCCTTACAATTATGAAAACCAAAACTTTTGGAGAGTTAGTGTTCAGGGAAGTTATTTCGTTAGTAGAAAAATTCCAAAGTGACAAGAGAATATATTTTAAAATAATTGATGGTGAATTGTTCAAATCTCGACGAGGGGTTTACATAATAGTAAAAAATAATCACATTGTTTATTGTGGAAAATATGAACAAGGGTTTAGTAAAAGATGGGTATATTCAAAGTTCGAATATTTATACCATGAGCGGCAAGCAGAAATTACCCAAGCTTTAAATGAGGGGGCTGATGTAGAAATTTTTGCCGAAGAAGAATCTGAGTTAAAGAAGCAAATAGGGAATAATGACAGTAAATGGGTCAGTATTTGCGGAATAGAATCCTACTTGCTATTTTCTGAAAAGCCTATTTGGAATAAAAATAGTATCAAAAACCAAACCTAACTTATAGTTTGCTCTATGACTCAACGTTTTTATTTCGATACGTCTGTTTTTGGAGGAGTTTACGATGTCGAATTTGAAGAAGCTTCAGTTCAACTGTTTGAAAAGGTGAAGTTGGGACAAGTAGTTTGCGTTTACTCTGACTTGACCGAAGGGGAACTGTTCGACGCACCTGAACGGGTTAGAGACTTTTTCAAAGACTTACCCAGGGGAAATTTAGAAGCGGTTGAGGTGACAGACGAGGCGGTTACGCTGGCAAAAAATTACATTGACGAAAAGGTAGTTGGTAAGACCAGTTTTGACGATTGTGTACACATTGCCCTTGCTACAATTCATAAAGTAGATATTCTGGTAAGTTGGAATTTTAAGCACATCGTAAACATTTATCGGATTCGAGGATACAATTCAGTAAATTTACGGTTAGGGTATCCGATATTAGAAATCCGTTCACCAAAAGACATCATCGGCCATGAAAACTGAAGCTAAAAAGCAAATTGCGGAGAAAGAATTTGACACAGTCGAAACGTTTAGAGCAATAAAGGAAAAAATTTCAAAGGACATCGTTGACATGAACTTTGAACAAATAAAAGCGTACTTGCAGAATAAAAAAATTCGTACGCAAGACTGACTCCGCCTACGTTCAAGTTGCCTTCGGATTGTGAGTTGGGCTGAAGTATCCTGATTTCCATACACCGCGCAGCCCAAAATGGTAGTTCTTCTCTATCGCAGCGTTCTTCTTCCAAGCTACCCTTTCTGCCCGCACAGGCAGATTTCCCCCTTTCCCCACTTTACGAAAACGGCGGGGGTGCCGCTTTCCATGAAAAAAATCCTCCTCTGGGCGCTCGCCCTCGCCGGAGCGCTGGCCGCGTTCACGCCCACGCTAAAACCCGTTTCCGCCGAAAACCCAACCTCGCCCCCCCTTCAAAGCGATTCCCGAACCTTCTTCGGCAATTTGCCACGGATGAGTTCGTACGAACCCCGAACGTAAAGTTCCAGATCAGCCTGGGTGAGCCACGCAATGTCGTCGCACTGAATCCAGCAGTGATGGGCCACGTACGGCGCGGGGCGGAACCCTTCGCGCTCGCTCAGGATGGCGAAGTCTTCGTCACTGCATTTAAACGAACACGTCAGCGGAGGCGTGGGCGAACCGCCAAACCAGAAAAACGACTTGCCGCCGACGTTGAACGTCAGGTGGTGTTCAATTTTCACCACGGCGGTCGCGCCGGGCAGATTCAGGCTGAACGCCTCGATTTGTTCAAAGGTCATGGAGGATTAAAAAAGAAGAAAGTTCTCGCTTGAATTTCACCACCGCCGCAACACCGCCCGGTGCCAGGTGCCAATCGGGAAACTCTGGACGGGCGGCACGTCTTCGCCGCCTACTTTCTGCCCGCCGCTGCTGCGCACGGCGGTGTCTTTTCCCGAAATAATCTCGAAAACCAATTCCTCGCCGCGCCGCTCGAAACTCGAAATCAGCCGGGTGCCCTGCACGGTGAACTGGCTCAACAGTCGCCCGTCAAGGTAGTAATCGTCGAGTTGGATGCCGTTGTTTTCGTCCGTCACGTAGTGGCCCGTTGCCCGATCCACGATGAGCAGGTCGTAGGCGCGGCGGCCTTTAGCCGTGTCTTCGCCGTAAATCAGGGCGAACCGCCAGCGCAGGGAGTCGGCGGTGGGGGCGATTTCCACGGCCATCGGCACGGTTTGGGCCACGCCCTTCGCGTTGTGGATCCGGAGGGTGCCGCGCCAGGTGCCTTGCCAGCTTTGGGGGAAGGATTGGGCCGAGGCCGTTGAAACGAGGGCGGCCAGCAGACCGAACAGGAAGCGGAAGCGCATGGAATTTGATTTTTGAAAACAAAGGTGTGGGCCACCCGGACTGATCCAGCCTGACCGACTGAATTTTAAGTAGTGGGTAAGTAGGGATTGGGTAAATTGGTTGTTCTGATTTAACCTCTGGTGCCCAGTTCCCCAATCCCCAATCCCCAATTACCCAATTCCCATCCGCTTGACCGACCTTTGAGCAAAATCCATCCTTTCCCATGACGTTCGAATACAACCTCATCTCCTACGGACGCAGCACGAGCAAACTCGATTTACTCCATAAATTTAACCAACTCGGCGAGGAAGGCTGGGAACTGGTGGCCGTGTACGACGTCGAATCCAAAGCCGTCGGATTTTTCGATAGCGGTTCGGAAACGGCTGAAATTGTGGCCGTTTTTAAGCGGGCGAAAGCCTGACACTCTCCACGCCTGCCTTCGTTCGATGATCACCACCCACCAGATTTTTTTTAGCCCCGCCCAACGCACGGCGGCGCTGGCCGATGCGTCGGTACACCTGGTCGTCACCTCGCCGCCGTACCCGATGATTGAAATGTGGGACGAAAGCCTGGCGGGCCAGAATCCCCTCATTCGGGCCGCGCTGGAACGGCTCGACGGCCCGGCGGCCTTCGAGGCCATGCACGCCGAACTCGACCGGGTGTGGGAGGAGGTGTGTCGGGTCACGATTCCCGGCGGCTTCGTGTGCGTCAACATCGGCGATGCCACCCGCACGCTCGGCGGTACGTTCCAGCTTTTCCCCAACCACGCCCGGATTCTTTCCTTTTTTCAGCAAAAAGGCTTTTCCTGCCTGCCCGCCGTGCTGTGGCGCAAACCCACCAACGCGCCCAACAAATTCATGGGCTCGGGGATGCTGCCCGCCGGGGCCTACGTCACGCTCGAACACGAGTACATTCTGATTTTTCGGAAAGGCGGGAAACGGGTTTTTAAAACCGAAGCCGAAAAACAACACCGCCAGGAAAGCGCCTTTTTCTGGGAAGAACGCAACGCCTGGTTCTCCGACCTCTGGGACGTGCGCGGCACCCGGCAGGGCCTGGCCGACGGCAGCGCCCGCGACCGCAGCGGCGCGTTTCCGTTCGAGATTCCCTACCGCCTCATCAACATGTATTCGGTGAAGGGCGACACCGTGCTGGACCCCTTCCTGGGCACGGGCACCACGTCCCTCGCCGCCCTGGTGGCCGGGCGAAACAGCGTCGGCTACGAACGGGAAGCGAACCTTTCGGACGCAATTTTCAGTACACTCGACGCGAAGCCCGAAACGCTTAACCAGGTCGTAACCGCCCGCCTGGAGCGCCACCGGGTTTTTCTGGAAAAACGAACTGCCGCCGGAGCCGCGCCCTGCAAGCATTTCAACCCGAAGCACCAGTTTTCGGTGATGACGAGCCAGGAAAAAAGCTTGCGTCTGGATTTTGTAACCAGCCTCGAACGAAATGGGCCGGTGGTGACGGCCTGGTACGCCGAAGCACCCCTGGCGCTAAACGAAACAACGTTGCCTAAGCGCCGGGTGCGGCAGGCGCGGTTGCCGGTTTAACACAGTTCGCTGTTCATTAAAATTGTCGGTAGTCCTCAAGAAGTAATGACAGGAATCAAGAAAGCCACAGGGGGCGGTAGTTTTGGGTCGCCAAACTCAAACTACGCGTCATGTTTCATCAACACAACTGCCCATCCTGTGGCGGGTCAAACTTAGTTAAGAACGGGCGTACTTACTTGGGCAAAGACCGGCTCAAATGCAAACGTTGCTCCCGCCAGTTCGTCACCCGGCGCTGCCACCCGCCGCTTTCCCCCGAGTGCAAACGCCGCATCGAACTGTTATTGGTGGAGCGAATTTCCCTGGAGGCCATCTGCCGGGTGATGGAAATCAAGGCTCATCAACTCTACCCCTACACCGAGGAGTTGTACGGGGAAATTTCCGCTGATTTGGCTTGTAATGTTGCTCAAGACTCTAAAATAGAATGTCAATGCTGAGGCCGATGAGTTATGGAGTTTTGTGGGCCGCAAGACCAACAAGCAATGGCTGTGGGTGGCCCTGGACCGCGCCAGCCGCCAGGTCGTGGCCTTGCACGTGGGCCAGCGTGGGGCCAGCGGAGCAATTGGTTTGTGGCAAGCCATGCCCGAGGCCTATCGCCAGCGGGCCACCTTTCACACCGATGATTGGGAAGCCTACAAAGGCATTATCCCTGCCGAGCAACACCGCTCCTCTAAGCAGAAAAAAGACACTAATCACATTGAGCGGTTCTTTTGCACCTTGCGTCAACGGGCCTCCCGGCTGGTGCGAAAAAGCCTGTCTTTCTCCAAAAAACTCGAACGGCACGTCAATGCCATCCGCTTTTTTGCTACCCATTACAACCTATCATTACAAGTTTAGGACTACCAAATTGTCATCCTGGAAGGACCTTGTCGGACTACCGTTCCCGTTTCAGGAATGGGAACGGTAGTCCAACGAGGTCCTTCCAGGATGACAGCACTTGGGGAAAGTGTGATTTTTTGATTTTCTATGGCAAACACCCCCGCCCAACCCGACGACTGGCAATTCTTGCGAACGTACACCCCCGCCCGTATCGCGCCGGGAAGGGCCGGGCACAGCCTCCCCACGCGGGCGCTGCTCGACTTCAACCTCGACCACGCCCGCGCCCGCGATGCCGTGCATTCGGCACTGAACGTAGAGTCGTTCTCGGAAAAATTAAGGGTCTTGCATCCCGAAGTTTTTTGCTTAAAAACGAAGGCGAAAACCCGGCAGGAGTACCTGCTCCGACCTGATTTCGGACGAACGTTGAGCGAAGAATCGGGGGAGAGCTTACACGCTTTCGATTTCCCAGCCAGCACGATAGGAATCGTCGTGGCTGATGGGCTTTCGGCGCAGGCGGTGGAAAATCACGCGGTACCCTTGCTGGAGAAAATTTTACCGGCTTGTCGGGAATGGGGCTGGACCCTCGCGCCGCTTTGCCTCGTGGAACAGGGCCGGGTAGCCGTGGCCGATGAAATCGGGGCCTTGCTCCACGCCGAAATGACGGTGATTTTACTCGGTGAACGTCCCGGCCTCAGCTCGCCCGACAGCCTCGGGGCCTACCTCACCTACGCCCCCCGCCCCGGCCTGACCGACGACTCCCGCAACTGCGTTTCCAACATTAGGGCGGAGGGAATGAGTTACGAACTAGCGGCGGCGAAACTGCTCTGGCTACTTTCGGAAATGAAAACCCGGCGCTTGGGCGGGGTAGACCTGAAGGATGAAATGCCCAGCAGACTTCTTGGAAAAAGCTAAACGACGCCCGAATTACCGAAGGATTTCTGGCAAAAATGGGGCATCGGTTCCCCGCTATCTTCTTCGGGTAACCGATCGAAAAAATAACGGCTGATTCAGGCATCAATCGCGGCTTTTATCCGTTATTTTCACCAGCTTTTTTTGAAAAGCGCTTGCTGTGGCCCATACCGATAAGGTCTTTTTTTGACCTTATCGGTTTTTTCATCGGCAAAAACTTTTCCGGAAAAGTACAACAACCACCCACCTTCAAGGTTAGTGAAAAATCCGTATTTGTCGCTGCTACGCACGGCGTGGCAGTACGCACGCCAGCAACGGCGTCGCTTCGTAGCCGTGTACGCCCTTTTCGGGCTTGCCAACGTCGTTTACGCCCTCAATCCCTTGCTCTACGGCTGGTTTGTCGCCGAAATTCAACGCGAAGGAACCGGCGTACTCCGCCACGCCTGGCTCTACGCCGGCGTGTTTCTGGGCCTTCGGGGCCTGGGCTGGTTGCTCCACGGCCCGGCCCGCGTGATGGAGCGCCAACTAGCCTTCGACCTGAGCCGCAACTACCTCGACTCGCTCTACCACCAGGCCCTGCACCTGCCCGTTGGCTGGCACCAGGATCACCACAGCGGGGCCACCATCAACCGCCTTCGCAAAGCCTACGAAGCCCTCCGCGACTTTTTCCAGAACGGCTTCGTGTACCTCAACGCCATCTCCAAATTCGTTTTTTCGTTCGGCGCGATGGTGTATTTCTCGCCCCTGTTCGGGGCCATCGGCGTGGGCCTGGGTTTGCTGACGGTGTGGGTAATTTTCCGCTTCGACAAGCCCTTCATCAAAAGCCTCGACGAGGTCAACGAGCGTGAGCACGTGGTCACCTCTACGCTGTTCGACAGCCTTTCCAACATCTTGACGGTCATCACGTTGCGTTTGGGAAAACGCCTGCAAATCAGTTTAATGGACAAAGTGGCAATGATTGCCGGGCCGTTCCGGCGCAACGTGGTCGTCAACGAGTGGAAATGGTTTTCGGCGGATATGCTCGTCGGGCTGATTTATGCCGTGATGGTGGTGGGCTACGTCTGGCAGCATTGGACGCCCGGCGCGGTGTTTGCCCTCGGCGGGTTGGTCACGCTGCTGGGCTACGTCAACCAGTTTACGAGTGTGTTTACCGATGTGGCGTTTCAGTACACCGAAATCGTGCGCTACAACACCCACGTCCAGACGGCCCGGCACCTCACCGATGCCTACGCCGCCCGGCACCGCCCGGAGCCGAGTGCCCCGCTCGATGAGCATTGGAAACTACTCGAAATCAAAAACCTGAGCTATTCACACCGCGACGTGCCGCCGCGTTTTCAGACCAGCACCCGGCCCAAGCCCAGTGGCCTGCACGGCCTGAACCTGCGCATCCGTCGGGGCGAGCGGATTGCCTTCATCGGCGAAAGCGGCAGCGGCAAAAGTACGCTGCTGGCCCTGTTGCGCGGACTTTATGAGGCCGAACCGGGAACCGAGGTGCGCGTAGACGGACGCCTCCAGCCCGATTTGAGCGTGATTGCCGGGGCGGTGACGCTGTTTCCGCAGGAACCCGAAATTTTTGAGAACACCATCGGCTACAACATCACCCTGGGCTTGCCTTTTTCGGAAGCAGAAATCCAGCGGGCCTGCCGCACGGCCCACTTCGACGAGGTGGTAAACCACCTGCCCGACGGCCTCGATTCGAGCATTCAGGAAAAAGGCATGAACCTGTCGGGTGGGCAAAAGCAGCGCCTGGCCCTGGCTCGGGGCGTGCTGGCCGCGCGCGGCAGTGACCTCGTGCTGATGGATGAACCCACCAGCAGCGTAGACCCCAAAACCGAGCTTCGGATTTACGAGCGGATGTTTGAAGAATTTGAGGGCAAGGCCGTACTCTCCTCCCTGCACCGCCTGCACCTGCTCACGTTGTTCGACTACGTGTACATCCTCGACCAGGGCCGCCTTGTTGATGAGGGTACCTTCGAGTCGCTGCGGCTCGGTAGCCCGGTATTTGGCGAACTGTGGCGGCACCAGGAGCAACACACCCGACCCGCGCGGGCCGTGGTGGCCGTGTTGAACTGATGGGTTTCCACAAAAAAGGAAGCAGAAATGACCTCATTTCTCCTTCCTTTTTTCTTTCCGTCCGCCTTCCCTCAGTACCCGATTTCTTCGGTTGCCTTTACTACGTAGGTTCCGGCGATCAGATCGTGAATGCAGCGACGTTCGCTGCCAAAAATGAACAGAATGTCCACCAGCGTGTACAGGTTACCTAAAATTGGAATCAGGCTAGGCAATCCACTGACAATTCCACGGAGCAGCACATTGGTAACGAAGCCACCGTTTTCCTGGTCACTCACCCGAACAATTTTGATTTTCATCACCCGCTTGCCGACCGTCTGCCCCTGGTTGGACAGCAGGATAAGCTGGTAAACTAAAACTCCGAGAAAGAGTAATCCGCCGAGGCCAAGCAAAGGCCAAGAAGCCACACTCAGGTCGCCGCCAGAATTGATTGTTCCTCCCAGCACGAAAAATAAAGCAGGGACGAAATACAGAGCCGCATCGATCAGAACCGCCAGTAAACGGTCGCCTACCTCGGCCAGGACGTAGGTGGGTGGGGTATAGGTTGTTTCCATCGAAAAAAGGGGGTTAAGGGTACGGAAGCAAGTATACGAAACCCGCCCGAAATCGCCAACTCAGGGCAGCCGCAACTGCGCAAAAACCGCGTGGTGGTCAGAAGCGAAGCGGCCCGTCCAGGTCGGCGAAAGCGTAGCGTGGGAGAGCACGGTCGGGCCGTTTTTTATGAAAATAAAATCGATGGGCTGATCGCTGGTTTCTTTCGGGCCGAAGGCGTTGAAGGTGCCCGCCGGGCCGAAGTGCGGGGTCTGGCTGAGGGCCTTCGTATCGAGTAATTTTTCCGGGGCAGCGGCCTCGGTCAGCACCCGGATGGGTTCGTCGGCGGGCATGGCGTTGAAATCGCCCGTGACGACGACCGGCGTCTTTCCGGCAATCTCCGCTATTTTTTTCAGCAACAGTCGGGCGCTCTGGCGGCGGGCTTCCTGCCCGATGTGGTCGAAGTGGGTGTTGAACCAGTAAAACGCCTTGCCGCCTTTCACCGGCTGAAACTTGGCCCAGGTGACCACGCGGGGCAGGTTGGCGTCCCAGCCTTTGCTGGGTTGGTCGGGCGTGGGGCTGAGCCAGAAGGTTTGGGTTTCGAGCAATTTCAGCCGGGCTTTGTTGTAAAAAATCGGAGAAAGTTCGCCCTTTTCGGCCCCATCGTCGCGGCCCTTGCCCACCCAGGCGTAGCCGGGCAGGAGGGTTTCGAGGTCGCGAATCTGGCCGATGAGCGCTTCCTGCATCCCCACGGCATCGGCGGCCTGAAACTGAATCACGCTCGCCAGGTTGGCCTTACGAAGTTCCCAGCGGTTGTCACCGTCGCCGGGGTTGGCGTAGCGGATGTTGAAGGTCATCGCGGCCAGCTCGCGGGTTTGGGCTTGAGTGAGCAAGGGCAAGGCGAAGAGAACGGTGAGTTTGAAAAAATGCCGCATCTGATTTCTAGAAATGAATAGGTTCGTTTCTGGGCCGGACAACCCGCCCCGCCGCCGCAAGTTTACTACCCGCCGTGCCGGAATACAAAAACCAACGGCCCCGAAACGGAACTGTATCTGCCCACTCGTCTGGGTAGAAACCCCCTTCCACCGGCTTCGTATTCCCGAAACCCATTTTTTGTTTCCCATGAAAATCCTCCTCGTTTTTCCCCTCCGCCTGATGGCCGGGCTGCTCCTGACCGTCCTCAGCCTGTCGGCGCTGGCTCCGCCGCCCGACGTGTTCGACCCGGCCACCATCAAAAGCACCATGCAACGCGTCACGCTCTGGCAACTCGCGCACCCCAAACACACGCCCACCGACTGGACCAACGGGGCCTTTTACGCGGGTGTCGTGGCGGCTTACCAAACCACGAAATCGAAGCAAATCCTGGATTCGCTCCTGGCTCTGGGCGAACGGACGGCCTGGCTACCCGGCCCCCGTTACGACCACGCCGACGACATCGCCATTTCACAAGCCTACCTCGACCTGTACCGGATTAAAAAAGACCGCCGGATGATTCAGGCCACCGCCGACACGGTGAAAAAGCTGGCAGCCGTACCGGGGACGGAGGTGAAAAAAAATGGCATTGCCTGGTGGTGGTGCGATGCCCTGTTCATGGGTCCCCCCACACTCGCTAAACTCGGCAAAACCCTAAACGACCCCGCGTACCTGGCGCTGAACGACAAGCTGTTTCGGGAGTGCTACGACCGGCTTTACAACCAGCAGGAACACCTCTTCGCCCGCGATGCCAACTACCTCGTCGATGCCCAGGGCAAAGGCAGGCACGAAGCCAACGGCAAACTCATTTTCTGGTCGCGCGGAAACGGTTGGGTGATGGGCGGGCTGGTGCGTTTGCTCGAAGAATTACCGAAAAATCATCCGACCCGTGATTTTTACCTGACCACCTACCGGCAAATGGCCGAAAAAATCGCCTCGCTCCAGCAAGCCGACGGCCTCTGGCGGGCCAGCCTGCTCGACCCGGAGGCGTTTCCGGGCGGCGAAGGCAGCGGCTCCGGGTTTTATTGCTACGCGCTGGCCTGGGGCATCAACCAGGGTTTGCTCGACAAAACCACGTATCTGCCCGTGGTGCGCAACGCTTGGGAGGGTCTCAACACGCTCGTTTCGTCCGAAGGCCGCGTGGGCTGGGTGCAGCCCATCGGGGCCGATCCACGCCGAAATTTCAGCGTCGAAAGTTGGGAAGTGTACGGCAGCGGGGCCTACCTGCTGGCGGGGTCGGAGGTGATTAAGTTGAAGCGGTAATCGTCGCTACAAAACGAAAGCAGGGCGTAAAGCGGAATGAACTGATTTTCATTCCGCTTTACGCCCTGCTTTCATTTTGTGTTCCACGTTCAGCCCGGCATCAGCACGGTGTCCACGACGTGAATCACTCCGTTGCTTTGGTACACGTCCTTGATGGTCACGGCCGAGGTCCCGCCTTTTTCGTCGGTCAGTACCAGCTTTTTACCTTTCATCGAGGCCTTGAGTGTGCCGCCCTGCACGGTTTTGAGGGTGGCCGTACCGCCGCCCGCCTTGATGGCTTCGGCGATGGTTTTGGCGTCCATTTTCCCGGCTACGACGTGGTAGGTCAGGATTTTGGTGAGCGTCGCTTTGTTTTCGGGCTTTACCAGGGTTTCCACGGTGCCTTCGGGCAATTTATCGAAGGCGGCGTTGGTAGGGGCAAACACCGTAAACGGCCCGGCTCCTTGCAGGGTCTCGACCAACCCGGCGGCTTTCACGGCGGCCACCAGCGTGGTATGGTCTTTGGAGTTGAGGGCGTTTTCAATGATGTTTTTGGAGGGGTACATCGGCGCCCCGCCAACTTCCACCGTTTTTTCCTGGGCAAACGTGGTGCCAGCGACCAGAACCGACGCGAAGAACACGGCAATCTTTTTCATAAGATTTTGATTGAAAGTCTGTTAAAAAGGAGAATGTAAAAAAATGATTACGGCCAGACCTACGGCAGAAGCGGGAAGGATGGATTTTTTAGGATGACTTTTTTTTATGGAAGCGGTGCAGGATTTCAGTTTCTAGCAAAAAGGGGCTGTTCCCCGGTGGCCGTTCCCCGGTGGCTGTCATCCCGACGTGAGGAGGGATCTCGTTGGGACACGAGACGATTGCCGGTAGCCAGCGGTACGGTAATCCAACGAGATCCCTCCTGACGTCGGGATGACAGATCCAGTGGAACGGCCCCTTTTTTCAAATTCCTACCCCGCTTCATGAAAAGTCGTACAAAAACGAAACGCCCGGAAAGCAAAAACTGCTTTCCGGGCGTTGAGGTGAAAAAAAAATTGAGGCTTTTCGTTGTAACGAAATCACTCCGTCCCTTCTTTCAACACCACCATCTGGTCGCGGGCGGCGCGGAGGTCGGCGAGTTGGGTTTGGATGACCTCCTTCACGTACGTCGGCAGGTGATCTTCTTCGAGGGCATCTTCGTAGGCCTTCACGGCGGCATTTTCGCCGAATTCCACCGATCCCAGCACGGCGGCTTTCTCGTTGTCTGACACCGAGGCCTTGATGTCGAGCCAGGCGCGGTGAAATTTGCTGACCAGGTCGGTCGTGGTGGATTCAGTGACGGCGTGGCCGTCGAGGCGTACGATGTGGTCGGCCAATTCACTGCGGAATTTTTGACTCTGTACGACCATCTGCCGAAACTGCCCGGCCAACGCCGCGTCTTCGACGTTGTCGATGGAGGATTCGTAGCCCCGGATGCGGTCGTTGTTGATCTGGACCAACTCATTGAGTGAATCGATGATTTCCTGGTTGGTGTTCATGGGTTTCGTTGGAATGGAAAAGCCCGGACGTACCATCGTATCGCCGGGCTTTTCGTGAAAAAGAAAAAATCAGGCCGACTGACGCATACTCAGCACCCGGTCGCGGGTGGCGCGGAGATCGGCGAGTTGGGTTTCCAGCACGTCTTTGATGTAGTGCGGCAGGTCGTCCTCTTCGAGGGCGTCTTCGTAGGCTTCCACGGCGGCATTTTCGCCGAATTCGACCGAACTCAGCACGGTGTCGCGGTCTTTGCCGCTTACTGCCGCCTTGATGTCGATCCAGGCGCGGTGGATTTTACTCGACAAATCGGTCGAGGTGGCGTCGGAAACCGCCGTGCCGTCGATGCGCACGATGTGGTCGGCGAGTTGGCTGCGGAAGTTCTGGCTTTGCAGCACCGCCTGCCGGAACAGCCCGTCGAGTTCAGTATCCTCGGAATCTTCGATGGCTTTTTCGTAGCCCTGGATGCGGTCGTTGTTGATTTTGACCAGTTCGTTGAGTTCTTCGACGATGTCTTCGTTGTTAATCATGGCTGAGGAATGTTGATGGTTGAAACAAAAATTGAGAAGTCCGGGCCTGTCATCAAAAACACCGTACCACCGGAAAAACAATGTCCTCACCGGAGGAAAAGCAATCATCCTGGAAGAGCCTTGTTGAACGACCGGGAGCGTTTCAGGAGTGTGAACGGTAGTCCGACAAGGTCCTTTCAGGATGACAATCAAGGCTCAGTTGGTTACTTCTACGGTTACCGGCACGCCGTTAAACGCCACCACCCCACTGAGTTCGTCCAACAGGGTTTCGTCGGTGAGGTCGTTGATGCTCACCCCGGCGTGTTGTTGGGCCACGTCGAGGCGGATGCCCCGCCGCCCGTGGCCGTAGCCGTGGGGCATACTCACCACACCCGGCATCAGCGTAGCGGTTACTTCGGCTTCCAGTTCCACGCTGCCTACCCGCGAGCGCACCCGCACCGTTTGCCCGCTCACGATTCCCCGCGCTTCGGCGTCGGCGGGGGTGATTTGCAGGGTGCAGCGGTTGCGGCCCTTCACGAGCCGCGCCGAGTTGTGCATCCAGGAATTGTTGTCGCGGAGGTGGCGGCGACCGATGAGAAGGAGTTGTGAAGGGTGAGTTGTGAATTGTGAACGGAGCCGGTTGAGGTTTTCCCGGATGCGCGGGAGGTCTTTCGCCAGCAATTCCGGCGCGAGAGGGAGGCGGCCATTGGGCGTGCTCAGGCGCTCGGGCAGGCGGGGTTGGAGCGGGCCGAAATCGAGGCCGTGCGGATCGTCTTTGAGGGTCTGCAAAGTCAGGCCGGTTTTTCCGTAGGGGCCGAAACGCAGGCCCAGGTCGAGTTTGGTTTCGGGGTTGGGCAGCGGTTCGGTGGGCGGATTACCCATTTCCAGTCGGTGCCGTAGTTCTTCAAAAATTTCCCAGTCGTACTTCGCACCCGGACTTTTTTCAAAAAGCGGTTCCGAATACTTCGCCGTGTTGCGGATGGCGAGCAGGTGGAAGGTGGTGTCGTAGTGGGCGGTTTCGAGGCCGGTGGCGGGCGGCAAAATCAGGTGCGCGTGGCGGGTGGTTTCGTTGAGGTAAATGTCGAACGAAACCATGAAATCGAGTTGCCCCAACGCCTCGTCGAGTTGCCGCCCGTTCGGGGTCGAAAGCACTGGGTTGCCGGAGTTGGTGACGAGGGCGCGAATCTGGCCCTGGCCCGGCGTAAGGATTTCTTCTGCCAATCCCGAAACGGGCAATTCGCCCATGAATTCGGGCCGCTGGCTCACCCGGCTGCGGTAGCGGTCGTAGCGGGTGTAGGGTCGGGCCACGCTTGGCTGTTTTTTGCCCAAAACATCAAAAGCGGGCGTGGTAAACATCGCCCCGCCGGGCGTGTCGAGGTGGCCGGTCAGGGCGTTGAGGGCGCTGATTAGCCAGAGGCAGGCCCCGCCGAAGGCCTGCGTCGAAACGCCCACCCGCCCGTAGGCCACGGCCCGCTCGGTTTGGGCAAACGCCCGCGCCAGCCGCGTGATGGTTTCCGCCGAAATGCCCGTGGCGGAAGCCACGGCCTCCGGCGTGAAGGGGGCGACGAGCGTCCGGAGGTCTTCGATGCCATCGGTGAAGTCAGTCAGGTGGCCCAGTCGAACGAGGTCTTCGGAGAAAATCACCTGCACCGCTGCCAACAAAAAGTACACGTCGGTGCCGGGGCGGATGAAGTGGTGCTCGTCGGCGCGGAGGGCGGTTTCGGTGTGGCGCGGGTCGATGACCACCACCTTGCCGCCGCGCTGCTGGATGGCCCGCAGCCGGGTGGCTACGTCGGGGGCAGTCATCAAACTACCGTTGGAAGCGATGGGGTTGCCGCCCAGAATCAGCCAGAAATCCGTGCGGTCGAGGTCGGGAATGGGCAGCAACAGCGGGTGCCCGAAGAGTTGCCAGGCCGCGAAGTGGTGCGGCAACTGGTCGACCGAGGTGGCCGAGAAGAAGTTTTTCGTACCAATGGCTTTGGCAAAACCGGGAAAACTGAACGTGGTGCCGGCGTTGTGAACCGAGGGGTTTCCGGCGTAAATCCCGATGGCATCGGGGCCGTGCTGCGCCCGGATTCCGGTCAGTTTCGCCACCACTTCGCCGAAGGCTTCGTCCCAGGAAATTTCTTCCCATTCCGTTCCCCGGCGGCGCAGGGGGCGGCGGAGGCGGTTGGGGTCTTCGTACACGTCTTTCAGCGCCACGGCTTTGGGGCAAATGTGCCCCCGGCTGAAGGGATCGGCCCGGTCGCCCGCCACGCGGAGCACCTGCCCGTCGCGGTGTTCGATTTCCAGGCCGCACATCGCCTCGCAGAGGTTGCAGGTGCGGTAGTGAAGGGAGGGGGGGAGCATGGGGTTTGGAGGGTGGAATATTTTATTTCGTCTGTTATTCTCTGATGCTACACCCCACCCCGTCATTGCGAGCGGAGGGTAACGAGGCGAGCGGAGCGAGAATTGGTTGCCGGAGCGAAGTAATCCCCTCCCGGAGACCAAGATAGCTAAACCCAAATACTTGCTCGAAGCTACCCTGATCTCCGGGAGGGGATTACTTCGCTCCGGCAACCAATTCTCGCTTCGCTCGTCTCGTCTTGTTTGCCTCCGCTCGCAATGACGGGACGGGGGCAATTCGGGAAGTTGTGGCGTAAGCAAGTTAATTATTTTTAACGCCCCCTTAACCTTTCATTAACACCACTCCCCCGCCGCCGGCCCGTTGATGGGGTGTATTCCGATTCAACCCCCGGAATGCGTTCCAAACCTCGTTCAACGCCATGAAAAAGACCCTGCTCCTCCTCGCCGCTTGCGTGGCCCTGACGGCCACCGCCTTCGCCCAACGCCCCGACGACCGCTACGACAACGACCGCGACGACGACCGCCGCAACGGAATCGACACGCCTTACGAGTCGTACAACAACCGCCAACTCCCGCCGCTGCCCGACAACCCCCGCTACCGCGACTGGTACGGCTCGCAGTACCAAAACGCGCCGGGTTGGAACCGGAACCGCGACCGCCGCACCTACCAGCGGGCCTTTGAAGACGGCTTCCGCTACGGCTACCAGGACGGCTTCCGCAACCTGCGGCCCCAGCGTTTCCCACGCCCGGGCAATCCCCGTGAGGCCGGATTCGCCGATGGCTACAGCCGGGGCCTGCGCCAGGGCCGCGACATTGCGTACAGCCAGCGCTACGATCGCCGGGGCAATGGCTACGGGCGGCGTTGGTAGTTCGGGAGTAGGGAAAACAAAACCCACCCGGTGCTCTGAAAGGCGCACTGGGTGGGTTTTTGATGTTTTCCGGCTTTTGCCTTCACCGGCGGCGCGGCTCCGTCGTGGAAGGGGCTAGACCGACGAGACCTTCCAGCGTCCAATCGGCAGGGAGCAGGGTGGCAAGGCGATCTTCGCCTAAAAACCCCCGTATTTCCACTCCGTTGGGTTTGGTGATGAAGCCGTTGAGGTTGGTCTCGAAAAAGCCGTTTGGAAATAAAATCTGAGTAAACGCGTAGGTACGGTTCTGGTAAGCCGGTGCATTGGACAACGACCGGGTAAAGTACACTGCCAGCGAGGTAGCCGAAGCAATTCGCCGCTCGAACGCCAGCCGACCCGGCTGCACCAGCACGCCGGGTTTAAGGGGCACGAGGTAGCGGTTTACCTCCCTCGTCGGGTCGGGCGGATTCGTGGCTGGGGGATGACGCGGGTCGGTGCCGTACACCAGAAAGCCCTCGGCTTCGGAAGTGCCCGTGATGAGGCTCGCCACGAGATGCCGCGTGGAGCCGGTGTATGCCTGACGGCGAGCGGCATTCCAGCGTTTGGCCTGGCGTTCGTCGGCGGGTTTCAGTTCTTCAAACCGGCTGTTTCCTCCGTAAAACACCTGGGGCCGGAGGTAGTCGAAGTAAAGCAACTGGTAATGCAGCCGGTAGCCCAGAGCGCGGTTTTCAAACACCAACGGGGCGCTGGCGTGGGCCGTCAGGTGGCGATTTCGTTCTTCAAACCGGAGCACCTCCGAGTTGGTTAATTCGCACTGACGGGCAAAGGGACTACTCCCGATCAATTGCTCCTCAAACACCCGCACCTGTCGACGCCAGGCTTTATCCTTACCCGCTTTCACCACCACGTCGCCGAGGGTAGTGCCGGTCGGGGCGAGGGTCAGGTCGAGGCTTTGGGGCTGGGCGCTTTCGAGCCGGAGCGCCTGCTTGGCGGGGGCATAGCCGACGTAAGAGGCCACCACCTCGATGCTGCCCAGTGGCACACCCGTGAGGGTGTAGCGCCCGGCTTCGTCGGTGGTGGTGCCGCGCGTGGTGGCGTTGACGAACACACTGGCGAAGGGCAGGGGCTGGCCGCTGGCCGCATCGCTGACGCGACCGCTGAGGGTGGCGGTTTGGGCCAGGGCGGGGCCAAAGGAAAAAAAGACGAACAGCGCGAACAGGAGGCATTTCATCGGCTGCCGAGCGGGGACAGACGGGTGCGAGGTCGTCCACGAAGGTACTCCGTTTCCGGGTTGGTTGGGCGGGGGAGGGGCTACCGGGCTTCGGTAGTATGTTTTTTTGAGGAAAGTTAGCAGTAAAAAAGGGACGTATTGCAACGACGACGATGTCTAGCAGGTTTACGTCGTTTCCTGACTGAAAACCGAAGGTTTGAAGGAGGG
>CAXTIG010000015.1:0-124172 GCA_964244295.1 uncultured Cytophagales bacterium
GATGATCCGGCTGATGGCTCGAAAAGTCCGTGAAACATAATTTTAAACAACGTCTAAGACCCGTGTACACCGAAAACAGGTAAATGTCCCGAACCCGTTGCAGGCTCCGATTGAATCCCAAGTCGTGCTCCCGCAGCCGTTTGAGTTCTTCATCTGTCAAGAAATCGCGTTTGGTGCGGGCATCGCGGAGGGGAAAGTTACGATATGGGCTTTTTTCCAGGAAGTCTTCCTTGATGGCCTTATGAAGCACAGCCTTTAGTTGCCGGTGTATTTTATTGACTGTATTGCGTTCCAGCGTACCGCCTGATCGGTAGTTGCGAAACGTAATTAGGTAATGGTCCATATCGCAGACGAATCGGTAGTCCACCTTGCTCAATGGGAGATCCCGCAGTTTCTTCGAAGCCAGAAATCCGACGATGTGTTTCAGCGAAGTTTTATACTTTGCTACGGTCGTTGCGGCAAATTCACGACGTGGTAGGGATTCCAGGAAGTCGATATGCTTGTTGAAGTACTCCAGTAACATTTGTTCAACGGGGGCCTTGCCAACGTGGATATCCCGGAGTATTTGGGCTGAAATAGGTTTATCCTGGTGTCTCAGTTTGTCAAACAACTCCCGAATGTCCCTTTCAATGGCAGCCAGACGGTTATTGGATTCCTTGCCTTTTTTCAACCGTTCAGAGGAATCATCCCAATCCGAGGTCTGAATAATTACTCCCGTTGCAAAAACGGCCCTAACCCGGTTGTAGGTAATCCGCAAATAAACCGGACTTTCTGCCCGTTCGGGACTTCGGAGGATGAATTTAAGTGTAAGCGTCTTTTTCAAGGAGGTAGCACAAATTCCGGTGTCCCGATACATTGATGCCACAAATTGCGAACCAAGTGGAACAATTCCAAACGGCACGAAAACAAAAAACCGCCTCAGAAACACATCTGAAGCGGTTTAATGCCCGGCGAACCGGCTTAGAAGCCCCCTACAGGACTTGAACCTGCGACCTACGCATTACGAATGCGTCGCTCTACCAACTGAGCTAAGGAGGCGATTGGGAGCGCAAAAGTAGGTCGTAATGCCGTGATTTGTCAAGCCTCGGTCAAATTTTCCCGAAAAATCCGTCCTTACTTCGCCAGCCGGTACACCGCGCCCCGGTCACCGGGCAAGACCGCCAGCACGTACACTTCCCCGGCCCGGTCCTGGCCGAAGCTGTACACCTGCCACTCAGCGGGCTTGTTTTCCAGGCGCAGCGCCCCCCGCGTCCAGGCTCCTTCTGCGGTCTGGCTCAGGTAGTACAGCGGCCCGATGTAATCGCCGAAAATGTACTTTCCGGCCAACTGCGGCACCGTTTTTCCCCGGTACACGTAGCCACCCGCCACGCTGATGCCCTCCGGGCCGTGGGGGTATTCGACAATGGGTTCGATAAAATTCGAGGCGGCCCGTTGTCCGCCCTCGAAGGCGTGAAAGCCTTCCCGAATCCGCCAGCCGTAATTGCCCCCTTTCTGAACGAGGTTCACTTCTTCAAACAAATTCTGCCCGACGTCGCCGGTAAAAAGTTGACCCGTTTGCCGGTCGAACGACATCCGCCAGGGGTTCCGCAGGCCGTAGGCGAAAACCTCCGGGCGGGCCGTGGCCTGACCGGCGAAGGGGTTGTCTTTGGGAATGCCGTAGGGCGTTTTGTTGACGTCGATGCGCAGTATTTTCCCCAATAACGTATTCAAATTCTGCCCGTTGCCGGTACTGCCGTGCCGGTCGCCCGCGCCGCCGCCGTCACCGGTGGTGATGTAGAGGTAGCCGTCGGGGCCAAAGGCCAGGTCGCCGCCGTTGTGGTTGGATTCGGGTTGGTCAAACTCCAGCACCATCCGGCCCGAGGCCCGATCGGCGTGGGTGGCGTCTTTCATCTTAAATTCCTCGATGACACTCTTGTGATTGGCCCCACCCGTGCGGGCGCTGTAGTACACGTAAAATTTGCGATTTTGGGCGTAATCGGGGTGCAGCGCCAAGCCAAGCAGGCCTCGCTCGTCGTAACCTCGGCTTTTGATGACGGCGTTTTGCAGGTCGAGTACCGGTTCGGAGCGCAGTTTACCGCCTTCTATCAAGCGAATGGAGCCGGTTTGTTCGCAGACAAAAAGCCGGTTTTCGGAATCACTCACCAGGGCGGTCGGCAGGGAAAGGCGATCACTGAGGAGTTCGAGGCGGGCGTCGAGTGGAGCGGCCATGGTTTTCGCCGTTCCGGGGATTCGTGCCCCTGGCGAAACAATCGGATGCGGCCCGGTGGCGCGAATGGCCATCAGCCCGAGGCTGCCCAACGTGAGAATTGCCAGCGCGGAATAGTTCATCAAAAAAATGAATGGAGGATCAAGGCGGGATCGGGTTAAACAACGTCGCCCTGCTTCTAAAAAACCATTCCATTCGCTTCGGCGGTTCCTGTTTTTTTCTTCTGCTTTCCCTGACGGAATTCCTTAGTTCAGCGACTCGGCCTTGTAGCCCGCTGCCTCCACGGCTTTCTTCACGTCGGCGGTAGTGGCGGTTTTGGCCTGCACGGTCAGAATTTTATCGGGGTTAGCCGTGTCGACTTGCCAGGATTCCAGGCCTTCGACGGCGTTGAGCGAGGGAGTGACAATAGCCACGCAGCCACCGCACTTAATGTTGGTTTTGAACTTGAGCGTTTCCATGAATTGAAAGTTAAGCGAAAAAACCGGTTGTTGAATTCCCCAGGACTTACGCACTGAACGGTCAGGGTTCCCGCAGATAGTGCAGATTGACGCAGAATTTTAAAAGGCAGTCTGCGTCAATCTGCGCTATCTGCGGGAAGTTGATTCGTAAACTCACCTTACAAAGGCGACCTGAAGGCCGGTTACAGTTTCAGCGACCGCAGCCGCAGGCTGTTGCTCACCACCGAAACCGAACTAAGCGCCATGGCGGCTCCGGCCAGCATCGGATTGAGCAGAAAACCGTTGAGCGGGTAAAGCAATCCGGCGGCGATGGGGATGCCGATCAGGTTGTAAATGAAGGCCCAGAACAAATTCTGCCGGATGGTCTGCACCGTGCGGCGCGAGAGCCGCAGGGCCTTCGGGAGCAAGCCCAGGTCGGAGGTGATGAGGGTCATTTTGGCCACGTCCATCGCCAGATCCGAGCCGTGACCCATGGCCACGCTTACATCGGCTTGGGCGAGCGCCTGCGAGTCGTTGATACCATCGCCGACCATTGCCACGACTTTGCCCTGGGCTTGTAATTCCTGCACAAACGCGGCCTTCCCGGCGGGCAACACCTCGGCGCGAAACTGCGTCAGGCCCACTTGCGCAGCCACGGCGGCGGCGGTTTGGGCGTTGTCGCCGGTGAGCATGACTACCTCGATGCCCTGCTTTTGCAACGCGGCCACGGCAGCTTTGGAGGAAGTTTTCACTGGGTCGGCAATGGCCACGACGGCGAGTACCCGTTTTTCATCGGCAAAAAACACGACCGTTTTGGCCTCGGTCTGCCAGCGGGTAGCGGTGACCTCGACCGTTGGCGGCAGGTCGATGCCCCGTTCGGCGAGCAGGTTTCGGTTGCCGACTACGTAGGTTTTCCCGTCGAAACGGCCCAGTACCCCGCGCCCGGTCAGGCTCTCGAAGGCATCGGGCAAGACCGTTTTTCCGACCCCCAGGTGTCGCACCACGGCCTCGGCCAGGGGGTGTTCCGACTGGCGTTCGAGGGCCAGCAGCACGGTCTGAAGCCGGTCGTCCCCGGCAGTTTCCCAGTGCAGGTCCGTCACGGTGGGTTTTCCCTGGGTGATGGTGCCGGTTTTGTCGAGCACCACGACATCGACCCGGTAGCCGAGTTCGAGGCTCTCGGCGTCTTTGATGAGAATGTTGTTTTCGGCCCCCTTGCCCACCCCGACCATGATGGCCGTGGGCGTGGCCAGTCCCAGCGCACACGGGCAGGCAATCACCAGCACCGTGACCGAGGTGAGCAGGGCCTGAGTGAGGGCATTCTCCCCGCCCACTAGCAGCCAGACCCCGAACGTCAGCAGGGCGATAGTGATGACGACGGGCACGAAAATTCCGGCCACCTTGTCCACCAGTTTCTGAACCGGAGCCTTGCTGCCCTGGGCTTCCTGCACGGCCCGGATGAGTTGGGCCAGGACCGTCTCCCCACCCACTTTCTCGGCCCGGAACCGGAAACTGCCCTTCTGGTTGAGGGTTCCGGCAAACACCGCCGCTCCATCGCTTTTTTCAACCGGCACGGGTTCGCCCGAAATCGTGCTTTCGTCTACGAACGAGCGGCCCGCCACAACCTGCCCATCCACCGGAATTTTTTCACCCGGTCGAACCAGAATCACCTGCCCGACGCGCACCTCGCGGGCAGAGATTTCGCGCTCCACGTCGCCCTCGACCACGCGCACCGTTTTGGGTTGCAGACCCATCAGTTTTTTGAGCGCCGAGGTGGTGTTCGACTTGGCCCGTTCTTCGAGCAGTTTGCCAAGCGAAATAAAGGCGATAACCACGGCAGCGGCCTCGAAATACACGTGCGGATGCAAGCTGCGTTGGTACCAAAACTGGGGGTAAACCGTGTTAAAAGCGCTAAACAAAAACGCAATGCCCGTCGAAAGGGCCACGAGCGTATCCATGTTGGCCTTGCCGTGGCGGGCTTGTTTGCAGGCATTGACGAAGTACGAGCGACCCAACCAAAACACGACCGGGGCCGACAGCACCATCATCGCCCATCGGACGTAGGGAAACGATCCGGCGTTCCAGTCCATGAAAAACATCCCCAGAATCACCACCGGCACCGAAAGCAGCCCGGCCCAGAACGTGCGTTTTTTTAGGGCTTCGTACTGGCGCAGTTGGGCTTCAGCCTGCACCTGCTGCGGGTCTTCGCCCTCCACGACCAGGTCGTATCCGATGCCCTGCGCGGCAGTTTGCAGCCCTTCGGGCGTGATGACCTTCGGGTCAAACTCGACGGACACCGACTGGTTGGCGTAGTTGACGGCGGCGCTTATCACGCCAGGCGTATGATTCAGACCAGATTCCACGCTCACGGCGCAGGCCGCACAGGTCATTTCCAGCACGGGAAACGTCTGGCGCACGGTGCCGGATTTCGCGGCGATTTTTTTAGATTCTAAAACGGGAGTTTCCATAACGAGGGGGTCGGATGAACGACGATACAAAGATCGCCTCCGCTGGCCCGGCGGCGGTTACACAATTGAGAAAAGGAGTTGTAAAATCATCGGGCCGGGTGCGGGGCCTTTTCCGAGTTTGAAAGTCAGCGGAGCGATTGGGGGCCAATTCGGGACGTAGGCCAGTCTGCGTAACCTCAGTAACTAACCTAAGTTGGATGGTTGAAAGCCGCTTTCTTCTGACCACACGACTTAGGTTCACTATCAAAAGAAAACCCTGCGCTGCTGGCAGGGTTTGGCTGAAATCTTGGCTCCGGCGGGAATCGAACGGGGCGGCCCTCCGTCCGCATCAACCGTTTAGGAAACGTGGCTCCGGCGGGAATCGAACGGGGCGACCCTCCGTCCGCATCAACCGTTTAGGAAACGTGGCTCCGGCGGGAATCGAACCCGCATCAAACGTTTAGGAAACGTCTATTCTATCCATTGAACTACGGTGCCGGGGGAGGAATTGGGGAAATGGAGATTAGGTAATTGGGTAATTCAGTTTGCAAAAGTACGTGCTAACCTAATTTCTTCAATACCCAATCCCCAATTACCCAATCCCCATTTACCCCTCCCCAAGCCTTACCTTTGCGCCACCATGTTCGCTTCATCCGCATTCCTCTGCCCGTACCGCCCCGAAATCGGGACGCTGCTTAAACTCGCCCTGCCCATCATCTTCGGCCAACTCGGCATCATGCTGATGGGCGTGGCCGACACCATTCAGGTCGGCCACCTGGACCACGACGCCAAGTTTGCCCTCGACGCAGCAGGCATCGGCAACGGTGTCTGGATCACCATCGCCATTTTTGGGTTCAATGCGCAGTACGTGGTGGCTCCGCTGATTTCCAAGGCAAACGAAGAGGGGGATTCGTTGCAGATTACCCGCTTGCTGCGGGGGGCGCTGCGGGTGGCGCTGCTGATGAGCGTCGGGTGCGCGGGAATCCTGGTGATGCTGGCCTTCAACTTTCAGTGGTTCGGGCAATCGGCGGAGGTGAGCCTCCGCGCCGTGCCGTTCCTGTTGATCCTGACGCTTTCCACCGTTCCTATTTTTTTGTTCACCGCCCTCCGCCAACTCAGCGATGGCCTCGGCCACACGCGCGTCGCGATGGTGATTACCTTGCTGGCGCTGGGAATGAACGTGTTGCTCAACTATTTCCTCATTTACGGCAACGGCGGGTTTCCCGCTTGGGGCCTCTACGGTTCCGGGGTGGCCACGCTGGTGAGCCGGACGTTTATGGCCCTGGCGCTGTGGGGATACCTGCGGTTTGGGAACGACTTCCGGGGTTATTTCCTCCGCCCCCTCAACCCCGACAACCAGCCCGATTTCGACCTGCGGCCCCTCGTGTTCAAACTCCTCAAATTAGGCATTCCGAGCGGGTTTCAGGGCTTTTTTGAAATCGCCGTGTTTGCCTTCGCGGCGGTGATGATCGGCTGGTTGGGCGAAAATCAACTGGCCGGCCACCTCATCGCCATCAACCTGGCCTCGGTCACGTACATGATGGTGACGGGCCTGGCCACGGCGGGCGGCATCCGGGTGGGCGCGGGCCTGGGGCAGCACGACCGCGCCGCCGTGCTGCGTTCGGGAACCGTGGCCCTGGGCCTCGGCGGGGCGTTTATGGCGGTGTGTTGCCTGCTTTTTCTGACGGTGGGCGAGGCCATCGCGGGGCTGTACATCCGCGACCCGGAGGTGGCCTCCATCGCCGCCGGATTGCTGTTGATTGCCGGTTTTTTCCAGTTGTTCGACGGCATCCAGGCCGTGAGCCTGGGCTTGCTGCGGGGGCTGGCCGACGTCAACGTGCCCACCGCCGTGACGCTCTTCGCCTACTGGATCGTGGGCCTGCCCGTCGGGGCCTTGCTCACGTTTCGCTTTGGCTGGGGCGCGACGGGCCTGTGGTTGGGCCTGACGGCGGGGCTGATGGCGGCGGCGGGGCTGTTGAGTTGGCGGTTTTTCAACAAAGCCCGGCGGCTGCGGTTTAGGGGCGCCGAAAAAAAAACCGGCGGTGAGGAGGCCGAACGTTCTCCGACCGCAGTTTTGCCCTCCTAATTCAAAATGCTTGATTAAATTGCCGATTGGTTAGTCTGTTGCCCGGCCACTCCCCGGACTTAGGCGCTTCTTTTTTGTCCGAAACTATGTCGCTCACCGGCCCCATCCTGATTGTAGAAGACGATCCCGACGACCAGCAGTTGCTGAAGGAAATCTTTACCGAACTCAACCTTGCCAATCCGCTCCACTTCTTATCCCAGGGGCAGGAGGCGTTGACGTACCTCAAAACCACCACTGAACAACCTTTTTTGATTCTCTGCGACGTAAATATGCCAGTCATGAACGGCGTAGAACTCCGCCACGCCGTCTTTGAAAACGAAATCCTTCGGCGAAAATCCATTCCCTTCATTTTCCTGACGACCTCCGCCGATAAAAACAGTGTCAAGCTGGCGTACGATTTATCGGTTCAGGGTTTTTACGTCAAAGGCAACACGTACGAAAAGTTATTCGACCAAATCCGTTTGATTGTCACCTACTGGGAGCATTGCCTGCACCCCAACCGGTACTTCCCACAGGGATAGCCGGGCTATTTCACTCCTCGCATTCAATTTCACGGTGGGTAAATCCGACGTTCGTTTATGCGCTTCTTTTCGACCAACCTGCTCGGGCTGCTGCTGCTGGGTGCTCCGGTTTCCGCCCAGGAGCTAACCACCCACTTCGAGCGAACCAACGGCACCCAAACCCCCACCTACTGGCAGGGCATTCAGGAATTCAAAACCCTCGATGCCCGCTTTCCACAAATTCAGATGCGGGCGATGGGCCTCACGGACTCCGGCGAACCGCTGCACCTGCTGCTGATGAGCAACGACCGCAACCGCGCGGCGGACCGTTTCGATCTGGCCCGGCAGCGGCAAAAAGGCAAGTGCATCGTGCTCATCGACAACGCCATCCACCCCGGCGAACCCGACGGCGTGGATGCTACCCTGCGCCTGTTGCGCGATTTGGCACTGGGCAAAAACGGAGCCAAACTCCCCGACAACGTGCTGCTGGCCGTGATCCCGTTTTACAACGTCGACGGGGCCATCAACCGCAATGCCAGCAGCCGCGCCAACCAGAACGGGCCGAAGGAGGCGGGCTTCCGGGCCAACGCCCGCAACTACGATCTGAACCGGGATTTCGTGAAAAGCGACACGCGCAATTCTCGCTCGTTCGCGCAACTTTTTCACCTCGTCGACCCGGATGTGTTCGTCGATACCCACGTGAGCAACGGGGCCGATTACCAGCACGTGATGACGCTTATTGCCACCCAACCCGACAAACTCGGCGGCGAACTGGGCGCGTTTCTGCACGACGTGCTGACGCCGTTTTTGTATTCGGAAATGGCCAAAAAGAATTTCCCGATGACGCCCTACGTCGAGAATTTCGGCCCGAACATCGCCGCCGAAGGCTTGCGTGGATTTTTGGACAATTCCCGCTACTCGACCGGGTACGCGGCGCTGTTTCAGGTCATCGGTTTCATGCCCGAAACCCATATGCTCAAGCCTTACGCCCAGCGCGTGGAGGCCACCTACCAGTTGCTGCGCACGTTTTTAGAGTTTGCCGGAAAACGGGGAAACGAACTCCGCGCCGTGAAGCAGCGGGCACGGGCGGCGGTCAAAGCCCAGACCGATTTTGCCCTGACCTGGCGGCCCGATACCACCCGCGCCGACACGGTGCTGTTTCGGGGCTACGGCTTCGGCTACAAACCCAGCGAGGTGTCGGGGCAGCCGAGGCTGTACTACGATCGCAGCCAGCCTTACGAAAAAAAGACCCGGTACTTCAGCTATTTTTTGCCGCAAAATCCAGCGAAAAAACCGGCAGCCTACCTGATTCCCCAGGGTTGGTGGAACGTGATTGACCTCCTCAAACTCAACGGCGTGGCGATGCGCCAACTCCCCGCCGACACCACGCTCAGCGTGGAAGTAACCCGCATCGACGACTACAAAAGCAGCCCCCGGCCCTACGAGGGGCACCACCTCAATTCCGACGTAAAAACCAGCGTCACGCGCCAATCGCTGCGGTTCCGCAAGGGCGATTACCTCATCCCGACCGGGCAGGCGACCGACCGCTACTTAGTGGAAATGCTCGAACCCGGTGGGCCGGACTCGTTTTTTTCCTGGAATTTTTTCGACCCCATTCTTCAACAAAAAGAAGGCTATTCGGCCTACGTGTTCGAGGACCTGGCCGCCGACCTGCTTCGACGCGACCCGGTTTTGCGCGAGAAACTCGAAAAGCGCCGCGCCGACGACCCCGCTTTCGCCAAAAATGGCCGCGCCCAACTCGATTTTGTGTACCGGAATTCACCGTACAACGAGCCGGAGTACCTGCGGTTGCCGGTGTTTCGGGTGCCGATGGGAAAATGGTGAATTTTACTTCACATTTCACCACTCACCCTTCGCCATTAAAACCTCCCCGTCACCGTCACGCCCACCGTGCGGGGGGTGCCGAGGCTCACGGCCCCGAAGTTGTAGCCGTAGGCGAGGTAGGTTTTATCGGCCAGGTTGCGGCCCCAGAACAGCACGTCGAGGTGCTTGCTCACCAGCCCGGCCCGGACGTTGAACAGGGCGTAAGGCGATTGCCTGACGTTGTTTTGCAAATCGAAAAACTGGGTGCCCAGGTGTCGCCACTCGCCCCGC
The DNA here is from genome assembly GCA_964244295.1 of uncultured Cytophagales bacterium. Classification (GTDB taxonomy): domain Bacteria; phylum Bacteroidota; class Bacteroidia; order Cytophagales; family Spirosomataceae; genus JAJAZB01. The sequence goes on from CAXTIG010000015.1 coordinate 9,789, forward strand.
GCCAGCAGCCGGAATGTTTTCCCGACGGGCAAGCCGTACTGCACGGCCAGCATCGAGGTCACGTCAGGCGTGAGGATTTGGCGGTTGCCGTTGAAGGATTTTTCCGTCGTTTCGCCCGTATCGTAGTTGGTTACGGGCAGGGCCAGTTTGGTGTACTTCGCGTCGGTGTAGCCGAAGTTGTACTCCACCTCCAAGCCCCGCAGCGGCGTGGCGCTCAATTCCACTTCCAGGCCCCGGCTTTGCAGGGTTCCCGCGTTCTGAATCGCCGTCTGCGCCCGCGTGGGCAGCAGCGTGGTGATTTGCGCGTTGCTCACGGTGGTGGCAAACAGCGTAAAATTGGCCCGCAGGCGGTTTTGAAAACCGGTCGTTTTGATTCCCACCTCCACGTTGTCGCTGTATTCCGGCTCGAAGGCCACCAGCGGAGCCGCCGAAGGGTCGTAGTCGATTTGGCTCAAACCACCCGAACGGAAACCCCGCGCGTAACTGGCATACAGCGTTTTGCTGTCCGAAAGCCGGTAAGCCAGCGCCAGTTTGGGCGTGACCGCCGAGAAATTAGTCTTGCGGCTCGTGTCGGCCTGGGTGGGAATTGGGTCCATTCCAGGCAAGACAAAATCGCTTCCCACCGCCAGATTCTGTTTTTCGTAGTCGTAGCGCAGCCCGGCGGTGAGGTCGAAGCGCTCGCTGAGGGCGTAACTAACCTGCCCGAAGAACGCGATACCGAAGTTTTCGGACTTCGAGCGGGTATCGACCTGGTAGGGCGCGCCGGGTTGCCCGAAGGCTTCGGCGTCCTTCCCGGCGGCCAGGCTTTGCCGGGTCGGGTCGTTTTGCAAAAAGAAAAAGGAACCCAGCGTCCAGCGCCATTTCGACTCGGTTTTGGCGGAAGAATGCAGGCGCAGTTCCTGGGTAAAAATGCCCACGCGGTTGTCGGGACCTTCACCGATTTTGATGCTGTTCACGTCTAAACCCGACGCCTCGAAGGGCAGTTGCACGTCGGCGTCGATGGCTCCCTGGTAGTAGCGGAGGTTTTGCTGCCAGGCCGAAATGCTCGTAAAATCCACCTTCGGGCCGTAGTGCGCCAGGGTGAGCGAGGCGTTGAGGGTGTTGTCGGTGTCGGTGGCCACGGCGTCGTAGTTGACTTTGAACGGTGCTTTGAACGCCTGCTCCGCGCTCTGAATCAAGGCAAACGAGCCGTCGTTGCGCCGGTTGTGGTGCTTGAGGTTGACCGTGGCCGACCAGCGCGGCGACATCAGCCATTTCAGGTAATAATTCCCCGTCGCGGCCTGGTACCGGTCGAACTTCGAGTTGTTGAACACGTTGGTGTAGTACCCATCGCGCCGGTCGAATATTCCCGAAGCCCCGAAGAAAAGTTTGTCTTTCACGAGCGGCGTCCGTACCCCCAGTGAGTAGCGCTGCTGGCCGTAGGAGCCGAAATTGAGTTCGGCAAAACCCCGCGTTTCGTTGCCCGGTTGCCGGGTGATCACGTTGATGACCCCGCCCATCGCGTTGCGCCCGTAAAGCGTACCCTGCGGGCCGCGCAGCACTTCAATCCGTTCGATGTCGAGCAGTTGCGGAATGTACGCGTCGAGGCGAAACTGACTCACGCCGTCGACGTAAGTCGCCACGGGTTGGTCGTAGCTCGCCGAAGCGATGCCGCGCAGGGACAGGTTGTTGCGGTCGTCGCCAGGGTTGGCGGCGTTGAGGTTGGGCACGATGGCGGTCAGGTCTTTGAGGTTCCAGAGGCGGTATTCCTCCACCTGCCGGGCGCTGAACGTCGAAATGGCCTGGGGCAGGCGCTGGGAAAGCTGCTCGGTTTTGTCGGCCGTCACCACCACCTCATCGAGTTGGCTGGCAACTTCGATGAGCGTAAAATCCAGCGTCTGATCGCCGTTGAAGGTTATCGTCTTGGTCAGCCCGGCGAAGCCCACCGCCGAAATCCGCACCGTGTACCGCCCGGCGGGAATCCCCTTGAGTTCGTAGCGGCCTTCGCGGTTGGTTGCCGCCCCCAAATCGGTGTTGAGCAGGTGGACATTCGCCCCGGAAACGGCGGTGCCTGCTGCGTCGGCAATGCGCCCGCTGAGTTGTTGAGCCAACGCGCCGAAGGGCAAACTGAGGAGAATTAAGCCGATGAAGTGACGTAGTGAAGACAATTTTTTCATAAAAATGGGAGTGGTTAGCGAGAAGCCGGGGCTTCGACCTGCAAAAATAGGGCTGGGTGAAGGGTTTTACTCAACCAAGAAATTGAAAGGTTGTTTTTGGGTAAGGCAAGGGGTCACGTTGAGCGGAACGTTCCGCTCAACGTGACCCCTTGCCTTATTTTTAGCGCGGCAGCAAAAACAGCGAATCCGCCACCGGATAATTCACCTGCGCCTCGTCGAGGGTGATTTTGAGCACGGTTTGCTCCCCAATTTTACTCTCCTGACTGAACGGGATTTTGAAGCCCCCGACGTTGCGGTATTCCGTCAGGCGGGTGCGGAGCAGGTCGCCGTCGAGTTCGGGGTTTTTGGCCCTCGCCACTTTCAGCAGGGGTAAAAACGAGTGTTTATCCACGAAATACGTTTCGACGGCCCCGCCTTTTTTGGTAAGTTTCAATCGAAAACAAGGTCGTCCGTCCACCGTGCTGTCGGCTTCCAGGCTCAGGCGGTGGCCTTTTTTACGGTAGTCGAGAAAAGCCGGCTGCACGTCGGGATCGGCCTCGTTGGCCAGGGCGCGGGCTTTCGCGCCGCTCAGTCGTTCGGGTTTGGTTTCATCCTTGAACCCGTCGAGTCGCCATCCTTCTTTCCCGTCGAACACCTGCGTGTACTGCTTGCCCTTAAACGGCACCTCCAGGCGATAGCGATTGGAAACTTTGGCGAAGGTGCGGAAGGGAAACGTCAGCCCGCCGTACACGTAGTCGCCGGTCGTTTTCAGGGTATTCAATTTTTGCCAACGAACGGCCCCTCCGGTGGAATCGACCACGCGCTGGGCTACTTCGGGGGCGGTTTGGGCCGTGACGGTCAAGGCCGTGACGAGTAAAATTCCAATGAGTTTGGTCAGGTGTTGCATGAAGTAGAAAAGTGAATGAATTTGAAGCTTTCAAAAGTAATCGAGGCCGTCACCCTGCGGAACGGTCCGCCGCTCAGGGTGACGGCCTCGTCTCCTCCCCCACCATCCGCCCGTCGCGCATTTCCAGTCGCCGGTCGGCGAGGTGGGCGAGGTCGTCGTTGTGAGTGACGATGATGAATGTGTGGCCGAGTTCGTCGCGGAGTTGAAAAAACAGGCGGTGCAATTCCTGGGCGTTTTGCGAGTCGAGATTGCCACTGGGTTCGTCGGCAAACACAATGGCCGGTTGGTTGACGAGTGCCCGCGCCACGGCGGTGCGTTGCTGTTCGCCACCCGAAAGTTCGGAGGGCAGGTGGTGGAGGCGTTCGCCCAGACCTAGCCGCGTGAGCAGGTCGGTGGCGCGTTTCCGCACGGCGGTTTCGTCGGGATCGTTGCCAATCCAGGCGGGCATACACACGTTTTCAAGCGCCGTAAACTCGGCCAGCAGGTTGTGAAACTGAAACACAAAACCGATGTGCCGGTTGCGAAACTGCGCCTGTGCTTTGGTGCTGAGGGCCGTCACGTCCTGCCCGTTGAGCAGCAACTGGCCCGCGTCGGGGCGGTCGAGGGTGCCCAGAATGTGGAGCAAGGTGCTTTTCCCCGCCCCCGACGCGCCCACAATGGATACCACTTCGCCTTTGGCAATTTCCAGATCGATGCCTTTCAAAACGGGCAACGCGCCGTAGGAACGCGTGAGTTGACGGGCTGAAATCATTTTTAGGTAATTGGGTAAATCGGTGATGGGGTGATTAGAAATTCAGGTAATTCAGTACCTGGAATGAGGCCGTTTTCAAGCCGGGTTTAAGCGCTCCATTTTCCTCAATTACCCATTTCCCCATTTCCCTCTCTACCGAATGCTTGCGCTGAAAAAATGAACCGCAAAGGTAGCCGTTGAGGAACTTGGGTGTCGGATAAATTTTCGCCCCCCCCCGGCCTGCGAGCGGTATGGTTTTTTACCAAAAAAATCCACCGACGCTTCATCAACCAGTCACTCCCGAATGCCAACGACCGAATTCCGGCCCTCGTCCGAGGAAATAGCCGGCCAGCAACTCCCCTACCCCGCCCGGCAGTCGGACGTGGTACCCGCCCCCGACAGCGACTTGTCCAACTACTCCCCCGCCGGAAAACTGCGCGAAAAGGTAGCCCTGATCACTGGGGCCGACTCCGGTATTGGCCGGGCCGTCGCCATCGCCTTCACAATGGAAGGGGCGAAGGTGGCGATTTTGTACAACGAGAACGACGCGGACGCCGCCGAAACAAAGCGACTGGTGGAAGAACGGGGCGGGCAATGCCTGGTCATCAAAGCCGACGTGCGCCAGAAAGCCGCCTGCCAGAAGGCTGTGCAACAGACCGTTGAAGAATTCGGGAGCCTCAACATTCTGATCAACAACGCGGCCTACCAAAAAGCCCAACAAAGGCTGGAAGACATCGACGAGGAACAATTGCGGCGCTCGTTCGAGACCAACATCTTCGGCTATTTTTTCATGGCCCAGGCGGCATTGCCGCACTTAAAAAAAGGCGATGCCATCGTCAACACCGGCAGCATCGTGGGCATCGTGGGCAACCCAATTCTGGTGGACTACACGGCCACGAAAGGCGCGATTCATGCCTTTACGAAATCGCTGGCGATTCAGTTGGGAAAACGGGGAATCCGGGTCAACTGCGTCGCTCCCGGCCCGGTCTGGACGCCCAACATTCCCGGTACCATGCCCGAAGACGAAGTTCAGAATTTCGGCCACGAGGTCGCCCTGGCCCGGCCCGGTCAGCCTGAAGAACTGGCCCCGGCCTACGTGCTGCTGGCTTGCGACGAGGGCAGTTTCATGACCGGGGCCATCGTGGAAGTGACGGGCGGTAAACTCGGCTAAGGCATGCAATCCCTCCTACCCGGCACGGTCCGTGCCCTCCTCAACGGTCCGTCGGTGACACCCGCCACGCGCCGGGCTTTGTTGCAACGGCTGGAGGCGGCTCCGTCCGCTCCCCGGTTTTTTACGGAATCGGAATTTACCCTGCTCCAATCCGTCTGCGCCCGGCTGATTCCCCAACCAGAGCGGGAAAATCCCATCGACATCGCGGCCTCCATCGACCAACGCCTGAGCGCCGGAAAAACCGACGGCTGGCGCTACGAGGCCCTGCCCCCCGACGGAGAAGCCTACCGGGCGGGTTTGCGCGGACTCGATGAAAGTGCCTTGGCTGAGGCTGGGCAGCCGTTTCAACGGCTTTCCGATTCTGATCAGGATGCTCTCCTTCGTGCCGTTCAGCGCGGTGAAGCGCCGGGAGCAGGTTGGAAGCACCTTCCGGCAGCCCGCTTTTTTGAAGAACTGTTGGTCGAGGCCGTAGAAGTATATTTCAGTCACCCGTCGGCGCAGGAAGAAATCGGGTACGTGGGCTTCGCGGACGCGGCGGGTGGGCAGCGGGTGGGATTTGATTGAACACTGCTTGCCCCTACGAAATTTCAAGGTCATTTTTCCCTAAAAATTAATGCGTCAGTTCAGCCTCAACGAGACCGTCGATGCCGTAGTGATTGGTACCGGCGCGGGCGGCGCACCCCTGCTGGCGCGACTGGCCACCGCAGGTTTGAAGGTGGTCGCGCTCGAAGCGGGCAACTTCTGGAACCCCGCCGAGGACTTCGCCACCGACGAACGCGCCCAGGATTTTCTATTCTGGAACGACGAACGCCTCAGCGCCGGAAGCGACCCATTGGCCTTTGGCCGCAATAATTCCGGCACCGGCGTGGGCGGCTCCACCCTGCACTACACCGCTTACACCCCCCGCGCCCAACCCGACGATTTGCGCCTGAACACCGAGTTCGGTGTGGGCGAGGACTGGCCCCTTTCCTACGCCGACCTCGAACCGTACTACGACGAACTGGAGCAGTTTCTGGGAATTTCCGGCCCTTCGCCCTACCCCTGGGGGCCGCCCCGAAAACAAAGCTACCCCCTGGCCCCGCTCCCGCTCAACGGTGCAGCGCAACTGATGCAACGCGCCGGGAAAAAACTGGGAATTCGCACGTCGCCCGCCGCCAACGCCGCCCTTAGTGGGAGTTACTACCGCGAAGGTGTCGGCTGGCGACCGGCCTGCACCAACCGGGGCTTTTGCCAGGCTGGGTGCAGCGTGGGCGCAAAGGCCAGCATGGATGTGACCTTCATCCCCCTGGCCCTGCACCACGGGGCCGAAGTGCGAGCCGAAAGCTTCGTGACCCAACTCGTTCGGGACACCAGCGGGCGCCTGAGCGAAGTCGTGTACCGGCGGGCGGGGCGCGAAGAGCGACAACGATGCCGGGCGGTGTTCCTCTGCGCCGGAGCCATCGAAACGCCCCGTTTGCTGCTGCTCAACGGGTTAGCCAACGAAAGCGGGCAAGTCGGGAAAAACTTTATGGCGCACACCGGTTTACAGGTTTGGGGAGAATTTGACGAAGAAATTCAGCCGTTTAAAGGCATTCCGGGCGGGTTGATTTCGGAGGACACCCACCGCCCGGCGGGGGCCGATTTTGCGGGCGGCTACCTGCTGCAATCCATCGGCGTGATGCCCGTTACCTACGCCTCGCAACTGGCACGGGGCACGGGGCTTTGGGGCGAAAACCTCCGCGAACGAATGCGGGCTTACCCCCACGTGGCGGGCATCAACATTCTGGGCGAGTGCCTGCCTTCGGCGCAAAATTTTATGGAACTGGCCGAGGAAAAAGACGAGCGGGGCCTGCCCAAACCCCGCGTTTATTTTACCAACGGAGAAAACGAAAAACGACTCAACGCCCACGCCGAACGCCTGATGCGCCAGCTTTGGGAGGCCGCCGGGGCGCGAAACGTGTGGCGCTTTCCGCGCAACGCCCACGTCATCGGTACCTGCCGGATGGGCAACGACCCCGACCGGGCCGTGGTTGATGCCGATGGCCGCTCGTTCGGAATTCCAAACCTGTACGTCTGCGACAATTCGGCGTTTCCGAGCGCGTTGAGCGTCAACCCGGCCCTGACCATCATGGCGCTGTCGCTGCGGGTAGCGGACCGGTTTTTAAACCCTTGAAAAACTAGTGAAACGCATTTTTTCCAATGAGCAGCTTTCTTACCCTTATCAAAAAAAAATTCGGCAACGGCAACTACGCGGGCGATGAATTTGGCGGCGCGCGGGGCCACGACGGCAGCGGCCTTCCCGCCCTGACTCCGAGCAATTTCATGTTTGCCACCGGCATCGAGTGCTCCTACCCGACCATTCAACACGGCAAAATCCGGCGGGACCAGTTGCGCGAATGCGGGCACTACGAGCGCTACAAAGAAGATTTGGGTTTGGTGAAAGAACTGGGTTTGAAGGTATTGCGGTACGGCCTACCCTACTACCAGATTCACCGGGCACCGGGCAAATTCGACTGGGCGTTTGCCGACCTGGCGATGGCCGAAATCAAGCGCCTCGGCATCACGCCCATCCTCGACCTGATGCACTTCGGCGTGCCCGACTGGATTGAAAACTACCAGAATCCTGAACTTCCCCTGCACTTCGCCGACTACGCCGGAGCCGTGGCCAAACGCTACCCCTGGGTGCGGTTTTTCACGCCCGTCAACGAGATTTACATCACGGCCCGCATCAGCGCAAAAGAAGGAGCCTGGAACGAGCAACTCAAATCCGATCGGGGCTTCGTCACGGCCCTGAAACACGCCACGGCAGCGAGTATCATGGGGACGCAACAAATCGCCAAACACCGCCCCGACTGCGTGATTATCCAGAGCGAAAGCGCCGAATTTCTCCACGAAGCCTGCGCCACGCCCTCGCACGAAACCTTCATGACCAACGAGTTGCGGTTTCTTTCGCTTGATTTGCTCTACGCCCACCCCCCCACCGCCGACGTGGGTATGTACCTGTTGGACAACGGGTTGACCCGCGCCGAGTACGCCTGGTTCATGGCCGGGCAACCGCCCGGCTACCAGGTCATGGGCAATGATTACTACGGGCGCAACGAGAAAATAAAACTGCCCGACGGCACCCTCCAGCAGTCGATGGACGTGCTGGGTTGGCTCCACATCACCCGAGAATACTACGACCGCTACAAAAAACCGGTCATGCACACCGAAACCAACGTGTTCGAGGCCGATGCCGCCCCGATGTGGCTTTGGAAACAGTGGATGAACGTCATGCAGATGCGGCGGCAGGGCGTACCCGTGCTCGGATTTACCTGGTACAGCCTCATCGACCAAATCGACTGGGACACGAACCTGGCCCAGGTCAATAACCGCGTGAACGCCTGCGGGCTGTACGACCTCGACCGCCAGCCCCGCCCGGTGCTGGAAGCGTACCGGAGTTTGCTCAAGGAATTTGGCCAAATCACGATGATGCCCTACGGCCCCATGCTCGAACTCACCGACCAAGCGGCGAGGTTGAAGGTGGAGGTGTGAGAGATTTTTTGATTGTCATCCTGAAAGGACCTTGTTGGACTACCGGACAGTTAACCGGTGACCCAGCGGTAGGTATCTTCCAACTGTCCGGTAGTCCAACAAGGTCCTTCCAGGATGACAGCGTAGGGAAGAATTTAACCCTGAACTTGCCTCACTCCAAATGCTTAAGCCAGCAACTTCCATCCAACTCCACGTCGAGTCGCAAGGCAACGGCCCGCTGACGCTGGTGTTTCTGCATTACTTCGGCGGTTCCGCGCGGAGTTGGGACGGAGTGATAAAAGTTCTTTCAAAAAAATACCGCTGCCTCGCCCCCGACCTGCGCGGCTTCGGTGATTCGCCCGCCCCCGCCACGGGGTACTCGGTCGATGCCGTGGCCGACGACGTGGCCGGGCTGCTCAGCGAACGTCACGTTGATGAATTTGTATTGGTGGGCCATTCAATGGGCGGAAAAATCGCAATGACGCTGGCGGCCCGGCAACCGGTAGGCTTGCGGGGCCTGGTTCTGATCACCCCCTCACCGCCTACGCCAGAACCCATCGATCCGGCCCAGCGCCAGCATTTGCTCGAAACCGGGGGCCAGCCGGAGGCAGCGGAGGATACGTTTCAAAACATCACCGTCGTCCCGGTTTCAACGGCCATTCAAGAAAAAATTATCGCCGACAACCTGCGGAGTTCGCGGCCTGGCTGGGAAGGTTGGTTGAAAACCGGCAGCCTCGAAACCATCGCCGACCGGATGAGCCGCGTCACCGCACCCACGCTGGTGCTAGTGGGTGATCAAGAACCGCTGCTGCCCGAAGCGTTTCAGCGGCGGGAGGTTTTATCTTGCCTGCCCCAGGCCACGCTGCAACTGCTTTCGGGGGTTGGTCACCTGCCCCCACTCGAAAACCCGGAAGCGACGGCTCAGGCTATCCTGCATTTTTTGCTTGAAACCCAGTTCCAAATACCATGAACCCGGCCTTTTTCTCCCTTCTCCTTTTTCCCTCTCTTCCTTTTTCCTCCTTTCTCCCTGTTTCTGCCTAATTTGGCACCCGCAAAAGAGCGCACACCTACCAAACCAAGTTCATGAATATTCACGAATACCAGGCCAAAGACATTCTGAAGAGCTACGGCGTCCGGATTCAGGAAGGCATCGTGGTGGATAACCCCGCCCAGGCCGTGGAAGCCGCCCGCGAACTCAACCAGCAAACCGGCACAAAGTGGTTTGTCATCAAAGCCCAGATTCACGCCGGGGGGCGCGGCAAAGGCGGCGGGGTGAAACTGGCTAAAAACTACGACGAGGTGCGGGAAAAATCGAAGAACATCCTGGGGATGCAACTCGTCACGCACCAGACCGGGCCAGAGGGCAAAAAAGTGAGCAAAGTGCTCATCGCCGAAGACGTGTACTACCCCGGTGCCTCGGAGCCGAAGGAGTTTTACGTCAGCGTGCTCCTCGACCGGGGCCGTTCCTGCAACGTGATCATGGCCTCGACCGAAGGCGGGATGGACATCGAAGAAGTGGCCGCCAACACGCCCGAGCGGATCATCAAAGAATGGATCGACCCTCGCGTGGGTTTGCAACCCTTCCAGGCGCGGAAACTGGCTTTCGCGCTCGGCCTCGAAGGCGATGCCCACAAGGAAATGGTGAAGTTTATCAACGCCCTCTACCGTGCTTACACCGAAACGGATTCGTCGATGTTCGAGATCAACCCGGTGCTAAAAACCTCGGATAACAAAATCCTGGCCGTGGACGCGAAGGTGAACCTGGACGACAACGCCATGTTTCGCCACAAGGATTTCACCTCCCTGCGCGACATTTCGGAAGAAGACCCGCTCGAAGTGGAAGCTTCCTCCAACGACCTGAACTACGTGAAACTCGACGGCAACGTGGGCTGCATGGTCAACGGCGCGGGCCTGGCGATGGCCACGATGGACATCATCAAACTCTCCGGCGGCGAACCGGCCAACTTCCTCGACGTAGGCGGTGGCGCGAATGCCAGAACGGTGGAAGCGGGTTTCCGAATTATCCTCAAAGATCCCAACGTGAAGGCCATCCTGATCAATATTTTCGGCGGCATCGTCCGCTGCGACCGCGTGGCAAGCGGGGTGGTGGAGGCATACAAAAACATCGGCGAAATCACGGTGCCCATCGTGGTACGCCTGCAAGGCACCAACGCCGAAGAAGGCGCGAAAATCATCGATGAATCGGGCCTGAAGGTGTATTCCGCCGTGCTGCTGAAAGACGCGGCACAGAAAATTAGTGAAGTGCTGAAGGGACAGGCGGCCTGATGACTTCGTTGATTCAAGCGGTCCGGGGCAATGCTCCGGACCGCTTTTAGTTGTGCGGTGACTCCGTTTTAGCCAACTTCTGCTTCCAGCCAGCGCCGCTGATGGGCACCCGCCCTCGTTTTTTTGTCGAACGTACACAGGGTTTCTGCCAGCGTCCGCGAGATGGGTTGGTGGGTCGCTTCTTCGACAAAAAGCCATTGCCCCGCCGGATTTACCTCCAGAAAAACATACTCTCCCGACGGTGTTAAGCGCATATCCACGGCCCCGTACACGATATTGAGCCGTTTCATGAGCCGGAGCAATTTCTGCTCGACTCCCATCGGCAGGGTAACGGGTTCGATACGCGCCCGCTGGATGTCCATTCTAAAATCGACGGAGTAGCTGCCTGGGTTGGTGTAAATGGCCGCCGGAAAAATCGCATCACCCACGATGGTGATGCGTAAATCGGCCACGGCTTCGATGCATTCCTGGATGATCAGGGGGGCGAATTTCACCTTGTCGAGCAAGGCCATTTCCTGCTCTCGGAACAGCCGGGTTTCGCGCCAATCGGCTTCGGTGGCCGAGAACGGCTTGTAAATGCTGCGCCCCGGCCCGTGTTGCGCGATGAATTTTCGGGCGGCTTCCGGCGAATTTCCCAGGCACGTGGCCGGAATTTGCAGGCCAAGTTCGGCGGCAGCCTTCAGTTGGGCTACTTTGCGCGAAGCCGATAAATCGTGTTTCGGATCGTTCACCCAACGGGCATCGAGCGCCTCCCAGAGGCCCGCAATGGCCTCGTTGGTTTCGTTCAGGCAAAATGAAACGTGCCGTCGATTCGTCAGGGAAGGATCGATTTGAAACGGCTGTGGTCGGCGCCACCACACGGCCCCGCAGTCGTTCAACGGCAGCGATCGCCCATCGTCAAAATCGAGGTTGGCGGTGAATGGCTCGTACCGAACCGAAAGTTGGCCCTGCCGTGGGTACGACGACAGGTCAAGCAAAAAAGACTCGGCGCCCCGGTCGTCGAGGTGTTCGATGACCCGTTGCGCGTGTACGTCGTCGGGACTGGAAAGAATCAGGATCATGACGGGAAAGTTGAAAGGAGTTACGGAATCTGAAAAGCGTCTTCGGCCCCGACCAGTCAGGGCCGAAGACGGCCAACCTAAGCCGGTTTGGTGGTCGAAAACCGAGTGGCCATTTTCTCGATGACCTCCGCTTCTTCCTCCGTCATGACCCCAGCCCGGTACAGTTCGGCGGCCTGCGTGAGGAAATTCTGATGCGCCTGACCCGTCCCGGCGGCGGCGGTATCGAACTGGTCGGCCCCGTCGGCGTGGTGGGGCGTGGCCAGCACAAACGGAATGGGATCTTCGATGGGATCGGGAAAGAACACCTCGTCCGAGCCGGGATGTTTGTCGAGTTGCGGGAATTTGACAAAATCAGTGCGGGGTGTCGTCAGGAGTGAATCTGCCGCCGTGGAGGTGCCGATAGATTCCCGAAACGTAAGCACACTGTCGAATCGGGCCACGGTAAGGAGTGTATCCAGCCTGGGGAGGGTAGCCAGGTCTTCGATGGGTCGCTTCAAACTCGCCATTGCCGCGCTGGCATCGATCAGCCCAAACCCGTACTGGTTGTTTGGCACCGCATCGCCGGGATTGACGCGCAGGTTGCGGGCCGTTTGCCGGATGATGTCGGCCACTTCCGCCGCCGTGAGCGAAGGCCGCCGCGAAAGCAACAGGGCCGCCAACCCCGCCACGTGGGGCGCGGCCATCGAGGTGCCGTCTTTGTACGAATAAATGTTATCCCAATCCGTACTTCGGATACCGACACCCGGTGCCACCACGTCGATGTGCGGGCCACGATTGGAAAACCCGGCCCTTAAATCGGCGGAGTCAACCGCACCGACGGCCAGAACGTTGGGATACGCCGCCGGAAATGACGGCGTGTCGGAGTTGTCGTTGCCCATGGCCGCCACCACCAGGCACCCGCGCGATAAAGCATAGGCCACCGCGTCGCGCTGCACAAACGAGGAGCCAGGGCCACCCAGGCTGAGGTTGATGATGCGCGCCCCGTTGTCGGTGGCCCAGCGGATGCCCGCTGCGATGTCGGCGTCCGTACCCACGCCCGTCACCCGGCCGTCGCTTACCCGCCGAATCCGGCCCAGCACCCGCACGGGTAGCAGGCGGCAATTCCAGGTCACGCCCGCCACACCCCTGGTATTGTTAGAAACGGCACTGATCGTGCCCGCTACGTGCGTACCATGACCCACTTCATCGTCGGGTGAGTTGTCAGCCGTCAGAAAATCTCCCTCGGCGCGCCAGTCTTGTCCATTGATCCTAATGTTGGTCGTCGGCGTCGTTCCAATCCAATCCACCAGATCGCGGCCGGGCAACAGGTTCGCCGCCAGATCCGGGTGGTTCAGGTCGATGCCGGTGTCCACCACGGCCACCACCACCGTGGTGCTGCCGGTGGTGCGATCCCAGGCGGCGGGACAATTGATTTTGGCCAGGCCCCATTGCGTCGCGTACATCGGGTCGTTGGGTACGACCTGGGCAAAACGGAGGTAATTGGGACTAACTTCCTCCACTTCCTCCAACGCCGCAAGTTGCTTAACGGCCTCCTCCACGTCGGCTTCCTGGCTCTCGAACCGAACCCGGTACGTGGTGTCCATGTCACTCGTATCGGCCACTTCACTGGCTTCAGACGCGGAACGTACCCCGTCGACGGCTGGATCCGGAAACGGCGAATGGACCTTGTTGATCGCCGTCACGCCGAGTTGGCCGAGCACATCGTCTAATTTACTGATGCCGAACGCCGACGCGGTAAACGCCGCGCTGCGTCGGAGTGGCCCCGGCGGGATGGCGTTACTGATTTCTTTTTGCCCTTCGGGCGTAAACTTGATCAGCAGTTCACCCGGTGCCGGTATGGGCTTGGTGAGTTGGAAATCCTCGATAACCATAATGATAGGAGTTAAAGGGTGATGGACACGTCTCTTCGGCGTTTGCCGGATGGGCATCCGGTCGTTAGTCGTGCAGATCGAATCACGGGTAACACGAATCGACTGCCCACCTCCTGCTTCGAGTTCTCGGGTTTGTTTCCTGACACAAAACAGGCAGGGTGGCCGAAAACTAGTTTCCGGCCACCCTGCCTGTTTTGAAGAAAATCAAGTTCAGTTCCCCGCCGAACCCGCCCGGCCTCCCTGGCTGCGGGCGTAATATTTCCGGGCTTCGGGCATCAACTGCTGCAAATCGCGGATGCGCTTGTCATCCGCCGGGTGCGTCGAAAGAAACTGCGGCGGTTTCTGACTGCTAGCGCTGGCTTGGGCCATCCGGCTCCAGAACGTCACGGATTCCTCCGGGTTGTACCCCGCCATCGCCATAAAAATGACACCCAGGTGGTCGGCTTCCGACTCCTGGTCGCGGCCGTACTTCAGCAGCGCCACCTGCGCCCCAATCGGAGCCGCCAGGCCGTAGACCTGGTTCCAGAGATTCTGGGTTTCTGAGCGCTTGTTCGACATGGCGATACCCAGGCCGGCTTGTCCGGCTACGAGCAATCCCTGCGCCAGCATTCCCTGGCTCATGCGCTCGCCCCCGTGTTTGGCAATGGCGTGCGAAATTTCGTGGCCCATCACCGTTGCCAGGCCCGCCTCGGTTTGCGTGATGGGCAGTATTCCCGTGTACACCACCACTTTGCCGCCGGGCATACACCAAGCGTTGATCTGCTTGTTTTCGACCAGGTTAAACTCCCAGTTGAAGCCGCTCAGGTAATCGGGCATTTTGTTTTGCTGAAAATACGAAGTGGCCGCCTTGGCGAGGCGTTCGCCTACCCGACGCACCAGTTGAGTTTGGTTATTTCCCGCCGAAACGACCCGGTTGGTATCCAGAAACTGCTTGTAACTCACCAGCGCCTGGGCGTTGAGTTCCTGGTCGGAAACGAGCAGAAGTTGGTTGCGGTTGGAAATCGGAACCCGACTACAGGCAATCATCGTGACCACGACGGTCAGCGAAGCGAGAACTAATTTTTTCATGGGGATTACGTGGTTTGGTCACTGAAATTCAGACGAAGAAACCGCCTGATTCGTCCAACAAAAGAGTTAAAATTGGTTAGAACGGCCAAATCTGACTTAGTTTTGTGCCTTCACCCAAATTAGAAAAAACCATTCCATGCGGATTTTTTGCATTGGTCGCAACTACGCCGAGCACATCGAAGAACTCCACAACGAGCGCCCCGCCGAGCCGGTTATTTTCACCAAACCCGACACGGCGTTGATCCGCCCCGGCGACGCGTTTTACCTCCCCGATTTTTCGCAGGACGTCCACCACGAGGTAGAAATCGTGGTGAAAATCAGTAAAATCGGCAAGAACATCGACGTAAAATTTGCCCCCAATTACTACACCGAACTCGGCGTGGGCATCGACTTCACCGCCCGCGATTTGCAAAGCAAATTGAAAGCGAAAGGCTTGCCCTGGGATTTGGCCAAAGGCTTCGACGGCTCCGGCCCGGTGTCGGGTTTTGTTTCCAAAACGGAATTTTCTGATTTGAAAAATCTGAATTTCAGCCTCCAAATCAACGGCGAAACCCGGCAACGCGGCAACACGGCGATGATGCTCTGGAATGTGGACGAACAAATCGCGTTTCTCTCCCGCTACTTCACCCTCCGCGTCGGCGATTTGCTGTTCACCGGCACCCCGGCGGGCGTCGGACCCGTCCGGGCGGGCGACCGGCTGGTGGCTTCGCTGGAAGACAAGGTTCGGCTGGAGGTGGAGGTGAAATGAAGTTTTTCGCGGGGTCACCCTGAGCGGAACGGTCCGCCGCTCAGGGTGACCCCGCGAAGTGCAGATGTTTTAAACAAACCCCCGACGCCCCCCCGTTTTGAACCGCCTCCTCCCCTTTTGCCTGCTATTAGCCGCGCCAATTTTGGCGCAGCTTCCCGCCGGTTATTTCCAGTTTCCGCTCCAGCCCGGCCAGCGGGCTTACCTGTCGGGGAGTTTTGCCGAATTGCGTCCGAACCATTTTCACGCGGGAATCGACGTTAAAACCGCTTACCGCGAAGGTATTCCGGTGCAGGCGGCGGCGGCGGGCTACGTCTCACGGGTGATGGTCATGCCGGGCGGCTACGGCAACGTGGTGTTCGTAGCCCACCCCAACGGCTACGTGAGCGTGTATGCGCACCTCCAACGCTTCAGCGAACGGATTGGTACCTACGTTCGGGAGCGGCAATACAAAGCCGAGACCTTCGAGGTGGATTTGCGGCCCAAAGCAAGCGAATTGCCGCTGACTCAGGGCGAAATTCTTGGTCTTTCGGGCAACTCCGGCAGTTCGGCGGGGCCGCACCTGCATTTTGAAATTCGCGACGACCACGGGTTTCTGGTGGACCCGCAACGATTTCGTTTCCCGGAAATCGTGGACGACCAGCCGCCCGTGATCGAAGCGCTGGCCCTGCGTCCGTTGGGCATCGGTTCCCGGCTCAACGGGGCCTTCGCCCGCCTCGAATTATACCCCGAACGTCAACCCGATGGGAGTTTCACCCTACCCGATACCCTCCAGGCCAGCGGCGAACTCGACCTCGACCTGCTGGCCTACGACCGCACCAACGGCACGGCCAACCAAAACGGCCTCAACTGCGTGGAAGTCCACGTCGATGGGGAAGAAATTTATTTCCACGCCTTCGAAAGCCTGCCCGAGGAATTCAGCCGCGACCTCAACATCCACACCGACTACGCCACGGCCCGCCTGACCGGGCAGCGATTCCAGCACTGCTACCTGGCCGACGGCAACGACCGCCTGCGCGTTTACAAGCCCACTCCAACGCGGGGACGGCTGCGTATCACGCCGGGTCTGCACCGGGTCACGGTATCGGTCTGGGATAGTTTTCAGAACAAAACGGCGGTGACGTTTTGGGTGAAACAGGCGGCATCTTCTCCTTCCATGCCGGATTCACTCGTCGTTAGCGGCGTGTCAACTACCCTTCGTTGGTCGGTCGAAGAGAATACGCTGATTTTAAAAGCGCAGTATCCGAAAACGGCCACCTCCCCAGCGCACCTCCTGCTCACCAACGGCCAGCGCCCCAACCTCCTTCCGGCTTACCAGCGTGCCAACGAGGCTACCTACCTCTGGGATTTACGCCGGGGCCTGCCCGATTCGGTGCGGGTCGATGGGGCGACAGCATCCCTCGGTTTTCGGAAAATGCTGATTCCGGGCAAAGCCGAGGTCGTGAGCGGGGTTGGCTGGCGGGTCGACGTTGGCCCCAGGGCGCTTTACGACACGCTGTACCTAACTGCCCACACCAGGGACAACGCCCTGCTGCTCGGCCCGGAAGGCATTCCATTTCGGGAATCGCTGCGGGTGAGCCTCAGCCCCGCCCTGCCCGATTCGTTGCGCGCCCGCACCGCCGCCTACACGTTCAACGGCAGCGTCGAACGCTACCTGAGCGGCAAATGGGAAGCCAACACGCTCACGTTTGGAGTCAACGAGTTGGGCCAGTTCAGTACCCGCACCGATTCAGTGCCGCCCCGCGTTCAACTGCTACGAAAAAACAAGGAGGCCATCGTCTTTAAAATCGGCGACGACTGGTCGGGGGTAAGAACCTTCAGGGCCAGCGTCGATAGCCAATGGGTGCTGATGAATTACGATTACAAAACGGGCCTGATTTGGTCGGAGAAAAAAGACCCCGGCGTTTCTTTCGACGGGCCTTTGGAACTTCGCGTGACCGACAATTCGGGGAATACTGCTACTTTTAGCGGCGATTTCAGCGTGCCGTTCCCGGCTCCGAAACCGCCGCGCAAGCCGGTCAATGTAAAGCGCCGGGGGAAAAGGTAACTGGGTGATTGGGTAAATGGACGATTTAAAAAGGGGTTTCGTCCGTTTTTTTCATTCGCCATCCTGACCATTTGTCTTCCCCGAGTTACCCAAATTACCAAATTACCCATTTACCCAATCCCATGAACCTAACCACCGGCGACCCCGCGCCCCCCTTCGAGGCCAACGACCAGGATGGCAAGCCCGTCCGCCTGGCGGACTTCGCGGGCAAAAAACTCGTCCTCTATTTCTACCCCAAAGACGACACCCCCGGCTGCACCGCCGAAGCCTGCGACCTCCGCGACAACTACCACCGCCTCATGGCCCAGGGCTACGCCGTGCTGGGCGTGAGCACCGACGACGAAAAGTCGCACCAAAAATTCATCAAAAAATACGACCTGCCCTTCCCCCTCCTGGCCGATACCGACCAAAAAATCGTGAACGACTACGGCGTCTGGGTTGAAAAGAACATGTACGGCCGGACGTACATGGGCACCGCCCGCGTCACCTTTCTGATTGATGAAGAGGGCCTGATTTCCGACATTATCCAAAAAGTAGACACCAAAAACCACACCTCCCAAATTCTAAAATAGTCGATAGTCGTCAGTCGATGGTCGTTAGGTACAACAACTTTTTGCCTTTTGACTATTGACTGACGACAATCGACTATCGACTAACTCATGGAAATTCCCCAACTGAAAAACCTTGCCATCCAGGTTCGCCGCGACATCGTGCGGATGGTCGCCGCCGTCAACTCCGGTCACCCCGGCGGTTCGCTGGGCTGCACCGAACTGTTCGTGAGCCTGTACTTCAACCACCTCCGCCTCAAAACCGGCCCCGACGGCAACGTGGTGTTCGACATGGACGGCCACGACGAAGACCTGTTCTTTTTGTCGAACGGACACATTTCGCCCGTCTGGTACTCGGTGCTGGCGCGGCGCGGGTACTTTCCGGTGGAGGAACTGGCGACGTTCCGCAAAATCAACTCGCGGGTGCAGGGCCACCCCGCCACCGCCGAGCACTTGCCGGGCATCCGCATCGCTTCCGGTTCGCTGGGCCAGGGCCTCTCGGTCGCCATCGGCGCAGCGCTGGCTAAAAAACTGAACGGCGACGACAAGCTCGTGTACGTGCTCATGGGCGACGGTGAGCAACAGGAAGGCCAGGTGTGGGAGGCGGCCCAGTTTGCCCCCAACCACGTGGTGGACAACCTCATCGCCTTCATCGACTACAACGGCCAGCAAATCGACGGCACCACCAACCAGGTCAACAACAACCGCGACCTCGGGGCCAAGTACGAAGCCTTCGGCTGGCGGGTGCTGCACACCCACGGCAACGTACTCGAAGACCTCCTGAAAACCCTGACCGAAGCCCGCGACTCCGCCCACCAGGGCCGCCCGACCTTGATCATGATGACCACCGAAATGGGCTGGGGCGTCGATTACATGGTCGGCAGCCACAAATGGCACGGCACCGCCCCCAACCCCGAACAACTTCAGAAAGCTCTTGACCAGTTGGTCGGGGATGGGACGGAGGCGGATTACTGAAAATTAGTCGATGGTCGTCAGTCGATAGTCGTTAGCAAAAAGCAGCGACTATCGACTGACAACTATCGATTAACCACTATGTTATGAAACTCCAACAACTTCGCATTCAAAATTTCAAATCCATTGTGAATTTGAAATTAGACAATCCTTCGCCGTTCTCCGTCTTCGTCGGGCCGAACGCGGCAGGAAAGTCGAATATTTTTGAGGCGTTGGAATGGTTTGTTGCTGCGTTCTTTATGGGAAAAGGTTTAAGCTATAGAATTTTTGGTGGTCATGATGTTATTTCCAATGTAGAAAATAATTTAAGCCCTTCAATTGAGTTAACTACTGATAAGTTAAAAATAAAATCTAAAGATTTCATAAATCAAGGCGGTTCACTAACAAATCTACTAGAAAATGAGATGAAAACTAATGTGGAAATTAGTGTGAAAGATGTTGTTTGGTATTTTGTTCAATTTTCAAGGATCTTTATACGTAACAACGAATTTCAACGAAATGAGTATAATGATGGCGCTAAACTCTCTTTAAGTACGAAAAATCTTGAGAAAGTATTGAGAAGAATACTTTCAGACGAAAAAATAAAGGAGGAATTTAATGAATGGCTTGAGTTATTTATTCCAGAGTTTAAAAGTATCGAAATACATTCCGATGATCTAACGGGATTAGATTCGCTCCTGATCTACGAAAGATACAGTAAAAAACCCTTTAATAAATCTATCATTTCAGACGGGACTTATAATATTTTATCATTGCTTACATCGATTTTTCAATCAAATGAACAACAATTTTTGTGTATTGAAGAGCCCGAAAATGGTCTCAATCCATATGTTATTCGTGAATTGGTGAGTTTTTTTCGGCAAGCCTGCGAAGACTATGGTCATTACATATGGCTAAACACCCATTCACAAACGCTTGTCTCTCAACTAAAAGAAGAAGAATTTATTTTAGTTGAAAAAATCGAAGGCGCTACGCAAGTTCGTCAGTTTAAACCGGGTGATTTTTATGGATTGAGAGCCGACGAAGCGTGGCTTACCAATGTCTTGGGAGGAGGTAATCCATGGTAAAGGTTGGTTTCATCTGCGAAGGCCGTACTGACAAATTAGTTTTGGAATCAAAGCAGTTTAATCAGTTGCTTGAACGAATTGGCCTCAAAAAAGTAAACGTTGTTTTTACCGGCGGTGTGGGCAATTTACTCCCGCAGTACATTGAACTTTTCCGAAAAACGCTCCGTGATGCCGGTGCCGAAAAAATATTCATCGTCACCGATTTAGATACAGACAAATGCATTACACTTACCAAAAAACGTTTGCAGGCGCTTGAAGAAGATCAAGTTGTTATTGCGGTTCGAGCCATTGAATCATGGTTTTTGGCCGATAGCCAAACCATATCATTCCTGCTGAATAAGTCCATAAAAATTGATTTTCCAGAACAAGAAGCAAACTCATTTGAAACGCTACGGATAATTTTTATGGCGGAATCGGCATCAGGTCGCGGAGTGGGTACGAAGCCGATTCTGGCCCGGCGAATGATAAAATACGGCTTCAGCCTCGAAGCCGCCGCCGCCCACCCCCACTGCCCCAGCGCCCGCTATTTCCTAACCAAACTGACCGAACTCACTGCAAAATCTAACGACTGTTGACTATCGACTTACGACTTTAACGCATGAAAAAATACCCCTACACCGAGAAAAAAGACACCCGCTCCGGCTTTGGCGCGGGCATGACCGAACTGGGCCGCAGCAACCCCAACGTGGTGGCCCTCTGCGCTGACCTCGTGGCTTCGCTCAAACTCGACACCTTCATCAAGGAAAACCCCGATCGGTTTTTTCAGATGGGCATCGCCGAGGCCAACATGGTGGGCGTGGCCGCCGGGCTGACCATCGGCGGAAAAATCCCCTTCACCAGCACCTTCGCCAACTTTTCGACCGGGCGCGTGTACGACCAAATCCGGCAGTCGGTAGCGTATTCAGGCAAGAACGTGAAGCTCTGCGCTTCGCACGCGGGCCTCACGCTGGGCGAAGACGGGGCCACGCACCAGATTCTGGAAGACCTCGGCCTGATGAAAATGCTGCCCGGCATGACCGTCATCAACCCCTGCGATTTCAACCAGACCAAAGCCGCCACCATCGCCATCGCCGAGCACGTCGGGCCGGTGTACCTGCGCTTCGGGCGGCCCGTGGTGCCGGTCTTCACCGACCCCGACCAGAAGTTTGAAATTGGCAAAGCCTGGCTGGTCAACGAAGGCACCGACGTGAGCATTTTCGCCACCGGCCACCTTGTCTGGAAAGCCATCGAAGCGGGCGAGGCCCTGGCCGAAAAAGGCATCAACGCCGAAATCATCAACATTCACACGATTAAACCCCTGGACGTGGAAGCCGTCTTAGCCTCCGTGGCCAAAACGGGCTGCGCCGTGAGCGCCGAAGAACACAACGTGTGGGGCGGTTTGGGCGAGAGCATTGCCCACGTGTTGTCGGCCAACGCCCCCGCCCCGCTCGAACTCGTCGGTACCCAGGACACCTTCGGCGAAAGCGGCACCCCCGACCAGTTGATGGAAAAATACGGCCTCACCACCGCTCATATCGTCGCGGCGGCGGAACGGGCGATAGCCCGGAAGAAAGGGTGAATTGTGAGTGGTGAATTGTGAAATTCAAACCACCACACACAACTCACCACTCACATTTCACCACTTAAATGTCCGACGCGGAACTGCTTGAAAAAGTTGCCAATCCCGAAACCCGGAATTTTGGGTTTAACCTGCTGGTGCGCAAGTATCAGCAGAAGGTGTATTGGCTGGTCCGCAAGATGGTCATCGACCACGACGATGCCGACGACATTACCCAGGAAACGTTCATCAAAGTCTGGCAGGCGCTCCCCAATTTCCGGGGCGATTCGCAGGTGTACACCTGGATTTACCGCATCGCCACCAACGAATGCCTGAGCTTTCTGAGCAAGAAAAAGCGCCGCTTTTTCCTGCCCATCGGCGATTTAGAGAATGAATTGTCCGCCAAACTCGACGAAAATCCGGAACTGACCGGCGACGAAATCCAGGCCAAACTCCAGAAAGCCATCCTCACCCTGCCTGACAAACAGCGGCTGGTGTTCAACCTGAAGTATTTCGACGAAATGAAATACGAGGACATGGCCGAGGTGACAGGCACCTCGGTCGGTGCGCTGAAAGCCTCCTATCACCTGGCGGTGAAAAAAATCGAGGTTTTTCTGAGCAAGAGTTAAACGGAAGCGGGGCTGGCGCGTCCAACCCGCCGAAAATGGCAACGTTTGGTCGTTGCCCTCAGACCAATGGAAAAAAATCGGATTCGGTTAGACGACCTTCCCAAGCGAAACTTGTTCTCGGTTCCCGACGAGTATTTCGACGACCTTCCCCAGCGGATCCAGGCCCGCGTGAGCAAGTCGGCCCCGGTTCGCCAGCCGGCGTTCACCATCAGTTGGAACTGGCAGCGGACCATCGTTTCGCTCGCCAGCGTGAGTTTGGTGGTATTTTTAATTTTCCAAACGATGCCCCGCAAGCAGGGTGCCCTCGGCACCGAACTCCTCAGCACCGTGGAAACCGAGGCTATCGTCGACTACCTGCATAGCCAAAACCTGACGGCGTTCGACATCGAACAACTCAGTAAAATCGCCGTGAGCGAACGTCCAGACTCGGCGGTAATGCAGGAGTTGAACGTGTCGGACGAGGATATTCGCCTGCAACTGCAATCCGAAGACCTGGAGGAGGCCTTGTAAATTTCGACCATGAAACGATTCGCTTTAGTTCTCGTCGTTTGGGGGTTTGCCCTGACGACTGCATTCACTCAAAACAAACCCGGCCTTCAGCGCATCAAAAACGCGAAGATTGCCCTGATTACCAACCGACTGAACCTCAGCACGGAACAGTCACAGCAGTTTTGGCCGGTGTATAACGAGTTTGAAGCCAAAAAACAGGAGGTGCGGGTTTCCTACCGCCGCCTCAACTCCGAGACCAGCAACCTGACCGCCACGGATGACCAGATTCTGGCCGATTTGAAAGAACTGATGGGTCTGCGGCAAAAAGAAGTCGACCTCGACAAGGAGTACATGAGCCGGTTTTTGAAAGTCCTCAACGTGCGTCAACTCGCCGAACTCTACAAAACTGAGCAGCAGTTTACGCGGATGTTATTGGAAAAACTCAACCGGCGGGAGGAGCGGAAGCCGTAGGGGTGGTTTTCGGTTTTGAGTTTTCAGTTTAGAAACGCCCAACCTTTCGCGGGGTTGGGCGTTTTTGCGTCAAGTATCGAGAAATAGGATTCTCCAACCCCACTCGGTTGTCATCCTGGAAGGACCTCATTAGCCCACCGTTCTGCTTCCGGGAGACTAAACGGCGGGCTAACGAGGTCCTTCCAGGATGACAACCGGGTACAAATGGTAGCTTTTCGGCTGGTAGCTTTTCGGCGAAATTTTCAGGTGATTTTTCCCAGGAAATCCCGCAACTTTAACCAATGAAAACGCTCATTTCATCAAAATTCGAACCGCAAATCAAGGGTGCCACCCCGCCGCCAATTCCCCTGCGCATCCTCACCGCCGGGTCGTTGTTCGACGGGCACGACGCGGCCATCAACCTGATGCGGCGGCTGTTGCAGGCCAGCGGGGTGGAAATAATTCACCTGGGGCACAATCGGTCGGTGGAAGAAATCGGGTCGGCGGCCATTCAGGAAGACGTGCAGGCCGTGGCCGTGACGAGTTACCAGGGCGGTCACCTGGAGTTTTTCAAATTCCTTCACGACGAACTCCGCCGCCTCGGGGCCGACATCCGCATTTTTGGCGGCGGCGGCGGCACCATTCTCCCCCACGAACTCGCCGAACTGCACGCCTACGGAATCACCCGCCTCTACTCGCCCGACGACGGACGGACGATGGGCCTGCAAGGGATGATCGACGACCTCATCAGCCGCTGCGACCAACCCCGCCCCGGGCCATTGCCGGAAAACTGGGCCAAACGAGTGGCCCAACGCGATCCGCTGGTGCTGGGAAGGGTGATTTCTTGTATAGAAAATCAACCGGATTCTCTTCAAAAAAACCCCATTCATTCATTCTCTCATTCACTCATTCACTCCTTCGCCCTCGGCATCACCGGCCCCGGCGGGGCGGGTAAATCGTCGCTCGTGGACGAACTGGTGCTGCGGTTTCGGCGGGAATCTCCCGAAAAAACCATCGCCGTGTTGTCCGTTGACCCCTCCAAGCGCAAAACCGGCGGGGCGCTACTCGGCGACCGGATTCGGATGAATGCGGTGGGCGCTCCCACCGTTGCGGGGCCAACCGTCTTCATGCGCTCGCTGGCGACCCGGCGGGCCAGGGCTTCGGTGAGTCAGCACCTGCGTGAGGTGATTGGGATTTGCCGGGAAGCGGGTTTTGATTTGATTCTCGTGGAAACCTCCGGCACGGGGCAGTCGGATTCGGCGGTGGTCGAACTGGTGGATGCCTGCCTGTACGTGATGACTGCCGAGTACGGCGCGGCGACGCAACTGGAAAAAATCGACCTGCTCGATTTTGCCGATGCCGTCGCCATCAACAAATTCGACAAACCCGGCTCGCCCGACGCCCTGCGCGACGTGCGCCGCCAGCTTCGCCGCGCCCGTACCGACTGGGACACGCCCGACGACGCGCTGCCGGTGTTTGGCACCCAGGCCGCGCAGTTCAACGATGCCGGGGTGAATTCGTTATTTGCGTACCTGTCGGAGCGGATTTTTGCCTCGCCGGTGCCGCCGCTGCACGTCGTTCATTCCCAGTCGGTGGCCCTGATTCCGCCGGAACGGAGCCGCTACCTGGCTGAAATTGTGGCCGAAGCGCGGAAGTCCGAACAATTCGTCACCGAACAAGCGACCCTCGCCCGGCAACTGTACCAACTCTACGGCGCGATGGAGGCCATCACGCCGCCTGAACTTCAACAGTTCATTCAGGAAGCAATGGCAAAAGTCACCGGTGCGCTGTGGGTGAATTTTGGCAACCACGACGCGGGCAAGCGACTGGAGGCAACTCAATCTCACCTTTCGGAAGCGGCCGAATTGATAATTGAAAAATTGAACCCTGCCTGCCGTCGATTCCTCACTAAAGAATGGCCTAAAATCCAGGCCCGCTACGCCGCCGATGTTTACGAGTACGAAGTCCGGGGTAAAACCGTCCGGCAAGAGTTGTTCAGCACCTCGCTTTCGGGAACGAAAATTCCGAAAGTCAGCCTGCCAAAATTCAGCGATTGGGGCGATTTGCTCCGCTGGCGGCTGACCGAAAACCTACCCGGCGAATTTCCCTACACGGCCGGCGTGTTTCCCCTCAAACGCGAAGGCGAAGACCCGGCCCGGATGTTTGCGGGCGAAGGACTGCCCGAACGCACCAACCGGCGCTTTCATTATTTAGCCCAAAACAGCCCGGCCAAACGCCTCTCCACCGCCTTCGATTCGGTCACGCTCTACGGCGAAGACCCCGACCCGCGCCCCGACATCTGGGGGAAAGTGGGCAATTCGGGCGTGAACGTCTGCACCCTCGACGACGCCAAGCGGCTCTACTCCGGCTTCGACCTCTGCGACCCAGCCACTTCGGTGTCGATGACCATCAACGGCCCCGCGCCCATCCTCCTGGCGATGTTTCTCAACGCCGCCATCGACCAACAGGTCGAAAAGGTAAAGGTGGCGCCGACCTCCGGTCGGCGCAGGGTCGAGTACCGGGCCGACTTACCGGAAGGCCACAACGGCCTGGGCCTCGCCCTCCTCGGTACCACTGGCGACCAGGTTGTTGAAAAATTCATTTACCAAAAGATCAAAACGCAAACCCTGAAAACCGTGCGGGGTACCGTTCAGGCGGATATTTTGAAGGAAGATCAGGCCCAGAATACCTGCATTTTCAGCACCGAATTCGCCCTGCGGATGATGGGCGACATTCAGGCGTATTTCATCGAAAACGAAGTCCGCAATTTTTACTCCGTCAGCGTCAGTGGCTACCACATCGCCGAGGCCGGGGCCAATCCCATTTCCCAACTCGCTTTTACGCTCAGCAACGGCTTCACACTGGTGGAATACTACCGGAGTCGGGGCATGAAGGTGGACGATTTTGCCCCCAACCTGTCCTTCTTTTTCTCGAACGGCATGGATCCGGAGTACACCGTGCTGGGCCGCGTGGCGCGACGGATTTGGGCCAAAGCCATGAAATTCCGGTACGGTGCCAACGAGCGTTCGCAAAAACTGAAGTACCACATCCAGACCTCCGGACGCAGTTTGCACGCCCAGGAAATCGCTTTCAACGACATTCGCACCACGCTCCAGGCGCTCACCGCGCTGATGGACAACGCCAATTCGCTCCACACCAACGCCTACGACGAGGCCATCACCACGCCCACCGAAGAAAGCGTCCGCCGGGCTTTAGCCATTCAATTGATCATCAATCAGGAATTTGGATTGACCCAAACCGAAAATCCGCTGCAAGGCAGTTTCGTGGTCGAAGAACTGACCGATTTGGTGGAGGACGCGGTGTACCAGGAATTTCTGCGGCTCAACGAGCGCGGCGGCGTACTCGGCGCGATGGAGCGGATGTACCAGCGGGGCCGGATTCAGGACGAAAGCATGGACTACGAACTGCGCAAGCACAACGGTTCGCTGCCCCTCGTCGGCGTCAACACCTTCCTCGACCCCAGCGGCTCCCCCACCGTGATTCCCCGCGAAGTAATCCGTTCAAACGACGAAGAAAAGCGCCTGGCCGTAGCCGGTCGCGACGAGTTCAAAACCCGCCACGCCGCCGAAGCCCCCGCCGCGCTGCACGCCCTGCAACAAGTCGCGCTTTCCGGCGGCAACACCTTCGCCGCCTTGATGGAAGCCGTAAAAGTCTGCACCCTCGGCCAACTCACCCACGCGCTGTACGAGGTGGGAGGGCAGTACCGGAGGAATATGTGAGTGGTGAAATGTGAGTTGTGATGGAAGAGTAACTCCTTGAATTTCCATCCTCACTTCACAATTCACATTTCACTACTCACAATTTAATTCAGGCGCGGGTCCGTCGGGTAGTGGGAAAGGACACGATATTCGCCGCCCATTTGCCGCAGCACGGCCCGCCAGAACTGGTCGGGGGCGGTGTCAAATATAAATTCCGACGAGGCCGGGGCCACAATCCAGGAATTACGCTTTAGTTCGTCATCCAGTTGCCCGGAGCTCCAGCCGGAGTAGCCGATGAAAAACCGCACGTCGGCCAGGGGAAAGGTGCCGAGATTGAGCAGGCGCTGGGCCTCTTCAAAATCGCCGCCCCAGTACAAATTTTCGCCTAATTTCCGCGACTTCGGAATCAGGTCGGGACGGCGGTGGATAAAGTGCAGCGTGTTTTGCTCCACCGGCCCGCCCACGTACAGCGGCACGTCGGGGTAGATGTCCTCCGTCAGCACGTCGTCGAGGTGGTGGGGGGTGGTCTGGTTCCAGACCAGGCCGAAGGTGCCGTTGTCGTTGTGTTCGCAGACGAGCACCGCGCTGCGTTCAAAATTGGCATCGCCCAGAAACGGCTCGGCAATCAGCAAACTTCCTTTCGTGACGGGGAATGAAGGCATGGTGACTCGGATTTGGGGGCCAGCGCCCCGTACTTTGCGGTTTGGAACAAACGACGGGCACGGCTTTTTTCGTTAGCCATCCAATTCGATTTCAATTTCTACACCAATCCATCTCCATCCAACCCATGTTGCAAAAAAGTCTGCTTTTCGGTTTCGCTTTTCTCTTTTCTTTTTCCCTCCAAGCGCAACGCAAGCGCAATCTGTCCCTCGGCCCGCTGGTGGGCGTCAATGTTTCCAACCTCCAGGGTGACATTGAAAATACCACTTCTAAAGTAGGGGTTGTGGCGGGCCTTTTTTTCAATTACAGCATCAAAGAAACATTTGGCGTGAGCGGACAACTGCTTTACAGTCAGTTGGGAGCAAACTATAAGTTTGGGAGTACCAGTAACCAACTTCGGCTAAACTACCTCCAGGTACCCTTGTTCGCCACGTTTTACTTCGGGCGTGGCCTGCGCCCTGGTACCATCCGGCCTAAACTCTTTGCCGGACCCTACGTCGGCTTTTTGCTGGCTCAGAGAGACAAAGACGGAAATGATTTACCCGTTCTTGGATCAGGAACTCCCTACAAACCAATCGATTTTGGTCTGAACCTAGGAGGGGGGCTTAATTTCGCCCTCAAAAACCAATCCTGGGTTAACCTTGATTTGAAATACGGCCTCGGCCTCGTCGATATTTCGCGAGCGGATAATTCGGTCATCCGCAACGGCGTTTTTTCCATCACCGCCGGAATCAGTTTTCCCCTCGGCAATTACGACGAGCGTTCGCGCTCAATTCGACGCTAAACGGATGCCCTTCTTTTCATGAAGAAATCCCGCCAACGGAACTTCCGTTGGCGGGATTTCTGGCTTTTAGCCTTCAAAGTATTCCTGTTGTTCAGCGTAGAAGTCGCCCTTGTCGTCTGTTCTTGTTTCCTATTTCTGGCCTCTTGTTTCCATCGCTTCACCACACTTCCACCCCCTGCGCCCGGTAGGGAGCCAATTGCTCCACCGGAATACTCGAATCGGTGATAAGCACGTCGAGTTCGTCGAAGGGGCAGACCAAGCAGGTTTCGGCGGTGTTGAGCTTGTCCTGCCAGGCGGTTGCCACCACCCGCTTCGACACGTCCACCATTTTTTGCTTCACCAAACTTTCCTCCCAGTCGGGCGTAGTAACGCCGATATCGGGATGGATGCTGCACACGCCCACGATGCAGAGATCGGCGCGGAGCCGGGCCAGCGTTTCGACCACGCTCACGCCCACCGCCACCTGCGCGCGTTTGAACATCCGCCCGCCGAGCAACACCACCTCGGCGCCAGGGTGTTCGCACAAAATCTGGGCGATGGCGATGCTGTTGGTAAACACCGTCACCGTCAGGTCGGCGGGTAGTTTACTCGCAATGAGCATATTGGTCGAGCCGTTGTCGAGAATCACCGTCTGACCGGACCGGAACAACCGCAAGGCTTTTTGGGCAATCTCCTCTTTTTGCACCTGCGCGTATTTCAGGCGCTCGGCGAGGTTGAGCGGGGCCGGGGCTTTGGGAATCGTGGGCACCGCTCCGCCATGGACTTTTTTGAGCAAACCACCCTGGGCCAGTTCGTGGAGGTCGCGGCGGATGGTGTCGTCGGAAACGTCGAGTTCCTGACTCAGTTCGAGGGAGTTGACCCGTTGGTGGGTCACCAGTTTTTGGAGAATGGTCTGGAGCCGTTCGTCGCGGAGCATTTGCGGTAAATTTCGGTTTTCGGGACGAATTAACGCAAATTTAATTTGTAATCCTGCGGAATACTTCGGTTTTTTGCATCGACATCTTTCTTTCCAAGAAATTACCCGCATGAACGGCGCAAAAAAACTCATCATTTTCGACATGGACGGCGTGCTGATCGACAGCGAGATCATCTACCACGCCTTCCATCCCCGTTTTTTCCGCGAACGCCTCGGCATCACCCTCAGCCCGGACGAAGTGGACCGATTCACGGGCGTGTCGTCGCGGGAGATTTACGCCTACTACAAGGCCCTGTATAACCTGCCCGAAGCAGTGGAGTTTTACGTCAATCGCGAGTATGATTTGCTCATGGACCACTTCGCTGCCCTCGAACCGTTCCCGGTGATTGCTGGCATTCCGGCCTTGCTCGAAACATTGAAAATCAGTGGATTTCGATTGGCGCTTTCTTCGTCCAACCAGCGCCGAATGGTGCAGCTTTGCCTCCGACGCTCTGGTTTGGAAAGTTATTTTGAAAACGTACTCAGTGGAGAAGATGTCCCCCGCGCCAAGCCCGACCCGGAGATTTTCCTCCGCCAACCCCCGCATTTTGGTCTGACGCCCGACGACTGCGTGGTGATCGAAGACTCCACCAACGGCGTGAAAGCGGCAAAAGCGGCGGGGATGTTCTGCATCGGTTTCGTCAACCCCAACTCCGGCCATCAGGATCTATCCCCCGCCGACTGGCACGTCACCTCCTGGGACACGGCCACGGTGGAGCGGCTGCTGGCGCTGGGAGAACCTTTTTTAATTGAGAATGGAGAATGAATAATTAAATGCATCACCCATTTTCCTTTTCCATTCTCAACTCTCAATTTCCTATGCAACGCATTGCCATCGACATGGACGACGTGCTGGCCGATGCCACGGGTCGTTTTCTGGACTACCTCCAAGCCCGGGCGGGCGTGAACGTCACCAAAGAACAGCTTTGGGGCAAAGACTGGGCCGATGTGACCGACATTCACCACAGCACCATCCGCGAGTGGGTGTACGAGCCGGGCTTTTTCCGGGGCATGACCGTGCTGCCCGACGCGCAGGAAGTCGTGCGGCGCTTGCAGGAACGCTACGAGGTATTTATCGTATCGGCGGCGATGGAATTTCCGGATTCCCTGAAGGAAAAGCTGGAGTGGATGGCGGAGTTTTTCCCGTTCGTCGATTGGCGGTACATCGTGTTTTGCGGCCACAAATACATCATCAAGGCCGATTACCTCATCGACGACCACGAAAAAAACCTGAAACCTTTCGAGGGCACCCCGCTCCTGTTTTCGGCCCCGCACAACGCCCACCTGACGGGTTACACCCGCGTGAGCAGTTGGAAAGAAATCGAGGGGTTGCTGCTGCCGGAGGAAGCGTTAATTGGTACTCAAGAGGCTGTTTAGGGTTTCAAAACCGGAGAGCGGATGTCACGCTGAGCGGAACGGTCCGCTCAGCGTGACCGCCTTTCCCGCATCCAACATCCTGATTTACACCCCGCATGGAATTGACTTTAGAAAAACCCTACGCCGCCCGTGCGGCCACGGCGGCGCTATTTTTTGCGATGGGCGCGGGCTTTGCGACCTGGGCCTCGCGGATCCCCGACATTCAGGAACGCCTGGGCCTGGGCACGGCCCAACTCGGCGGCATTTTGATCGGAATGCCAATTGGATCGCTGCTGTCGCTTCTTTTTACCGGGGCGCTCGTGACCCGGCTGGGTAGTCGCAACATGGCGGTTGCTACGTTTTTCGTGTACGCACTCGCGTTGATGGGCATCGGGTTGGCTGACTCGGCCTGGCAACTGGCGGCGGTGTTGTTCGTGTTCGGAGCCTGCGGCAATATCCTGAACATCTCGCTGAATACCCAGGCCGTCGGCATCGAAAGCCAGTGGGGAAAACCCATTTTGTCGTCGTTTCACGGCCTCTGGAGTTTCGGGGCCATGACGGGCGCAGCCTTCGGGGGCGTACTGGCCGGGCAGGGCGTGGAGCCGTTCCGGCACTTTTTGCTGGTAGCCAGCGCGGTCGTCGTGGCAGCCGTTCTGGCCTACCGGTTCATGCTCCCCGGTGACTTCCAGCCTGACGAGAAACAACCCCTCTTCGCGCTACCCGACCGCCCCCTGATGCTGCTGGGCCTGATTGCCTTCGGCTGTATGCTCACCGAGGGAGCCATGGCCGACTGGTCGGGGATTTATTACCGGCAGGCACTCGGCGGCACAGGTATCGCCACCACCGGCTACACGGCCTTCACGCTCACGATGGCCGCCGGGCGCTTCGGAGGGGATTGGCTCACGGCGCGGGTGGGCATTCGTACCATGCTGATGGGCAGCGGCTTACTCATCTCGGCGGGCTTGGGTTTGGCCTTGAGTTGGCCCGGACTGCTGCCCGTCGTAGCCGGGTTTATGCTGGTGGGGCTAGGCGTGGCAACGGTGGTGCCGCTCGTGTACAGCGTAGCCGGACGCAGCCAAACGATGGCCGCCGGCTTGGCCCTCACGGCGGTTTCCACGGTGGGTTACACGGGTTTTCTGCTCGGCCCACCGCTGATCGGGTTTCTGGCCGAAGGCATTTCGCTGCGCGGGGCACTGAGCGTGGTGGTGGGGCTGGGGCTGGGAATTGCGCTGCTGTCGCGGCGGGTGAAAAGCTGATTTTTACAAAACAACGTTTCACCACCGCCCGTCCGGCAGTTGCTGCGACACGCAATGCATCCCGCCTCCGTTGACGACCAGCGGATTGATCTGGATGCTACTCCGGTTGGGAAACCGTTCGGCGAACAGCCGACGCATCCGCTCGTCTTTTTCGCGGAGCATTAGCGGGGCGCTTCGTGCCGGCCCAGCCAGGCAGTGGGATTGCTTTTCGGCGGCGGAACGACAGCCCGTCCGAGCAGGAGTAGAAAATGGGGCAGTGGCGCATGGAAAAAGGGAGTTGGGGCAACCTACCCAACTCCCTTTTTCCGCGCAAACGGGCGGAACCGAGTCTTACCCAATGCCGTACTTCAAGCCACGGTCGGGGCAGGTGGTTGGGGAGCGTAGGGCACCGACGAGTGGTGAAGATCGATTTTGAGTTGCCCGTCGACCAGCCGGTACCCAAAGGTGTATTCCACTTTGGTTTCGCCGCCGGTCAGGTCGGTAAAAAAATAATTGCCCATCGACAAGGCCCGGTTGTCGGCCAAAATCAGGTTCGCGTTCTGAAACCGCACCGCCGTCCAGGGTTTGATGGCGAAGCCGTGGTCTTCGGGAAAGTCCGCGTCGCCGCTGATGAAATACGACAGGGCTGCTTTCTTGGTGGGGCGAAACTGCTTCACCGACACCAGCGTGGGCTTGAACAGTACTTCCCCCAATTCGAAGGCGTACTGTTTGTCCAGAAACGCGCCGGCAAACCGTTCGCATTCGGGGCGGTCGTCTTTCAGCGAACCGATTTTAACGACGCCCTCGCCCCAGGCTTTCTGAGCGGCTTCGACTTGTGCTAACGTGATCATAGGAAAAAACAGGGTTGGTTTAGTTTGGAGTGACGGCACCCCCGGGCGGGGAAATGCCGGAACCGGTTGGCCACGACTGGGTACCGGGGCCAACCGGGGCTAATGCGCGGCAACGGCGGCTTTTTTCGGGAGCGTAATGCCCTGAATTTCAATCTTGATTTTTTTTTCGGGTGCCCCGTCGCGGAATTCGTGCAGCATGTTTCGGATGTCGTAGTCGATGAAAAACGCCTGCGTGGCGTCGACGACGACCTCGTCGCCCTCGCGCAGGTTCATCAATTCATCTTTCAGCCGGGATTTGTTGAGGAACGTCACGTCCTTGCTGAACTTAATTACCACGAATTTACCGTCGCGTTCGACCGAAACGACGGCCTGGAAGTTGGTGTACACCACGAACGCCAGTCCGATGACGGTCCCGACCGTAATGCCGATGAGCAGGTCTTTAAACACCACCAGCAGCACCGTAGCGATGAAGGGAATAAACTGGCTCCAGCCTTCCCGGTAAACCGATTTGAACGTTTTCGGTTTGGCGAGTTTGAAACCAACCACAATCAGAATGGCCGCCAGGCACGAAAGCGGAATCCGGTTGAGCAGCGTCGGCAGCAACACCACGGCGAGCAGCAACAAAACCCCGTGTACGAACGCCGATGAGCGCGTGCGGGCACCGGCGTACACGTTGGCTGAGGTCCGCACGACCACCGATGTGATGGGCAACCCGCCAATCAGCCCGGAAAGCGTGTTGCCAATGCCCTGGGCGAACAATTCGCGGTTGGACGAAGCAATGCGACGCTGCGGGTCGATTTTTTCGGAGGCTTCGAGGCTGAGCAGCGATTCGAGGCTGGCCACAATGGCAATCGTAACGGCCACCACGTACACCTGGGGGTTGGCAAAGGCCGCAGGGTTTGGAAAGTCAAGCACGTTGGCGGCTTCGCGCAGGCTGTTGAGCACGGGAATGGCCACCATGTGTTCGGGCGAATTACCCAGGTACCAGCCGGGTACCAGCACCCGGAACAGTTCGTTCACCCCCACTCCCAGCAACACCACCGCGACCCCCGAGGGCACCTGAGCGAAGAATTTCAAGCCCCGTGCCGCCGCCTTGTCCCAGAACACGAGCAACGCGATGGCCAGGGAACTGATGACCAACGCCCCAGGACTAAAATTGACCACGGCCCGGATGATTTCGGTCAGGGTATTTTCACCGTCGGCAATCTGGAAAAACTCAAACTCCCCTTCGTAGTCGCGGTCATCGCCGAAGGCGTGGGGAATCTGCTTGAGGATGATGACAATGCCGATGGCCACGAGCATTCCCCGGATGACACTCTCGGGAAAGTAGTTGCCCAGCCGCCCGGCCTTCAGCAGGCCCAGGCCGAGTTGGAGCACGCCCGCCAGCGTCACCGCCGCCAGGAAGTTTTCAAACGAACCCAAGTCGATGATGGCCGCCGACACGATGGTGGTCAGGCCCGCCGCCGGCCCGCTGACCGACACCTCCGAACCCGAAAAAATCGACACCACCACCCCGGCCACGATGCCCGCCAGCAAGCCGGCAAAGAGTGGTGCCCCCGAGGCCAGGGCAATGCCCAAACAAAGCGGCAGGGCCACCAGAAAAACCGAAACACCGGATTTGATGTCGTATCTGAAAAAAGATTCCCGGTACTCGCGTAGTTGTTCGCCGGAGAAGAGTGCCATGAGTTAGGAGCAGTGGTATGAGAAGTCAACCAATTGAAGGGACAAATCTTGTACCTCAAGCCGTTTTTTCCAAAAACATTCCAACATAGTCAACAGTCGCCAGTCGATACTCGACAGTAAAAATGCATTTGCCGAGGGCTGACGACGAATAAAAAAAACTTGGTACTGTAAAATCGCGGCCCCCTTGTTTTCTCTGCGGCGGTACTCCGTGTCCGCTCCGTTGAATACGCCCGGTAACCGTTTGCCGTTGGCGGGGTTCATCGCGCCATTGTTGCGGGCATAACCAGGCCCGAAATCAGAATTGACGAAGGCCGCGTAAGCATTCAAGGCCGCGCCGTTGGCTCCAATTTTCGGAGAAATGACTCGGTTACGTTGTTCGTACTTCGTTCAAACAAAGGCGCATCGATGCCCATAATCGCTCCCACCAAAGGTGAAGCGAAACGGGACGACCCACTCCAAACTGTCAGGACCATGCCCGGCGAGAGACCGTAAAAAAAGGCCACCCGGAGCGTGACCTTTTTTCTTGATTGAAGCTGTCGAAAGCCTTTCTTTACTCAAAACTTCACCCCCATTTTCTTAGCCATGTCCATAAACATCTGCGGGTCGTAGTCGTCGGCACCGGGGGCACCGAGTTGCGGCTCCTCCTCCAGGTCCGGTACGGGGAATCCCTCGGGATGACCTTGTACCACTTCTACTTCCTGCCCGTCGTCGGGGTGCGTACCATTCCAGATGATCCCCGCCTGGGTGTAATCTTCCTGGCTGAACGTGTACAGCTTCAGGTGAAGCTTATTCTCCATGAATTTTTTCGCTTCCGGAAAAGCATTGTTGCTCATTTCGGGCATGGGCAGTAGTTTGGTCACCTCCACGCCGGTTAGTTTTTCAAGTGCCTTAGCGTAAGCCACCACGTGCAACCCACCACGAACGAGCAAGTACCCAATCATGGTGCGGGCCGTGGGGTCGTCCACCATTTCGTACACCCGCATTTTGTTGGCGCGGGCACCACATTCCAGAAAGAAATTGTGCAGCAAATCCAGTTTCAGGTTGCCACTGCTGAACACGTTTTCACCCGACCAGAACCGCCCCATCGAATCCATCGGCAGAGCGGTTTGTCCGCTTTCGATAAAGGGCGACGTATGGCGGGCATTCACCCCGTTGGCCAGGGGCGTCATGGTCGGATCCATGCCCCGCTTGCTCACCCCCGTCAGCAGCAGGTTAATCGTGTACGACACCACTTCGATGTGGCCGTATTCTTCCCCGGCAATGCTGCAAATGAGGTCGTAAAAGGGGCGCAACCTGGTGCGTCCGCGAAAATTGAACGACTGGTAGGTGTAGTTCATTAACGTGGACATTTCTCCGAATTTGCCGCCGAGGAGTTGCTGCACGGCGGCGGCATCGTTGGGCGAGGGGTTGTTGGGAGTAGGCAGTTCGATGGGCAGCCGATCCATTTTTAGAATCATGAGTTTGAAAAATTTTAGGTGAAACCTGGGTTTTGTTACTGCCCTCGCCTCCCCTAAAGTCATTCCGTTCTCCCACCCGTCCATTTGCCCCGTGGCACGGCTCCTTTTTGGGATCAATTCCCCGCTTGCGGGTCAAACTCCCTCAATTGCCGGTTCAGGAGTTCCCCATCCGCCTCCGCCCGGCGTTTCCACGGTAAGCCGATCGCCGGGTTGGAGCGAGGCCCCGGCGATGCCAGCCAGCGGCTCGGTAGTTCCGTCGGCCCGCCGCAGCCACTGCCGTCCCGGCTGCCCGGCTTGCCCACCCGCTGCGCCAAACGGTCCCTCCCGGCGGTGCTGAGTCAGGACGGACAACGCCACGGGGGCTAGGAATTCCAATTCCCGCCGCAGCCCATCGCCGCCTGGCCAAGCCCCGGCTCCCCCCGATCCGCGCCGGATTTCAAACCGATGCAGGCGCACGGGATAGCGACGCTCCAGAATTTCCGGGTCGGTGATGCGCGTGTTGGTCATGTGCTGTTGGACGGCGTGGCTCCCGGCGTAGCCCTCTCCTGCCCCGCCTCCCCCGCCGAGGGTTTCGTAATAGCCAAGCGTTTCATTACCAAAAAGCACGTTGTTCATCGTGCCCTGGCTCCCAGCCTGAATGCCGAAGGCTTTGAAAAGCAGACCGGTCAGGCGCTGACTCAGTTCGACGTTTCCCCCCACCACGGCGGGGCAAGCGCCAGGGTCAGGAGGGAAGTGAGGGTTGAGGATGGAATTTTTCGGCAAAATCAATTCGACCGGTTCCATCAGCCCTTCGTTGAGCGGCACCGGCTCGCCCAGCAACACCCGCAGCACGTACACGACCACGCTCCGGGCAATGGCCTCCGTGCCGTTGAGGTTGCCGGGGTGGACACCCGCCGAGCCGGAGAAATCAAGGATGAGTTGTGACTGGTGAGTGGTGACTGGTGCCTTCTTGATTTTTACCCGCAGCGGCGTTCCGTCGTCCAGAAATTCTTCGGCGTTCCGTTCGCCTTCGGGAAGTTGGGCCAGCCGCGCCCGCATCCGGGCGGCAGAATAATTGAGTACGGCCTGCATTTGCCGCTGTACTTTTTCCAGCCCCTGGTCGGCCACCAACTGGCGCAGGGATGTTTCGCCCCGACGATTGGCAGCCAGGGCGGCGGCCAGATCGGCCAGATTTTCGTCAATCGACCGGGTCGGGAAAGGGCCGGTCGTCAGAACCCGTCGGATTTCTTCCCAGCGTACCACGCCGCCTTCGACCAGTTTCATCGGAAAAATCACGACGCCCTCTTCGGTCAGTGAGGTGGCATCGGGCGGCATCGACGCGGGCCGGATGCCCCCGATTTCGGCGTGGTGGCAGCGGTTGACGACGTAGCCAATAAAACGGCCAGCCGCCCCCGCCCGTTCCACGGCGGGGGGGGCTTCGTACACCGGCGTAATCAGCGTGACGTCGGGCAGGTGCGAGCCGCCGTAGCCGGGGTGGTTGGTGACGATCACGTCGCCGGGAGCCATGTCGATGACTTCCCGGACCCGCCGAACGCACACGCCCAGGCTACCGAGGTGAACCGGAATATGCGGGGCGTTGGCGACGAGCCGCCCTTCGGCGTCGAGCAGGGCGCAGGAAAAATCGAGGCGTTCTTTCACGTTGACCGACAGCGCCGTGCGTTGGAGCATGGCCCCCATTCCTTCCGCCACGGCCCGGAAGCGATTGGTGAAGAGTTCCAGACTGGTTTGGGCGTCGAAAAGGGTAGCCGTTTCAATGGCTTCGGGGTCCCGTTCCAGGATGCGCGTGCCGTCGGGGGTACGGCGGGTCAGGACAAATCCGGGTTCGACGAAAGCCGTGCTGAAGGGGTCGGTGAGTAAAAACGGGCCGGGGCGGCGGTCGAACCCCACCGAGGAACGGTCGTCAGCGGTAGCGGGTTGGTTGGTAGCCTGGGTTCGGTTATCCGGGGAGGCGGAACCGCTGACAGGGCTTTCAGCCGCTGTCCGGGTTCCGTAGCGCACCCGCAGCGCCTCCACTTCCACCGCCCGCCCTTCCACCCAGTGCCCGTACACCTGCTCGTAGTTTTCCCGAAAAGCCTGCCCCCAGGCTTCGGGCGAATCCAGGTCGGAAACCTCCAGTTCGAGGCTGCTTTCCTGGCCTTTCAGCCGTAGAAACGCAAAGCGGTTTTTCACTAAAATCGCGGCCTCCTCCACCCCTTCCGCCCGCAGGGCTTCCGTCGCCTCCCCTTCCAGCCGATGCAGGATTTGCGGTAATCCAGGCCAGGTTTCGCCGGAAAGTTCGGTCAGCACTGTCGCTCCGGCGAAGCGTTCGATGCCCGCCTCGCTGATGCCCACCGCACTCAGCAACCCCGCATCGGCGGGCAGCAGTACCGTGCGAATGCCCAGCAACCGCGCCACGCCGCAGGCGTGCAAGCCGCCCGCGCCACCAAACGCCAGCAGCGCATACCGCGCCGGGTCGTAGCCTTTGGCGAGGGAGATTCGGCGCACCGCCTCGGCCATCGTTTCGTTGGCGATTTGCAAAAATCCGCTCAACACCAACTCCGCCGCCGGTCGGTTTCCCGTCGTCGTTTCCAGGCGGTCGAGCAATTCCTCCAATCGTTCGTGAGATTTTTCCGGGAAAACCGGAATGCCGAAGGTCGCCGGGTCGAGGCGGCCCAGCAGCAGGTTTACGTCGGTGAGCGTGAGTGGCCCGCCCGCGCCGTAGCAGGCCGGGCCGGGGCTGGACCCCGCACTTTCCGGCCCCACCCAGAGTCGGAAGCCGTCGAAACCGCACACCGAGCCGCCGCCCGCCGCCACCGTTTCAATGGCCAGCGCAGGGGCTTGCAGCCGGGCGCGGCCAATCCGGGTTTCAAAGCGGTAGTCGAACGTGCCTTCGTACCGGGCCACGTCGGTGCTGGTGCCGCCCATGTCGAAGGTGATGATTTTTTGAAACCCCGCCCGCCGGGCCACCGCCGCCGCCCCGACCACGCCCCCGGCGGGGCCACTCAGCAGGCTGTCTTTCGGCTCGAAACGCTCCGCCCGCACCAGAGCACCGGCACTGGTCATGACCCGGAGCGAACCGTTCGGGAGTTGGCGCTGAATGCCGTCGAGGTAGCGGTGGATGATCGGGGCGAGGTAGGCGTTGAGCACCGTGGTTTCGGCGCGGGCCAGGAAATTAATCTGCGGGGAAAGCTCGGTCGA
Source organism: uncultured Cytophagales bacterium (assembly GCA_964244295.1). Taxonomy (GTDB): domain Bacteria; phylum Bacteroidota; class Bacteroidia; order Cytophagales; family Spirosomataceae; genus JAJAZB01. Next base: position 48,871 of record CAXTIG010000015.1, read on the forward strand.
GACGGAAACAAAGGGCTGAGTTTCTCGCAAAAAAGCCCCCAATTCCCGTTCGTGAGCGGGATTCACGTACGCGTTTTTCAAACAAACCGCGCTTGATTCAGAGTCAACAATCGGAAATTGGAAAGTAGAAATCGGAAATTGAATGGGCCTCAATACCTCCCCCGTTGCGCTGATTTGTTCGTCCACTTCGATCACCCCGGCGTGGAGGGGTTCGGGCTGGTGTACGTGCAGGGCGAATAAATCGGCCCGGGTTTGGTCGCCGATCCGAAGTAAGTCGGCGAAGCCTTTTGTGACGAAAAACTGGACTCGCGCGCCCTTGCCTTCGAGCAGGGCGTTGGTGCCTTTGGTCGAACCGAGGCGCATCGCCAGCGGCGGAAATGCTTCGTCCAGTGCCGTTTGCGTGACCATCCGGGCCGCCAGCACGGGAGCTTCTTCCCCGGCGCTGAGTTCAAACCCGAATGGTGAATGGTGAAATGTAAATGGTGAATTTACCGGGCGTTCCAGCATTAAAACCCGCTCCTGGGGCAAAAACGCACTCACCCGTGCCGACTCGGTTTGCCCAATCAGCCGGAAGGTGTAGCCCCGGAGCACGTCGCGGGTCAGTCCCCAATCGGTGGAGATGCGGACTGTATTTTCGTCGGTAAATTCGAGGATGCTCCCCCGCAGGCTGCCGTTGCTCAGCACTTTCCGGCGGTGTGTAACGCCATCCGGGTCGGTGGCGAGGCAATCGGTGAAGGTGCCGCCGGTGTCGATGGCCAGGTGGAAAAGACGCATGGGGCAAAGTACGGCAACGGCAGGGATTCGCCCGCATTTGACCAGGCCCCGTTACTGCCCGCCCGCCACCCGTTTCAAGCTGTCCTGCCGGGCTTTTTCTTCGGCGCGGCGTTTCTTTTTGAAAAAACCCCGCAGCAAAAAGTTATTCTGAGCGGCATCGAGGGTTTCGTCCAGTTTCTTGCTGCTCCCACCGAGGTTGCTCACCGTGGTTTTTACGTCGCCCGCCAGGGCGGGATCGTTGAGCAAGATTCCAATGGCGCTGTTGCTAGAGTTGAGTTGGGCGGTGGCTTGTTTCACATTGGCGCTCGCCCCGATGAGGTTGTCGGTCGTCAGGCTCACCTTGCGGGTGATTTCCGTGGCCGACGTCGTGGCCTGTTGCAGTTTGGCCGCCGAGGCCCGCAGACTGCGAAACACGGCGGTGTCGGTGACGAGTTCGTTAGCCAGGGTGCCCTTCGTGTTCAGTTTGGCCGTAAAACTGGTGAGCGAACCGGAGGCTTTGGCGGCGTTGGCCGTGGTGGCGTTGAGATTGTTCAGGATGGAGCGAAAATCTTTCTCGGCTTCCTCGTCGGTCAGCGCGGCCCCGATGGTGCCCTTGCCCCGCGAGACTTTGTCGACGATGCTTTTAAAATCGGTCGTGACTTTCAGCAGGTTACGGTTGTTTTCTTGCAACGTTTCCAGGATTTCGTCGGTGCTGAGGGCAGCGGCGGTTTTCAATCGGTCGCCGTCTTCGATCATGGGCGCGCTGGGGGTGCCCCCCGAAATGGCCACGAGCCGGTTGCCGATGAAGCCTTCGGAACTGAGGCTGGCGCGGGCATCGGTGTGAATAAATTCCTGGACGCTACGTTGAAGATTCATCTCCACTTCGACCTGCGAATTGGGCAGAAAAAAGATGCGACGCACGGTGCCAATTTTCACCCCCGAAAACCAGACGTTGTTACCCACCTTCAGACCCCCGACGTTGGCAAAAAGGGCATTGACTGTGATGTTTCGGGTGAATTTGTTTTGCTTACCACCCAGCACCAGGATGCCTGTCACGAAAATGACGATGCCCAGCAGGACGAAAAGCCCCACGGTGAGGGCGCGTTTGGTTTCGGAGGACTTCATTGGTTTTTAAATTGGGGATTGGGTAATTGGGTAATTAGGAATTTGGGGCTGACAATTGTAGGCCCTACCCATTTACCCAATCTCAAATTACCCAATTGCCTAGTTCACAAAATTGTAATCGTAAAACTGCTGTACGCGCTCGTCGTCGGTTTGGCCTTCAAACACGTCCTCAAAGGTTCCCACGCGCTCGAACCGCCCGTCGAGCAGCATGGCAATGCGGTCGCCGACGGATTTGGCGCAGGTCAGGTCGTGCGTGATGACGATGGCCGACGAGCCGTGTTGCTCCTGAACTTCGTTGATGAGTTCGTTGATTTCCACCGAGGTAATCGGATCCAACCCCGCCGTGGGTTCGTCGTACAGCATGATCTCGGGTTTCAGAATCAGCGTCCGGGCAATGCCGATGCGCTTGCGCTGCCCCCCCGATAGTTCGGAAGGTACCTGGTCGATGGTCTGGCGCAGGCCGACGTCCTCCAGGGCTGCTTCGATGGCCTTGTTAGTTTCGGCGGTACTCAGGTTACGCACGTTGCGCACCAGCGGAAACCGCAGGTTTTCACGCACGGTCATGCTGTCGTACAGGGCGCTGCTTTGGAACGAAAAACCGATTTTCAACCGCAACGCATCCAGTTCTCGCCCGCGCAGGTCGGCCACGTTCTGGCCCAGCACCTTCACCATCCCCGCATCCGGTCGGAGCAAACCAACCAGAATTTTAATCAACACCGACTTACCCGTACCCGATCGTCCGAGCACCACCAGATTTTCACCCTGGTGGAGATCAAGGTCAATCCCCCGGAGTACGTGGAGATCGCCAAAAGAAATTTTCAATCCCCGGATGGAAATGACGACGTCGGTTTGCTTCATTTTATTGAGTAAATGAGTAAATGAGGGAATGAGTGAATAAACTGTGTAGTGTTTTTTATTCATTCCTTCACTCCTTCACTCATTGGTTTAGGCGGGTCGGAACGTGTTGACAACCTGCATGATCAGAACTTCTTCGATAAAAACCAGAAACATGGACGTGACCACGGAGGCATTGGCGGCCTGCCCTACGCCTTCGGTACCCTTCGAGGAATGGTAGCCTTTGTAACAGCCGACGATGCCAATGGTGAACCCGAAAAAGAAGGCTTTGATGGTGGACGAAAACACGTCGAGAAACGTGATGGCGCTAAACGCCTGCTCCACGAACGTAGCCAGGCTGGTGGCCTCGTTGGCACTAACGCTGATAAATCCGCCCAGCAGGGCCACGAAAGCCGTGTACATCGTGAGCACGGGCATCATGAACGTGGTGGCCAGGACCCGGCTCACCACCAGGAATTTAAAGGGATTGGTGGCCGACACTTCCATTGCGTCGATTTGCTCGGTTACTTTCATCGAACCCAATTCCGCCCCGATGTTGGAGCCGACTTTACCCGCCGCAATCAACGCCGTGATGAGTGGTGCCAGTGCCCGCACGATGGCGATGGCGATGAGGGCCGGTAGCCAGGACGTGGCCCCAAATTCGGCCAGTGAAGGCCGCGACTGGTTGGTAAAAACCAGTCCCGTGATGAAGCCCGTCATGGAAATTAGGGGAAACGACCGCACCCCCACGTCGTAACATTGCCGGACGATTTCCTGAAATTCGTAGGGCGGAAGGAAGACTTCCCGGAAAAACCGGATGAAAAACTGCCAGACCTCGTGGAGATTGAGTAGCACCTGCTCCAGCCGACGGCGGAGGCTGCGTTTTTTGGGGGAAGAAACAGTGGCGTTGGGTGAATTGGAGGCCATTCGGGGTACTGAAAAGGCAATCGGGCCGCGAACGGAAGCCCACACGACACCCTGCCGCCCGATTGCCGGAAAGCAACTAAAGAAATGTGCCAATTCAAAATTACCGTTTCTGGAATGGGGCCAACCGTAAGCGGTACGCCGCCCGGAGTTGCCCCTACGAGTAGCCTGGCCGAATCTACCGGTGTTCGGCGTAGCGATTTGCCAGGAGCGTGGCACTCAACTGCCCAAGTTGCCGGGCCGTCAGTTCGGGCGTGTTACTCACGGCCAGGGTCGTCTCCAGTTGGTCCGGGGTGCGGATTCCCACTACCGCCGACGTAATGGCCGGGTGGTTCAACGCAAACCGGATGGCCGTGGCCGCCCGGCTCCGCCCCCGACCCGACGCTGCCCCGACCGCATCCGCCGCCTGTTGCACCGCCGCCGCGTCGTAGTTAAGAAAGGGAGCGGCGGGTTTGTCGACCAGCAATCCTTTGGCCAAACTACCCCGAACGAGTACCCCGATGCCCTTTTCATGCAATAAATCGAGGCTTTCTTCCTCCGGGCGGCGGTCAAGCAGGCCGTACTGGGTCATTACGCTGCTGAGTTGCGAACGCCGCACCCACTCGCGAATCACGTTGGGACGGATGGATGAAATGCCGTAAGCCCGGATTTTCCCCTGTTGTTTGAGCAACTCGAAGGCTTCGATGGTTTCGTCGATTGGATCGTCGAGGGTGCCGCCGTGGAGTTGGTAGAGATCGATGTAGTCGGTTTGGAGGCGCCGCAGGCTTTGCTCGGCGGCGGCCAGAATGTAGCTTTTGCGGGGGTTCCAGTCCCAGCCGGAACCATCGGGCCGGAGTTGATTGCCTACTTTTGTGGCCAGCACCACCTCCTGGCGCAGTTCATGGAAGGCCCAGCCGAGCAATTCTTCGTTCCGGCCCTGGTGGTACAAATCGGCCGTGTCGAAAAAATTAATTCCCCCTTCGAGCGCCCGGTGGAGGAGAAGGATGTTGTTGGCATCGCCATCGGGTAGCGACATACCACCGAAACTAAGTTCGGAAATCAGCAACCCGGAGTTGCCCAGCGTTTGGTAATTCATGAGAGAAGCGTAAATTCAATGCACTTGGTACCGGGTAAAAATGCCCGGTTTTGGGCTTTGTGTCGCAAGGTGTGAAGCAATTCCCGCATTTGTCAGTAGATTAACTGCCTAATTTATCCGTTTCCGTTCATACAGCCCATCCCCATCATCCCGTTACAATTCCTGAACCACAACTCGACGTAATGAAAAAAGTACTGATTGCCTGCGCCTTGCTGGGGGCGCTCTCTTCCTGCGCCAGCAAAAAGAAACTTGCTCAAATCCGGTCGTTAACGGAAGCCAACGAGAAAGCGGTGGTGGAGTTGCGCGACTGCACCCTTAAAATCACCGAGTTGCAAACGGCCCTGCGCACGAAGGAGGCCGAGTTTTTGTCGCTGAAAGGAGCCAACGATAAATCCCTGTCCGAGCTGCAACAGCAACTCGATTTCATGAAAAAAACCAACACCAATTTGCTCGACCGCCTCTCGGACCTTTCGGTGGTGAGCAAGGCCGGGGCCGAAAGCATCAAGAAATCGCTCGAAACCCTCAACGACCAGAGCAAGTACATCAACAACCTCAACACCTCGATTCAGCGCAAAGACTCCCTCAACCTGGCCCTGGTGATGAACCTGAAGCGCTCGCTGGCCGACATCAACGATCAGGACGTGCAGGTGGAAGTGAAAAAAGGCGTGGTGTACGTGTCGATTTCCGACAAACTCCTGTTTGAATCGGCCTCCTACACCATCACCAAACCCGCCGAAACGGTATTGGGCAAGGTCGCCAGCGTGGTGAACGACCACCGGGAACTCGACATCCTGGTGGAAGGCCACACCGATGTTTGGCCCATCTCGACCCAGAATATGAAAGACAACTGGGACCTGAGTGTGATGCGGGCCACTTCGGTGGTGCGCACGCTCCAGACCAAGTTCGGCGTTCGCCCCGACCGCCTCACCGCCGGGGGCCGCTCGGAGTACGTACCCAAATCGGACAACACCACCGAAGCAGGCCGCCGCGTCAATCGCCGCACCGAAATCATCCTCACCCCGAAACTCGACCAGTTTTTTAATTTGATGACGACGAAGGGGTGAGCTTTTTAGGAAAGTTTCCAAACACAAAAAGCCCGTCCCGAATGATCGAGACGGGCTTTTTACGTTGGAACGTGTCACGCTGATCTGAGCTTGTCGAGGCGCGGCCGGATGCCAGCCGTATTCAATTACCTGATTTTCTCTGAAGAAAAACAAGGGTGCCAAAAAGTATTTCTCCAAGACCGTATTGGTTTGTCAGCTTTTCTCTACCTTGACGGCCTTTTTATACCCGCCTTCACTACCGTGATACAATGAGGTCCGTCCACATCATTTTTCACACCAAAATCAGTAGTGATTATGAAACCTCTTTCCCTCCAGGCCAATCCCTGCGTTGGCCCCGCCCTGTTTATCCGCCCCCTTCACGCGCTGAATCAGCGACTTCTCCGGTTGGTTTGCTCTGTTTTGCTGGGAATGGTGCTGGTGCCCGATAGCTGGGCACAAGGCAGTTTTCTGGCACCCGCCGCCACGACAAAGGCCCAATTGAACATCGTCCAACGCACAGCCGTCGAGAAATTCGAGCGGTCTGCATCCACCAAAGCCGTGCAATTTGTACGGCTCAACTCCTGGGCCGACAGCCAAAAAGACGGCTTCTACCACCTCACCTTGCCCGGCGAAAGCAAAGCGCGGAAGTTTCAGCCAAAGATGGTTTCCGGGCTGCTCCAGCAGAACTACCAGTTCATCGGCAACGCGGTGGATAGCGTGGGGCAGGTGTTGCTGACTGCTCACGGGGGTATTTATCGCGGGCTTATCGACCTCGGTATCCACAAGTACGAGTTGGTACACGTCGGGGAGGGGCTTTATGCTTACCTCACCCTGAAAACCGACAGCGAAGGCTCGTGCGGCACTTCCCAACTGACGACCGCGCCCACGCCAACTCGCCCCAGACCCAGCGGAGGGCGGGAAGATGCCTGCCTCAACCCCTTGCGAATATTGGTGGTTTATACCCAGGAGGCAGCTAACAATACTCCGGACATCCAGGGATTAGTGAATCTGTCGATTGCCTCTTTTAACGCTACATTGCAAAACAGCGCCATCAATGCGAGTGTGCAATACGTGCGGGGTGGGCTGATTTCTAATTTTTCCGAGACGTTCAATACCTCTTCTGGTTTGACGGAAGTCAACAATTTTGCCAGTGCGGTGCAAACCCGGCGAGAAGGCCTGAATGCTGACTTAGCAATTTGTATCACTGGCAATGATTACGGAGCAAATAGTGTTGAACATTTTGTTGGTGCTGCTCAAGGCACTGGCCCCAACACCACCCTTTTCGCTGCTATCACGCAGGCCGATGCAGCCATTAGCAATTTTACTTTTTCGCATGAATTAGGGCATTTGTTCGGTGCACAACACCACGATTGTACCCATGCCCCTAACACATTAGTTGGCGAGTTCCAAAATCAAGGCTGCTTCAATTATGTGGCTGGGCAATACAATTACGGCTTTCACTTCGAGCGAAATCATAACCGCTACCATACGGTCATGCACTACAACTGGGCTGAACTTGACCAGGGAGGGGTTTTCAGCGGGGGGCCATACATAAAATTCTACGGCACCACCATCAATTATTTTTCCAACCCAGACATTAGCTACGACCAGTGCGCGATTGGGAATGCCGAACATAACAACGCCCGCGCAGTGCGCGACAACGCTTCCGGGGTAGCCAACAACCGTACCTCTGGGTTGGGTTATCCTTCTGCCGACATTCAGGGTACCTACGGGGGCTACACCAATGAATCGCCCACCTGGGAAGCCATCTATTCTTGTGGACCAGGTCCGTACCAATTCGAGTGGCGTACCAGTTACAACGGCGGAGCCAGCTACGGCCAGGTCGAAGGCACTGGCGAACAGTTTACCTGGTCGCTGGCTAATTACTACCCCACCCTCAACCTGTGGTTGCGGGTGATTGCTCCCAATGGACAGGTGGCCGACGCCTTCCGAACGGTGGGGGTTCAAAACCCCGGCCCTGGTGTACGGATTGCCGCTACGGGTGGGGCCGAGCCGGAACCGCCCGCTGAAACTGACTTTCAGGTGCTGGCTCCCAATCCCACGCCCGGCTCCTTTCGCGTGACGTTCACCCTGAATGAGTCTTTGAAGGTTCGTTTTCGGATGGTAACCAGTACTGGTAACACTACTTATTTATCCGATGAGACGGCGTACCCCGCCGGAACCCACACCCAATCGTTTCGGGTCACTGGCCTCGCTCCCGGTCTGCACACCGTTCAACTGCTTACGTCCCAGCGCACGCTTTCACGCAAGGTGCTGCTCCAACCCTAACCCGCCATGAAAAAGCCACACTTGCTGTTGCTCTTGTTGCTCGGGGCGGTTTGCTTGACCTGTCGCCGCGACCCACCTTTCCCGCTCCCGATACCTGAAGGCACTTTCGCCCATGCGAAACTAAACGGGGTTGCCTGGGACGATCCCATATGCGTCCTTAATGGCGGAGGAAAACCTAAGTTGGGGCTGGTTTTCATTCCAGTGGTTCGGTATAGGATAGACGCTGATTCTGTAGCGAATGGCCTTCGTGGTCTACATCGAACTTTTGATTGTAGTTTCTACACCGGCATTGGAAATGAGGTGGGGCGCATCCTCGTGTTTTTAAACGATTTCTCTCTGGGAGAAAAGCCGTTGTACGACCGGGACACCAGCAAAACCGCGTACCGAAACTACATTGCCAACATGGCCTGGGGGGGGAGTTTTGGAACCGATGGGTTAGACGGATACGGGGTGAATGGAGGAGACTTGGACCGGAGCGAGCCGTACTCGTTCATCCTCGACAAGTACGACCCGGAGGCCGGGTTTGTGGAGGGACACTTCACCCTGTCGTTTCCCAACATCGGCCGGGGGGCCAACTACATCCCATCTTACATCACCCACCTGCGGCTTACGGAGGGGGTGTTTCGGGCCAAAATTATCAAATACAACCGGTACGGAGTGGTGAAGGAATAGGTGCGGTTTTTCTCTATCCTTCTCGAATGCAAAAAGCCCGTCCCGAATATTCGGGACGGGCTTTTTGCATTCGAAGCTGTCACGTCACTGAAATCGTAAACCCCGCCTCAAACCGCTCCCCCACCTCCACCCGCTGAATGCCTTCGCGTTGCTCAAACGGCAGCGGGTTGTGCTCGGTGTCGGCGCAGCCCAGCCAGGGTTCGATGCACACGAAGGGCGCACCGGGCTTGGCCCAGAGGCCGAGGAAATTAAAGTCAGGAAAATCAACCGTGACTCGCCGCCCGTGACGGGTGCTGCCCAGGCTGACGCGGCGCGAGGCGTGGTTTTTAAACACCAGCGCGTCGCGGTCGAAGAGGTGTTCGGTCAGGTGCAGGCGGCGGCCTTCGGTCGGGACGGGTTCGGCGGCCCCGGAAAACAGACCCGATGGGTCGAGCAGGCGGGTGGTCAGTTCTTCTTCCCGTTCCAATTCCAGAAAATAATCGCTGTACGCCTCGCCGGGGAAAAATGGCACGTTGAACGCCGGGTGGGCACCGATGGCGAAAAAGACGGGCTTCGCGTCTTGATTCAGCACCCGGTAGCTCAGGCGTAGGCTGGCTTCTTCGAGCGCGTAGGCCACCTGCAACTCGAAGCGGTACGGAAAAACGGCGAGGGTTTTTTCCGAAAAAGAGAGCGAAAACGCGGCGCTCGTCGCCGAAGATTCCCGCAATTCAAACTCCGAATGCCGGGCAAACCCGTGGCGCTGCATCGGGTAGGGCTGGTTTTCCACCACAATCTGGTCGTTCAGACAAGCCCCCACGACCGGAAACAAGTGGGGCGCGTGCCAGCCCCACACGCCCGCGTCGGCCTGCCAGAGGTGCTCCAATTTATTTTTTTTGTCAAAAATCGAAGTCAGTTCGGCCCCCTTCGGGCGGATGCTGACGCGGAGGGCATCGGTTTCGAGGGTAATCATGCGCTGGGGTCGATGGTGACGCCTTCCTCGGCCAGGTAAGCCCCCGCCAACGCCTCCCGGTACCCCCGGTAGTACATCGGTTGCCCATCCAGGATTTCGTAAATCAACGCCTGCGGAATGGCCGGTGCGGAGCGGCTTCGGCGGGTGGTTTTGCGTTCAGCGGTCAGCATGGTTCGGTCGGGTAGATGAACAGCAAGGTACGAAAAAATGATTCTGGAGGGAAACCGAAGTCGGCCACCGGGTGTAGGACAAGTTTATTAGCCCCTGATTTTAATCAGGGGAAAACAGAAGAGGCGGAGGCGGATTAAGAACCGTTTCAACGGTTTATCGGCCGGTAAACCGTTGAAACGGTTCCACCCAATCACCCCTTGATTCCTTTTCTCAAGTGGTGGGCTGATAAACTGGCGCTGCACTCCCGGTCACCAATTCCAATCCGCAATCGCACTTCCGCAACCCGAATTTTTCAGTACCCTCCTGCCCACTTTCGTACGCCCCACTCGGCGGTAATCAAGAGTAAAATCAGGAAAAACACCCAACGCAGGTTGATCAACTCGCGGAGTTCTTCGGTGCTGCTCATCCGGTCGGGCAGGTCGCGGTCGAGGAGGTTGGCTTGCAGGTTTTCAAGCTGCGAAGCCCGGTAGAATCGCCCGCCCGATTGCTGCGAAAGCTGCCGGAGCAGGTTGAAATCGGCAGTGGTGTTGAGGGCTTCGAGGGCTTCGTCTTTCACCACAAATTCACCCGTCGAAACCTCGGCCTTGCCCAGCACCGTGGCCGTGGCCCGGAAGCGGTACACCCCGGCGGGCAGGTCGCTGACCTCGAAGCGGGTATTCCCCGCCGTGGCGGTGTAGGTGTAGGGCCGGGCCTTGCCGCGTTCGTCGGTGAGGGTCAGGGTAATGGCCTGGTCGTAGAGGCGCTCGAAAATGTCGTTGTAGGCTTCCGTCTCGAACGTCACCCGGTCGCCCACCTGAAACTCCGGCTGAATCGGATACACCCGCAGTTTGCGCTTGTCGTCTTTGGCGGCGATGTACTGCACCACTTTCATGATCAAATCGTCCACCAGGTCTTGTTTTTCGGTCACGGCGTATTCTTCCAGCCGCCACTGCCAGAAGCCCTCGCCCATCAGCACGGCGCTGCGTTTGGCACCCGTCCCCACCACAAGCAGCGGCTTCTGAGTCTGCACCTGACCCACCCGCTGAAACAGCACGGGCTGGGCGTTGGGCAACAGTTTCACGTCGCCGAAAGGCACCGAAAGCGGCGGCAGTCGGCGCAGAATATCCAGGCGCTGGGCATCGAAATTGAGGAGTTTGAAATTTGGGTTGAAATGCCCCGTCACTTTGTCGGTCTGGCCGGGGTTGGTCGTCACCAGCACCGCGCCGTTGATGGCGTTGAGCGCCGCCGTGCCCGACTGATTACCAAGCACAAACAGGCAGGGTGCCCCCGAATCGAGCAGCCGCCGGGTCCAGACCTGGGCCGAGTTGTAGAGGTCGGGCAGTTGGTGCAGCACGAGCAGGTCGTACTTTTTATCCGAAACCGGCGGCGGCGCGTTGGGGTTAAACACCTGCACGTCCACCTCGAAATTCTGATTTTTTTCGAGCACCGCCCGCAGGGCTTTCACGTCGGGGTGGGGCGTGAGGGCAGCAATGAGGATTTTCTCCTTGCCGTCGATCACGTCGATGTACACCTCCTGCCGGTTGTTGCGGGTGGTGAATTCCCCGGCCAGTGGCGTCGCCTCCACGGTGTAGTGTTGCAAGCCTTTGGTTTTGGCCGTCGTCGTAAACGTGACGGGCAGCAGAGTTTGGTCGGGGCCGAAGGTCACGGTTTGCTGGGCCAAAACGGCACTGCCCTGCCGTAGTAGTAATCGGGTAGTTTGGCCGGGAAACCCATACGCCAGCACGTCGGCGCTGACCGGAAACTGGTTGCCGAGGTAAGCAATTTTATTGGCAAAAACCGTCTTCAGATTCACATCCCGTTTCGGAATCGTGTCGCCCACGCCAAGGGTTTGCACCGCAAAGGGATAGCTGCCGTAGGCAGGCGAGGCGCCCTGGTTGATGATGCCGTCGCTGAGCAAAATTACGTCGGTGAGGTTACGGCCTTCGTAACTGGTGCGAATGCGGCTCAATAGGGCGCTCAGGTTGGTACTGCGGGCGTTGAAACGCACCGAATCGAGCGAACCGACGGGACGGTCAGCCAGGGTTTGCAATTCGACGGCGTAGCCGCCCGCCTCCAGTTTTTCCCGCACCGTTTGCAGCGCGGTCCCCAATTTTTGCCCGGCCGCGCCCACCGAGGCCGAGTTGTCGAGGGCCAGCACGACGGTTTTCTTCTCCCGGCTGGTTTTAGTCTGTTTCAGCAAAATACCCAACAGCAGCAGGCATAGCAGGCTCACCACCACGCAGCGCCCCGCCGCGAGCGCCCAGGTCAGGCGGCGGTTCCAGGAAGACTTTTTTTGGTACAGCAAAGTCGCGTAAGCCGCCCCCACCAGCAAACAAAGCGGCACGAACCAGGGGGAGGATTGAAGGAGAAAGTCGGTGTTCAACGAAGTGGTGAGTTGTGAATGGTGAAATGTGAAGTCGAGTTTCACCCCTCACCGATTCAGAATGTGGTGGGTTGTGAATGGTGAAATGTGAAGTTGAGCTTCACCCCTCACCAATTCACAACTCAAAATTTATGGTTGTGGAGCATCGATGAATTTCATTTCACATTTCACCAATTCACCACTCAGAATTTACGTCAGCAGTCCCCCGTCCACTTGTAGCACCTGCCCGGTGATGTAGCGGGAGAGGTCGCTGGCCAGGAATACGCAGGCATCGGCTACTTCGTCGGGTTGCCCGGCGCGTTTGAGCGGGATGCCCGCCAACCAGTCCTGCAAGGCTTTTTCGTTTACCTCGCCGGTCATTTCGGTTTCGATAAAACCCGGCGCGATGGCGTTGGACCGGATGCTCCGGCTGCCCAATTCGAGCGCCACCGACTTGGTGAAGCCGATGATGCCCGCCTTCGAGGCCGCGTAGTTGGCCTGCCCGGCGTTGCCCCGCAGGCCCACCACCGACGTGAGGTTGATGATGGAACCGCTTTTTGCCTTCATCATCGGACGGGTTACGGCTTTGGTCAGGTTAAAAACCGACTTCAGGTTGACGCGAATCACCTCGTCCCAGGCTTCTTCGGTCATCCGCATCAGCAGGCCGTCGCGGGTGATGCCCGCGTTATTGACGAGCACGTCGATACGGCCAAAATCGGCCACGACCTGGGTAATCAGTTCTTCGGCGGCCCGGTACTCGGAGGCATCGGAGCGGTAGCCCTTAGAGGTAACGCCAAACTGAGCCAGTTCTGCTTCGAGGGCCTGGCCTTTTTCAACGCTGGACAGGTAGGTGAACGCGACGGAGGCTCCTTCCTGGGCGAAGCGGGTGGCGATGGCCCGCCCGATGCCCCGCGAGGCCCCGGTAATGAGGGCCGTTTTTCCGGTCAATAATCCCATTCAAAAAAAAGGTAGTGGTGGAAGAAAGACCAAAAATAGTCATAACGCTCGTTCGGATTGGCAAGGTGCTCGTCCGGATTTTGTGATGTGCTCGTCCGGATTTGTAATCCGGACGCAACGAGATGCGGATTTGTAATCCGCCGGAGCCGACTTACCATTTCGCCTTTCTGGCAAAGGCACTGCTCCCCCTGACCCGATTTTTCGTTTTTTTGCCCGCCATGAACCGACTACCGCTCCTGCTGGCGTTGCTGCCTACTCTCGCCCTGGCGCAACGACCCCGCCCCGCCGACTCTACCCGCACCGCCCGCGATTCCTCCGAAACCACGCCCACAGCCGCCCTCCCCGCCGACACCATTCCGCTCGGCAAATTGGCGTACAGCCTCAGTCTGGAAGGGGATTTTAGAACCGGGAACCTCCAGCGGGCGCTCTACACCATTCGCGGCACGGCGGAATACGTGCCCCAGCGAGCCGGGCTGGGATTTTACACCTCGCCCCGGTACAGCTACGGCAAAACCGCCGGACTTTTGCAGGAAGACGAGCTTTTTCTCGACCTCAACGCCACCTTGTTTTATACCCAACACGACGTGTACGGCCTTGCCTTCGGCGTTTTTGAAACCAGCAACCTCCGCCAAATCACCGACCGACGGTACGGTGGTGCGGGCCTGGGCTGGCGCATCACGGGAGGGCGAACGAGCCCGAAAGCCCGCGTGAAAATTACCGTGACCAACGCCTTGCTGTTCGAACGCACGGATTTCTTCGAAACGTCCGGTCAACCTTCCCGCGACGTAACCGTCGTCCGTAATTCCACCCGGTTACGGGTCGCGGCGGCCTGGCTCGACGGGCGGCTCACCCTGGCCAACACCACGTTCATCCAACCCGCCCTGGGCCACCCCAACCTGCGGGCCAATGCCATCACGCAAGCGCTGATTCAACTCACCAAGCGCCTGAATTTCAGTCTCACGCTCGAAAACAGTTACGAAAGCCTGGTGGCTGAAGGCCGTAAAAGCGCCGACACGCACCTGACCTTCGGGCTGACACTGAGAAGTTTGTGAATTGTGAGCGGTGAATTGTGCAAGAATGGCATCACCCCTTCGCAATTCACCCTTCACAACTCACAATTTCACCCTTCCGGTGGCCGGTACGTCACCACGTCCACCCCAACACCGTTGGGATCTACCAGCGCGAAGTGGCGGTCGCCCCAGGGTTCTTCGCGTAGCTCGAACGCCAGGGGAACACCCAGTTCCTGCATTCGGGCGTATTCGGCGGCTACGTCGTCCACTTCGATGGTCAGGTACATTCCTTCGCCGCCGAAGGGTGGCTGAAAAACCGGCTGCTGCGAGGGGTGATTTGGTCGCAAAAAACTCAGTTCAGCCTGCTGATTGGGAGTATGCAGCAGCAGGTAAAACTCATTTTCGAAGGTTACGCCGAAGCCGAGCACCTCCGTGTAAAACGCCTTGCTTTCCGCCAGGCGTTCCGTTACGATTCCTGCGTTTAGTTTCATGGGTTTATTCCGATTTGAATGTCCGTGATGTGTTTCGAAGGGTCGGTTTCCGTGGGGGTCGGGTAAATTTCCCTACTAACGCCGGTCATGGTCAGGCCCGCCGCCGTCAGGTCAGCGATGAGGGTTTCGTACGCGCCGGAAATACCCTCCCAGCCACCCACGTACCGGGTCGTGACGCAGTGAAAGGCGGGAAGTTTCGTCAGGGTAAACACGTTGCTCGCCTGGTCGAAGTCCCTATCGACGGGCAACACGATGTCGAGTTGAAATTCGGTTTCGGGCTTACCGTCCGCGTCCGTGTAAATCCACTGCACCGGGCCGGTCACGGTCAGGCCGAGGCGAGCGGCTTCTTCGTTCAGGCGCTGAAAAATCGTGAAGGCGTACTGCGAAAGCTGGGGCAACGTCGTGCGGGTGCTGAACTGGAGCACCGGCTGGGGGGAGATTTGGGTCGTTTGCATAGAAAACGTGGCGTTTTAATTGAACCACGCCCCAAAGCAATCCGCCCGGAGTGACAACGGAGTGTCAGGAGAGGAGAGAGAATAGAGTAGAGAGATGAGAAATCTATCCTCTCTACTCTATTCTCTCTCCTCTCCCATACGTCCGCTGCACCTCCCCGGCGAGCCGCTGCATCTGGTCGAGCAGGGCAGCGGGGCTTTCGACCCGCACCGAGTCGGTGTAGCTGAGCAGCCAGCGCCCGAAGGTTTCGAGCGAAAGCGTCCGAAACACCATCCGCACGCCTTCCGCGATCGGCTCTTCCGATTGAAACCCAAAGGCGTATTTGGCTTCGACCAAAAATCGTACGATCGATTTATCGAACACGACGACGCAGTCCGTGGGCTGTCCTCCCCCGTGGAGGTGTCCGACGTAGGTTTCCAGAGAAAAATCGGGCCTGCGTCGGAACGACTCGCCCGTTGGCTCGGCGCGGCGAATTCGCTCGACGCGGAAATCGCGGTAATCCTGGCGCAAGCGGCAGTAGGCGATCAAATGCCATCCCTGGCCGTACTGAAACAGGCCCAGCGGCTCTACGTCGCGTTCGGTGTCGGCGTCGTTGTAGCTGGAAAAATAGATCAGGCGCATTACTTTTTGCTCGACCACGGCCCGTTGAAGCGGGGGAAGCAAGCCC
Organism: uncultured Cytophagales bacterium; assembly: GCA_964244295.1. Classification (GTDB taxonomy): domain Bacteria; phylum Bacteroidota; class Bacteroidia; order Cytophagales; family Spirosomataceae; genus JAJAZB01. The sequence continues at coordinate 64,625 of CAXTIG010000015.1, forward strand.
GCACTGAGCGCCGGAGCGGTCGGGGTCCGGAATACCCTCAGGCGGGAATCCAGGTCGGTGAGGTGATCCTGTTCGGGGCGTTTGAGGACAGATTTGATTTTGAAAAGCGCCGATTCGGCCTCCCGTTGCAGGGCCGCGTCCGTCCATTTTTCAATCAATTTCCCCCCGAACAGCAACGCGCTGGCTTCGGCATTGGTCAGGTGAACCGGGGGCAAGTGGTAGTTTTCCAGAAAATACCCCAGACCCGCTTCGGCCCCGATGGGCACGCCCGCCGCTTCGAGGGCGCGCACGTCGCGGTACACCGTGCGCAAGCTGATGCCGAAGCGGTCGGCCAGTTCCTGGGCGCGAACCAGGCGTTTGGTTTGGAGGTGAATCAGCAGGGCGGCGAGGCGGTCGAGGCGGTTCATGGGTTGGGAAACGGATCAGTTTGAAATGAGGGGAGGACCCGTTTATCAGCCCACCACTTCAGTGGTGGGAAAAGGAACGAATTAGGGGCTAGGCTGGAACCGTTTCAACGGTTTACCAGGCGGCAAACCGTTGAAACGGTTGGTTAGCCACCCGCCTACCGCCCTTCTTTCCCCTGATTAAAATCAGGGGCTGATAAACGTGCCGACCCCCGTTTGAAATCGAAGCAAGCCGGAACGCCGGTTTTTCCGTAGCATTGCGCCCGTAAACCTCCACCCTTTTTTCAAAATCATGGGCATTTTCTGCGTTAAATCCATCCCGACGTGGCTCCTGGTGGGTGGGATGCTTACGGCCTGCCAATCAAAAAACACGGCTTCCGAAAAAATGAAAACCGACAGCTCAGGCGAATCCAGTGCTCCCCTCTCCCGCTTCCCGGCAGGTACCTTCGGCTACGACCTCGATTTTTTGAAGAAAAACCGGGGGGCACTCGTGCTGACGGCCCCCGACAACGACTCGGCGCAGGTGGCGGTGGTGCCCGCGTTGCAAGGTCGGGTGATGACCTCCACCCTGGCCGGACCCGGCGGGGATAGTTTCGGGTGGCTCAACCACGACCTCCTCTCCAGCACGGTTCCACAGCCGCACATCCACGCCTACGGGGGTGAAGAACGATTCTGGCTGGCGCCGGAAGGCGGTCAGTTTTCGGTGTTTTTCGGCCCCGGCGACCCCTTCGACTTTGCGCATTGGCAAACGCCCGCCCTGATCGACACGGTTGCGTTCGAGGTGAAAGAAGCGACGAAAAGTAAGGCCGTTTTTACCCAAAAAGCCACCCTGACCAACCACTCCGGTACCCGCTTCGACTTCGATATCCGGCGCACCATCCGCACGCTGGGTAGTACGGAGGTGGCTACCCTGCTGAAGGCCCAACCCGGCAAGGGCCTGCGTATGGTGGCCTACGAAAGCGAGAACGTCCTGACCAACACGGGCGAGGACTGGCAACGCGAAAAGGGACTGCTGGCCGTCTGGATTTTGGGAATGTTCAAGGCTTCCGACCGGGCGACCATCGTCGTGCCGGTGCAGGCGGATGTCCAGCGCCGCGTGGCCCTCACCGACGATTACTTCGGTAAAGTGCCCGCCGATCGTCTGAAGGTGAAGGCCGGAGTGGTGTACTTCAAAGCCGACGGGCAGGCCCGGAACAAAATCGGCGTGGCCCCCGGAGCGAGCCGGGGCGTGGCCGGGAGTTTCGACGGACGGGTGCTCACCCTGATTCAATTCGACCTCGACCCGCCGGGCGATTACCTCTCCTCGGCTTGGGAGCACCACAAAAATCCTTACGCGGGCGACGCGTTCAATTCCTACAACGACGGCCTCAACGCCGAAGGCAACCGGATGGGAACCCTCTACGAACTGGAGTCGACCTCGGCGGCGAAAGCCTTGAAAAAAGGCGAACGGTTGGTACACCGCCACCGGACCGTCCACCTCAGCGGCGAGCGACCGCAACTCGACGCCTTGACAAAGGCGGTATTGGGCGTGAGTTTGGCGCAGATTGAGGAGGGATTGAAGTAAAAAAGCGGATACGGAGTTTGGAAAAAGAGAATTGTCATCCCGACGTTAGGAGGGATGACAATTTCACTGTTTAAAATCCAACCCCGCTTCAAACCAGGGTTTCCTACTTCGTGTCGTATTTCTCCGAAAATTTCCGGTACAGCCGCTTCTGCTTGTCATCGAGATCCACGGCGCGGCCTCCAATCCAGGCCCGCTCCACCACGCTCGTGCGCATATCGAGCAAATCGCCTTTGCTCACCAGCAACGTGGCCTGTTTGCCCACGACAAGCGTCCCGACTTTATCGTCAATGCCCAGAATCCGGGCGGGGATGCTGGTGATGAGTTGCAGCGCCTCTTCCTTGTCCAGGCCAAAACCCGCCGCCGTGCCCGCCAGGAAGGGCAGATTGCGGGTGCGCCAGCCCATCCCGGCGTAGCTGATGGCCGTCGGGATGCCTGCCTTGTGGAGGATGGCGGGCAGGCGGTAGGGCAAATCCACGTCGTCGTCGTTGCGGTAGGGCAGTTCGTGAACGCCCCCCACGATGACCGGTGTGCCGGTTTCCTTCAGAAAATCCAGGCACTGGTGCGCCTCCGCCCCACCCACCACCACGGGACGTTTTACGCCCATGCGCCGGGCAAATTTCACCGCTTCGATGATGTCGCGTCCGTAATCGACGTTGATGAACAGGGTTTTTGAACCGTCGAACAGCCCACGCATCGCCTCCAGTTTGAGGTTCGGGATCGCGGGAGTTTTTACGTCGGCGTAGGCTTTGGCATCGGCAAAAGTCCGGTCGAGTTCGGCCAGGATGGGCTGGCGGTTGTCGTTTTTGCGCAGGCCCGCCGGGGCCTCGAAGCCCCCGCCGCTGCGGCTGAACAGGGGCGGGTAGGTCAGCCAGATGCCGTCGTCGGTGCGGAGCACGGCGTCTTCCCAGTTCCAGCCGTCGAGGTTGAAAATGGACGATTGTCCCGTTACCACGCCGCCATCGGGCACGGCTTGGGCCACCAGTACGCCATTGCCCCGAACCGTCGGGATGATTTCCGAATCGGCGGAATACGCCACCAGCGCCCGCACGTTGGGGTTGATTTGCCCGGTTTCGACGTGGTCGTCGGTGGCGCGGATGGAGGCGATTTCGGTCAAACCCACCGTGGTGGCAGCGGCGATGAGGCCGGGGTAGACGTGCTTTCCAGTCACGTCGATCACCTCGGTAGCGGCGCGGTCGAAGGCCGTCTGGGCGTTGCCAACGGCTTTCAAAAGGCCGCTGTCGAACACGACGACCCCGTTTTCAATGACCTGCCCGTTGCCCACGTGAACCGTGCCGCCCACGAGCGCGACGGGTTTGGTTTGGGATTTGCCGGGAAGGGGATTCTGGGCCAGCAGGCTCAGGGGGGTGAGGAGGAGGAGGAGGAGGTTTTTCATTGGAAAAAGTAGGTTGAAGACTTTCAAAAACCGCGTCATTGCGAGCGCAGGGGTGGGAACGAGCGGAGCGATGTTTCCACCCCGGAGCGCGGCAATCCCCTGCCAGAGACCAAGAGAGCAAAATCTAAGTACCAGGGGCTTTCTCAAAAACTATCTCGGTCTCCGGCAGGGGATTGCCGCGCTCCGGCAACCAATTCTCGCTTCGCTCGACTTGGTTGCCTCCGCTCGCAATGACGAGTAGTTTGACGGTTGTTGGGTAACTTTTCGGTCATTTCCCGCCCTGGTGCCCCTCCTCCTCCCACCCCTCCACGTCCTCGCAATGCCACATCCGCTGGCGACGGAGCACGGGGCGCTGCACGGGCTGGCCTCCTGCTTTGGCAAGGAGCATTTTCTGGATGATTCGGGCGCGTTCGCGGTCGAGGGCTTCGATTTTTTTGGCATCATCTTCCCGGGAAAAATAGATGGCCCCGTCGATGATGGTGTATTCCGGGCGGGCGTAAATACTCAGGGGGTGGTTGTTCCAAAGCACCACGTCGGCGTCTTTGCCAACCCGCATACTGCCTAGTCGGGCGTCGAGGTGCATGAGTTTGGCCGGGTTGAGCGTCACCATTTTCCAGGCGTCTTCTTCGGGAATACCGCCGTATTCCACCGATTTGGCGGCTTCCTGGTTGAGGCGGCGGGCCATTTCGGCGTCGTCGGAGTTGATGCTCACCAGCACACCCACGCGGTGCATCAGCGCCGGGTTGTAAGGAATAGCATCTTTTACCTCCATTTTGTACGACCACCAGTCGGAAAACGAACTGCCCCCGGCCCCGTGCTTGAGCATTTTGTCGGCCAGTTTGTAGCCTTCCAGAATGTGCGTAAACGTGTTGATGCGGAAGCCAAACCGCTCGGCCACTTTCATCAGCATATTAATTTCGCTCTGCACGTAGCTGTGGCAAGTGATAAAGCGCTTGCTGTTCAGAATCTCGACCAGCGCGTCGAGTTCGAGGTCGCGGCGGGGCGGTACGGCGTTGGTTTTTTCTTTGTTCGGCAGCGCCTCGTACTTTTTCCAATCCCCTTCGTAGGCCCGCGCCCGGGTGAAGGCATCGACCATCACCTGCTCCACGCCCATGCGGCTGATGGGGTAGCGCGGGTTGGGGCCGAGTTGCGCGCTTTTGCGGGTCACGTTTTCGCCGAGTGCGAATTTAATGAAGGGGTCAGCCCCCTTGATTTTGAGTTCTTCGGGTGCTTCGCCCCACTTTAGTTTGATGATGGCGCTCTGCCCGCCGATGCTGTTGGCCGAGCCGTGGAGGAGTTGCGACGACGTAACCCCGCCCGCGAGTTGGCGGTAAATGTTCACGTCCTCCGAATTAATCACGTCGCTTTGCCGCACTTCCGCCACGACCGATTGTCCGGCTTCGTTGACCGAAAGCAGGCCAATGTGCGAGTGTTCGTCGAAAATACCGTTGGTGAGGTGCTTGCCGGTACCGTCGAGCACGCGGGCGTTGGGGGCGCTCAGGTTTTTGCCCACGCGGGCAATTTTACCGTTCTGGAGCAACACGTCGGTGGCGGTCAGAATACCTTCTTTTTCGTTGGTCCAGACGGTCGCGTTTTTCACCAGAATCGTCTCGGCTTTGGGTTTTTGTTCGTTACCCAAGCCGACGAAGGGGTACATGATTTTGCCCAGTTCCAGGGCGGGTTTGGCCGAATCGGGCCGGGCCGGGGGTTCTTTAAATTCTGTCCACGTGGCCGTCCACTTCAGGGGCGTTCCGTCGGGGCGCAGGCCCTCGCCCTTCAGGGTTTTAGCGTCGTCGGTCAGGTACCCGCTCAGGCGCGTCTCGCCCGGTGTACGGCGGTCGAGCGGAAAGGTGAGCGTGACGAGGGTGTTGATTCGGGAAAATTTAACCGGAATCTTCGTCGTGTCGTTGAGCAGCACCAGGGCTTCGGGTTGGGCGGCTTTGCCCGTCAAATTCAACTTCAGGTTCTGCGACGTGCCCAGATTCAGGGTGTACGTACCCCGCACATCGGCCAGGGCGATGTCGGTCACGACGTGCCGGTGGCCTTTTACCCAGGTTTCAAACAGCACGTTATCAGCTTTGAACAAATTTCCCGACGTAATCAGAAAATTGGCCAGCGAACCGGGCCGCAGGCTACCGACACTCCCCTCCATTTTCAGCAGTTGGGCGGGTACGGTGGTGAGGGCGGCCAGGGCGGTATTTTCGGGTAACCCGTACTCGATGGCTTTGCGCAAATTGGGCCAAAAATCCTTTTTTTCTCTCAACCCGGCCCCCGTCAGGGCGAAGGGAATCCCCGCTTTGGCCAGCAACCCGGCATTGGCGGGGGCCATTTCCCAGTGCTTGAGGTCAGTCAGGTTCACGGCCAGGGCGTCGTAGGGGTCTTCCACGTCGTAGGTCTGCGGAAAATTGAGGGGCACGACGAGCGAAGCGCCCGTGGCTTTCACTTCGTCGATTCGCTGGTATTCATCACCGATGCCTTTGATGATAAACTGGGTCATGAACTCATCGCCGAGGTGGTCGGCCCGCAGAACGCCGAGTTTGTCGCCCGCTTCAAAAATCTGGGGCAGGCCCTGAATGTGGTTGAAGTGGTCGAGCGAAAGGTTGTATTCGGTTTTATTCTGGGCGCGTTTGTACCAGTTGGCATCGTAAAAAGTCTGGCGAAGCAGGGCCACGCTGCCCATCATCGAGGTGGGATAATCCTGGGTGCTGCTGCCCCGATCGAACGAGTAGTGGGCCGCCACTTTGCCTTTCACGATGGCATCATGCTCTTTGCCGTCGAGGAGGTTGACCAGCACCGAGGTGCCCCGCACAATGCCGTCGGGTACGTGACTCAGCACCGCTGCGAAGCCCATTTTGCGGAGTTCATCGGCGGCTTTGGGATTGACGGCAAACACCTCCGTCGCGTCCACTTCCGGCTGAATGGCCTGGTTCCAGTGAAAGGCCCCTTTCTTGGTCGATTCGGCCTGCGAACGCCCAAACGACCGCTCGCCGCGCTTCACTTCGGGCAGGCCGTAGTCGGAATAAATATCGAGCAGGGCCGGGTAAATCCGTTTGCCTTTCAGGTCGGTGACGACGGCTCCGGGGGGAATTTTCACGTCACGACCCGCCGCCTGCACGAAGGCCCCGCGCACGAGCAGGGTGGCGTTTTCCAGGGTGGTTTGCGGGTCCACGATCACGGTGGCGTTAGTGAAGGCGTAGGTGATGCCGCTGCGGTCGTCGGCCACGTCGTTGCGGGGTAGGGTAATGGTTTGGGCCTGGGCCAACGGGCCGAGCCAGGCCCAGCCCATCGTCGCACCTGTCAGCAAGAGCGCGCGTAAACGGTTTTTCATGCGAGTGGAAATCGGTTTTGGGGAACTAAACAAAGGGCTGAAAATACGGGGAAAACGGTCAAAATTCCGCGTGGGGGCGGCGAAAGGCCCCGAATCAGCGACAGAATGGTTTTTTCGTCAATACCCAACTCAATGAATAGACTACCCGAAAAGTAGTACCTTGCCCCTGCATTCCGACCACCTGACCCGACCCATGAAACGACTACGCATCCACTGGCTGGGCGTATTTCTGCTGATGGCCCTGCCCGGGCGCAGTGTTCCTGCTGATTCCTACATCACCCTCCACCGCCATTTCCTGACCCGGCTCAACCCGGCTCCCACGCTTTCGGCCGACTCGCAGCGAGTGCGCAGCTACTTCGAACTCACCCGACTTTACATCGAAAAAGCCGACGCTTACTCCGGAGCCGATGGCTCGTTCGATTCGGCCCGGTATTTCAACCAGCAACACCTCGCCCTGGCCTACCGCCGCAAGTGGCTGCTCGAAGAAGCCGAAGCGCTGACGTTCCGCGCAAAAATCGCCCACCTGCGCCTCGATTACATCGAATCCTACCAGGCCGCGCTGCGGGCCTTGTCGATTTTTGCCCGATTCCCGGCCGGCCGGTGCCGCAACCTGTACGAATGCCTGCACCGCATGGGGCGCATTCATTTCAAAACCCTTGAAGACTACCCCGCTGCCCTGACGTACTTCGGACGGGCGCTGGCCGTAGCGCCCAGCCAGCAGCAGCGCTCGTTTACGCTCCGGCAACTGGGGACGTGTTACGGAAAACTGGGTAAACCCGACGACGCCCGGCGGTATTACGAGCACTCGCTGGCGCTGGCCCGCAGCCCTTACGACCGGGGAATGTGTCTGAATTTTCTGGGCGAAGCCGCCCGCACGGCGGGTGATACGACGCGGGCCATCGAGTTGTTTAACGCCGCCCTCCGGGCCGACGACCACACCATCGTGCATTCTTCGGCGCTGAATTACCTGGCCGATACGTACTGGCAACTCCACCAACCGCAGCGGGCGCTGTACTACGCCACGCTGGCGCTCAAACCTGCCTCCCACGAAACCAATAACCTCAGCGACCGGGCCGAGGCGTTCCGGTTGCTCTACCTCACCCACCGTCACCTGGGGCAGTCGGCGGCGGCGTTACGCTACCACGAATTGTACCTTGCCACCCGCGATAGCCTCCCCAACCGCGACGGGATGAAACAGTATTTTTCCCTGAAAATCAAGCAGCAGGAGGAGGAACGGCGCGAGCGGGAGGAGGCCTTTCAACGCGAACTCCAACAACAACGTCAAACCCGCAACCTGACCGGGGCCGTAGCGGGCTTGTTTTTTCTGCTTGGACTGACGCTCTTGGTCGGCTACCGGGTGCAGCGGCGGAAAAACGCTAAAATTTCCCGCCAGGCGACAGAAATTAGTGTTCAAAACGAAACCATTCTCGACGTACAGCGTCAGTTGTCGAAGGCCAATCAGCAACTCCGGCAGGTGAATCTTGCATTGGAAGATAAAATCATCGAGCGGACCGCCGAATTGCTGCGGGCCAACCAGGCGCTGCTCCAAAAAAACGACGAGATTCAGGATGCCCTGGTGAAAGGACAGACTCTTGAACGCAAACGGGTCGCCGCCGAATTGCACGATAACCTCGGCGGGCTGCTTTCGGCCGCGCAGATGAGCATAAAAATTCTGAACCCGGCGCAGTTGCTTCCCCGCGAACAGCAGGTGTATCAGAATGCCCTCCAACTCATTTCCGAGGCGTACCAGGAAGTCCGGTTGATTTCGCATAACCTCCTGCCCGAAGAACTAGAAAAAGTGGGCTTGGCCGAAAACCTGCGACGGTTGGTGGATAAACTCAACCTGAGCCACTACGTGCGGTTCAGCCTCGACGCCAGCGGACTGACCCGTCGGCTCGGCAAAACCACCGAGTTTCACCTCTACAACATCGCGCTGGAATTGACCAATAACGTCCTCAAACACGCCGGTGCTACGGAAGCCAGCCTCTCGTTTGAGCGCACCGGCGACGAATTAACCCTGATCGTTACCGACAACGGACGGGGAATCCAACCGGGAACGACGACGGCCTTCGGAAAAAAAGGCGAGGGCATGGGGCTGAACAACATCCGCTCCCGCGCGGAGAGCATCGGGGCGATGCTGGACGTGGATTCAGAACCGGGCGAGGGGACGACCTTCCGCCTGCGGATCCCGCTCAATTCCGATTCTCAAAAAGTAAAAACCGGGAATGGGGGCTGAGGCTCAAGGTTTCACAAAGAAGGGATTTAGCATTTAAAAAAAGGGGCAGTTCCACTATGGTTGTCATCCCGACGTAGGAGGGATCTCGTTGGAGTACCAAACCGCTGGCTACCGGCAATCGACTCGGTAGTCTGACAAGATCCCTCCTACGTCGGGATGACAACCTCTTTTTTCCTAAAAACTAAATTCCTAAACCGGCTCAAAAACAAAAACCCAGTCCGAAATAATCGGATTGGGTTTTTAAAAAATCGTAACTCGTACGTCTTAAATCAACCTATCCCACACTCCCTTCCAGCGAAATAGCAAGCAGTTTCTGGGCTTCGACGGCAAATTCCATCGGCAACTGGTTGAGTACTTCCTTGGCGTAGCCGTTGACGATGAGCGCCACGGCGGCTTCGGTGCTGATGCCCCGCTGGTTGCAGTAAAAAAGCTGGTCTTCGCCAATTTTTGAGGTCGTGGCCTCGTGCTCGACGGTGGCCGTGTTATTGCCTACTTCGATGTACGGGAAGGTGTGCGCCCCGCAGCGGTCGCCGAGGAGCAGGGAATCACACTGCGAGAAATTGCGGGCGTTGTCGGCGCGTTTCATCACCTCGACCAACCCCCGGTAGGAATTCTGCGAACGCCCCGCCGAAATCCCCTTCGAGACAATCCTCGACTTCGTGTTTTTGCCGATGTGAATCATCTTCGTGCCCGTATCCGCCTGCTGGTAGTTGTTGGTCACGGCCACCGAGTAAAACTCGCCGATGGAATGGTCGCCCTTCAGAATCACCGAGGGGTACTTCCAGGTGATGGCCGAGCCGGTTTCCACCTGGGTCCAGGAAATTTTGGAATTCGCGCCGTCGCAGATTCCCCGCTTGGTCACGAAGTTGTAAATCCCGCCGCGCCCTTCCTTGTCGCCGGGGTACCAGTTCTGCACGGTCGAGTACTTGATGCTGGCGTCGGCGTGGGCCACGAGTTCCACCACGGCGGCGTGGAGTTGGTTTTCGTCGCGCATCGGGGCAGTGCAGCCTTCGAGGTAGCTCACGTAACTACCCGCGTCGGCCACGATGAGCGTGCGCTCAAACTGCCCCGTGCCCGCCGCGTTGATGCGGAAGTAGGTGGAAAGCTCCATCGGGCAACGCACGCCTTTCGGAATGTAACAAAACGAGCCGTCGGAAAACACCGCCGAGTTGAGGGCCGCGAAGTAATTGTCTTTGGGCGGCACCACCGAGCCGAGGTATTTCTTGACTAAATCGGGATGTTCCTGCACGGCCTCGGACATCGAGCAGAAAATGATGCCAAGTTTAGCGAGGTCTTTTTTAAACGTTGTCGCCACCGAAACCGAGTCGATCACGGCATCCACCGCCACCCCGGAGAGCGACACCCCCGCCAGGCGTTCCTGTTCTTTTAACGAAATGCCCAGCTTCTCAAACGTCGCCCGGAGTTCGGGGTCGATGTCGTCGAGGCTGTCCACGGCGATTTTCTGCTTGGGGGCGGAATAATATTTAATGGCCTGATAATCAATCTTCGGGTACTTGACGTTGGGCCAGTGCGGCTCGGTCATGGTTTCCCAATGCCGGAAGGCCTTCAAGCGCCACTCCAGCATCCAGGCAGGTTCAGCTTTTTTTGCGGAAATAAACCGGACAATGTCTTCACTCAGGCCCGCCGGGGCCTCGTCGGTCTCGAAGAAGGTTTCAAACCCGTATTTATATTCTGAATTGGTAAGTTCTTCTAACAGGTCAACGTCCTTGCTTTGGTTGCTCATCAGTTGGGTATTTAGCACAAAAATAGAACAATTCCCGCCCGCATAGGTTCGTTGGCGGGGGAAGATTTTAGGCGGTGCGTGCCCCTCAACCCGCCGTCACCCCAAACGGCACGGGCCGGTTGAAGCGTTCCTCCAGCGAAATAAAGGTCTCCGTCCGCTGAATGCCCGCCACTTTCTGAATCTTATCGTGCAGGACTTCCCGCAGGTGCGTCGTGTCGCGGCACACGATGCGGGCAAAAATGCTGTAATTGCCGGTGGTGTAGTTGATGCTGACGATTTCAGGGATTTGTTCCAGTTGCGCGGCCACGTCGTCGTAAAGCGAACTTTTATCGAGGTAAATACCCAGGAAGGCGCTGATGTCCCAGCCGAGGCGGGTGTGGTCGATGGTGAGCGAGGAGCCTTTCACAATGCCCATTTGCTCCATTTTTTTCATCCGCACGTGAACCGTCCCGCCCGAAACAAAGATCCGCTTGCCGATTTCGGTGTAGGGCATGGTGGCATCCTGCATGAGTAGCGTCAGTATTTTGATGTCGACGTTATCAATTTCTGAATTTTTTTCCATCGGGAGGCCGGTTGAATTGTGAATCAGCTAACAAATATAGTCCTTCATTTTAAATTCAATAAATTTTCTAAAATCTTCCTGCAAGATTTGCAATGAAATGCCCAGCCTGCTACTTTTGACCCATCAAACGTTCTTTGATGCCAGCCAACTTGTAGGGTGATGAAATTTGGCAGCCATGCCCTCCTGTCTCGGGGGTGGGGAATCAGGGATAAACACAGCATAATGGGTTGACCACTAAATCAGTTCTGTGCTGCGGCTAACCGCCTCGTGGAGGTTCGAGTCCTTCTCCTACAGCAAAAAATAAATTTGGGGGTTTCCCGACAATGCCTTAGTTTTATTTGGTTTTTAGTTTGTTGATGAAGTGTAATTGTGACACGCCAGAGGCTTTGCTTCTTGCGTGTTTTTCTTTTTAGCCCTGCCAATTGGCCGGGAAGCGGTAGGTTTGTTCCCGAAACCGGTTCAAGTCTGGCTGATTCAGTCAGGGAAAGCACCCCCTCCTGTAACCCGGCGCGGCTGGTTTGCTCTACCCACCATGCTCACCAACGATGCCGTTGTTCTCGGCCTGCTCTTCCTCATTCTGGCCCTGGTCTTTTATTGGTCTTCGGGCGAAAACCCGTTCTGGAAGCGGTTTTACGGGGTCGTGCCTCCGATTTTACTCTGTTATTTTTTGCCGGGTCTGCTCAACACGTTCGGCGTGGTCGATGTGGACAGCAGCAGCCTTTACCCCGTGGTGATGCGATTCCTGCTCCCGACGAGCCTGGTGTTGTTCTGCCTGAGCGTGGATTTCGGGGCCTTCCGGCGGCTGGGCAAGCATTCCGTGTTGCTTTTCGCCGCGAGTGCCGTCAGCGTAATGCTGGGCGGGCCACTGGCGGTGTGGCTGACTTCGCTTTTTGCGCCCGATTGGGTGGGCGGACAGGGGCCGGATGCCGCCTGGCGGGGCCTGGCTACGCTGGCCGGAACCTGGATTGGCGGCGGGGCCAACCAAACCGCGTTGCGGGAGGTGTTCAATCCCAGCGATGCTCTTTTTTCGGCGATTCTAACCGTCGACGTGTTGGTGGGGTATGTCTGGATGGGGCTACTGCTCTACGGTGCCGGACGCTCTCAAGCGATCGACCGGTGGCTAAAGGCCGACTCCAGTGCCGTCGAAGCCGTAAAACTCCGCGTTCAAAAGGAGGTGGAAGCGCACCGCCGGATTCCCACCGTCACGGATTTGGTTTTGATTTTAGCCGTCGGCTTCGGGGCTACCGCCATCGCCCACCTGGTGGCTGATTCCGTAGCTCCTTACATCGGGCGGGAATACCCGACCCTAGCGCGGTTTAGCCTCGACGTGCCGTTTTTCTGGCTTGTCAGCACGGCTACCGCACTGGGCGTACTCGGTTCGTTTACACCCCTTCGCCGACTCGAAGGGGCGGGGGCCTCCAGTGTGGCCTCGGTTTTTTTATACCTGATGATTGCCACGATTGGCTTGAAAATGAATGTACTGGCCATTGCCGATCACCCTGGTCTGATGCTGGTGGGGTTGCTTTGGATGGGCTTTCACGCACTCATCATGATTGGCGCGACCCGGCTGCTGCGCGCACCCTTTTTTTTTCTGGCGGTGGGGAGTCAGGCCTGCATCGGTGGCCCGGCTTCGGCTCCGGTGGTGGCGGCGGCTTTTCACCCGGTGCTCGCTCCCGTGGGCGTGTTGATGGCCATCATGGGCTACGCCGTGGGGACGTACATGGGGTACGTGTGCGGGATTTTGATGCAGTGGGTGAGTGGAGGCTGAGGCCGGGCCGTCATCGCTACGATTCCGACCAACTTAACGCCCGACCCGCCGAATTTGCGCCGGAAGCGTTATTTTTGTAAACTCATTGGGAAAAACCGGGTTTGTCCACTAGAACCAAGTCTGGAATTTCTCCGAACCACGCGTCTGCCTTTTCGTGAAAAACATCCGCAATTTTTGCATCATCGCCCACATCGACCACGGCAAAAGTACCCTGGCCGATCGGCTCATTGAAACCACCAACACCGTCTCCAACCGCCAGATGCAGGCCCAACTCCTCGACGACATGGACCTGGAGCGCGAGCGGGGCATCACCATCAAGAGCCACGCCATTCAGATGGACTTCGTCCGCCCCGACGGCGCCTACGTGCTCAACCTCATCGATACCCCCGGCCACGTCGATTTCAGCTACGAAGTGAGCCGTTCCATTGCCGCCTGCGAGGGCGCGCTGCTCATCGTCGATGCCTCCCAGGGCATCGAGGCCCAGACGATTTCCAACCTTTACCTGGCCATCAACCACGACCTGGAAATCATCCCGGTCCTGAACAAAATCGACCTGCCGGGGGCCATGCCCGAAGAAGTGAAGGACCAAATCGTGGACCTCATCGGCTGCGACCGCGACAGCATCATCCACGCCTCGGGCAAGGAAGGCATCGGCATCGAAGACATCCTCAACGCCATCGTCGACCGGATTCCGGCCCCGAAAGGCGACCCCAACGGGCCGCTGCAATGCCTGATTTTCGACTCCGAATTCAATTCCTACCGGGGCATCGAGGTGATTTTCCGGGTGTTCAACGGTACCATCAAAAAAGGCGACAAGCTTAAATTCATGGCGACCGGCAAGCAGTACGGGGCCGATGAAATCGGGACGCTCCGCCTGGAGCAGGAACCCAAACCCTTCATCGCGGCGGGCGACGTGGGCTACCTGATTTCGGGCATCAAGGAAGCGCGCGAGGTAAACGTTGGCGACACGATTACCCACGCCGACCGCCCCACCACCGTAGCCATTCACGGCTTCGAGGAGGTAAAACCGATGGTGTTCGCGGGGATTTATCCGGTCGATACGAGCGAGTTCGAGGAACTCCGCGACGCGATGGAAAAACTCCAGCTCAACGACGCCTCGCTGGTCTGGGAACCCGAAACCTCGGCGGCGCTGGGCTTCGGTTTTCGTTGCGGTTTCCTCGGGATGCTGCACATGGAAATCGTGCAGGAGCGCCTGGAGCGCGAATTCAACATGACCGTGATCACCACCGTGCCCTCGGTGCAGTTTCACGTCAACCTCACGCGGGGCGAAATGCTGCGCGTGGCGGCCCCCTCGGAAATGCCCGAACCCAACCTCATCGACACCATCGAGGAGCCGTTTATCGCCGCGCAAATCATCTCCAAATCCGAGTACGTGGGCAACATCATGACCCTGTGCATGGACAAACGCGGGATGCTCAAAAACCAGATTTACCTCACCTCCGACCGCGTGGAGTTGCAGTTCGATATGCCGCTTTCGGAGGTGGTCTTCGATTTTTTCGACAAACTCAAAACCATCAGCCGGGGCTACGCCTCGCTCGATTACCAGTACATCGGCTTCCGCGAATCGGACATGGTGAAGCTCGACATCATGCTCAACGCCGAAAAAGTGGACGCCCTCAGCGCCATCGTTCACCGCGACAAAGCCTACGACTGGGGCAAGCGCCTCTGCGAAAAACTGCGGGAGTTGCTGCCCCGGCAGCAGTTTGAAATCGCCATTCAGGCCGCCATCGGGCAGAAAATCATCGCCCGCGAAACCGTCCGCGCCCTGCGCAAAGACGTCCTCGCCAAGTGCTACGGCGGCGACATTTCCCGGAAACGAAAACTGCTGGAAAAGCAGAAAAAAGGCAAGAAACGAATGCGCCAGGTGGGCAACGTGGAAATTCCGCAGGAGGCGTTTATGGCGGTGTTGAAGTTGGAATCCTGAACAAAAAAGAGCGGCTCAGGGGCCGCTCTTTTATTAAACTTCGGGTACAGAAGGCCAATCAGGCCTGTTTTTGTCAGTATATTTTTTCAAAACTCTTCTCGCCGAATCCGCTCCAACGTCGAGTTTAAGATAATTACAAATGATTTTCCAATTTGAAACTGGAAGGAGACTTCTTAATTCTGGAATTTTACTTGCCCACTCGTTGGCAGAGGGAGATTTGGTAGCATTTTTTAGAGAACCGCTTTGGGGAATTACTGCTTTAGGAGAATCATAAATTTTCACAACCTCTTCAACTGTTTCTACTACTTTGTTTTTTACCGGTAGCGGAATCCGTTGGAGGTCATATGTCTCAAAAGAAAAAATGCTATCCCCCAGACCGTACCCGTCTCGATAATAGGTTTTAAATAAATTCACTCTCGTCTTAAAGGGGAAATCGCTCAAAGCTTCTTCCAGACTTTGATTTTCCCCATCAATGATAATTAACAATTCTGGCTCACTATCAACTATTTCTGTAATTTTTCTGTGGGTGTTCCTGTCATTGGTAACAGATTGCCAAATTGCAAAGTCGAAAGGATTGGCATTTATTGATTTATCAAAGTCATCGATTAAGGTTTTTCTGTTTTGATAATTTCTTAGGGAAGTTTTAAATTTAGTGATTTGAGGTAGAATATGTCTGTGGACGTCGTGTGACGACAATTCAACTTCTAAAATGTACCATTTATTCTTCTGAGGATCAACGATAAACCCGTCGGGTATACTTCCAATCCCACTAAATGTTTTTAGTTTCTGCTTTTTAAATAAAATCGAACTCTTCCCGAAAATCGAATTGTACTGTTCAAAAACGATTTTTTCAAACTCGGCTTCTTTTTCAAATTGGTGCTGGACATATTTAACTCCATCTTTCAGTAAAATTTCCATATTGATGTTTAAAAGTTTTGGGATCTTTCAATTTGAGATTGACAAGGAGTAACGGTATTCACTCGCTTTAAGCCACTTAGTCAGCTTTTCTTGCCCGCGCTTTCGCCATCCGCATCAGGTGCTCGACCCACATCGCCTGGTCGAGTTCCTGCTTTTCAGCCTCCAGCAGGCTTTCGTTTCGTTTTTCCTCCAACAATTCTTCCAACCGCTGCTGGGCGTGGGCGGGGGGAGAAAACGCCAGAGTTTCCTCAGGTGCTGGGGAAGAGGTGATGAAATCGATGATTTCATCGAAGGCGCGGTAGGTGACCATCTGGCTTGAATCAGGGAGTTGCCTAACAAGAATACGCAACGCGCGTAAAGTTTCCAAACCTCGGTCAAAAGCTTCACCCTGCCCCTAAACCCCGCTGACGCTCCCGCCCTTTTTCACCCCCACCTTTTGAAACCGCCGTTTCCACGCTAATTTTGACGACTTGTTCCCGTTACCCCATTTGCCCGCATCCCAACATGGCTGAAGTAATCCGAATGCCCCTGCTGAGCGACACCATGACCGAAGGCGTCATTGCCGAGTGGCTCAAAAAGGAAGGCGATACCGTAAAATCCGGCGACATCCTGGCCGAAATCGAAACCGATAAGGCCACGATGGAACTGGAAAATTACGCCGAAGGCACCCTCCTCCACATCGCCGCCCAGAAAGGCGACACCATCCCCGTCAACGGCGTGCTGGCCGTGGTGGGTGCCCCCGGCGAAGACTTCAAGCCCGCTCTCGATGGCTCGGGCAACGGCGAAGGAGCCAACACGATTGCTTCGCAAAAATCAACGAACGACGCTCAGCGAGCCGTACCTGCCGGAGAAGATCAGCAGGTAGCTGCTGCTACCGGTTCGGGTAATGTCAGCCAGCGTTCTTCCGACGGTGGTGCCAAAACGGAGGAAGTTGGCAGTCCCGCCGCCGCTCCCACGCCGGCACCTGCCGAACCCGTTGGCAATGCCGTCGCCATCAAAATGCCCAAAATGAGCGACACCATGACCGAAGGCACTATCGTGGCCTGGTTGAAAAAGGTGGGCGATAAAGTGAAAGGCGGCGACATCCTGGCCGAAGTCGAAACCGACAAGGCCACGATGGAACTGGAAAACTTCGAGGACGGCACGTTGCTCTACATCGGCCCCAAAGACGGGGATTCGGTGGCGGTGGACGACGTGATTGCCATCGTGGGTGAGGAAGGAGCCAACTTCCAGCCCCTGCTCAACGGCGGCGCTCCGGCCCCAGCAGCCAGCCCCGAACCAGCGGCTTCGCAAAACGGCCCCGCCGCCTCCTCCAACGGTCAGGTTCCCGCCCCGGAAGCCCCCGCCGCCGAGGGCGATGACCGGGTGAAAGCCTCCCCGCTGGCCAAGCAAATCGCCAAAGACAAGGGCATCGACCTGAAGGCCGTGCAGGGTTCGGGCGAAAACGGGCGCATCGTGAAGCGCGACATCGACAACTTCACACCGAGCGAAAAAGCGCCCCATCCCGCCGCGCCCGCCCCCGAAGCTGCCCCGGCACCCGCCGCGAAACCCGCCGACAAGGCCCCGGCCCAATTGCCGAAGGTGTACGGCGAGGAAAGTTTCGAGGAGGTGAATGTCTCGCAAATGCGGAAGGTGATTGCCCGTCGCCTCGGCGAGAGCCTGTTTACCGCGCCGCATTTTTACGTGACGATGGAAATCAACATGGACAAGGCCATCGTGGCCCGGACTTCCATGAACGAGGTGGCCCCGGTCAAGATTTCCTTCAACGATTTGGTCATCAAAGCCGCCGCCGTGTCGCTGCAAAGCCACCCGGCCATCAATGCTTCCTGGTTGGGCGATAAAATCCGGTACAACCACCACATCCACCTCGGCATGGCCGTGGCCGTGGAGGAAGGGCTGCTCGTGCCCGTGATTCGCTTCGCCAACCTCAAGTCACTTTCGGCGATTTCGATGGAAGCGAAAGACCTGGGCGGCAAGGCCAAAAACAAAAAACTGCAACCCGCCGAAATGCAGGGCAACACCTTCACCATCAGCAACCTGGGAATGTTCGGCGTGGACGAATTCACCGCCATCATCAACCCGCCCGACGCCTGCATCCTGGCCGTGGGCGGCATCAAGGAAACGGTGAAGGTCGAGAACGGCGAAATCAAACCGACCAGCGTGATGAAAGTCACCCTGTCGAGCGACCACCGCGTGGTGGACGGGGCCAAAGCCGCCGCGTTTTTGCAAACCTTGAAAGGGCTGCTGGAAGACCCGATTCGGTTGTTGATTTGATTTTTTGAACCCTTCATTCACTGTCATCCTGAAAGGACCTTGCCGGACTACCATACGCGTTTCTGAAGAGGGACCGGTAGTCCAGCAAGATCCTTCCAGGATGACAATTTTTATTTCTTACCCATGGAATTCCCTAAAATCCACGCCACCACCGTCGTGGGCGTGATGCACAACGGTGAAATTGCCCTCGGTGCCGACGGACAGGCGACGATGGGCAACACCGTCGCCAAAAGCAACGTGAAGAAAGTGCGCCGCCTGGCCGAGGGCAAAATTGTGGCCGGGTTCGCGGGCAGCACCGCCGACGCCTTCACGCTCATCGAACGATTCGAGGAAAAACTAAACAGTTTCGGCGGCAACCTTCGCCGCGCCGCCGTGGAACTGGCCAAAGACTGGCGCACCGACCGCTACCTGCAAAAACTGGAAGCGATGATCGTAGTCGCCAACAAAGACGAACTGCTCCTGATTTCCGGCACCGGCGACGTGCTCGAACCGGAGAACGGGGTGGCGGCGGTTGGCTCCGGCGCTTCCTTCGCGCAGGCAGCGGCGACGGCCCTCAAAAAACACGCCCCGCACCTGAGCGCCGAGGAAATCGTGCGCGAAAGCCTGCACATCGCGGCGGACATTTGCATCTACACCAACCACAATCTGGTGGTGGAGCGAGTGGGTTGATTTTCAAAAGGATTTGGTACTTTAGTGTCAAATTTTCGAGCCATGGATCCGAAGAAAAAACTTTCTCAATTGGAGGAATTAGTTGCTGACCTACTCATCGGTCAGGAACAGTTGACGAAAGATGTTACGGCGTTGAAAGAACTGGTGGGTGCGCTGGTTGTGCTACAGCGGGAGAATATTGAATTCCAATCTCGGACCGCTGAATTCCAGGCGCAGACCGCTGAATTTCAGTTTCAGACCGCTGAATTTCAGTTTCAGACCGCTGAATTCCAGGCGCAAACTGTTGAATCTCTGGCACAGACTGCTGCATTTCAGCGGCAAAGCCTGGAATATCAACAAATCAGCCGCGTTCAAATGAGCGGCATTTTTGACATTCTTCGCCAGGCATTGGGGGAATTCCAGGAAATCAAAGTAGAAAACAAGCGGTTTGGTGAGTACGAAACCCGCCTCCGCACCCTCGAATCCATTGTTCTCAAAGCCAGCTAATTCCATTCGCCAACCACCCCCCGGCCCGTGATGCAAGTCACGGGCTTTTTTGTTTTCTTTCCCGCCCAAACCTCCGAACCTCATGAAGCGACTCCTCGGCATTTTATTCTCCATTCTCCATTTTTCACTATCCATTGGCCTCGCCCAAATCCCTAACCCCAACCTGCTCCGCCGCTCCTGGCCCGCTTCCTGGGTGACGTGCCCCAACGTGCCCGTGCAGGAATACGGCGTTTTTCATTTTCGGAAAATCCTGGATTTAGCCACCAAACCCGCTTCGTTCGTGGTCAACGTTTCGGCGGATAACCGCTACCGGCTGTTTGTCAACGGTCAGCCCGTGGGCAGCGGTCCGGCGCGGGGAGATTTGGCTCACTGGCATTTTGAAACCTATGATCTCGCGCCGTTTCTAAAATCAGGGAAAAACGTGCTGGCCGCGCTGGTCTGGAACATGGCCGAACACGCGCCGGTGGCCCAACAGACCGTGGCCACCGCGTTTTTGATGCAGGGCAACACGGCAGCGGAAGCAGTGGTGAACACGGGTGTCCGAAACGCCGGGTGGAAGGTTTTGAAAAACGAATCCTACTCGCTCTGCTCGACGGACAACATGAGTCGTCTCCGCACGTACATGGTCATCGGCCCCGGCGACCGGGTGGATGCCGCCCGCTACCCCTGGGGTTGGGAAAGCCCGGATTACGACGATTCCGGCTGGGCGGAGGCCAAAAACTTCCACCACGCCGACCCGCAGGGCTACGGTTCCGACAACCTCTGGACACTCTCGCCCCGACCCATTCCGACGATGGAAGAAACCCCACAGCATGGATTGACCGTCCGCCGGGCCGAGGGCCTGAGCGTTCCGAGCGGGGAGTTTTTGGCCGATAAAAAACCGCTTACCATCCCCGCCAATACCAAAGCCAGCCTCCTCCTCGACCAAACCGTGGAAACAAATGCCTACCCCGAACTCACCGTAAGCGGTGGGAAGGGCGCAACTGTGACGCTGACGTACGCCGAGGCGCTGTTCAAAAACGGGTCAACGAACTTCTCCGGGAAAGGCAATCGCAACGAGGTGAATGGCCGGGAAATCCGGGGCAATTTCGACCAGTTTTTGCCCGACGGCGGAGCCAACCGGCGCTTCCGCCCGCTCTGGTTTCGTACCTGGCGCTACCTGCAACTTGACGTGCAAACCGGCAACGAACCCCTGACGGTCAACGACCTGTCGAGTACGTTCACGGCCTATCCCTTCGTGGAAAAAGCGAGTTTTTCGAGCAACGACCCCGGCCTGAGCGACATCTGGACCGTGGGCTGGCGCACCGCCCGGCTCTGCGCCAACGAAACCTACTACGACTGCCCCTACTACGAACAGCTTCAGTACGAAGGCGATACGCGCATTCAGGCCCTGATTTCGCTCTACGTGACCGGCGATGACCGGCTGATGCGCAAGGCCATCGACGATTTCTACAATTCCCGCGTCAGCGAAGGGCTGACCCAGGGCCGCTACCCGAGCAGCCGGTTGCAAGTCATCCCGCCGTTTTCGCTCTATTGGTGCTCGATGGTGTACGATTACTGGATGCACCGGAAAGACGACGCTTTCGTGAAAAAATACCTCAGCGCCGTGCACGGCGTGTTGGATTGGTACGAAGCCCACACGGACGCGGGCAAAGCCTTGCTCGGCCCGATGGAATGGTGGAATTTCGAAGATTGGAACCGGCGCTGGCCCAACGGCACCCCCCACGGCGCTACCGACGGCAACTCGGCGGTGGTGACGCTGCACTACGTATACACGCTCAACCAGATGGCCCCGCTGTTTGAGGCCTTCGGCAAAACGGGCGAAGCCGCGCAGTTTCGGGCTACCTCGGCGCGGCTTTCGGCGGCGACGCTGAAGGCGTGTTTCGACCCAAAAACTGGTTTGATAGCCAGTACGCCGGAGCGCGTGCGGTTCAGCCCCCACGCCAGCATCATGGGCGTGCTGAGCGGGGTAATTCCGGTTTCGCAACAGGCGCCAACGTTGAAAAAGGTGCTCGCCACCGATTCGCTAACGAGCCAGCTGACGTTTTACTACCGGTTTTACCTGAATCAGGCTCTGAAAAAAGCGGGGCTGGCCGATACGTATGTGGGGCAGTTGAAACCCTGGCGCGAGATGCTCGCCATCGGCCTGAGCACCTTTGCCGAGGAACCCGAACCGACCCGTTCCGACTGCCACGCCTGGAGCGCCAGCCCGAATTACGATTTTCTGGCTACCGTCTGTGGCATCGTCCCCGACGCGCCGGGTTTCGCCAAAATCCGAATCGCCCCGGCGCTGGGCGAACTGACGCAGGTTTCAGGGAAAATGCCGCACCCGGCGGGGGAAATCGCCGTGACCTTCACCCGAAAGGGGGCAAAAGAATTGACTGGCGAAGTGACTCTGCCGGCCGGATTGACGGGGAAACTGGTTTGGGAAGGGAAGGAAGTGGCGTTGAAGGGAGGAAAACAGACGGTGAATTTTTAAAACCCTAAAAAGGCTTGTCATCCTTTCAGGATGACAAGCCTTTTTAGGGTTTTTATGCTCTCCTCATTCCACCGGTCGGCAAAGGTAGTAGGTGCCGGCTCCGAGTACCGCGCTCGAAAACAGGCACAGGACACCGAGGAACACCGTCAGGCTGAGGTCGTCGTCGGCGGTGACGGCTTCGGCGCGGGTGAACAGGTACAGCGCCCGCCCGATGAGCATCAGCGCCCCGGCCACCGAACCCAACAGCATGAGCCAGAGTACGGCGGGGACGCGCTCCCATCGGTAGCGGCGAGTGGGCGGGGCAGTCGTATTTTCCATAAAATTGGGTTCAGCGCGTAGGAAAACCCGCCGGTTCGGCGAAGCGCGGGTCTGCTAAAAACGTCTTGTCGGTCAAGGTGTTCAGAAACGCGAGCAGTTTTTTCTTTTCTTCCTCGGAAAGCGGGATGCCCAGCCGACCGTCTTTTTTTAACAGGGGGTCTACATTCGGCGTGTCGTTTACGCCCGAAGCGTAGTGGTCGAGTACCTGTGCGAGCGTTTGAAACCGCCCGTCGTGCATGTACGGTAACGTATTCGCCACGTTGCGGAGGCTCGGCACCCGGAATTTGTAGCGGTCAGCGTCAGATTTAGTCACCCGCGCCCGGCCTTCGTCGATGACCCGAATCAGCGTGGGTTTCCCCGCCACGTACTCCACCTTCGTTCGCTCAAACAGCGATAGACCGTTGTTGCGGAAACTGCGGTCGGTAAACAACTCGCCCGCGTGGCAGGACTTGCAGCCTTTCGATTCAAAAAGCGCCATGCCCGCCCGCTCGTCGTCGGTCAGGGTCGCACCCGTTTCCTGCCGGGCCGCTTTGTCGTAGCGCGAATTGGCCGACACCAGCGAGCGCATGAACTGCGAAAGGGCCAGCATCGTCTTTTCGGAGGTGATTTCTTCGCTGCCAAAAGCCGCTTTGAACAGGGCCGGATACGCCGGGCGGCGACGGAGTTTTTTCAACACGTTGTCCATCGTGTCGTCCATCTCGTCGGCGTGTTGAATGGGTGTCAGCGGTTGCTGGTCGAGGTCGGTAACGGCCCCGTCCCACAGAAAACGGTCTTCCCAAGCCAGATTTTGCAGGGGTTGGGCGTTACGCAGGCCGGTTCGTCCTTCGATGCCGTGGCTCAAATCGTGCAGGTGGTGGGTGAAGCCGTAGTATTGCCGGTGGCATTCGCCGCAGGCGATGCTGCTGTCGCGGGAAAGGATGCCGTCGTAAAACAGGGTTTTGCCCAAGTCGAACCCGGCCTGCGTGACGGGATTTTTGGTAATCGGGTAAAGCGGTTGCGGAAAGTTTTTCGGCACGTAAAACAGCGCCGAAGCCGGGTCTGTCGGTTCGGGTACGGGTGTACCGTCGGGCGAGGGTTTGGAGCCGCAGGCCAGCATCAGCACGTTGAGCAGGTACGCCGAAACGACGAGGATAAGAATCCGCTTCATAGGACGAGTAAAAACGTTTTTTTCCATCGAAGTCTTGCTTGCTGATTGGTTTGACAGGAGGAAGGCGGCTTGGTGAAACCCGCCGGACGGCACTGCGCATTAGCCCCGCAAGCCGCCCGAGACGCGTAGTCCGACGAAGCGGGTCAAAACAGCCAGGTGACGTGAACCATCGCCCGGCCGTTAGCGCGGATTTGCCCATCCGCAAGGCGTTGGGTCAGCGGCGTTTGCAGGTTGATTCCCGTGGAAATAGGCCCGGCGTAAAGTTCGACTCCCGCCATGCCCAGGCTCACGTAGCCGCCGGTATTGTAATTTCGCTTGCCGCCGTCAAGGTCGCGGGCGGCGTTTTCCAGCGTCACGCCCGCGTTGGGCATGAGCGTCAGGGTTCCCCATTTTTTCACGAAAAACACGCTGCTCGATGCGGTTTGGCGGTTACCGAAGCGGTAGCCGTTCGGGTTTTTCGTCGTCAGGCGGTAGGTAAAGTCGGTGTTCCAGCCCCAGGCCCGGTAGCGCATGGTGTAAATCACGTTGAGCAAGGCGTCGGTGCTGCCCGTGCCGAGTTGGAAATTTGGATTCGCCACTTCCGAGCCGTCGGCTTCGTAGCGGAATTTTCCGGTGGGCAATTTTACCCCGCCGCCCACGAGCAGGGTGTGGTCCACGCGTCGCATGACCGTATCGAGGGCGGTGTTCACCAGGTTGTAGTGCGCGAGCACGGTGGCATCGCCGAAGCCCTGACGGGTCAGGGGTCCGTCGGCGGTTTCCTGGCGGTTGACGTTGTAGGGCAAAAACGCGAGCACCTGCACCCGCCGGGCAGGGTAAAACCGGCCCCAGAGTTCGGCATTCTGGTACGTTTCGCGGGTGCCCAGGCGCAGGCTGTTGAGGTGCGACTGGTAGCTTTTGGTGCGGTACCGGACGCCCACGAAGCCCCGCCCCGCCTGCGGCAGTAAGCCCACGAACGAACTCCCCGCCCCGCAGCCGCAGATGTCGCAGCCGAAGGAAGCAAGGGGGAGAAAAAGCAGCCCCCAGATCGGAACGCCGGACCGCCCCAAAGGGGGGGTTACCAAGCGAATCAAAGTTTGCAAAAACTGGCTCATCGTGTTGTCAAAGATTAATTTGTCGGTTCTGCGAATTTCGGGTTGGTCAAAAACTCCCGATCGGTCAGGGTTTTTAGAAAAAGCACCAACTGGCGTTTTTCTTCGTCCGAAATCGAAATACCAGATCGACCACCTTGTTTCAAAAACGGAGCGAGGGTCGGGCCATCCTGGACCCGCTCGCGGTAGTGGTCGATGACGGTTTCGAGGTCGTAAAACCGCCCGTCGTGCATGTACGGTTTGGTCACCTCCACGTTGCGCAGGCTCGGCACCCGGAAGGTGTAGCGGTCGGCGGCGAGTTCGGTGATTTTGGCCCGGCCCAGGTCGTCGGTCACGCCCCGTCCGATGCCGTTGTTGCGAAAACTGCCGTCGCTGAACAGTGCCCCAGCGTGGCAGGTGGCGCAGCCTTTGGTTTGAAACAAGCCCAGTCCGGCTTTTTCGTCGGCGGTAAAAGTTTCCTCCCCGCGCCGGTAGCGGTCGTAGCGCGAATTGGCCGAAACGAGCGTGAGCATAAACTGCGAAAGCGCCTTCAGAAACTGGGCCGAGGTGATTTCATCGCTCCCGTAAGCCGCTCTGAACAAAGCCGGGTATTTCGGCGACTGCCGCACTTTTTGCAGCACGTTCCCAAATTTCTCATCCATCTCCACCGGGTTTTCGAGCGGCACGACGGGTTGTAAATCAAGGTCGTGGACACCGCCATCCCAGAAGAAAGTTCGCTCCCAGGCCAGGTTTTGAATCGGCTGCGAATTGCGCTCGCCGATACGGTTGTCGATGCCGTGGCTCAGGTCGTGGCCGTGGTGGGTAAAGCCCGCGTCCTGCCGGTGGCACTCGGCGCAGGCGATGCTGCCATCGCGGGAGAGCAGCGGGTCGTAAAACAAGCGACGGCCCAGTTCGGCCCCGGCGGGCGTAAGCGGGTTTTTGCTTAGGTCGTACACCAGGGCGGGGAATTCGGGCGGAGCAGAAAATACGGGTTCTGGCTCCGGGTTGGAAGATCCGGCGCAAGCCACGACCACAAGGAACGTCGCCGCCCAACCCGCCCCGCCCAGTTTTGAATACCGGGCGAGGCGGTCGATTCGGGGGAACCTACTGTTTTTCATTGTGAACGTGGTCGACGGCAAACATCGTCGCGTAGTTGTCGGCCACCGGCCCGGTCAGCGCGGGGCTGTGGATGTCGTTGGTCGTGGCGAGGCTGATTTTGGTTTTTCCGTCAAAAATTTTGGCGGCATCCACGTAAAAATGAATTTCGGGAGCCACGTCTTTCCGCACTTTGACCAACTCGCTGCCCACGGGCAGGGTCACGCGGCGCAGGTTGTTGGGGGCTGGAGCGGCGTAGCCGCCGAAGCCCCCGACGTGGATTTGGAACAGCCGCTGTCCACTGGCGCGAAGGGGTACTACCGGCGAAGTTCCTTCGAGTTTCATAAAAATGTAGCCCGAATTCCAAGACCAGTACATGCCGTCGTCGCCGTAGCTGGCCACGTCGAGTACGCCCGTTCGGGCGGCCACGTTGGCCGCGCTTCGGGCGCTGTCGACGCCGACCACGAAACTCACTTCCTTGTAATTTCCGGCGGGTACGTCGGGGAGTTTGGCCAGCAGCGATTTAGCGTCGGCTTCGCGGATGAGGAAATACTGGTCGGGGAATTTCACCACCGTGCCGTCGTCTTTCGTGAGCGATACGTTGGAGATGAAGTAGTTGAGCGTGGTAAGGATGAACTCCTCACCGCTGGCGTTTTTAGCGGTGGTTTGACCCAAAATCAGGTTTTGTCCGCCTACGCGGTTGTCGAATTCGAGGGTCACCGAGTTTTTGTCGGTGGCGCTGAAGGCGTCGGGGTTTTCGTCTTTTTGGCAGGAAACGACGAAGGCGGAAAGGCCGAATAGGGCGGCAAAAAGGATGGAAGTGGTTTTCATGGAAAAGAATGGAAGCGCCCGCCGAACGCTGGGTTCGGTGGCAGAAAGAAAAAACAATGGAGATGTTCCGGTCTGTGTGCCACAGACCGGGGAACCGAACTTCCCGGAAGGTTAAAACTTCCGGGAAGTTATCAGCCCCGACAGGGCGGGTGAAAGATGGACGCGGCTCCCTCCGCCGGAACGGGCGGGGTGTAAGCGGGCAAAGCGACCCGATGCGTCAGGGAATTGAAGGAAAAAACGAACTCGGTAGCTGGGGACTCGAAGGGCAGTTCAAACAAAAACCGCATCAGTTCGTGACCCTTCTGGCTTTGCTCCTGTTCCTGGGCGGCGTGGAGGCGTTTGGCCAGGTAGCATTTGCCGTCGCAACGCAGCTCAGGGCGGTTGCGGTTTTCGCACAAGTACCTGGCGATGTAGGCTTTCCGAACCTGGTAGTCCACGAAAATAGCCGGTACGATGAGCACCCGCAGCGTGAGCAACGCCGTGAGGAAGAGCACATCGAGGCGAATCCGGTTTTTCATGTTCTGCTAAAATCAGGGCAAAGCTACGCGCCAACCTTTGGTAATCTGAGCGGGTTTGTCGTTTTTCGGGAAAATTCCAACCTCGACCCGATGCCCGAATCCGTACCCACCGCCGCCGAAACTTCCCAACCTACCCGCAGCCTCGGTCTGCTCGACGCCACGATGATTGTGGTTGGTTCGATGATTGGCTCGGGCATTTTTATCGTCAGCGCCGACGTGGCCCGTACCCTCGGCGCGCCCGGCTACGTGCTCGGCACCTGGGTGCTCACGGGCGTGGTCACGCTGATTGCCGCCCTCAGCTACGGCGAACTGGCCGGCATGATGCCCCGCGCCGGGGGGCAGTACGTGTATCTCCAGGAATCCTACAACCCGCTGACCGGCTTTCTGTTCGGCTGGACGACGTTCCTGGTGGCCGAAACGGGCACCATCGCCGCCGTGGCCACGGCCTTCGCCCGGTTTACCGGGGTGTTGCTGCCGTTTTTTAACGAAAAAAACGTGTTGCTCACGCTGGGCAGTTTCAAAATAAATTCGGTACAGCTACTCGCCGTGGGCGTGATTGCCCTGCTCACGGGCGTGAACCTGCGCGGCGTACGCGAGGCCAAAACGGTGCAGTTGCTCTTTACCATCACCAAAATCGGGGCCTTGCTGGGGCTGGTCGCACTGGGAATTGCCGTGGGAACGAACCTGGATTTCTGGCAACAAAACCGGGCGGGGTTCTGGGAAACGTACACCACCGAGGTCAGCGAGGGCGTGGTGACCCGCACCCCGCTCGACGGCTGGCCGCTGCTCACGGCTTTTGGGCTGGCGATGGTCGGGCCGCTGTTTTCGAGCAGCGCCTGGAACAACATCACCTTCACTGCCGCCGAAGTGAAAGACCCGCGCCGGAGCATCCCGCTCAGTTTGCTCTTCGGCACGCTCATCGTGAGTTTCCTGTACATCAGCGCCAACGTGGCCTACCAGATGCTGTTGCCCGTGGCGGGCGACCCGGCGGGCAGCGACGTGGTAAGCCGGGGCATTCAGTTTGCCACCAACGACCGCGTGGGCACGGCCGCCGCCGCCCAGATTTTCGGGGGCGTGGCGACGCTCATCATGGCCGTGTTTATCATGATTTCCACCTTCGGCTGCAACAACGGCGTGATCCTGGCCGGGGCGCGGGTGAGTTTCGCGATGGCCCGCGATGGATTATTTTTCAAAAAAGCGGGGGAATTGAATCGCCACGGCGTGCCCGGTTTCGCGCTGGTGATTCAGGGCGTTTGGGCGAGTTTGCTGTGCCTTTCGGGTACCTACGGGCAGTTGCTCGATTACACGATTTTCGTCACGCTGATTTTTTACCTGCTCACCATTGGCGGGGTATTTATCCTGCGCCGCCGTCGGCCTGAGGCCGAGCGGCCTTACCGGGCGTTTGGCTATCCGGTGGTTCCGGCCTTGTACATGGTCTTTGCCGGGGCGCTGTGTCTGGATTTGCTCTGGTTCAAACCGGTGACGAGCGTGGCGGGGCTGGTCATCGTGGCGCTGGGCGTGCCGGTGTTTTGGTATTGGAACCGGGGAAAAAAAAAGGCCTAACGTCGGAGATGTCACGCTGAACTTGTCGAGGCGCTTCGACAAGTTCAGCAACATCAACTATAAATTAACTTCCTGTAATCTCCCATGCCCACCTCCCCCACCCGCTACCGCCCCCTGCTCGACGCTGCTTTCATTATAGCGGGGATTCTCTGTGCAGGTCTGGGGCTGAAAGGATTCTTGCTGTCGAGCCGCTTCATCGACGGGGGCGTTACCGGCGTTTCGATGTTGCTATCCGACCTGGCCGGTGCCCCGTTGTCGCTGTGTATCGTGGTGATTAACCTGCCCTTCATCGCGCTCGGCTACCGGCGCATCGGGCGGGTATTCGCAATAAAAAGCATCCTTGCCATCGGCGGGTTAGCGGCCTGTCTGGCACTGGTCCCTTACCCCGACGTGACGCCCGATTTGCTGCTCACCGCCATCTTCGGGGGCTTTTTCATTGGGGCGGGCATCGGCCTGGCCATGCGGGGCGGGGCCGTGCTCGACGGCACCGAAGTGGCCGCCTTACTCATCAGCCGCACCAGTTCGCTGCTCAAGGTGGGCGACGTGATCATGCTGCTCAACGTCGTTATTTTCGGGGCGGCGGCGTTTTTCCTGAGCATCGAATCGGCGCTGTATTCGATGATTACCTACTTCGCCGCCTCGCGCACCGTTGATTTCGTGGTTCACGGCATCGAGCAGTACACCGCTGTGCTCATCGTTTCCAAACGGCACGAACGCCTGCGGCAGGCCCTCGTTGGCTACGGTTGGGGCGTTACGGTGGTGAAAGGCGAAGGCGGCACGGGCCGACAGGGCAAAGGCCATACGCACGACGTGCTCTACACCGTGGTGACCCGCCTCGAATTGCCCGCGCTGACGGCGCTGGTCGACAAAATCGACCCCGACGCGTTTTTCATTCACCACGCCGTGGACGACGTGATTGGGGGCAAGGTGAAGAGCATGCCGCTGCACTAAGTGTTGGTCAGGCCGTTTTCAGCCGCAAAAAACGTACACCCAGCACCACCAGCCAAACCAGCCACAATGTGCTGCCCAGCAAACCGGCCAGGTCCCAGACGGGCACGCCGGGCAGTACCGTGGCGAACAATTCGGCCTGGGCCAGTAAGTAAATTCCCGATGCAACGTAACCCAGGCTACTCAGCCGAGCGCGGATCCATCCGAGTTTTCGGAGGGCATACGCCATGCCCACCGTCCACGCGATGGTCAACAGTTGCCCCAGGTGTTCGCCCAGCACCACCCCGCCGTACTGGTGAATCGCCATAAAAACCACCTTGCAGGCTTCGCGGGTGGCTTCGTGGTTCGCCGTAACGTAGGTTTCGGCCAGAACCGGAACCACGAAAGTCCAGCGGAGCAGTCCGATGACCTGCACCAGCACCGAAATCACGCCGAGTGTGGTAATCAGCCGGGCGCTGGGAAGTTGGATTTCCAGTTTCCGACCCAGCAGCACGTAGGCCGGGAGCAGGGGCAGTCCCAGCACGGCGAAGGCCCACCAAACCCAAACCAGCGTCGAACCGCCCGCGTGAAACCGGGTCAGGACGGTTCCGGCGTCTTGTCGGAGCACGTTGGGGTAATCGAACAGCACAGTGAGTGCGGTGTATGGCACCATCACCAGCACTGCCCCCGTAATCAGGAACAGGCCAATTATTTTTTCGGTTTTCATGGCTCAGTTGAAAAAGAAGGAGTAACTGATTCCCGGTGTGGGGTTGAGTTTGACCGATTTCCCCGGCGACGCCAGCACGCCCGCGCCGATGCGCAGGTTGAGGCCGCGCCAGACCATCCAGCGGAACCCGACATCGACGAAGGCCGCGTTGTCGTTTTTGTACTCCCGATTGAGGCCGCGCAGGTACGAAACGGAGGCGTAGAACGAGGAAGGATTTTCGCGTTTGCCGACGGGCAAAAACCAAAGCGTCGTCCCGACTTTGATGAACTTAGTCGTAACGCCCGATTCGAAGGCGGTGGGGTAGTAGCCCGCGTGGAATGAAACCGCGCGGTGACGAAATTCTAGCCCGATGGAAGGATTTCGGAATCCGTTGATGGAAAATTCCTGCCAGGAGAACCGGCTTTGGGCGAAGGCCGGGCTACCCAGCCCGAAGAATGCCAGAAAAAGAAGCGCTTTGGTTTCGCTGAATCCGATGAATTTCATGCCGTTAACTTGGTTGTAGTACGGCACAAAGGTCAGGCGGGTCGGGGGCGGGAATCCTGGACAAATGTCCAAAAGCACGACCTTAGCGAATTGTTTTTCGGATGCGGCTCAGGTGCCGGGGTGTGACGCCGAGGATGGAGGCGAGGTACTGGAGGGGAATCTGTTGCAGCAGGTGCGGCTCCTCGCGCATGAGTTTTTCGTAACGTTCTTCGGCGCTGAGGGTGAGTAGGTTGAGACGACTGTCATCAATGCAGCCGATTTGCCATTCGAGCAAGCCGACGTAAAAATTCTTGAAGGAAGGAACGGTTTGGAGCAGGCTGGCCAGGGATTCCTTACTGATTTCCCAGGTGAGGGCGTCGGTCAAGGCCCGGATGTTTTCCCGCGCCGGGAGTTGTTTAAAAAAACTCAGCAGCGAGGCCATGAAGCCCGCTTCGCCCGCCACGTAGGTCGTGATTTCGTCGCCGTCGCGGTCGACGAAGTATTGAAAAACGCCTTTCTCGATGAAGGCCAGGCGCTGCGATGTATGGCCTTCTTCGAGAAAATACGCGCCTTTGGCGTAGAGTTTTTGGGTGAAAACCGCCGTGACCTGGTTTAATTCAGCCTCGTTGAGTCCGGCCTCGCTAAAAAAGAAACGCAGGGTTTCCATGGAGTGATTAGGATGAGGAAACGGTTTGCTTTCCTTCGTTACCGGATTTGACAACTTGTGAAAAGGCGAATCGTGATTCAATTCCTCACCAATCATAACTTACCCTTCACAATTCCTTCAGCAGCCCCCGCGACTCCATCCAGTTTTTCAGCCGATCCATCCAGCGGTCGGGGGTGGTTTTGTTGACCATTCCGAAGCCATGTCCACCGCCGGGGTAGACGTGGAGTTCGACGGGGACTTTCTTCGCCCGGCACGCTTTGGCAAATTCCAGGCTATTTTCAAAGGGTACCGCCCCATCGTCGGCGGCGTGAACCAGAAAGGCGGGCGGGGTTTTCTCCGTCACCTGCAACTCGCTGGAATACAGCCGCTTTTTTTCTTCGGTTGCGTTCTCCCCGAGTAAATTTTTCGCCGAACCGCCGTGCGCGATGGGGGACAAAAAGGAGATGACCGGGTACAGCAGCACCGCGAAATCGGGCCTCACGTTCGCGGCAGGCGTCCCTGTGGCATCATCCGTTCCGACGGGTTTCTCAAAATGCGTCGCGGCAGTCGAAGCCAGGTGCCCGCCCGCCGAAAAACCCATTATCCCCAGCCGGTCGGGATTGATGCCAAACTCCTTCGCCCGCTGCCGCACCAGCCGGAGCGCCTGCTGGGCGTCCTGCAAGGGGCCGATTTCGGTGTTTTCAAATACCCCGCTCGCGGGCAGGCGGTACTTGAGCACGAAGGCCGTCACGCCCCATTCGTTGAGGGCTTTGGCTACGTCGCTGCCTTCGTGGCTGGCGGCCAGGATGCCGTACCCGCCGCCGGGGCAAATCACCACCGACGTGCCGTTCGGCCTGGCGGCTTTGTACACGGTGAGGGTAGGCGTTTGTACGTTGCTGATACGGAGAATGCCGCCGCTGCTTTCGGATTTTTCAGTCAACTGTACGCCGGACTTGGTGTTGGGCACCGCGCCGGGGTAGAGCGGTAAAACTTCCTGAGCGAACAAACCGGCAGTGGAAAGTGAAAAATGCAAGGTGAAAAGGAAGTAGCGGAGGGAGTTTTTCATGGTTCGCGGAGGACGTAGAGCGTGTCGGTTAGGTTGGTGTCGAGGTAAAGTTCATCGAGGGGAATGGTGAGGTCGAGGCTTTCGAGGGTGATGGATTCGGTGAACTGGCTGGCCTGAGTGACGAGCGTCCAGAGGTCATTTTCACCCCGGCGATGCACCACTACGTCCACTTTTCGCGAATCAACCAGCACGTATTCCCGGAGTGTGGGGATGCCCCGGTAGAGCCGGAATTTTTCACCCCGGTCGTAGGCAGCGGTGCGACGGGAAAGAATTTCAACGATGACAACCGGATTCATCAGGTTGTAGCGGTCGAACATGACGAGTTTTCCGCACACGGCCAGTACATCGGGGTACGTAAACAGTCCGTTTTCAGGAATATGGATGGATTGGTCACTGGAAAAAGCCTGGCAACCACCCCGTTTGCGAAAATGACCCGTGAACGAAAACTCGATGTTCCCTTTAATTCGGTTGTGGTTGGTCGAAGCCCCTGCCATCGCCTCCGGCGTATCGCCCTCCAGGTCGCCCATCGGGTAAATGACGCCCTGGAAATACTCGCTTTTGTAACTCGCCTCCCGCTCGCGGCGAAGGTATTCTTCGGGAGAAATGTAGGGTCGGGCTTGCGTAGCCATATCGACGTTGTTTTTGCCAAACCTACGGTTTTTCCCCCAGCGTTTCAACCCGCAGTTCCCGGCGTTTGGCCGCCGATTGCCCGGTGGTAATCAGTACCACCGCCGCCACGATGACGCCCGCCGCCAGCAGCATTTGCGGGTTCAGGCTTTCGCCCGCCAGCGCCCAACCGAGCAAAATCGCCACGAGGGGGTTCACGTAGGTGTAAGTCGCCACCAGCGTGGGCGGGGCTTGTTTCGACAACCAACCAAATACGCTGAACGCCACCAGCGACCCCACCACGAGCAGGTACGTAAAGGCCCCAATCGGTTTGGCCGTGAGCAACGCGGGATCAAACTGGCCCCACTCGCCGAGCACCCCGCTGATGCCCAACGAAAGCGCCCCGCCCACGAGCATCTGCATGGCCGCAATTCGAGTGACGGAGTACGGCAGGGCCGCTTTTTTCGCCGCAATCACGCCCAGGCTCCAGCTCAACGTAGCGATGAGCAACGAAACCACGCCCCAGCCGAAGTAGCCCTCGGCCCCACTGAGCGCGAGTTGGTCCAATCCCAGCAGCAGCCCCACACCCACGATGCCCAGCACCAACCCCAGCAGCACGGCAGCGTTGGGCCGAACGCCGTCGCGGAGTTGGAGCACCACCAGCCAGGCGGGCACCAGCGCCGAAAATAGGGAAGCGTAACCCGAAGGCACCCAGTTGACGGCGATGGTAACGCCGCCGTTGCCCACGGTGAGCATTAGAAAACCCGCCAGCCCCGCCCAGGCCCAGTCGCGCGCCGAAGCCCGGACACGGGGTTGCTGCACCAACGCGACAACGAACAGAATGGCCCCCGCCAGAAAATTGCGGATGCCGGAAGCGAGCATGGGCGGCACCGCCTCGACCACGAAGCGAATGGCCAGGTAGGTGCTGCCCCAGGCAAGGTACAGAAAGAACAGCCCAAGCCAGATTTGAAGTGAAAAAGCGCGTTTCATGGGGAAAGACTGGAAGTTCGGCGCAAATTACCGAGGAGTGGGGTAGGATGAAAAAAAAGGGCGGGTCACTCTGAGCGGAGTCGAAGGGTGCGCGCGAGGGCCTACTCCGGTACCAGCCGCACACTCTTCGACTCCGCTCAGAGTGACCCCTTTTTTTCGTTACCGATTCCCCCTACGAAACCAACCCCACATAATGCGCCGAAGGCTCAAAAATTCCCCCGCTTTCCCTAAAAAACGACGCGTCCGTTTCGTACACGCCTTTCCGGGTCTGGGTCCAAATCGCCCCGGCTTTCGGGTGGTAGCTCATCAGCCGGTCCCAGGCCTTGTAGTACTGGTGCCCATTCGTTTCCAACAGCCCGGTGGTCATGCCGGGGTAGGGAACCAGCCGGGCGGCGACGCATTTGTTCCAGTCCACCAGAATCGGGTTGACGGTCAGGTCGGCGCAGAAGCAGGGGATGTTTTTGTCAAAAGCCAGTTGCGCAATTTTTAGCGTCATGCTCAGGGTTTTGGCGATGCCTTTCAGCACGATGGCCCCGTAGCCCTGCTCGATCCGGCGGGCGGCGTCTTCCACCGTGTGGGCGCTTTCATCCGCCGCAATCCGCACACCCAAATCGCCCACGTGGGTTTCGTTGGTTTCGGCGAAGGGTTCCTCGATGGCCGCGATCTGGTCGAAGGCCCCGATTTTTCGGGCGTGATCCAAAAACCGGAGCAACGTTTCTTTCTTTTCGTACCGTCCGTTGGGATCGACGAGGTAACGGATTTTTCCGCTCTGCGTGTAAGGTGTTTCGTAGTGACCCACCGCCCGGTGAACCGCCGTGAGGAAGGCGATGTCTTTTTCGATCATCTCCGCCTGCGTTCCCGCCGAGCCGGTTTTGAGTTTCAACCCGAAAGACCCCGCGTCCGCCGCCGCTTTGACGGTCTCGGCCCCGATGCCGACGCTGAACGAGGGAATGCTCGCCACCTTCGGGTGCCGGGCCGACAAAGCCGGTCGGTACGCCATCGGAATCAGGTCGTCGAAGCTCCGGATCTTATTTTCCTGGGCAAACGCCAGCCAGGCGGCGTTATCCACGCAGACCAGCGCGTTGAGGGCGAAGGTTTTTCGTAAATCCGAAATGCCGGTGAGCCGCTTCCCGTAAGCCAGTACCTCCGGCAACAGTCCTTCGAGCAACTCGACGGGGTTGGTGAACGTCGTGCCGCGTAGCAATTGCAGGGCGTGTTCGCTCAGCGCGTACATCAGCGCGTTGGCGGCGCTTTCGGAGTGGCCCTCGAACACGCGGTAATCCGACCACAGCACGCCCTGCGTGCCCAACCCGACGGCACGCGCCCCCGATTCAGTGTCGATCCGGGCCACGGTTTGCCAGCTTTCGGTGATGGCATTGCCTTTGAAGCGGTAGGGGTTGAGGGCTTCCCGGTCGAAGTTGGAAGTCACCCGGTTGATTTTAATTTTTGCCGGGGGCTTGGGGGCCGTCGCCAGGGCGTTTCCCGGAAAATTGGTTAGGCCCAGGGCCAGCAGTGCCCCGGCATTTTTGACGAATTCGCGGCGATTGAGGGGGTTCGTTTCGGTGGGATGGGGCACGATAGGATGACGGAACGGGGATTTGAAGACGGCGCAAGTTAAGGGAGCCTCGCCGAAAAAATTGTCGTGATCACCCCCTAAACTTGCCGGAATTGTAGCCTGCTACCACCGGCGTTGACTGTACTTTTGCCGGGTGCTTTTCAAAATATGCCTCACCCACTCACCCATCGCGTCATTGCGAGAGGAGGCCTCCAAAACGAGCGAAGCGAGGAATGGAGGCCGAAGCGAAGCAATCCCCTCCCGGCGACCGAGAGAGCTATGGCCGGGTACCTTTCTTGCCCCTCAGCTATTTCGGTCGCCGGGAGGGGATTGCTTCGCTCCGGTGTTCAGATTTCGTTTCACTCATCTAAACACCTCCGCTCGCAATGACGGGTTGGGTGAGGCTTGTTTTAGGTTTTGAGTACCGCATTTAGTGCCTAATCCTATTCCCATGAAACCCTTCCACGCCGTTTTAGCCAACTCCCTCGTTGCCTCGCTCACCAACAATTTCGTCTGGTTTGCGATCACGTTCTGGGTGTACCTGGAAACGAAATCCGTCGTGGCGACGTCGGTGATGGCGGGGGTGTATTCGGGCACGGTCGCGCTGTCGGGGTTTTTCCTGGGTTCACTCGTGGATCGGTACAAAAAGAAACGGGCGATGCTGGTTTCGGGCTTCGGCTCGCTCCTCCTGTACGGTCTGGCCTTCGTCATTTACGGCGTCACGCCGAGGCCGGTCTTCGCCGATCCGGCCAGTCCGGTGCTTTGGGTTTTCATCGTGCTGACGCTCGTGGGGGCCATTGCCGGCAACATCCGCACGATTGCACTTTCCACCCTCGTTACGATCCTAGTACCGGAAGAAGGCCGCGACAAAGCCAACGGCCTCGTGGGAACGGCCAACGGCGTGTCGTTTCTGGTGGCCTCGACCTTCAGCGGGTTGGTCATTGGCTTTCTGGGCGTCGGCTGGATGCTGGGCCTGGCCCTCGGCCTGACCGCGCTCACCCTGCTTCATTTGGCAACGGTAGCCATCCCCGAAAAGGGAATCGTTCACACCAGTGAACACGCCAAACGCATCGACATCCGGGGCACGATCCGCGCCCTCACGCTCATCCCCGGCCTGTTTGCGCTCATTTTTTTCAACACCTTCAACAACTTTCTCGGCGGGGTTTTCATGTCGCTGATGGATGCTTACGGCTTGTCGCTCGTGTCGGTGCAGGTGTGGGGGGTGTTGTGGGGGGTGCTGAGTTTGGGGTTCATCATCGGCGGGCTGGTGGTTGCCAAAAAAGGGCTGGGCAAGCAGCCGCTCCGCACGCTGTTTCTCTGCAACATCGCCATGTGGACCTCCTGCGTGTTCTTCACCATTCAGGCCTCCATCGTGCTGCTGGCGCTGGGGATGTTCGTGTACCTCTGCCTGATTCCACCCGTCGAAGCGGCGGAGCAAACCATCCTTCAGACCGTCATTCCGCCCGAACGCCAGGGGCGGGTGTTCGGCTTCGCCCAAAGCATCGAGCAAGCC
The DNA here is from genome assembly GCA_964244295.1 of uncultured Cytophagales bacterium. Taxonomy (GTDB): domain Bacteria; phylum Bacteroidota; class Bacteroidia; order Cytophagales; family Spirosomataceae; genus JAJAZB01. The sequence continues at coordinate 101,426 of CAXTIG010000015.1, forward strand.
GCCTCGCCGCTGACGGCCTTTCTGATCGGCCCCATCGCCCAATTGGTGTTCATCCCCTTCATGACCACCGGGGCCGGGGTGGAATGGATCGGAAGCTGGTTCGGCACCGGAAAAGACCGGGGCCTGGCGCTGTTGTTCACCGTGACCGGCGCGATTGGCCTCGTCGTGACGCTGATCGCCATGAACTCGGCGGCGTATCGGCAGTTGTCGGCGAGTTATCGGGAACGGGTGGGGAAGGTGGCGGTGGAAAAAGACTGACGCCGTATTTCGTACGGGTTTCAACCCGTCATTTGTGCAGGTTGTTATCGGTTGAGGACAAACTCTCTACCGCTTATTTTATATCCGTAGAGCAGAACTCTACAAATAGTTGGGTACCGGTTGGGGATGGGTTCAACAGTGGCATTAACTCGGCTACAGGGACATTGCCTAATTCCGAAGGTTCTATTTTTTCCAACCCCCCCCCATAAGTTCGTCCTTCACCGATTAAGTCCTCAGCAGTTATTGCGCATAATACTTCCCAAACTCGGCGCATAAGCTTTGGATCGTGTGCAGCGCGTACTTTCCAATATGGTTTTGGATAAAGCAACAAATAAGAATTCGTGGCTACGGCGTTTGATTCATTCAGAATAAATCGAAATGGAGTATTTCTGGATTGTGAACCTCGCCCCATGTAGGAACACAAGATGGGTGGCACTTCTCGATGTTCTTGTAAATACCAAAGTTTACGACTACGGCATAGATATTTATTGCTCACTGAGCCAATACCCATTTTGAGATAATGCCACAAGGTAGGATATTGCGCTTGAATGATTGAAGGATCAAGTCTGCAATTCAATAAATACAGTCTCTCAGAATTAATGAGATGGCTGTTATTTTCTGGCACTACAATATCGCTCTTGAGATAACGAGGACTAGGCAACACTGGTGTAAGAAATTGCTCAGGAATTTGCGTCTTTTCGACTTGCTTTTGATTTAAAATAAAGAATTGATTGTCGCCGGTTGCCAAGCCACGTTTGATCTCGAAAAAATCCTTAAGTGTATGAATGGATTTTACAGATCGTGATGCTGCCCCCGGTGTTGCAACCTGACGAATGAATCGAGTCCATTTTTCCTCCGGAATCATGACCTTATTGGCTACATGACGCGTATGGGATGGCACCAGCAAAGAACCGCCATAGCTTAGTTCAATCTGGTGATCTGGGCCAGGCAAGCCTTTGCGATACCAAACTACCACTGACGAAACTAAGGCATCTTGAAACTGAACGTTTTCACTTTCAAATAAATGTATATGTGTGAGAGTCACTTTGGAAAGCAGAAACCTTTTTACTGCGACACCATAGTTCACATCAAGAAATTCGCTTGGTACTAACCAAGCAGAAATACCATCCTCAGCTAACCACCGCTCACCCAGCATCAAAAAGTAATTATATAACCCGGTTAGACCACTTGTTTTAATCCCAAAGTGCGTTTGAATCTGTTTCGAAAGCTCAATCTTTTTAAAACTAGATAAGTGATGGTGCCGCACGTAAGGCGGATTGCATAAAACTAAATCGAAAGGTTCAGGGGCCACCACGGTAAAATCTTCCACGCGTATGTCCGCTTTTGTTTTGGCCATCAAGTTACGAACTGGCTCAGCGTAATGATGATCAATTTCATATCCTCTTGCTTCGGCAATTACTCGATCTGCGGGCAGTTGAGTTAGTAAGCTTGTAAAGAAGGCTCCGGTACCAAAACCTGGCTCAATAAATCTTATTACCTGCTTCGATTGGTGCTGTAAGGCATAATAAACGATTTCATCCGCGACGACTGAGGGGGTCGCAAACTGTCCGACTTTGTTACGTTCACTACGTGGCTTGGAAGCATCCAAGCGGTGTAGGAGATTTAATCGTTGCTCGTTCAGGTGTATCATATGCCCATCCGTGTAAAATCGTCTATCCGGTGCTCCCATACCCAGTCAATTAATTCTGAGGCGTTATGCCCTAAATATGACCCATCAAAATACCCACACAAAAACAGTACAAAGCGAATACCAGGGCCGTTTTCGTGAATGAGTTGACTAACCTTAGTAGTTTCTTCCTTTCTACGCTTATTCGTGTTAGCAAAGTCACCTGCCGATTTTGCCTCCACTAATAAGGGTAATTCCCCCGGCTTCGCGGTAAGTGGTTGAATAATTGCGTCGACTGGAATATTTACCCGGCTTCCGTCTGGTCTTTTCCCTGGAACTACCATCCGAAAAGCAAACGTGCCTGGCTGCATATTGTGTATTGTCAAACCAAGGTGTTGTGCGACTTTCGTATATCCACGGGCGATTAACCACTGCTCGATGTAAGCTAATTGGCGTAATTCCTGGGCGTTTCGGATAATTGGATTTGTATATGAACCACATAAGCGATCTGCAACAATAGTAGCCGCTCGGTGGGCATCTTCTGGAGCTGGAACGACTGACGTTTGCAACCAGGGAAAAATATCACGATCGAGTAGTTTATCTATTATGGCGATCAAACTCTGTAAATGCGCAGTGGTTGTTGCTCGACTTACAATTCCCTTATTTTCAATACGATCTACAACATTACTTGGTACGCCTGATAGTCCGATTAGACGGTCTATAGCTAACGGGGGGCACGTACTCATGCGCAATGATGGAAGCATAGAAGGGTTAGCTCTCAGACTTTCAGGAGTTATGTCCTTCAAAAAATCAGTATCATGAAATGCCTTCTCAACGGATGAGGTGGCCCTTTTGCGGCTCTCCCGAAATGTCAAAGGGGCAAAGTTCATGAACCAAGTATTGTACATATCCACTGAAGCGCGTGTATCAGTACTCCAGTTTTGCGGCTGTCCAGCGTTAATCATTTACTATTCAAAAGCAAGAAAGTGAATAGACAAGTCATAAGTTTTTTTTCGCTTCATGTTCGACCGATAGTCATCGCACCTCTAGACGCTGGCATTGAAACCTGCCCACAAGTACCTCCTTTCTTGCTACTTTTCAAAATCCTTGGCGAAAAACCTCAACCTCTCTGTACAACCCAATCAGCATCCACCTTGCAGGCAACGGCGAATGGTGTAAATTCGACGGGCCTTTTCATCACCAGCCACGCTCCCATGCTTCTCACTTCCATCCCCGGTACCTACGAAAACGGGCAAATCCGCCTGGAGGAGCCGCCTCCGACCGACAAGCCCATGCGGGTGATTGTCACCTTCACCGAAGAAGTTACCCCGACCCCGCACAAACGTCAGGCTGGGGTATTGAGCGGCAAAATCTGGATGGCCGAGGACTTCGACGCCCCGGTTTGCTAATTCCGCCTCGCTGCAACCTTTCCAAAAAAACCTCTACACCCCATGCAAAACCCGCTCAAAATCAGCCTTCTCCTCCTCACCACCCTCCAAACCCTCGCCCAAAACCCCACCGCCTCCCTCCTCTCCCGCTGGGAAAAAGCCATCACGCCCGAAAACGCCTGGCGGGAGTACCCCCGGCCTCAACTCGTGCGGGAGGGCTGGCAAAACCTCAATGGCCTTTGGGAGTACGCCATCCGGCCCAAAACCGAGGGTGCCCCAACCCAAATGGACGGGCCGATTCTGGTGCCGTTTTGCGTGGAGTCGGCCTTGTCGAAGGTGGGGAAGCCGCTGTTGCCCAGCCAGCGGCTGTGGTACCGGCGCACCTTTAGCCCGCCCGTCGCGTGGCAGGGGCAGCGGGTGCTGATGCACTTCGGCGCGGTGGATTACGAATGCAGCCTGTACGTCAACGGTGGGCTGGTCGGGTCGCACACGGGCGGCTCCGACCCCTTCGATTTCGACGTGACGGAGTTTCTGAACGGGGGGAGCAATACGCTGCTGCTATCGGTAACCGACCCCACCTCGGAGGGCGAACAGCCGCGCGGCAAGCAGTTGCTCCAGCCCAACGGCATCTGGTACACGCCCGTGTCGGGCATCTGGCAAACGGTCTGGCTCGAACCCGTGCCGCCGCAGTACGTCGAAGAACTCCGCCTCACGCCCGACCTCGATTCGAGCCGCCTCCGGGTGGAAGTGCTGCTGGCCCGCCCCGGCGACAACAACACGGCCTTCCGCGTGACCGCCCTCGACGGCACCGAAGCCGTGGCGAGCGTGCTGTTTCGCGCGGGTCGGACGGGGTATTTGCCCCTGCCCAACCCCAAACGCTGGTCGCCCGACAACCCCTTTCTGTACAACCTGCGCGTGGAAGTGGTGCCGGTGAAGGACCCCTTCGCCGGGCAAACCGGCCCGCGACCCCGGTTTACCGAAGCCGAGCGCAACGCCTACGCCCTCGCCGAAGTGACCGGCCCGCCCCGCGACGTGGTGACCAGTTATTTTGCCATGCGGAAAATCAGTACGGGGCCGGGCCGCGTGGCGGGCCAGCCGGTGCTGCTGCTCAACGACCGCCCCCTGTTTCAGAATGGCCCCCTCGACCAGGGCTGGTGGCCGGGTGGCTTGCTCACGCCGCCCTCGGACGAGTCGATGGTGTTTGAGTTGGATTTTCTGAAAAAGTCGGGGTTCAATATGCTCCGCAAGCACATCAAGGTCGAACCCGACCGCTACTACTACCACTGCGACCGGCTGGGGATGCTGGTGTGGCAGGATATGCCCTCGGGGTTTGTACCCGACCAGAACCTGAACCCCCGCGACCCCGTGACGGCCAACCCCGTGCGCCGCAGCCGGGGGCTGGAGCAGTTTGAACTCGAACTCCGCCGGATGATGAACCGCCTCCACAACCACCCCAGCATCGTGACCTGGGTGGTGCATAACGAAGGCTGGGGCCAGTACGACACGCCGCGCCTAGCCGCATGGGTGAAGGGCCTCGACCCGAGCCGCCTCGTCAACGCCGCCTCCGGCTGGACCGACCAGAACGCCGGGGATTTTTACGACATCCACACCTACGAACCCTCGCCCAACGTGCCCGCGCCGAAAGGCGACCGGGTGATCGTGGTGGGCGAATTCGGCGGCATCGGCTGGCCCATCCAGGGCCACCTCTGGCAACCCGACAAGCGCAACTGGGGCTACCAGACCTACCAATCGCAGGAGGAAGTGATCAAGGCGTACCGCGTGAAATACGCCAAAATGGTGGACATGGCGAAGCAACAGGGCGTTTCGGCGGCGGTGTACACCCAGACGACGGACGTGGAAGGCGAAGTAAACGGCTTGCTGACCTACGACCGGGAGGTGGTGAAGATTCCGGTGGAGACGCTGCGGGCGATTCATGCGCCGTTGTTTGAGCGGTGAGGGGATGGAGGTTTTCGGGGAGTTGTCTGCACCTCCCGGCCACATCCCCCTCCTCCGCGCAGGCCCACCGCACCCCCCTTCAAAGGGGGAATAAATCCCGCTGATCCTTTCTTTGTGACCGGATGGTGCATTTATTCCCCCTTTGAAGGGGGGTGCGGTGGGCCTGCGCGGAGGAGGGGGATGTGGCCGGAAGGTGCAAGCAGCCAGGTTTTCACCTTCCACCTCACTTCATCCCCTCAGCCCAAAGCCGGAGGCCCTTCCCACCCACCCACCCCACCCGAACGAGTAGAAAAAAACCAATTTTAAGCCTTACTCTTGCAAGCCATTTCCAACAACCTGTTTTCCATGAAACCCGCACTCCTCCTCGCCATGACCTTGCTCGCCGCCCCCCTCAGCCAGGCCCAAACCCCCAAAGAAATCCTCTACGTCGGCACCTACTCGGTGCGCGGCAGCGAGGGGATTTACGTGTTGGAATTTGACCGCAAGGCGGGCACGCTGAAGCAAATCCAGACGGCTTCGCAATCGAAAAGTCCTTCGTTTCTGGCTTTTCACCCCAACGGGAAATTCCTCTACGCTGTCAACGAAGCGCCCGTCGGCAAAACGGGCGGGGCCGTGAGCGCATACGCCATCGACCGGGCCACGGGAAACCTTCGTTTCCTCAACCAGCAATCGGCGGTGGGTCGTGGCCCCTGTCACATCAGCCTCGATGCTACGGGCCGGGCGGCGGTGGTGTCCAACTACGGCGAGGGCACGCTGACGGTGTTACCCGTGCAACCCGACGGCCAACTGGCCCCCGCCAGCGACAGCGTCCGGCACGCGGGCAGCGGGCCGAATGCGCAGCGTCAGGATAAGCCGCACGTCCATTCGGCCACGTTCTCGCCCGACAACCGCTTCGTGTACGTCTGCGATTTGGGCCTCGACAAGGTGTTTATCTACGCAATCGACCCGGCGAAGGGAACGGTAAAACCCGCTTCGACGCCGTTCGCGGCGGTGAAACCCGGCTCCGGCCCCCGGCATTTTACGATCAGCCCCAACGGGAAATTTGCCTATCTGGTCGAAGAACTCACGTCCACCACAGCCACGTTTTCGCGTGATGCCAAATCCGGGGCGCTGACGCTGATTCAGGACAACGTCGCCACGCTGCCCGCTGATTTTACCGAGAAAAACTCCAGCGCCGACATCCACACCGACGCGTCGGGCAGGTTCCTCTACCAGTCGAACCGGGGGCATAACAGCCTCGCCATTTTCTCGGTCGCCAACGACGGCAAGGTAACGCTGGTGGGTCAGCAGGACACGATGGGCAAAACGCCGCGCAATTTCCTGGTGGATCCAAAGGGCGAATTTGTGTTCGTCGCCCACCAAGACTCGGACAACATCACGATTTTTAAACGCGATGCTCAGACGGGCAAACTGACGTTTACCGGCCAACAAATCAGCGTTCCCGCAGCGGTGTGTTTGAAGTTGATGACGTTGGAGTGAAGAAAAAAGGAGAAGGGGTCACGCTGAGCGGAACGGTCCGCCGCTCAGCGTGACCCCTTCTCCTTTTGTCCTTCTACCTAAACTCCTCCCTCGCTGCTTTCGGGGCGCTTTCTACCAGCGTTCGGATCAGCGCGACCAGTTGCTTCGGCGGGTTGGGGTGGTCGAACGAGGCCGTTTCGTAGCTGCCCTGGGGCGTCGTGACCCGGAGCGTGGCGCTGTAGGCGGCATCGACCGCCGAACGGTCGGTGGGGGCTTTCAGGTTCGGGAGCGTTGAAAGTTCGAGGGCGTTAAACTGAGCGAGCAGTTTTTTCCACTGCGCCGGGTCCGTTTTCTGGCTTTGCTTCGTGCCGTTGATGTCCACGACGGCGCGGGTGGCGCTGACCGTCAGGGTTTTGGTCGTGCCCCGCGTGCTCAGCGTCAGTTCAACCGACGAGATGGGTTTTGGCCCGAGTACGGCGGAAAGCACCGGAAAAAGAAGCGCGGCGAAAACTAGCATGGCAAAAAAAGCCCCCTGACTTGCGCCAGGGGCCAGAACGAATTAAGGCGTTACGGTCACGAAACTCTTTCGGACACCATTCGAGGCGAAAAGTGCTCTGGTGCGGGTTTTCTGCCCTTCGGTGAACATGAACATACAGGCATCGTTGGTGTAATCCATGTAGTTCATGAACATCTCGCCATTGGGACCGTTGTTGCATCGCCGCGATACTTTGGGGAACGTCGGGCAGCCCCCGTTGGATGCCTCATGAACGGGCGTATCAGCCACCTGGTCGTTGCCGCAGCGGGCATCACCCCAGATATGGCGCAGGTTTAGCCAGTGCCCGATTTCGTGCGTGGCCGTGCGGCCCAGGTCGTAGGGGGCAGAGAGGTAGAACGCCGATCCACCGCTGGCGTTGCGATCACCGAAGAAATTCGGACCGATCACGACACCGTCGGTGCTGGCGTTCCCACCCGGAAACTGCGCGTAGCCTAAAATACCCCCACCGATGTTGCACACCCAAATGTTGAGGAAGTGCGCGGGATCCGTCGGGGCCACTCCGCCTTGATTGGCTTTCTTCATTTTGTCGTAAGTACCCCAATCGGTGACCGAGGAATATTTCCGATCCACGCTGGCAAGGGTAAACTCCACGTTGAGGTCGGAGGTGAGGCCACCAAACACCGAGGGCGTCTTACTCACATCGGAATTGGTTTTACGAAAGTCACGGTTTAGAACGTCAATCTGCGACTGAATTTGCTCCTGGCTGATGTTCTGCTGGGCGGTCTTGTAAAGCACGTGTACTTTTACCGGAATCCGAACGGTGCCGGTATACGGTGTCACAGAAGCGGCAGCCTGGGTCGTCGGGCCACCCTTTCCGTTTCCATTCCGGCTCAGTTGACCAAACGCCAGCGTTTGAATTTCGATGGCGTTCATCAGACCGGCAAGGCTTGGGTCTTCCAGCAACTTCAGGGACAGCACGTCCATCGTGACACAGCGGCGGAGTTCGTCATCGTTCTCCACGTTGCCACGGGCGTTCCGGTCGGAAAGGGTCGTTTGCTGGGGGTTTTGAGATTCGGGTTCCGAACACGAAACCACGGCGTACACCAGGGCGAGAACGGCGAATGGTAAAGTAAATTTTTTCATTGGGCAAACTTTTGGTCGATGTGGAAATAAGTCAAGATACTTTTGGCCAAAAATAAGAAGTTGTTTTGAATCTGACCCCGGCAGGAAAAATAGTTTCTGAATGATCAGTAGACAGCGCGAGCGATTAGCCAGTTTCCTTCACCGGTTGTGGGTGCCAACGGGAACGGGAATGTCCGAATCATCCTACCTTTGGCGTGGTCAAATCCCCTTTCCGTGCGAATCCGCCTTTGGTTGTTTTTCCTGCTTTTGGCTCTCTCTCCACCGATTCCGGCTCAAAATCCGGCCCGGCTCGGCGGGCTGGTAGCCGGGGAAGTGGTGCTGTTTGCGGGCAGTCTGTACGGGTTGAGCAAAGCCTGGTACAAACATCCACTCCGAAAATTTAACACCTTCGACGACACCGGCGAATGGTACCTGCTGGACAAAGTCGGGCATTTTTACACGGCCTACCAACTCACCCGCGTCAGCCGCGAAGCCTACCGCTGGGCCGGGCTGACCGACCGGCAGGCCACTTGGTGGGGGGGCGTGAACGGCCTGGCGTTTCAAATGCCGATTGAAATTTTGGACGGCTTTTCGCCCGAATACGGCTTTTCGGTGGGTGACGTGGGGGCCAACGTGGCCGGTCCGGCGGCGTTCATCGGCCAGCAATTGGCCTGGGGCGAGGTGCGCGTGGCTCCGAAGTGGTCCTGGCACCCCACCCGACTGGCCCGCGAACGCCCGGAGGTGCTGGGCCGGAATCGGAGCGAACAGTGGCTGAAGGATTACAACGGCCAAACCTACTGGCTTTCGGTCAACGTCAATGCCTTCCGTCCCCATCCCGAAACGGCTCGCCCGTTTGGGCGAATGCTCAACGTAGCCATCGGTTACGGCATCGACAACATGATCGCCGCCGAACCGGCCAAGAGCGAACGGCTCGGTCGGGTGCCCGTGCGGCAGTTTTTCCTCTCGCCCGACCTCGACCTGACCCGCATCCCGACCAACAGCGATTTTGTGCGGGGGCTGTTATTTGTGCTCAACACGCTGAAAGTACCCGCCCCGGCGTTGGAAATCCGAACCTCGCGGGTGCCGCCCCGGTTGAAGGTTAAATTTCACCCCATTTACTTTTGATTGAGTTTACTTATCCGGGGTTGTCATTCCGACGCAGGAGGAATCTCGTTGGCCTGCCAACTTCGCTGCCGATAGCCATCGGTTTGGTGGTTAAACGAGCGGAACGCCGCCCGGATCCCTCCTGCGTCGGAATGACACCTTTTCCCAAACTATGAACATTGGCGATAAAGTCCGCCTGCTGCGCGGCAAAGAAGAAGGCATCATCACCCGGCTGTTGCCGGGCGACATGGTGGAACTGGAAATCGAGGAAGGATTCAAAATCCCGGTGCAGCGCCGGGAATTGGCCCTGGTGTCGCCCGAGGAAGCGATTCGTTTTAAATCGACCGGCCCGGTGGTAGAAGAACAGCGCCGCCCGGCCAGTACCGAAATTCTGGCTAACAAGGGCCTCTACCTGGCCTTCGTGCCCCTCAACGACCGTCAACTGACTCAGCACCTCGTCAACAACACCGATTGGGAGGTGCCCTTTACCCTCACCGCTGGCACCGAGCCGCACCTGCGCGGACTGGCCGCCGGGGTGCTGAAGCCCCGAACGGCAGTAAAAATCCAGGAGTTGGAAATCAAGGATTTTGAAAACTGGGGGGCCTTCACGTTTCAGGCTCTTTTTGCACGAAACGCTTTTTTGACCCTCCGCCCCCCGCTGGAGCGGCGACTGCGATTTCGACTGAATTCGTTTTTCAAAAGCAAACAAAAAGCGCCCGTGTTGGGCAAAGACGCCCACCTCTACCAACTCGATGGTGACGAAGACGCTCCGAGGGAACGGGTGGAGGAGTTGGTCGAGAAACGCTTTGAACCCGCGCCTGCGACCCCACCAAAACCCGCCACACTGGTGCCCAAACCCGCCGCAACGGTGGATTTGCACATTGAAAAACTACGGGACGATTTCGGAGGAATGAACGCTGCCGACATCCTGGCCCTGCAACTGAATACCTTCGAGACCCAACTGGAAAACGCCATCGCCCACGCCCTGCCCGATATCACCTTTATCCACGGCGTTGGACACCACACCCTGCGCGACGCGCTCCACCGACGGCTCGGCAAGCATTCCCACGTGCAGTTTTTTGCGGATGCCCAGAAAGAAAAATTTGGGTACGGGGCTACGAAAGTGGTGTTGAAATGACGGGGTAGAGATTAAATCCTTCTGCAAAATGAAAAGTAAGAAAGGCAAAATAAGAAAGGCAAAAGCTGCAAAACCCGGCTCCCTTTTTCATTTCTTGTTTCTTGTTTTTCATTCTGCATTTTTGCTCGTTGCCTGCCAGACTTCCCCGCAGACCCAGCCCAAATCCCCCGTTGAATCCTACCGAACCACCACCCGTACCGTGAGCGCCGAACGCTACCTCTCGACCATCAACGTGCCCGTAGAAATCACCACGGCAGAACTGACCCGCCAGGTGAACGCCCGCTTGCAGGGGCTGCTTTACGAAGACGATTCCCTCGAAACCGACGACTTCGCCTGCAAGGTGTGGAAACGCGCCCCCATCCGGGTCGAGGCCGTCACGGATACCTTTCACCTGCACGTTCCACTGAAAATTTGGGCCAAATTCGGGTATGGTTTCCGCCCGCTGGGACTTAACCTCTCTACCTACAAAGACACTGATTTTGAGGTGGATATGCACTTCATCATCAGTTTTCGGATTCAACCTGACTGGACCATACAGACCCAAACCCAGGTGAAGGGCTTCGATTGGGTGTCGAAGCCCGTGTTGCGGCTCGGGCCGGTAAACTTGCCCATTTCGACGATTGTGGGGAAAATTGTCAACACGAATCGGGATGCCATTACGAAGGGAATCGACGAGGCCGTCCGGAAAAACGTAGTGGTTCGCCCTTACGTGATTCAGGCCTGGAACTCGGCCCTGCAACCGTACCTGCTTTCGGAGAAATACCGGACCTGGTTGAAACTAACGCCCACCGAACTCTTCATGACACCCCTGCGGGCCAGCGGCGACCGGGTGCGCGCGACCATCGGCATCCGGGCAGTGACGCAAACTTTGTTTGGTGAGCGCCCGGTGGTGCGGCCCGTGAGCGACGTGCCCGATCTGAAAACCGTCGCGCAGGTAACCGACGACTTCCGGGTGGGGCTGGTAGCCCAACTGAGTTACCCGGAGGCCCGTCGCCTGCTCAACGACACGCTCGCCGGTAAAACCTTCGACTTTGCCGAGGGGCGCTACCGGGTATCGGTCACGGAGGTGGACGTGTACGGCAGCGAAGACCGGCTCATCTTAAAAGTGGGTCTGCGGGGAAGCCTCAACGGGACGGTCTATTTCCGGGGAGTCCCGTTTTACGATCCCACCGAAAAAACCATCGAACTGCGTGACCTTCAGTACGACCTCGACACCCGCAGCGTGCTGGCCCGGACGGCCAGTTGGTTGTTGCAGGGGAAATTTACCCGGCAATTACAGGCGGTATTTCGCTTCCCGATGTCGGACCAACTCGCTGCGGCCCAGCGTGAGGTGCAAGCCGCCCTGCGCAACCGCCCCGTGGCGAGGGGTGTCCGGCTCGACGGTACCCTGCGCGGCATCCAGCCCGAAGGCGTGTACCTGACGCCCGAATTCCTGATGGCGGTGGTCTTCGCCGAAGGCAAACTGACCCTGCACGTCGACGGACTTTAGCCCCGAATGGCATACTATTTTAACCAGGGCGTTCGGCGTAAAACTGTACAATTTTCGTTTATTTGCCCCATCAACGTTTCGCCGAATGGTGTGCCGTTGTACATTTGTGGGAAGCAGGCCGTCTTACCGCTCCGAATTTTAACCGGTTCGGGGAGGAAAGTCCGGGCAACGCAGAGCATCGTACTTCCTAACGGGAAGGCGCTGAATTGGCGACGGTTCAGCGACAGAAAGTGCAACAGAAAATAAACCGCTCCGGGTGTGGCAAGTGGTAAGTGACCAGTGTCAAGTTTAATGACTTACCACTTTTTACTTGCCACTTGTCACTACCCGAAGTAAGGGTGAAACGGTGGGGTAAGAGCCTACCGCCCCGACGGCGACGGAGGGGGCACGGCAAACCTTACGAGTTGAAAGACCAAATAAGCTGGCGGTGTTGGGCAACCGACCGAAGGGCGGCTCGTCCGGTGCCAGCGGGTAGGTTGATGGAGGCGGCGGGTGACCGCCGTCCCAGATAAATGGTAAGACGTGCGCAGTTTTCAGTCTACCAGTTTACAGTCTTCAGTTTAACTGAAAACCAACAACTTTAAACTGAAAACTGCGCGCCGACAGAACCCGGCTTACAGGCTTGTTTTCCGCAAATGTTTTTTTTGAGTACCAATCCCAACCCAGTCGTGTTTAGCAAACACCCAATCGTATGAACAAAATTCCTCTATCACGCTTTCTGCTTCTTGGCCTGTTGGTTGCCGCCACGCCCAGCCTCTTCGCTCAGACCGACTCCAGCCGGACGGAAAAGAGGTCGCAACGCCGCTCCTACGAGGGAGACGTTAAGATGAATACGTGGTCGGCATCGCTATACGGAGGGCCTACGCAGTTCTATGGCGACCTTCAGGAAAGTGACTTCCGCCGGGGTGATGCCGCCAAATCGTTTACCTATGCCGTGGGCGGTTCCATCAATAAGCAGCTTTCGCACCTCTTCGGGGTGAAACTCAACTTCCAGGCTGGCAATCTCAGCGGCAGCAATCGCCAGATTTACAACGCTTACTTCAACTCGAAGTTTTTCCAGTCTGCGCTGCTATTCGATGTCAACCTGAAATCGCTCATCGTCGGTAGCCACAAGTTGCGGCGTTGGAAACTGGATGCATTCGCTGGAATCGGATACATCTGGTTTGATACCAACGTGTACGGCATTGCGAACGATGTGCGTTTCCCCGGCATCACGCCCGACAAATTGCTGGGTTCGTCGAACATTCCGGAAACCAGTCCCAAAACGTCGGGAAAGTGGACCGATTTCGGCTCAGAATACACCCGCGACATCGTGGTGCCGGTGGGACTCTCGCTCGAATACGAGGTCAGCAAGCGGTTTGACATTGGCGTGGCCTACACCCTTAATTTCGTCAATTCCTCGAAACTCGACATGACCAAGCCGGGCGTGACCAACGATCACAACGCCGGGATTTTCGTTTTCGGCGACCAGGGCGACGGCCGCAACGACCGCTACGGCCTGGCCAGTCTGGTGCTTTCGTACAAAATTGGCCGGAACGCCGCCCGCGCCACCAAAGACGGCAAGTATCCCCCCGAAGCCGGTCGCTACCACCTGAAATGGACCGACCCCGCCGACCTCATTCCGCCCGTCTTCAATCCTTCGCTCGACACGGCCATTGCCCGCGTGAGGGCCCTGACTCCGAAGGCGGTCGATCCTCGCCTCTACACCGACGGCGATGGCGACAGCGTGGCTGACCTCTTCGACAAAGAACCCCAAACCCCGCCGAACAGCGTGGTATCGGGGGGTGGCGTGGCGATGGACCTGAATAAAATTGTGAAGGACATTCTCGATAAAAAACGGCCCAACGACACCTGCCTCGAATTGTTCAGTAACGTGGAATTCCGCACGGATCAGGCCACCATCCCGACGGCTTCGTACCAAAACCTGCAAAATCTGGTGCAGTACCTTAACGCCAGCCCCGACTGTCGCATCGTGCTGGTGGGTCATGCCGACCGCCGCGAATCGGATGCGTACAACCTGCGCCTGTCGCAACGCCGGGCCGTTTCGGTGAAAAAATACCTGATTCGGGCCGGTCTGAAAGATCCCAGCCGCGTACTGACCGAATACTACGGCGAATTCAAACCCACGACTCCCAGCAACTCGCCGGACGGCTTGCGGGCCAACCGCCGGGTGGAAATCAAGGTGCGCGCCAACAACCAATGGCGGGATTATCCAGGGAACTAACCAACTTGTGAAAGGTGAGTTGGTGAATTGTGAACCTCAGATTGTCTTTCATTCACAATTCACCAACTTACTCTTCACCCAAAGAAAAAGCCTCAGCCTCCCGGTTGAGGCTTTTTCTTTGGGCGAGTGTTCAGAAACCAGGCGTAAAAACCTATCTTTGCGCTCCAATTCAAAACCGGGGGACGAGTTCCCCCACTAACTAACAAGCCCAAATGGCAGTTAAAATTCGTCTGGCGCGTCGTGGACGCAAAAAGTTGGCCCTGTTCGATGTCATCGTAGCCGATGCGCGTTCGCCGCGTGATGGTAAATTCATCGAGAAAATCGGAACCTACAACCCCAACACCAATCCCGCCACCATCAACCTCAACGCCGAAAAGGCCGTGCAGTGGTTGCTCAACGGGGCCCAGCCCTCCGACACCGTGCGGGCCATGCTGTCGTACAAAGGCGTGATGCTCCGCAAGCACCTCCAGATTGGGGTGAACAAAGGGGCCATCACCCAGGATCAGGCCGATGAGAAATACAACGCCTGGCAACAAGACAAAGACGCGAAAGTGACGGGCAAAGCCGATTCGGTGGTTTCCAAAAAAGACGCCGAGAAGCAAACCCGCTTGGAAGCCGAAGCCAAGAAAAACGCCGCTCGTGCCGAAGCCATCGCCAAGAAAAATCGGGTGGAAGAACCCGTAGCCGAGGTTGCCCCTGTTGCCGCAGAGGAACCCGTTACTGAGGAAATCGCCCCGGTGGAAGCTGCCGTTGAAGAAGTGGCACCCGTCGCCGCTACGGAAGTGGAAGCCCCGGTTGCCGCAGAAGCCCCCGTGGAAGCTGCGGTCGAAGAAACCGCCGTTGAGGAAATTCCGGCGGTAGAAATACCCGTCGCTGCGGTGGAAGAGACTCCGGCGGTAGAAGCCCCGGGCGCCGAAGCGCCCGCCGCCGTTGCCGCCGTCGAAGAAACTCCGGTAGCCGAAGTACCCGTCGCGACGGCTGAGGTGAAAGAACCCGTTGCCGAAGCAGCACCTGCGGTGGAAGCCGCCGCCGAAGAAGCGCCAGTTGCCGAGGCTCCCGCCGCTGAAGAAGCTCCCGCCACTGAGGAAGAGGCCACCAGCGAAGAGACCCCGAAAGCAAAAGCGGAGTAATCCGGTAAACTCACTGACTCACAAGCCCGGCGCAAGTCGGGCTTGTGGTGTTTTTAGTCGATAGTCATCAGTCGTTAGAAAAAAAAATCTTCAGCCACTGCCGACTGCCGACTATCGACTATCCAACCATGACCAAAGACGACTGCTACGAACTGGGCAAAGTGGTGAAAACCCACGGCTTGAAGGGCGAGTTGAGCATTTACCTCGACGTCGACGTGCCCGATGAATATGAAGAACTCGACAGCCTGCTCATCGAACGCGAGGGCGAACTGGTGCCGTATTTTATCGACGACCTCAACCTCCAGGGCAACCGGGCCATCGTAAAACTGGAGGAAGTGACCGACATCGCCACGGCCAGTACCCTCGTAGGCTGCAAACTCTGGCTTACGCTCGACAACCTGCCGGAGTTGGACAAAGATCAGTTTTACTACCACGAGATTGTCGGCTACCGGGTCATCGACGTAGAAAAAGGCCCCCTGGGCCTCGTCGTCAGCGTGGCGACCCTTCCCCACCAGGATTTGCTGGTGATGGACTACCAGGACCAGGAAGTGTTGATTCCGATTTCCAACGACATATTCCTCGCCCACGACGCCGAAACCCAGACTATCCAGGTTCGACTGCCGGAAGGCCTACTGGACGTTTACCTGGAACCTTGATTGAAATGGAGAATGGAGAATGGAGAATGAAATGCACCTACCGCTTTTTATTCTCCATTCTCCATTCTCAATTCTCCATTCCCACTGTGCGCTTCGACATCATCACCTGCGTTCCCCCGCTGCTGGATAGTTTTTTTGCGAATTCGATCGTGAAGCGGGCGCAGGACAAGGGCCTCGTGGAGGTCGTGATTCACAACCTCCGCGACTACGCCCAAAACAAGTACAAACAGGTGGACGACTACGCCTTCGGCGGCGGCGCGGGTATGGTGCTGATGATTGAACCCATCGCGAAGTGCATCCGCAGTTTGCAGGCCGAACGCGCCTACGACGAGGTAATTTACACCGCCCCCGACGGCGAGCGCTTTGCCCAACCCCTCGCCAACCGGCTTTCGCTCCACCAAAACCTGATTATCCTCTGCGGGCATTACAAAGGCGTGGACGAGCGGGTACGCGAGCACTTCGTCACCCGCGAAATCAGCATCGGCGATTACGTGCTGTCGGGCGGGGAACTGGCCGCCGCCGTCATTTCCGACGCGGTGATTCGGCTCCTGCCGGGCGTGTTGAGCGATGAAACCTCCGCCCTGACCGACTCCTTCCAGGACGATTTGCTGGCCCCGCCCGTGTACTCCCGCCCGGCGGAATTTGAAGGCTGGAAAGTCCCCGACGTGTTGCTCTCCGGCCACGAGGCCCGCATCGACGCCTGGCGGCACGAGCAATCGGTGGCGCGAACGCGGCAGCGGAGGCCGGATTTGTTGAATGAGAGAATGAATGAATAGAATGGGCCGCGTCAGCTTTCCTGCGTTTCTATTCATTCATTCTCTCATTCTTTCACTCCTCCCGCACCGTTTTGGCCGGGTCAATGCCCGCTGCCCGGAAGGTTTGTGAGGCGACGGTGAGAATAGCCACGACCAGCGCCAGCAGGGCCACGGCTCCGAACACTGCCGGTTGCAGGGGAATTCGGTTGGCGTACTCTTCCAGCCAACGGCCCAGCACGTACCAAGCCAGGGGCAGCGCCAGCAGACAGGCCACTCCCACGAGTTTGACGAAATCCTTTGACAACAGCGTAACCAGCCCGATCGTGTCGGCCCCCATCACCTTCCGAATACCGATTTCCCGCGTTCGCTGGTAGGTCATGTAAGCGGCCAGGCCGAACAGCCCCAGGCACGAAATCAGTACTGCCAATCCGGCGAAAATCCCGAGCAATTGCCCCAGCCGTTCCTGCGAACGGTACTGCGCGTCGAGGGTTTCGTCGAGAAACGAGTACTCGAAAACCCGTTCCGGAAAAAACGCCTTCCATTGACTTTCGAGCTGCGCGAGGGTTTCGGGTACGCCGTCAGGCGCGATGCTGACCGCAAAAACCGTAAAGCGCGGCACTTCGATGTCCACGATGAGCGGCTGCATGGGCTGGTCGAGGGGGTTGAAGTAAAAATCCTTCACCACCCCGATGATCCGGCCTTTTTTTCCTCCATCACCCCCCCGCTGGATGGGCCTGCCGATGGCCGCCGCCGGGTTAGCGTAGCCAAATTCCCGCGCCGCCGATTCGTTGAGGATGAACGCTTCGAGGTGGTCGGTGCCGGTTTGCTTGGAAAAATTCCGCCCGGCCACGAGCGAAATACCGAGTGTGGGCAGAAAATCGTAATCGACCGATACCCACGACGCAAACACGTTGCTCTGCTCGGTGCGGCCCTCCGGCACCACCAGCGCGCGCACGTACCCCCTGCCGGGCGTCCCCGACAGTGCCGTGCTTCCCCGCACCCGACTGTGCTGC
The DNA here is from genome assembly GCA_964244295.1 of uncultured Cytophagales bacterium. Taxonomy (GTDB): domain Bacteria; phylum Bacteroidota; class Bacteroidia; order Cytophagales; family Spirosomataceae; genus JAJAZB01. The sequence goes on from CAXTIG010000015.1 coordinate 119,240, forward strand.
GCCAGGGCCTGCTCGAAGCTGTTCATCCGCGTCCGCATCGCGACGTCAATGCCCTGCGGCAACACGCCCGATGCGCCGCTGCCGAACAGCGGCACCACCACGACCTGCTCTTTTTGAAACCCAAGCGGTTTATTTCGCAGATACGAAAGTTGCTGATACACCACCACGGCGGCGACCATCAGCAGCAGCGACAACCCAAACTGGGCCACCACCAACACTTCACGCAGGCGTTTTGGCCCTTTGGCCCGCCCGCCTACGCTTCCTCGCAACGCCAGAACGGGACGAAAACCCGACGCGAACACGGCGGGGTACGCCCCTGCCAATAAACCTGTCAACCCGAATAATCCCAGCCAAACTGGCCACAGTGCGAGCTGGAACAAATCCAGCAGACGGAACGATTTTTCGGCCAGGTTATTTAAACCGGGCAGCAACACCGCCGCCAAGACCAGTGCTAACAGCAATCCCACGCCGCATTGCAACAGCGCTTCGCCCCAGAATTGCGCGGCCACCTGGCTGCGTAGCGCACCGAGCGTTTTCCGCATTCCTACTTCCTTCGCCCGGCGCAGCGAGTAGGCGGTGGTGAGGTTGATAAAATTGAAACAGGCAATGAGCAGCGTAAACCCGGCGATGGCGGCGAGCAGGTTGACGTACCCGGCGTTGCCCGTGTTGGACGAACTTTCCAACTCCGCCGAGTGCAGATGCACCTCGTGCAAAGGCTGCAAGCCGAGCCGAACGTGTTTGGCCACGCGCTCGTCGCCGCTCCGGCGGATGAGCGCGTTCAACCCTGGCTCCACTTGGGCGGGCCGGGTTTCGGGATAGAGCCGCACGAAGGTTTGGGTGGGGTTGAAGAGCCAGTCTTTCCGCAAAAAATCCGCCGCATTGGGTGATTCAACGGCGAACAGCGTTTCAAAATGCACCAGAAAGTCGGCCCGCAAATCGGTGCTGCGGGGCAGGTCGGGGAACACGCCCGTCACCGTCAGGTCCGCCGCATTTTCGTAGCGGAGGCGGCGCCCCATCGGGTTGGCGTTTCCGAAATACTTCCGGGCGGTACTCTGCGACAACACCACCGAACCAGGAACCGCCAAGGCCCGTCGCGGGTCGCCGCTGCGTAGTTGCATTGGAAAAACCCGAAAAACTGCCGAATCGACCAGCACGACGCTATTTTCCTGAAACAACTTCGGCACTTCTCCACCCAACCCTTCCGCCCGCACGCTGCCGGGCCGGAGGTGCCAGCGCGTCACGGCCTCCACGCCCGTCACGCCCTGCGCCACCGCCGGACCGACGCGCACCGCGACGCTGGCCGCCGTTTGTTCCTCCTCAAACACGTTGGTCTGGTTGATCCGAAACACGCGCTCGCCGCCGGGCCAGAACCGGTCGTAGCGGGTTTCGTCGAGCACGTACAGGCCGATGAGCAGGCAGCAACTCACGCCCACGGCGAGACCGAACACATTGATGGCCGTGTACCGACGGTTGCGCCAGGCGTTGCGCAGGGCGACTTTCAGGTGGTTGCGAAACATGGCGTTGAACGGGGGATTGGTGGACACTTCCGTCGTATGATGGCTGGAGAACGGTCGCAAAAAAAGTAGTACGTCCCGCGCATACTGCCGCCGCGCCTTGGACTCACCTACCGCCTCGACCCGTTTTCGGAACAGTTCGTCCAAATCGCCCTGCACTTCTTCCAGGCGACACGGCGGGCAGGCCCATTCGAGCAGGCGCTCGGCCCAGCGCGGTCCGACGATTCGGGGTGGTTGGGGAGTGGGTGGCATGGCTCAGGCGAGTCGGGGAATCAGGTTAAACAGGCGGGTGCGTGTTTCGTGACTATCCTGCAAGGCCCGGCGGCCCGCCGCCGTGACGCTAAACAGCCGCTTGCGTCGCCCACCCCGCTCCGCCGTGGCCCCGCCGAGCACCGAGGCTACGAGGCCTTTTTCCTCCAGCCGTTGCAGCGTCGTGTGGATGGCGCTGAGGCTGGCGGCACGTCCGGTTTGGGCTTGCAGTTCTTCCAGCAACGCCACTCCGTAAGCCCGTCCGTCGAGCAAGGCCACGGTCAGGAGCACGATTTCTTCAAATTCGCCGAGGTACGTTCGGTTCATGCCTGGGTATTTGTTCCAATTTTGTGGAAAAAAGAAGCCCGAACCAATCCGAAAATTTTAAACGGCCAAAAATCAGGGTTGAGGGGGAATGCCTTGCTCTTGTTGTTCCCGTTTTTCGCGTTCCAGGCGGCGCTGTTCCCGGCGTTCCAGGCGGCGCTCCCGCCTCGATTTTTCGACGGGTTGTTGAGCGGCCTCGTCGAGCGGCACCACGTCCACCTCGGATTTGGGTGCTTCCCGGTCTTCGTTCTTGCCTTTGAAGAGTTTCCGGAAAAATCCACCGATGCCTCCCCCGCCTTCGCGCTCCTCTTCGTCTTCCTCGATGATTTGGGGTTCGGGCATCACGAACAGGCTGTCGCTGCCCACCGCCGTGGTGTCGGCGTAGGGAAAGAGTTGCTGGCGGAGGTTTTCGCGCATCCGAACGCCGTAAAAACCGTAGGCGTTGGTGTCGCCGGGAGCGAGTCCGCGCCGGGTCATGATGCGGCCTACGAACCGGAACCAACCCCGCAGTCCCGGCCGCAGGTGGCCGTCGGGCGTGAAGTGATTGAGGGCTTTTTTAGGGCTGGGAATCACGTAGGCTAGAAACAGGCTTTCGCCGATGCTCAGTTCGTCGGGCGATTTTCCGAAATAATACCGCGCTGCTTCGCCGATGCCGTACACGTTTTTTCCCCACTCGATTACGTTCAGGTACACTTCCAGCATTCGCTGTTTGGGCACCAGACGCTGGTTTTCGATCAGCCACACGATCAGAATTTCCTCCACTTTCCGGGCCAGGTCTTTGTTCCGGTTGAGAAAGGCATTTTTGACCAACTGCATCGAAATCGTACTGCCGCCGCGCTTGAACGAGCGGGCCTTGAAGTTGGTGGCGATGCTCACCCGAAAAGCCTTTTCGTTGAAGCCTTTGTGCTGAAAAAACGTGTAATCTTCCGCCGTCATCACGGCATTGCGCAGGTTTTTGGAGATGGCATCAAACGGCGTATAATCTGGGTTTTCCGACCCGATCTGAATCGTGCGCACCGGTTTTCCCTTTTCGTAGGGCGTGTACTCGAAGGGCTGGTTGATTCGGCTGAAATCCACCTGACCGAGTTGCCGAATCCGGAAATCAGTCGGTGTCAGGCCCGCATCGAACCGCACGGAGTCGGGTTGGCTGCTGTCAAGGTGCAGCCGGAAATCGTAGCGCAGTTGCCCCTCCACCCGGATGCCTTCCAGGGTTTCAAACAATCCCTTCGGAAAGGCATCGAACAGATCCTGAGCGGGCAGGTCGTCGGTGTGCAGGGCGAGGTCGTAAATTTTCACTGGCGCAAGCGTGTACCGCACGAAGGGCCGGGCGGTGGCCTTCCCCGACCGCAGCACCGAACTGCTGTCGAGGCCCACGTAATTTGGCCCCACTGCCAGCACCGCGTCGAGGCCCGAATTGGGTACCACGACGGTATCGGCGGCTAACGCCGGATGATAGAGCCGGAGGTTTTGCGTCGCGCTGGTCCCTTCAATGCGCAGTTCATCTCCCGACCGATCCACGTCCCGCAGTTGCGCCCGAAGCGTGTCGATTTGGAGGAGCAGTCCAAATTTTTCCTCGAGATACTTCAATTCCAGGGGTTTGTTCTCGGCAAAAAGCGCCAGGTCGGCTTCTTCGCCGCTGCCGTCGAGGTGACCATTGAGGTGCCAGGTGGCTTCGGTGTCGTTGAGCCGCAGGGTGGAAGCCAGTTCCTCGTTGTCCATCAGCGCCGTTTCGGCCCGTAAGCTGACCCGGCGCTCGTCGTCGAGCAGGCGCAGGTCGAGGTTGCGCACGTCGAGGTCTTCCGGGATCGTGCCGAGCAGGTTGTCGGTCAGGGTTTCGGCCACGTCGGCCAGGTTAAGCCGCCGCCGGGTTTCGGTGCTGTCGCTGGTTTTTTTCCGAAACAAAAAATCGAGGTTGGAGAGCGAATCGCGGCGCACCACCTGCGCGTAGCCGTTGTGAAGCAACAGGCGCGTGAGCCGAATTTTCCCCAAGATCAGGGGAAATGGATTCACGCGCACCTCCACGCGTTGCAGGCGCAGGAGTGTGTCGCGCCGGGCGGGTACCACGCTCACGTTGGCCATCGCCAGCGTGGTCAGCCCGACGAAGCGGACCGAGTCGAACCGCACCGCCAGGCCGTAGCTGCGATCGGCTTTCGCCACGGCCCGGTCGAGGGCGGTTTTCAACAGGGATTCGCGGTTGGAGTAGGCCACTCCGGCCCCGACACCGCTCACGACGAGCAAGCCGAGGAGAGTCCAGGCGCTAAGGCGGATGATTCGTCGCGTCGTGGGATGCATTCGGGGAAGATACGGCCTTGAAATCAGGTTTTGGGGTAAAAAATCATTCCTCAGAAATCGATGTGTACGTTCACCCATCCCTCGTCGAAGCGGCCCCCGAATTTCTGGTAAAACTGAATGGCGGGCGTGTTCCAGTCGAGCACCTGCCACATCAGCCCGGTGCATTGGGTGGCGCGGGCCTCTTCGATGGTGGCCTTGAGCAGGGCCTCGCCCAGGCCCTTACCGCGCCAGGCTTCGGTCACGATGAGGTCTTCGAGGTACAGTCGTTTTCCTTTCCAGGTCGAATACCGGAAGTAGTACAACGCCATCCCGGCTATCGCCCCCTCCACTTCCGCCACGATCAGGCCAAAAATCGAATTTTCGCCAAACCCGTCGCGGAGCATGGCTTCGGCGGTGTTGCTGACTTGTTCGGGGGCTTTTTCAAACAGCGCCAGTTCCTGCACCAGGGCAAACGCCTGCGGGATGTCGTCGGGACGGCCTTTTCGGAGGGTGAACATTTTTCAATGGTTCGTCAATCTTGGGCTGAATGGAGGGCACAAAAAAAGGCGTGGTAG
>CAXTIG010000016.1:0-123708 GCA_964244295.1 uncultured Cytophagales bacterium
ACCAGGTACTACCCTCGGCGGAATCGACCAAACCGAACGTTACGAATTCCGGTGGTTTGGCAAAGCGCAGGCCAAACGCAACGCCTTCACCCCCGCCCGCACCACGCTGGTTTACGATGAAAAAAGGAGCGTCAACCCCGACGCCTCCGAGAATCTGCTCATCGAAGGCGAAAACCTCGAAGTGCTGAAATTGCTGCTGGCAGCCTACCGGGAAAAAATCAAGTGCATCTACATCGACCCGCCCTACAACACGGGCAAAGACTTCGTGTATTCCGACAACTACACCGAAGACAAGCGGCCCTACTGGGAAAATACCGGCGTGACCGAAAACGGCGTGAAGGTGGACACCAACACCGACAGCAGCGGCCGCTACCACTCCGACTGGCTCAACCTGATGTACAGCCGCCTGCTCGTCGCGCGGGATTTACTGACGCCCGACGGGGTGATTTTTATGTCGATTGATGACAGTGAGATTTGCCACCTTCGTAAGTTATGTGACGAAGTTTTTGGCGAAGACGGCTTTATTCAAAATATTTTATGGAAAAAACGTAGCACTCCTCCGAATGATAAAATCATTGGTGCCAACCATGATTATGTACTGATTTACTGCAAAGACAAAGAGCAAGTCAAACTGAACCTTCGTCAACGTTCTCAGGAGCAATTAGATAGATTTAAGAATCCTGATAATCACCCCAAAGGTGTTTGGGCCTCTGGTGATTTAATGGCGAATGTCAAGGGAGGTCGCTACGTGGCCTCCTTGTATTTCCCCATCGTAAACCCAAATACAGGTGAAGAACATTATCCTTCCTCAAACGGCAATTGGCGATTCAGCAAAGACACCATTGCCGCATTGATTGCCAATGATGAAATTTATTTCGGAGAGGATGGCAAAGGGCGACCAAAATTGAAAAGGTTTTTAACGGATGTTAAAGAAGGAATGACTTATCCGACCATCTGGGATTTTGTTCCTTTGAATAGTAGTGGCTCGGATGAAATGGCGAAATTATTGGGGAACATGAACATTTTTGACAACCCGAAACCAACAGGTCTTCTCCGAGAAATTGTCAAATTAGGTGCCGGTGATGATTCTGTGATTCTCGACTTTTTCGGCGGCTCCGGCTCCACGGCCCAAGCCGTCATGGAATTAAATCAGGAAGACGGCGGCAACCGAAAATTCATCCTAGTTCAAATTCCCGAACTCACCGACCCCAACAGCGAAGCCCACAAAGCCGGGTACGGCCGCATTAGCGACATCACCATCGAACGCTGCAAGCGGGTCGTCGCCAAGCTGACTGCTGAACAAAAAGCAAAAAATCCCCTGTTCAACCAAGACGGGGCCGAGGTAGCAGGTCTGGGCTTTCGCGTCTTCAAACTCCAAAAGTCGAACTTCCCCCGCACCGAGTGGGCACCCGACCCCGCCCTCGGCCAAGACGAAAACATTACCGCCTTCAAACGCTACATCGCCGAGAAAGAAGCGCAGTTGGTCACGCCCTTCAACCGCGCCGACCTGATGACCGAAATCCTGCTCAAACGCGGCTACCCCCTTACCTACACCACCGAAAAGGTGGACATCGACACGGCCAACGAAATCGTGCGGGCCAGCAGCGGTCCGTCGCACGGTGGGGATAAAACTACGCTCATCTGCCTGGATGCCCCCATCCTGCCCGAAACCGTCGGGTACTTCAAGGAGCACACCGCCGAAAAATTTATCTGCCTGGAACGGGCTTTGGACACCACCGCTAAATGGAACCTGAAGCATTACCTCGGTGATAATCTGTTTGCGTTTTAAATCTCTTTCAATCTCTTTTCTAATCTGAGCGGAGTGCAGAAGGCGAAATAAAAAGTTGGCAAAAACGTGCGTGGGGTCATCCTGAGCGGGGTCGAAGGAGGGTGCGGTGGGCCAGCGCTGACCTGCCGCACCCTCCTTCGACTCCGCTCAGGATGACCCCACACACGTTTTTACAATTCCGCAATCCTCAGTTACTTCGCCTTCAGCGTCACAATCGGAATAATCATCTCTTCCAGCGAAACGCCCCCGTGCTGGAAGGTGTCGCGGTAGTAGCCCACGTAGTAGTTGTAGTTGTTGGGGTAGGCGAAAAAGTAGTCTTCCACCGTAAACACGTAGGCCGTCGACACGTTGAGTTTGGGCAGGAAAAACCGTTCGGGTTTGCGGCACACGAGCACGTGGTCTTCGTCGAAATTCAGGTTTTTGCCGCCTTTGTAGCGCAGGTTGGTGTTCACGGCCCGGTCGCCGATGATGCGCACGGGCTTCTGCACCCGAATCATGCCGTGGTCGGTGGTGAGCACCACGCGGCCGCCTTTTTCGGCAATTTTCTTCAATAAATCGAGCAGCGGCGAGTGCTGGAACCAGGAGTTGGTGAGGCTGCGGTAGGCGCTTTCGTCGGGGGCCAGTTCCTTGATCATCGCCATGTCGGTGCGGGCGTGCGAGAGCATATCCACGAAATTGTACACAACCACGTTCAACTGGTTTTGCATCAAATTATTGAAGTTGTCCAGCAACGCCTTGCCCTGGTTGACGTTCAAAATCTTGTGGTAGCTGGCCTTGATGTTGAGCCGGGCTTTCTGAATCTGCATCATCAGAAATTCCTCCTCGTGGACGTTGAGGCCCTCCTCGTCATTTTTCTGATCGCCTTCCGTGTCGTGTACCCAGAGGCGTGGGTACAACCGCTCGATTTCCGAGGGCATCAGCCCGGCAAAAATGGCGTTGCGGGCGAAGGCCGTCGTGGTGGGTAGAATCGAGTAGTACGAGGCTTCTTCTTCCACCGTGAAGTACTCGCGCAGGGTGGGTTCGATCACCTTCCATTGGTCGTAGCGGAGGTTGTCGATGAGGATGAAAAACAGCGGACTCGGCGGCACGCCCCCGGCGGCGGCATTCACCATCGGAAACACCTTTTTGCGCATCAACTGGTGCGACATGATCGGGCGGTCGGCCTTCGGGCTGGGGTCGTTGAGCCAGTCGTCGTAATTCTCATCGATAAACTTGGCGAAGTTGGCATTGGCCTCCGATTTCTGCATCGTGAGGATTTCCGACATACTCCGGTTTTCGGTCTGGTCGATTTCCAATTCCCAGTAAATCAGTTTTTTGTAAATATCCGCCCATTCCTCATGCCCGATGCGGTCGGTGTACTGCATCGCCAGGTTGCGAAACTCCTGCTGGTAGGTGAGGTTGGTGCGTTCTTCGCGGAGCCGCTTGCTGTCGAGGATTTTCCGCACCGAAAGCAGAATCTGATTGGGATTGAGCGGTTTGATGAGGTAGTCGGCGATTTTAGCCCCGATGGCCTCTTCCATGATGTGCTCTTCCTCCGACTTCGTAATCATCACCACGGGCAGGTTGGGCTGGCTTTGCTTCATCTGGGCCAGGGTTTCGAGGCCCGAAATGCCCGGCATGTTTTCATCCAGAAACACCACGTCGTAGGTTTGTTCGCTTACTTTTTCGAGCGCATCAGAGCCGGAATTGACCGGCGTTACGTCGTAGCCTTTCTGGTCGAGAAACAGGATGTAGGGCTTAAGCAGGTCGATTTCGTCGTCGGCCCAGAGAATGGAGTAGCGTTGCATACGTGATGAAAAAACTCCCGGAAGGAGAATTAGTGAAAGTTAGGACGCCTAGCCTTGTCGGCGTGAGCGAGGAGTAAATTTGATTTCAAAAAAATTGTCATCCTGGAAGGACCTTGTCGACCTACCGTTCCGCTTTCAGAAAACTAAACGGTGCCCCAACAAGGTCCTTCCGGGATGACATGGCTTTCCTTGCATTTTTAGAACCAAATTGACCCCTGCGTAAAAACAGGGCTTACCGTTCAAACGGGATTTTGCAAAAATACCATGCCTTTCGAGAAAATTTTTACCCAGGAATTTAACGGAACGGTCTGGAAACTGGCCCCCGAACGCCACGGCCCGCTCCCCGCCCTGGCACTGGAAATCCGGGACGGGCAACGGGCCGAATGGGCCGTGCTCGACCTGACCGAAAACCGCCTCCGCTGGCAGCGCGACCTGACCGACCATTCCCCCAACGACGAACGACTCGCCCTGCTTGGCCTGTTCAACGGTACGGTGCTGCTCCATCGCTACGGCACGGATTCGCCCCAACCCCGTGGCCTGCTGGCTTTCGACGGAAAAACGGGCGATTTTTTGTACGACCTGCCGGGCGTAATTTTTGGAGAAACTGACGGCCAAACGCTCCGGGTCAATCGCCCGGTGCCGGAGGCGGAAGCCCGGTTTTTCGACCTTTCCAGCGGCGAAGTCCGTGAAAGCGCATGGATTACTGAACTCCCGTCGTTTATATTCCAGGCACCACATCACTACGCCGAATCGACTCCGTATTTCGAGGTAGTAGCACGTTTCGTTCAGACAAAAACGGGGCGGTACACGGTGCGGGCCGTCGATTACCTCGAAGCCGGTTCCCACCCCAAACCGGGCTACCTGTTGATTTCGTATTATATTTACGACCAGGATTTGCTGGAAAACCGCTTGTTGATCGTTGAAGGGGGAAATCTGGTGCTGCTCGATGAACACCTCGTTACCGGCCCCCGCCTCAATCCCGAACCGTTCGCGGTGTACGCCGACCGGCTTCTTTTCCTGCAACCGCCCAATCGCCTGGTGGTCTATGCCCTGTAAAAAACCTCCCTTTCTTCTGAAAACTGCACTGGTCGGCTTTGTCTGGTTACTGACGCAGGCAACGGCCTTCGCCGCGCCACCCGATTCGACCGGCACCGAGCGCCGCGACGGGCGTGTGTACGTGCTCCACCGCGTCGACCGGGGCCAGACGCTCTACTCCATTCTGCGGCGCTACGGCTCCTCGCTCAGCGAGTACCAGGCCGCTAACCCCGATTTGGGCGAAACCATCCGGCCCGAACAGTTGCTACGCGTGCCCTATCACCGCGCTCAGGCGGGGGTTGAACCCCCCAAACCCGTCGCCAAATCGGAAACGGCTTCGCCCGAAATTCGTCCGGTGAGCCGCCCGCAGGCGTCTTCAGCACCTCAACCCGCTTCCATGCCAGTGGTGGTTTCGCGTCCGGTCACCCACGAGGTGCGGGGGGGCGAAACGCTGTACAGCATTTCGCGGCGCTACGGCCTGGCCGTGGCCGACGTAAAACGCTGGAACAACCTCCCCGATGCGGGCGGTGTGCAAACCGGTCAGGTGTTGATGCTCAGTGGAACGCCCGCGCCGAAAATTCCCCAGAAATCGGCGGCGGAAATTGCCAAAGACCAACTCAAAACGCCTTCAACCCCAACGTCTCCGCGAACGGAACCCGTTCGGTCGGAGCAGGCCCGGAACGAAGCCACCAAGCCCGACCCGGTTCCCGCCAAACCCGAAGAGACCGCTCCCGTTCGGCGTGAACCCGAAGACCCCTCACCCTCCGAAGCAGTCCGTTCAGCCGACGCGCCCGTGCCCAACGCGGGCAACATCGCCCGGCACCGCCGTGAAACGGGCCTGGCCGAGGTCATCGGCGTGGACGACAAATCGGGGCGCTACCTGGGCCTGCACCGCACCGCCCCGGTGGGGTCGATGGTGACGGTGCGCAACGAAGCCAACAACCAAAGCGTGCTGGTGAAAATTATCGGTAAACTGCCCAACACCGGCCTCAACGAGCGCGTCATCATCAAGCTCTCGCCGGGGGCCTTCGGGCGACTTTCGCCGGTCGATCGACGTTTCCGGGCTGAAGTAAGTTATACCTCCACGAATTGAATTGTTGACTTTTGGGTTGTTGATTTGTTGAGAAATTTTCAACGACCTGACACTTCATCAATCCGACCAAACGCATGAACAAACGACCCAACAAATACAACACGCCCGGTGCGGTGGTTTTCAACATCCTCTTCATCCTGGCCTACCCCATTATCGCGGTCTTCACCTTTGCGTACACGGTACTGGTTTGGGTGTTTTCGCTGCCTTCGCGGGTGGCGGTGTGGGTGGCCCGGAAGCTGCGGAAGGAAACGAACGAGGAATAATTTTCCCCGGCTCTGTCATCCTGAGCGCAGCGAAAGGACCTTGTTGGCCTGCCGGATAGTTGAATGTTAGTTACTGCTGGGTCACCTTCCAACTTTTCGGAACGCCAACAAGGTCCTTTCGCTGCGCTCAGGATGACAGCGGTTGTGGGGCTTTTCAGCACTAATCTACCCTTCTTGATTCCTCCCTTCGTCGCCGAACTGCTCGAAGCCAAGTACCGGCAATTCGACCAACCGGCGTTCATCGCCGCCGATCCCATCCGCATTCCGCACCGCTTCAGCCGGTTACAGGACATCGAAATCATGGGCTTCTGGGCGGCCACCCTCGCCTGGGGACAGCGCAAGACGATTCTCAATAAAGGCCAGGACTTGGTCGAACGCATGGACGGCGCGCCGTTCGATTTCGTGAAAAACCACCAGGACAGCGACCTGAAACGGTTTTTGGGTTTCAAACACCGCACCTTCAACGACACCGACGCGCTGTATTTTCTGCACTGGTTCCGCTGGTTTTACTCCGAAAATAATTCCCTCGAAACGGCCTTCAGCCGCTACCTCCACCCCGATGACCCGACGGTGGAGCGGGCGCTGGTGGGCTTTCACGAATTCTTCACCGGCCTGCCCGATTTTCCCCTCCGCACCCGCAAGCACGTGGCCACGCCCGCCCGCAAATCGAGTTGCAAACGCCTGAATATGTTTCTGCGCTGGATGGTGAGGCGGGACGAGCACGGCGTGGATTTCGGCCTTTGGCAAACCATCCGCCCCGCCCAACTCGTCTGCCCCTGCGACGTCCACGTCGAGCGCGTAGCCCGGCACCTGGGTTTGATTCAGCGCAAGCAAACCGACTGGCAAACCGCCCTCGAACTCACCGCCGCCCTCCGCTACCTCGACCCCGCCGACCCGGTGAAATACGACTTCGCGTTGTTTGGGCTGGGAGTGAGCGGAGAATTAGGAATTAAGAATTAGGAATTAGGAATTGTAAAATGCACCTGAATTTTGCGTGGAATGGTCGGTGTGTGCGGTATTTCCAATTCTTAATTCCTAATTCGTAATTCCTAATTCAAAAGCAATGCGCGTCCACTCCCTGCCCTTCGGCACCCTGACCGAATACCGCCTTGAAAATCTCGCCAACGGCGACTGCGTGGCGGTTTTGCCCGCTTGGGGCGGCACGATCCGTTCGCTGAAACTCCACAAAGATGGCACCGGTCACGAAGTCATCCGGGTGGCCGAGACGGAACAAGCCCTGCGGGCCGAGCGGAGCGCGGCGTGTATGCACCTGTTTCCCTGGCCCAGCCGGGTGCAGTACGGGCGCTACGCGTTTGAGGGGAAAACCTACCAGCTCAGGGTAAACGAACAGCCCCGGCAAAACGCCATTCACGGCCTGGTGCAGTACGGGGCCTTCGAGGTCATCGACCAGCACGCCGACGAGCAAACGGCCCGGCTGACGCTCCGCTACGTTTTCAAAAAAGGAGAAGGCTACCCCTTCCCCTTCGAGTTCGACGTGACCTACGAACTCAGCGCCGCCGGGCGGCTGACGCTCGCCTACGCCGCCCGCAACACGGGAAAAACCGCGATGCCGATGGGCCTGGGCTGGCACCCGTACTTTCACCTCGACGAGCCGGTGGATACGATGAAGGTCGCCTTCCCGGCGGAAGCCGCTTACCACCTCGACAACCAGATGATTCCGGTCGCGAAGGATTTTTTCGTGGAAGCCGCCGGTGGATTTCCCCTCGCCGACCGCAGCCTCGACCTGCCGTACTCGGTGTACAAAGGCAACGGCACGGCCACGACCCAACTCACTTCAGCCACGAAAGGCGTGACGCTGAACGTCTGGCAGGAAACGGGCGAGGGCAAATTCAATTTCGTCGTGCTGTACACGCCCCCCAAGCGCAACCGCCTCGCCATCGAACCCATGACCTGCAACGTCAACGCCTTCAACTCCGGCGAGGGCCTCGTCACGCTGAAACCGGGTGAGGGTTGGGAGGCGAAGTGTGGGGTGTTTTTGAGTTGATTCCCCCTTTGAAGGGGGCCACAATGGAATTGGTGCGGCAGGCAGTGCGGTGGGAGGGGGATGTTCTCGCGCTCCCGGCGACATCCCCCTCCTCACGCACAAACCTCCCCACCCCCCTTCAAAGGGGGAATGTCACTTTCCCCCGCTCACCCGGCTCGTTTTCGCTTCGTCCAACTGCTTCAGCAGTTCCTTCACGGCCACTTCGAGCTGAGAATTTTTGTCGGTGTAGCTCTCACCGATGGGCCGGGTCACGGCCACGTCCACGGGGCGGGGAACGAGTTCCATGTCGGCCCCGGTGTTGTCGGTGATTTTGATGAAGGGCACCCGCAGCACCGAGCCGTCGAGGAGTTGCGCCGCCGAGGTGTAGATGATCCACCCGGCGGTGGGTTCGCCCACGACTTTGCCGAGTTTGAGCGTACGGTAGCCTTCGGCGAAATCCTCCGCGTCGGAAAGTGAGTGCTGGTTGGTGACCAGAATCGTCGGCGCTTCGAGGGCACGCTGGCCCAACTGCGAACGGGCCGGGGCGGCGGGCATTCCACGCGGGGTCATGGTCAGGTAGCCTTTGCGGCTGAGGGCGTCGAGGGCGTAGGCGTTTACGAAGCCGCCGTTGTTGTTGCGCACGTCCACCACCACGCCTTCGCGGGCGTGGTTTTCGGCGTCGAGGTCGAGGTAAAACTGCGCCAGCGATTCCGCCGACATGTCAATCATGTGCACGTAGCCCAGCCGTCCGCCGCTCTGTTTCGCCACGTACTCGCGCTGTTCCTGCACCCATTGTTTGTACAAAAGTCCCTTCTCCGTGTTCAGGTTGACGGGCCGTAAATCCACCTCGCGGGCTTTCTCGCCCGAAGCGGACGAACTCAGCCTCAGCGTCACTCGCCGGGCGATGGTGTTTTCCAGTAAATCATCGAGGTTGGTTCTTGGCCCCACCAGCGTATCGTCCACGGCCAGCAGGTAATCGCCGACCCCGATGCCACCCGCCACCGCTGCCGGACTGAGGGCGATGACTTCGGCCACGCGGAGTTTGCCACTGCGCTCGTACTCGGTGGGGTCGAAGCGCAGGCCGAGCCGCCCGGTGCTGGATTGGGCGGCCCCCGGCGGGGCCGAAATGCCGGAGTGTGAGGCGTTCAACTCACCCACCATCAAACTCAGCAGCCGCCGGAGTTCGCCGGGCGTACGCGAGGCGGCGGCCAGCGGCGCGTAGCGTTCTCGCACTTCGGGCCAGTTGGCCCCGTGGAAGGTGCTGTCGTAGAACGTTTTGTTCTGAATTTCCCAGGCTTGCCGGAACACCAGGTTTTTCTCCTGGGCAAAATCCGCGTCCAGTTCCGCCGTGACGCTCAGGGGCTTGGGTGTGCGGGCCTCCACGGCCACGGTCTGAATCTTCCCGTCTTCGAGGTAAAAAACATCCTTGCCATCGGGCGAAAACTGCGCGTCGCGTTTCGAGCCGGACGTGGAGGTGAGTTGCTTGGCGACGGGCGGCTCCTTCGCCAGTTCGTCGAGGGAATACGTGTAGAGGTTTTGCTGCCGGGCCACGGTCGAAATCAGCAGCAGCGTTTTCCCGTCGGGACTGATGACCTGCTCCTGCACGTCGAGGCCGATGGGCAACAGGCTCAGCCGTTGGGCGATGCCCTCGAACGTGATGACGACGGGCTTTTTCCTGGCCGATTTGGCGACGGCCACGGAATCGGTCGGGACGGGCGGTTTGGGTTTGCCTTTGGCCGAAACCGGGGGCGGGGTTCCGGGTGCCAGGGTTTTGGGGACTTCTTCCTGAAACAAATCCCGGAACCGGTCTTCCCGGAATTTGGGCGTGCGCGGGAGTAAATCCACGCGGGCCAGTTGCACGTCTTCGGTGCGCTGGGTGGTGTTGAAAAGCAGGTACGTGCCGTCGGGACTCCAGTTCAGGTTGCCGCCGAAGGTGTTTCCCAAAAAACTAACGGGTTTTCCCCCGCCGCCCGTGACCGGCACCACCGACACGTTGCGGAAAGTTTTGGCCCCGTAGACTGCGTACGCCAGCCAGCGCCCATCCGGCGACCAGACCACTTCGCCGCTCTGGGAAGTGGGAAAACGCAGGTAGCCGGTCGCCAAAAGGCGGTCTTTCCGCGTCGCCACGTCGAGCACCCGCAGTTCGCGGCCCTGGCGCTGGAAGGCCAGTTGGGTGCCGTCGGGCGAAAATTTGGGCGTGTCGTCGTCGGCAGCGCCGTTGGTCAGGCGGGTTTCGGTTCGGGTCACGAAATCGTAACTGAACAGGTGATTCACCCCGTCGCGATCGGAGGCGTACACCAGCCGGCGGCTATCGGGCGACCAGGCCAACTGCGATTCCACGCCCGCGCTGTGGCTGATGCGGGCGGCGTCGCCCCCGTCTTTGGCCGGGGCCGCGAACACCTCACCGTGAACCACGAACGCCACTTTTTTACCATCCGGCGAAAGGGCCATTTCCCGAAACTGGTTCGTCAGCCGCAGGTGTTCCACGGCGGCCCCCGCCGCCGCACCCCGGAGTTTAACCGGCACGAGGCTGGCCTGTTTGCTGGCGACGTCGTATTTCCAAATCCCAAAATCCCGCTCGAACACCAGCGTCCGCCCGTCGTAACCCAGAAAGGGCCAGAGCACGCGGCCTTCGGTAAAATTGGTCAGGGGCGAGGCGGGGCCGTTGAGCGGGCGCACCCACAGATTTTGCGGGCCACTGCGGTCGGAGACGTAGAAAATCGTTTGTCCGTCGGCGCTCCACATCGGCCAGAGGTCTTTGGCCCCCGGTTCGGTGAGGCGTTCGTAGCGGGGTTGGGCGGCATCGCCCCGGCGCAGCCAGAGTTCGGCCTCGTCGAGGTGACTCCGGCCCTTGCGCCACCACTGCGCGGCGGCATTGCCCCGCGCCGAAAACGCGAGCGTGGTTCCATCGGGCGAGGGGGCGGCGAAAAACTCGTTGGCGTAGCGGTCGGCGCTGACGGGCATGGGCGTACCGCCGTCGGTCGAGACCCGAAACACGTCGTTCATGCCCGCGATGTCGCGGCTGAGGCTGTGGAAATAAACGCTTTTTCCGTCGCGCGCCCAGGCGCTGAGTTGGTCGTTGCCGTCGTCGAAGGTGAGGCGGTCGAGGTTCCCGCTGTCGAAGTGGAAAACGTACACGTCGCCGTTGCCGGTGCGGGTGGAAACGAAGGCCAGCCGCCGCCCGTCGGGCGAGTACAGCGGGCGCGACTCGGTGGCCTCGTGCGAAACCAGCAGCCGGGCCTCGCCCCCGCCGAGGGGCACCGTCCAGATGTCGCCACCCGACACGAAGGCAATTTCCTGCCCGTCGGGCGAGAGGCTGGGTTCGGAAAGGGCGGGCGTTTGGGCCGGGGCGGTTTGAGCCAGGCTGAGGAAGAGCACCAGACCGGGCAGGGAGAAGAAATGCTTCATTTTTGGGAAAAACAGCGTCATTTTTTTGGAAAAATACGGATTGTTTTCGGGGCGTGAAAGTCGCTCGCTCTACGCAATGACGCGCTGGGGCGGCGGAGCCTGCTTCGGCGTACCGTCCGATGTTGGAGTCTGGAGTAAGTATTTCCCTCCAGAAACCCCGCCCTTTAGGGTGGGGCCGAGCCAAAAACAACCGCCCTGGGCTTTAGCCCTTGTTCCCGCTCTGGTCATTCAGGGCTAAAGCCCGTTGAGAGTGAGGTCGCCCGTATCCCCACCCTAAAGGGCGGGGTTTGCGTAACAGCAGTTACCATCACTTACCCCAACTTTCCCTCCTTCGCCATCTCCCGCCGAATTCCTTCCTGCACGTCGTCCAGCGTCAGCAGTGGCAGCGACGCGTCGCGGTCGGCGGCGCGGAGGCAGGCGAATTGAATCACGTTTTGAATGCCCGCCCCGGTGAGTTCGTGGCGCTGCGAAAGCTGAGGCAGGAGCACGTCGTCGGCCAGGCGGAGGGCCGGGGGCAGGATGCGTTGCCAGAGCGCGAGGCGGTCGGCGGCGCTGGGCGGGGGGAAATAAATGATGCTTTGAAAACGACGGGTGAAGGCTTCGTCGAGGTTCTGGCGGTGGTTAGAGGCCAGAATCACCAGGCCCTCGTAGCTTTCCACCCGCTGGAGCAGGTAGGCCACTTCCTGGTTGGCGTACTTGTCGTGGGCATCGCGGACGCTCGTTCGTTTGCCAAACAGCGCGTCGGCTTCGTCGAAAAAAAGAATCCAGTTCTGGTATTCGGCGCGGGCAAAGAGGGCGCTCAGGTTTTTCTCGGTTTCCCCGATGAATTTCGACACCACCATCGACAAATCCACCCGAAACACGGGTTTGCCCGTTTGTTCCCCCAACAACGAGGCCGTCAGCGTTTTGCCCGTACCGGGCGGGCCGAAAAACAGGGCCTTGTAGCCCGGTTTCCAGCGCCGGTTCAGGCCCCAGTCCCGGAGTAACACCTCGCCGTGGCGCACCCAGGCTTCGAGTTCGCGCACCTGCGCCAGCGTCGGCGCGGGCAGCACGAGGTCATTCCAGGTGAGGGTGGTGTGGAGGCGTTCGGCGGGAAACTGCGGGCTGAATTTGGGGAAACGCTCACGCCCCGTCAGTAGTTTTTCCACCCACTCCGGGGCCAACAACAGGCGGGCGCTCAGGGCGGGTTCATCGTCGGCAACCTCGCCGAGGCGCAGCAATCCACGTTGAAACAGGGGACTTTCTTCGTCTAAAAAACGCCGGGCTTCCAGTCGCCGGGTCGGGTCGCTGCCCGCCAGCAGAAACAAGGCCGTTTCGCCGGTGGGCAACACGCCCCGGTGCTGCTTGCCGCGCACCCCGCCCAGCGCCGAAAATTCGCCGCCCTGCGGCAAGACCTCGCTCAGGAGTTGGTCGAAAAAATCGGCCTGCACGTGCGGTACCAGCGCGGTGAGCAGCACCAGTACGTCCTCCACCTCAAACCCAAACCGCCGAATGACCTCACCCAGCGCCCCCTCGCTGCCCGACCAGTCGGGGGTGGGCACGAATTCGAGCGAAGGATGGGCCGTTTCCAACCCGAAGTGCAAGGCCAGCCGGGTGCGGAACGCTTCGGTAAGGTAGGACAGGGCGAGTGGGAGGGGAGGAAGGGCTGGAGAAGTGGGGTTCATTGTAGAAAATGTCGTGAACGCTAGCAGCAGTAGGTCTGCCAACAAATTGATGAGGAGGGAGAGGTGTCACGCTGAGCGGAGTCGAAGCGCGGTGCGGCTGGTCAGCGTTTACCCACCGCACCGCGCTTCGACTCCGCTCAGCGTGACACCTCTCCTTCACCCGAAAACCGGTTCTCACACCAGCACCACCCGCTCCGTAGGCAGCCCCCGCAGCGCCACGAACGCCGCCCGAACCGCTTCGTAGTGCCGCAGTTCCGGGTTTTCGGCGGGGTTGTTCATGATGCCGCCGCCCGCGTCGCGGTAGCCGCGCCGGGTGCCGCCCGCCGTGTAATCGGTGCCGTTGGTGGTGAAATATTCCTCGGCGTTGCCCAGCATGTGGCCGAACTCGTGGGTGATGTCGGTCGTATCGGCGCTGCCCCAGTCGGTCATGGAGGTGGTGCCGCTCAGCCCGTAGCGCCCGCCGCGCGTGGCCCCCGCCGCCTGCGGGGCGATGGTGTAGTGCGCGCTGGCGGCCTCGCTGACCCACTGCAAATCCACCGCGATGGGGTACGTCTGACGCACCACGCCCCGGTCGTCCGATTCGCGCAGGCCGAACCGGCGGCTCCAGCGGCTTTCGATGGCGCTTTCCCAGGCCGTTCGCACGGCTTCGGTGGCCGTGCTGTACAGCCGCATCACCACCGTGACCACGTTGGTGTTGAGGTCGAAACTCAGTTGAAAACGACTTTGCCAGCCAAACGTCCCGTTCCAGCGGGCGTAACCGGCGGGGGCGTTCGAGATGGTTTCGCTGGCGCGTTGGTCCACCTCGCTGGTCATCGGCGGGCCGTAGGGGCGGCCCGTTCTGGCCCAGCCCACGTCGCGCTGCACCGTGCCCGTCGGCACCCGGAGGGCGGGGCGGAAAAATGGCGTTGCGACCGGAGTGGCGCGGGCGGAAGGCGCGAGGTGGGGTTGGAACATGGGTTTTTGGGAAAATTGACGAAATCCGGTGATTTCAAAAGACGCGGTTCAAGAATTGAAAAAGAAGCTGTTTAGGATTTCTGTTTTTTGATTGTGGGGGTCACCCTGAGCGGAGTCGAAGGGTGGTGCGGCAGGTCAGCGCTGGCCCACCGCACCACCCTTCGACTCCGCTCAGGATGACCCCGCACGGTTTCTGCCGAATTTTTTGAAACCTTAAACAGCTTCAAAATTTAAAAACTAAGCCCAAACTGCGCGCTGTACCGGGAGTACGGCAGGGGCGAAGCCCCGCCCACGTCCATCACCCCCCGGGCCGCTTCGACGCCGATCCGGAACTGGTCGCTGAGGCGCAAATCCAGCCCGCCGCCCCCTTCGAGGTAGGGCGTCGTCGTGACGGAAGGCCGGGAAAAATCGAAGCGCGCGCCCCCTTCGCCGAAGGCCCGGAATCCCAACCCGGCGGTGCCGAGCGGACCAAGCCGCCCCAACGTGACCCGCCCCTGCAACCCCGCCCGGAACCCGGCCATAAAATCCTGACTAGTTGCCAGATACGTGAAATTCGGCCCCAGCATCAGCGACAAGCGCCGCATGGGCAGGAGCGGAATGCCAAGTTGCATCCCCAGCGAGAAGGCTGGCTCGCCGGAACCCCCGTCGGGCGACAGGAATCCTTCGTTGAGAAAAAAATTAAACTCTACCGCCGCTGACCGGGTGCGCCGCAGCCGGGGTTGGCAGGTCGGGTACATCGAGCGCATGAAGGCTTCGGCGAAGGCAAAGTGTCGTTCGTGAAATTCGAGCAGCCGCGAGGGCGCGTCCTGGGCCATGCGCGAGTGTTGACCGAGGCGCTCGCGTTCGGTGGGGCGGGTGCCCTGGTCTTCGTGGTATTCGTCGCCAATCCCCAGCGCGAAGTGCCCGCCTTCGTGGATGAGCGTGCTGGTGCTTTCGCCGCCGCTGCCCCCGCAAACGCCCACGGTGCTGCCGTCGCCGCTCACGTAGGAGCGCCCCGAATTGCCCGTGACGATGACCGTCCGGTCGGCGGTGCCGCTGGTCACCTCCGTAAATTCCACCCGAACCGGCACTTCGCGGCAGGCCCCACAGCCCGTGCCGTCGAGTACCACGCTGTACCAGCCGTTGAGGGCGGCGGGCAGGTCGGTGAGGAATTGCCGTTTGGTGCGGTCAAACACCGCCTGCGACACGGGCGTGATGGGGTCGTTCGCCGCGCCGGAAATGTTGCCGCAGGAGGTGGGATTGGCGGCGGTCTGGTTGACGAACCGGATCGTCAGCGGCACGATCAACTGGCAGGCGCTTTCGTTGAACCGCACGTTGACGCGGCTCGAATGGATGGGGTTGCGGTGGGCCTGGCGGTCGGCTTCGGTCCGGTACTCGGTCCGGTCCACGTAACCGGCATACTGCGCCCCGGCGGGGCCGGTGCTGAAGGTGGTGCTGGCACCGGGCGTTTCCTCGTACACGCTGTCGCGTTGCACGATTTCGCCGCCGCTGCCCTGCTGCACCACGTGGGTGAGTTCGTGCGCCAGCAGGTGCCGCCCCGATTCGGTGTTCGGTGAAAATTCGCCCGCGCCGAACACCACGTTCCTCCCGCTGGTGTAAGCCCGCGCCCCGATGCTGGCGGCGGCGTGCGCCGCTGCGCCGTCGGTATGCACGCGCACGCCGCTGAAATCCTGCCCGATTCGGGCCTCCATAAGCTGCCGGGCCTCGCCGTCGAGGGCCTGGCCGGGTTGGGTGAGTACGGTTTCCACGGCGCTGGGGGCGGTTTCCAGGCCGTGGCCGCCTTTGCGTTGGATGGCCTTTTCTTCTTCCTCGCAGTGGGCGCATTTTCGTTGAATCACCGGGGGTTTTACCGAAAAAAACGGAGTCGCTCCCAGCGGCATCCGCATGACGGAATCGGCCACGCGGTCGGCTTCCTGCTCGTAGGCGTCGCCGGGCGGATTGACCGTCAGTTTGGCCTGAAAAAACGGCACCCGGCCTCCGCCGAAAAACGCGCCGTTCGTCGAAGTGGGCTTAGCCGTTTGATTTTCTGTTTTTGTGCTTGGCGTGTGCATGGCAGGCGCTGAACCGGGTTGGAATTTAAGGGGTGGAAAGGGGTTGGGAACTGACCGAATTCAGTTTTTTTGAAAAACTCGACCACTTCGTTAATTCTTACTTGCCTCATGGAGGCCACCACGCGGATTGAAAATTGAGTAAGGTTTGATTTTCACCGCCATCCCTAGCGAGGGACACCCTTGTGGTTGGTTTAAGTGGTATCAAGAAAAATTGTTTGATTTTCACCGCATCCATCCCTAGCGAGGGACTTAAGTCCCTCGCTAGGGATGGATGGCAGAATGAACTGGTCATTAGCGGATTTCTCAACTCGCGTGGCGGTCGGCATTCCTAGTGATAGTGACACGCATTGGCTTTGTCGTTCCAGGGTTTTTTGACCCATTTCCCTCCTTCCCAAATCTCTACTTCCGAGCCATACAGCAAACCGGGGCCGCCTTCCACGCTGCCTTTGCCGAGGACGACGGACTTCCAGGCATCCCGGACGCCTTGCAGACTGCCGGCGTCGGCCAGGTCGAGTGGTCCCTGCGTCAGTAATTTTTTGGCGAAGGCATCCGCGACGATCGCCCCGTTGAGGGGGGCGGAAAAGCGATAGCCGAGGATGAGGGCATCGGGAAATTTGCTTTGCCAAATCTTGGCGACGTCCTGGCAAATGGTGGCGCAACTGGTGCTGACCACGAGTTTCACGCGCTGGTTTGCCTGTGAAATCATCCCGACGTTGAAGCAGGACTTGCTCTCATCGTCGGTGAACGTCCCCGGTTCGCGGTACTGCGCGTACTGGTGGCCGGAGAAGAACAGGATGTCCGATTTCTTGAAGGATTCTTCGGCGGGGTTGGTGACGCTGGCCGGTTGGTTCCGGTCGTAGGGACCGGCTTTGTAACTGCCCAGTGCCGCGTTTTCCACGCTGAACCCTAACGTCCCCGCGTGCTTTAAAAAGCGGCTGCTGAAATCAAACCCCGACGCGACGTAACCCAGCAGCGGCTTGGACAGCGTTTCCAGCAAGGCCGTGACCAAGGCCGGGTCGAGGCCGAGCGTCAGGATTTGGGCTTTGGCCGCGTCCAAATCGACCTTTTTTGCGGTTCGGGCAAACAGAATCCCCAGTTGCACGGCAAACGAAGAACGCGTCGGCCAGTCGGGCTTTTTTTCAATTTCGAGGATGAGGTCCCCGGTCAGTTTGGCTTGCGCCGCGCTGAGGCTATTAAATTTCGCGCTGGCTTTGATCCGCGTGATCGTCTCGTGGTAGCCTTCCGCAATCCGCACGTCGCCGAAGCCCTCCCGTTGCACCTGCCCGATTCCGGCCCGCTGCTGCCCCACGTGTACCAGTTCGTGCGCCAGCAAGCGCTTTCCCGTTTCGCTCGAAGGCTGGTATTCCCCGCTCCCAAAAACCACGTCCCGCCCGCTCGTGTACGCCCGCGCCTGGATGGCCGCCGCGCTCTCCGCCGCCCGCGCATCGGTGTGAACCCGCACCGCCGAGAAGTCCTGCCCCAGGCGACTTTCCATGAAACCCCGCGTGTCGGCATCGAGGGGCTGCCCGCCGCCCGAAGACAGGACCTCCAACACCGGGGGCGGGGCGGTCTGGCCTCCGGGGGCGGCGGTCGTTTCCTTCCGCTGAAGCCCTGCTTTTTCCTCGTGTTCGCAGGCGGCGCATCGGCGTTGCAGGCGGGGGGCGGCGTTCAGCGGGGGCGAAAAAAAAGACGCGCCCGCCCTCGAAGCGGCCCCGAAGGTGGGCATTCGCATCACCTGGTCGGCCACGCGGTCGGCTTCTCGTTCGTAGGCATCGCCCAGCGTGGATGCGCCGGGGGCGTTGACCGTCAGTTTGGGCTGAAAAAACGGCTTCGGCGGGAAAAGGCCCGTTGAAAAAGGTCTCGCAACAATCGGGGCGTGTTCGGTCATGGCAGGGAGCGGTTCAGGCCCAGGTTACGTGCAGCCACTCGGTCATCCAGGGCAGTTTCACCAACGACAACCCCCAGGGTAAGCGCCCCAGCAGCACGTCGGCGGGGCGTTGTTCCACCGTCAGGTGCCAGCCGTCATCACGCCGGTCGAGGCGACCTTCGCGCCGGAGAAATTCGGTTTGCAACGCTTCCGGCGCGGTGTTACGCAGGGCCGTCCAGTGGCCGAGCACGGCGAGTAGCAGGTTACGCGCTTCCGTTTTTTCCCGCGCCGAGAGCCGGATTCGACGGGGCAGCGGCGTTTCCGGTGAAAATCCGACCAGCAATTTTGGCAAAACTAACGCCACTTCGGGCGGGTTGGGCGCGTGTCCGGCGAGGTGCGCCAGCACGTGTACCGCCCGCTGCCGGGCGGCTTCCGTTCGAAAATCGTTTTTTCCGGTAAACCCCAGTTCTTCAAAAAACAGCGCCAAAAACGGATGCAACAGCACCAGCCCGGCCAGCCCGATGAATTGGGAAGTCGGAAGTTCCGTCCCCGTTTTCTGAACCACTGGCTCAGCAAGCTCCGGCTTTGGCGAGGGAAACAGGACCGGAGCGTTTCGCAATTCCAGCTTCGGTTCGTCGGTCGCGGAAGATTCTAGACGCCGGTTGGCGGAAGGTAACCGTTCGGGGAAACCCAGAAAATCCCGTTCGATTTCCTGAAAAAAGACTTCGTCCGGCACCCAGCCGCGTTGCGCCAGCGCCCGCACGAAGGCCATCCGGGCGGTTTCTAGCCGTTCCCGAATGTCGCCCGCGCCAAGGCCCGCTTCCCGTCCCGCCGTTTGCAAAGCGGCCTCTTCCCGTTTCCATCGCGTCAGCACGTCGCTCCCGGCCAGGTGCCGGAGCAGCATTTCGACGGTGGATTTTTGGAACTGCCAAACCAGCCGTTGGGCGGCTCCGGGTTGCGCCAGCACGGGCGCGAGCAAAGCCGCCGCCCGCGCCGGGTGTTGGCGCACGGCGGTTTTCAATGCCGTTTCCCAGGCCGGCCACGCCAGCGGCGCAGCCCAACTCGGCCACCGGCCCGTGCGGAGTACCTCGGCGAAGGTTTCCAGCTTGACTTCCGAAGTCGGGTGGCGTTCCCCAACTGGCGGCGGTGTTTTGGGAAAAACCGACGCCGTTTCGCCGGGCGAGGACCCCAAGTCCGTCAGGCTCCGTTCAATCGCCCCCAGCAGGCGGGGCATCCAGGTGGCCTCGAACGTTTCCACCGAAAACTCCCCCAACGGCACCTCCAGCCGGTCGATTCGCCAGGTCGTTTCCGGGGGGCCAAGCCGGGCGAGCAGGGTGTCGAGCGCCCGGCTGAACGCCGCCGATTGCAGGCCATCGGCCACGCGCTGCCGCAGCCGGAAGGCGGCGTCGGCCTGCGCCGTGCGAAACTCGACGCGCAGGCGGCGGACAAGGTGCGGGGCCGGGGTGTTCATCGGTTGATGCGGAAAATATTGAACCGGTTGGGGTCTTGCCGGATGGCGTCGTTGATTTTGACTGCGTTGGTTTGCAGCGCCACCACGTCCTGCGCGGCCACCGTGTTCGGTTTCACCGTCGCCACGTTGGTGACGAGTTGGTTTAATTTCTCAAATTCGGCGGGTTCGAGGGCGATGAAGGTGCGGTTGTCGTCGCTGAGCAGGGTACGCACGCCGTTGCCCAGGTCTTTCACCACGCCTACGTCGGCTTTGGCTCGGTTGACAAACGCCGTGTAGGAATCGGTCAGCTTCAGGTTGCTGTCGGCGAAGGTTTTCAACTGCCCCTGCACCTGCGTACCCACTGTGAGGACCTGCCCGGCGACCCCCGCAATTTTGGCGTCCTGCGTCAGCACTTTGGCGTCCACCAGCGCATTCACCTGCCCGATTTGGTTGGTCACGTCGGTTTTCAAATCCCGCGCCGACTGGGCCAGTTTGCCTTCGAGCAAGTCGGTCGTGACCATGCGTTTGTCGAGTTCGAGCACGTTTTTCCGCAAATTCACCTCAGGCCGGAAGCGGTCGGCGTTGAGCAGCCAGGGTTTGTAATCGAGCGGCAGCGTGACCTTGGGCAGCGGCAGGGGTTTCGGCGGGGGCGTTTCGGCGGGCACTTCCACCCAGGCGTGGGGTAGGTAAAAATCGGCCACCACGGTGCCGGCCCCGTTGTACACGAGCACGAACGTCCCCCCCACCGGCACCCCACCCGCGTGGAGCAAAGCCGGGTGTTTTCGGAGAAAATTCGTGAAAAAATACGCGCTCTTCGCCGCCGTTTCCTGCTCGGTGCGGTGGTCGGTCAGCCAGTCGATGAGCTGCGGTTGCACCTGCACGGCCAGGGTATCGAGTGGGGTGAGAGCCGCCGCCGTGGCGTTGACGAAGGGCCGGGCCTTGAGATTCAACTCCGCCGCTTTGTCGCTCAGGGCGGCGTGGAGGGTTTTCACCGAAGTCGCCGCCGAACTGTCGAAGGCGGTTTGGATGGCCTCCGCCTGCTCGTTGAGCGCGGTTTTGAGCGCCTGCACGCTCTGCCGCCGCTGTGAGAGGGCGGCGGCATCGCCGAATTCGCCCGCCACGCTGCCAAACTCCGGACTTTCGGCGGCGGTTTTCACGCCTTCGTCCAGTTGGTCGGCAAAGGTTTTTACCTGGCTGAGGTGGCCGTTGAAGTGCGCCTGCTGGGTGCGCAGCACCAAATCGGTGACAGGAAAATGAAAGCGCGGCGGCCAAAGCAGGGTGCCGGGATTCTCCTCGATTTGCACGCCGACGAGGTCGAAGGGCAAATCCTGCTGCTCGCGCATCCGGTTGAGTTCGGCCTGCACGTCCTTGAACGGGCGGTTGAGGTGCCCCTCCACCCGGTAAAAATCGGCCTGGGGCCAGTCGTAATCGAGCGGGTTGAGCGCCTCCGGCCGGTTGGAAAACTGGGCCGCGTGGCAGGACAGCAGCACTTGCCCCGGCCCGCGCCGTTCGCCGGGCCAGACGGCGGCGAGCCGGGCCGCGTCGTAATACGCGGGCAAGGCCCGCTCGCCGAGCGGCTTCCCCGGCCCCGCCGAAGGCGTGACGGTCAACTGGCGCGGGGCGGCGTTGGGCGCGAAGGTTTCCACCAACGTTTGCAACCGACGGTATTGCCGCAGGGCGGTCTGAAGCCGGTCGGCCCGGCCCGCCTGCGCCACCGAGGGGCGGAACGCCGTGCGGTAGGCATCGTCCGGGCCGCTGGCGGACAGACTTCCCAGCAGCAGGTGTTTCGGAAAAAGCTCCGGGCTGGGTAAGGCGCTGAGGCCGAGATTATTCACGGCTTCCCGAAATTCTTGGTACACCGCCGCCACGTCGCGCAGCGCGTCGTGGGCGTATTGCACGGCGTGGGTCCGGCGCACGGCCTCGATGGCCTGCGCCAGTCGGTCGGCCAGGGCTGCGCCGTCTGCGGCGGGCAAGCCTTCGAAGGGCGTTCCGGCAGTTTCCTGGGCCAGGTCGAGCAGGATTTTTAGTACCGGGTCGGCGGCGGTCAGGGCGGTTTTAAAGTCGGCGAGGGTTTGGGTGCTGGCGGCGTGGTACACCTCGGCGAGCTGATCGAACTGGGTGATTCGCTCCGAAAATTTTGGTCGCCGCACGGCCAGGGGTGGCAGTTCGGGCAGGCGGCGCTCGCCCGCCGTGCGCAGGAGTGCGTCGGCATCGGCGCGAGTGATCAGCAGCGCACGCGGTTCGGTATGGACGGTTTGCCCCGCTGCGTCGCAGCGGTCGGCCCGGCAGATTTCGTGTTTTTCCAAAAACTGCTCGGCGTAGAGCAGCGCCACGAGGTCGTTGTCGGGGTGGGCGGCGAGCAGGTCGGTCAGCGGCGTGGCGTCGGGGCGGGGTGAATCGGCGGGCAGCAGTTCCCAGAGCGTCATCAGCGCCCCGCCCGCCCGAAAGGCGGCGTACTCGCCCCGGCTGTCGGCAAAGGGCGCGATGTTGCCAAAAGACTGATTTTCGGCAAAACCCAGCAGGTCGCCGTCGGTGGTCAGGCCGAAACCCCGGCTCAGGCGCAGGCTGCCGTCGTTCAGCACGGGGTGCAGGCCGAAGGCCACGCCCACGCCCGTCAAATGCACCCGGCTCAGGCGGGTCTGGACGTCGAGGTACCGGACGGTGTCGTTGAGCAAATCAGCGGTGAGCACCTGGTTGTCTTCAAACCCGTGCCAGTCGGGCCGGGGAAGGCGGAGTTTGATGGGGGTGTTTTCCATGGGGGAAACGGTTTACGGTTTTTGGTTTGTGGTTTTGGTTAAAACCGAAACTCTTCAAGCGGTCAGGGAAAATTCCCCCTTGTGCGGCTGGCGTTGTGTGGTGGCCGAAGGGGGGTGGGGAGGTTATGTGCGGCTGGAGGGGGATGTCCGCGCCGCCCGAACCCACTCCTCGATTTCCGTTAGTACCCACGCCATCTTTTTTTTCACGTCCAAGTCACCGAATCGTAAAAACTGCACGCCCAACCCTTCCAAACGTTCCTGCCGCCGGGCATCGGCTTCCGGTTTGTCGTGGTGGCTGCTCCCGTCGATTTCGAGGGCTAGCCGGAGTTCGTGGCAGTAAAAATCGACGATGTAGTGGTCGATGGGCACCTGGCGGTGAAACTCCACGCCCATCGTCCGGCCCTTGAGTTTTTGCCAGAGCAACACTTCCGAAAGCGTGGCATGGTTGCGCAGGTCCCGCGCCCGTTGGCGGAGGTGCCGGTCGTAGGGGAGGATGGGGTTGCGTTTGGGCATGGGGTCGGTGGATGGAATAGTTGATGAGTAACCGCTGCGGATATCCCCCTCCAGCCGCACAAAGC
Organism: uncultured Cytophagales bacterium; assembly: GCA_964244295.1. GTDB lineage: Bacteria > Bacteroidota > Bacteroidia > Cytophagales > Spirosomataceae > JAJAZB01. Next base: position 22,680 of record CAXTIG010000016.1, read on the forward strand.
CAGCCGCATCGAAGCGTCGAACCGCCTCCTTCGGCCCTCACGCAAAGCCCACGCACAAGGAATCCCCCTCCCACCGCACCGCCTCACGCACCCCCCTTCGGCCTACGCACAGGGGCCCCGCACAAGGGGGAATTTTTGACGTTGGCAATTTTAGAAAATTGCCAATGTGGTTTTGCCTGTCAGCGGTTCGGCTTCCTCAAGAACCATTGCCAGGGCCTGCGGCCACTGTCAGGGTTCATCCAATGTCCCCAGCGCCGTCCTTCCCAGCACGATGGCGTGGCCGTCGGGGGTGTTGGGGTCCTGGTCGAGGAGGGTGCCTTTAGGGTAGAGGTTGTTGAGCGAAAACAGGGTTTGAATCACCTCGGCGGTGGTTTGCCGCCCCGTTTCGGTGTCCAGCGTCTCGTCGCGGCGGGCGGTAAGCCAGGCGGTCCAGCGGGTTTGTAACTCGACGAATTGGGCCTCGTCCACCCAGCATACTTTCGGCGACAGGTGCGCGGGCAGTTCCTGACGAATAACCCGCTCCGTGTAGGCACGAAAGGCCAGTTGCTGGGCCTGGTCTTCGCGCCGGAATCGCTCGGCGCGGGCGGGCAGGGCCTGCGTCAGCCGGAACGAGTACGGGTCGAGGCAGTCCCGGCAGGGTTCGCCGCCCGCCTCGTTGAGGCAGAGCGGCAACAGCGCCGAAGCATTCTCCGGGGCGGGCGGCAACGCAGGCCAGGCCGGATGGGGCCGGAGCAGGTGATGCTCGACCAGGATGGGACGCTCGGCTTCGCTCAGGCCGAGCAACCGCGCCAGCCGTTGCTCGAATCCAGAAATGTCCGGGATGGCGGCGGTTACGTCGGCGGCTCCGCCCCGGTTGCGGCTGAGGGCGGGGTACTCGGCCAGGAAGGCGGCTTTGTCGGCCACCGTCTCGGCGAGGGCTTTTTCACCCGTTGCCTCGAAGCGGTGCAGCACGACCTCGTTGAACGACTCGGCCACCCGGCTGAGCAGGTGGTCGAAAAGTTGATTGCGGCGTTGCACCCGCCCCGAGTCCTCGGGGTCACTGCTGGCTTCGGTCAGCTCATTCAGGCGATTTTCGAGGTCCGTGCCCGCCGTCCAGAGTAGCGGGTCGTTTTCCGCCACCTGGGCGAAGTAGGTGCGACCGAGGGCTTCGTTCAGCGAAAACAACTCGCCGACGTGGGCCAGTTGGCTGAGGTAGTTGGCAAAAAACTGGTCGAACACGGCGAGGTAGGCCCGCAACTGACGGGCCTGGGCGCGGCGCTCGGCGGGAGCCGTGTTGGGCAAGCCCGCCGGACCGACGCCGTACACCAGCGGAAAATCAGACCGCAACGGCACGTACTCGGTCAAATGGCGGTCGCGGCCCCTCGGCGGTTGGGGTTCGAGGTCGGCACGGACGAAGCGGCGGCGTTGGGCGGCCCGTTCGTCGGCTAGTTTTTTCCGCCGGGCCGTCAAGTCGGCGGGGTTGGCAAACACCGGGATTACATCCTTGAACGCGTGAATGAATTTCTGACTCCAGACGGGTTGTTTACCGGGTTGGAGGGGCAGCGTCCAGTCGTAACCCGAAGCGGGGGCATTCGGGTCGTCGGCGTGGTTGAGTTGGAGGTGGCGCACCCCGGCCACGCCGTCGAGGTCGGTGAGCAGGCGGATGAGGTCGGAAGCGTACACCGCCGGGGGCAATTCAGCACGGTCGAGTTCTTCGTCGTCCCAAAAACCGAGGAACTGGCCCCCTGCGACGGGCGCGGGCGGGGTGCCTTCCAGAATTTTCTCCACCGTCCGGCGCGAACCGTCGGGGTTGGGTTTGGCGAGCAGTTCGGCCAGTGAATAGCGCGGCAGCAGGGGTGCGAGGTGCGCATCGAGCCGGGCCTCGGCCTCGGCCAGCACCCGCGCCACGTCGGCGGCGGGGTGCAAGTCGAGGTCGAGGCAAATGACGAGGGGCTGGGGTTCGATGGCTTTCACCGTACCCAAATCCTCGCCGAGGTTGCGCTGCGCCTGGTACACCTGCCGGATGGCGGCGAAGGCTTTTTCGGTCTGCTCCGGCGTGGGCGGGACTAATTCCGGCGCGGCGGATGGCGTTTCGGCAGGGACGGCTTTTTCCACGACCAATTCCACCAGAAATTCGTACAAGCCGTTGAGAGTCAATGCCTCAAACCGGACATGACCGGGCTTTTGTTGCGTTACTTTTTTGGTCAACAAATCGGCGAACACTGTCGTCGTTTTGTCCCGACTGACGAAGGCGTTGCGCACGGTGATCAGGTCGTCGCCGTCGGGGATGCGCAGGTCGAGCAGGAGTTTCCGGTAATCGCGGGCCGTGACGGGGCGGCTGGGCAGCATGTCCAGCGCCGGGCCGAAGGGCGCGAAATCCACCCCACCGCCGGAGGCCCCACCGCCGGAAGCCAACAGGTCTTCAATCGGAAAGGCCGTGCGGTAGCCCAAATCCACCAGCGCGTAGCAGAGCACTTCCAAAATCGTGATGCCGGGATCGTGCAGGTTGTGGTCGGTCCACAGATTTCCCGTCAGGACTTGCAAGCGTTCCAACCCGGCCTGCCGCAGCAGGTCGAAGCGGAGCGCCGGGTTGTCGGGCGGCTGGCGGCGAATGGTGGGGGCGGGGGTCATGGCAGGAAGGGGCTAAACTCGTGGCGTTCCGCCGAAACCAACACGCTGCGGGGGCCGGTGGCGGGAATCAAATCCGGTTCGACCGCCGTGCGGCGGCTACCGGCGTCGACCAGCACCTCGAAATCGCTCACCGCGTCCACGTACTCCCTATTTTCCATGAACCGCAACAGCGCACTCCGGCGCAGCGAGCCGCCGAATTTCAATTCGGCGGGGGTGCCGAAGGCCCAGGGCGTTAGGTAACGCTGCACGTCGTCGTGGAGCCGGTCGCTGAAGTACCCGAAGGCCAGCCCGCGCCGGAACCGTACCGCCGCCCGCACGGTCAGGGTTTCAAAAACGGCGTTGACCACCTCCACCCGCACAAACAGCGGCGTGAGGCGGTCGATAAACGCACTGACCCGCGCCCGAAGCGCCTGGCTGGCGCGGGGTCGGCGGGCGTCGGTGGCATCCGTGCGGGGCACGATGACGAGCGTGACCCGACCAGGCGAAACACAGGATTCGCAGTCGGGGACGGTGTGCGGGAGGCACTTCACCTGGTACAATTCGGGGAAGGCTTCGAGCACGAGGTGTTCGTAATCCCAGGCGCTCAGGGCGCGGCCTTTGTGGCGCAGGCGTTCGCTGACGCGGCGGTAAAAAGCAGCGGAATCTTCGGCGGGTCGCCCCCCGCCCGACGCGAGGGGTTGGCTCAGCGCCTTCACCGTGGCGCGGGGCACGGCCAGTTTCGTGACCGTTTCGGCGGGAAAATTGTCTGGCGCCCCGCCCCGCGCCCGGAGCGCGTGGGGGTACAGATTCCGCACCCGGCACAGTCCGTCGGGGCTTGACGGTACGCTGGCCCGCAGCCAGCACAGCGTCGGGTCGAGGCGGGTGTGGGGGGCGAAAGCCGCGTCGGGTACGTTGATGCGCAGCAGACCCGATTGCCGCAGGCCCCGCGTTTCATCGGCCAGCAGGTGGCGGTCGTCGAGGGGGAGCCAGTCGTTGCCCGCCAGCACGCTCCACGTCAGGGGCGGGGGCGTGGCGTCGGGGTCGGCGCTGCCTTCTTCGGCATCCACGAGCAAACTCAGCGCCTGACCGGGCCTGAGAGCCTCCAACCCGATGCACCACTGCCCGGCCTCGGCGTGGAGGGGGAGCAGGGTGGAGGGCGAGGTTGTTTTTTCCGAAAAACCACGTTCGTCCAGGTGAAAAAATCGCAGTTCGCCGGGGAGGGCATCGGCCTGGTAGCCAAGCGTGAGCGTTTTCAGCGTGGGCGTGTAGGGATCGTTGGGAATGCCGTCGTCGAAATACTCGGCGATGAAAATTTGGGAGACAAACTCCTTCGACGTGAGGCTGTCTTTCGCCTGAATCGTCTTGGCCGTGCCGACGAGGTACGCCTTTGCGCTCAACCCCGTCGGCGGTGCGGGCGGTGGGGGCGGCGGTGGGTTGAGGGCTTCCGTGGCCTTGTCGAGCATGGCGCGGGCGTAGAGTTGGGGAAATTCGCGGTGGTAAAACGTGTGCCCGTTTTCAAGCCGAATCGTGTCCACGCCCGCCTGCGGCGTTCCGCTCCAACTCAAGGCGACGGGTTGCGTCGCGTCGCTGGCGTCGAACAAATGGACCGGCACCGGCGCGGCGGAACCAACGCGCAGGCTGGCGGTGAAGGCCGCGTTGCTGAGCGAATTCCAGCCGGGGTAGTGTCGGTAAGCGGTTTTGAAATGGGTCGGCGGATTGAGCCAGGTCAGGCCGAGGTCGAGGCGGCGGAGGGATTTTTGGTGCAGTTCGGGGCACCGCAGCGTGAGGGTCGAGCCGGGAACGGGCTGCGGGCCAAAGGGCAGGAAGGCTTTGTCCGTGACCACGGGACCGAAATCGTTGCTGGCGTCGGTGAGCGGCAATTCGGCCACCGTGACCCGCAGCGTGGGCGCTTCCACCCGGATGCCCCGCCAAAACGCGGCGGCTTCGGCGGGCACGAATCCCTTCAGCAACGGCCAGTCGGTCGGGAAGCCGCCGCCGAGGGTGGCCTGGTAGCCGACCACCGCTTTTTCGCTGGCCGGAAGGGTGCCGCTCAGGCGCAGCGTGGTTCCCTCAAAACGGGCGGTGAACTGGAGCGGTAGCCAGGCTTTTTCTCCGCTCAACTCCCCCCGAAGCGAGGCAATTCGCCGGAAGTGGAGGGGAGAAACGGCTTGAGCCAGGGGAAATTCCAGCGTGACCGTGCGGGTACCCCCAGCCAATTCGAGCGCGGGCGAAGCCAGCGCGAAACCCAGTTCGGCCAGCGGCAATCCGGCGTGACCGAACACGCGCCCGTCGCTGGGAGCGCCCGCGTGAAGGGTGCCGTTGGGAGCCAGAAACACGCTGCGTTGGGCGGCAATCCGGGCCTGGTTGAGAAAGGCATCGTCGGTGCTAAATACGCGGCGGGGCTGACCGTCCGATCCCTTCCCCGCGTCGAGGGTGGTGCCTTTGGGCAGGAATTCTTCGGCGGCTTGTTTCGCCAACTGCACGACGGCGAATACGTCGTCGGGTTGGCCCTCGCGCCGCGAGAGACCGAGGACTTTTTCGTAGTAAAAATCGAGGTGACGGCGGGTCAAGCCATTGAAATGGCGCTGCGCCACGCCGAACGTCCGCAAAAAGGCCAGGAACAGCGCATAGTGCGGCGGTACCTCGGCGCGGGCCTGTAATTCGGCTAAAGCAGTTTCGTCGTATTTAAAAAACGCCTCCCAGGTTCCGTTTTCGGCATTGGTTTCGTCGAAGAAGCGCAGCTCCTTCGCCAGGTTTCCGGCCCAACTCCGCAGGTCGGCCTCCGAGCGGTCGTCGAGGCGCAGGGTGTCCAGGTTGGGCGTGGAAGCCAGCCGGTGGGCCTGGGTGGTGCCGGAAGTGGGGAGCGTAGCCATCAGCGGGGAGTTTCGGTGCCCTCCGTTTGGTGGAACGGAAAGACGAGGTTATGGCGGGAATTGGTCGTGCGGACGGTGTAATCGAGGGTGATGAAAATCCGCCCTTCGGTGGGGTCGGGTTCCAAATCGACCCGGTCCAGGGTGATGCGCGGCTCGTAGCTCAACACCGCCGTGCGGATGCGGTCCTGCAAAAACGTGCGCAGCGCCGTGTCCACCGGCTGAAACAACAGGGGCGTCAGGTCGCAGCCGTAGTCGGGTTGCATGACCCGTTCGCCGGGCAGCGTCGAAAGCAGCACGTGCAGGCTGCTGCGGATGTCAGCCTCGCCCTCGAGCATCGCCACCTGCGCTGAGGCGCGGTCGAATTGGGGTGGAAAATTCCAGCCGCGACCGAGGAAGGAGGATTGCATTTTAGTTTTCAGTTTTCAGTCTGGAGTTTTCAGTTTTCAGTCTGGAGTCTTCAGTTTAGTCCAACTGAAAACTCCAGACTGAAAACTGGGATTTATCCCCCAATCATCACCGTCGGGCAACCGCCCAACAGGGTGCCGCCGTGGGCGGTCAGGTCGCCCATCCGGGCGGCGGGCATTCCGCCGATGAGCACGGTGCCTGACCCTTGCACAATCACGTCGGGCGGACCGGTACACATCGCCATGTCGCCCACTCGGGCGGCGGGCAACCCCGCCACGAGCACCGTCGGGCAACCGGGAGGAAGCACGGGCCCACCCACGTGCGGCACCACGCCGGTGACCATCGGGCAGAGGTGTGGGTCGGTGATGCGGATGGAGGGGGGCATTGGTAAAATGTGAGTTGTGAAATGTGAGTTGCGAACGGTTCGCTGGCGCAGGTTTGAATTAAATTTTTGCTTGCTTTTTGTCTTGCAGCGTTTTGCGGGTGGTGGCGAAAATCGCAATCAGTTCGTTGGCCTCTTTTTGCAGAGACCCCAGTTTTTCAGGAGTTACAAGTTCGGCTTCAACCAGCAATTCCATCCAGTACGCCGCTTCATCGGCTTCTTCCAGCACGATACTCATTTTGGCGAAATGCTCCGCATCCGACCTGGCCCGGCAAGCCGCCCGGTAATTGGCCCCCATCGAGGTAGCGGAGCGGAGCAGTTGTTTACCAATAATCCGCGCTTCGTCGGTTTTGGGCAGCTTCTGAAACAGGTAAATGACCCGTAACGCAAAGGTTTTGGTACGCTGCCGAAGTTGTTCCGCAAAATGTACAGGCTGGTTCATAAAATGTGAAGGGTGAGTTGTGAAATGTGAACTGAAAGACGTGAACTTTGAAATTTTGAACTGTGAAATTGTGAGTGTTGAATGGATGATTTAATTCACCCCTCACAACTCACCACTTAGGCGAGGGGTGAATGGATGATTTATTTCACAATTCACCCCTCACCATTCACCACTTAGTTTATCATTACCATGGCCCCCTTCAGCGTGGCCGTGGCGCTGCTTTCAAGCTGAAGAGCGCCGGTGGTTTTGATGGATATCGAGGCGTTGGCGCCCAGGCTGAGTTGGGCGGCCTGGAGCGAGAGGGTGCCGCTGCTCGCCCGCAACGCCAAATCCCCGCCCGACTGGATGACGATGCCACTGGACGAGAGCGTAAGTTTGTTGCGGTGTTCGTCGCGGAGTTCCAGCGTTCCGGCGTCTTCGTCGAGGAGGACTTTTTTTCCGGCGGGGGTTTCCAGCGTCAGAATTTTCTTCTCGTCGTCAAACCGGATTTTCATCCCCGACCGCGTCACGATGGCCTTGTGGTGGTTGCCGTCGGCGGGTTCGAGCGGGGCGGCGTGGGCCGGACTGTGCAGCCCACCGAGGACCACCGGAAAACGCGGGTCTTCATCGAAAAACCCCACCACCACCTCGTCGCCCAGTTCGGGGCGGAACATGGTACCCCGGTTCGCGCCCGCGTCGAGCAAGGCCATCCGTGCCCAAACGCCTTCTTCGTCGGCACTCACGGCGGGCATCCGCACCTTCACCCGGTAGGCCCCGTCGGGGTCGGCGAGGGCCGTGACCACGCCGACGTGCAGGCCGCGCACGGGCGGGAGCAGGCCCCCGGCGGCGGGCGCGGACAGCGGTTCGGCTTCGCGGGCGAAGGGTTCGGGCGACAGTCCGAACTGCACGTCGGTCAGCCAGCCTTCGCTGGTGTTGAGCGTGTGGCGCACGCCCGACACGAGCACCGTGCCGTTGAAGCGCTCGCTCAGGCCCGCCAGCGTGATTAATTCGCCGGGGTTCAGCGCCCGGCAGCCGATGAACCGCAGCCGTCCGCGCAGGCCGGAAAGCCGGGCGCGTTGCAGGCGACCGTCGGCCCAGGCTTGCAGACCCGGCTCGGTCAGGCCCCCGCCGTGGCGCAGCGTTTCCGACTGGCCCAGCGCCCCGGCCAGGTCGCTGCCCGTTACGTTGCCCGCCGGGCTGAATTCCGGTTCGGCGGCGGGGAGGTCCCGGCGGGTTTGGTCGGCGGGATTCCAGCCCTGCGCTTCCACCGAGTCGGGTTGCTGGCGGGCGTCGAGTTCGGCGTCGAGTTCGAGGATGCTCGCCCCGAAGGTGAGTTCGAGGGTGGGTTCCTGGTTAAAATCCGGCTTTCCCACCACCACAGTCCCGTCGCTCACGAAACACAGCAGTCCGTTGGCTTCGGCGCGGGTGAGTGCAAAATCCCAGTCGGTGGCGTGGTATTGCACCAGCCCGGCGTGGGTTTCGCCGGTGGGAGCGACGGTGGCGTCGAGGCCGTATTCACCGAAAATCGTTTCCAGGATTTCGCTGTCTTTCTGGTCGTTGAAATACCGGCAGCGGCGGGTCTGGGTACTTTTTGCGGCCTTGTCGCGGGCTTCGAGGGTCAGTTCGGGGGCGCGGTCGGCGCGGATGCGCAGGGCGTGGCGAACGAGGATTCCCTTAAAAACCAAGTCCTCCGTTCCGTCGAGGCCGAGCCAGATTTCGAGGTCGTTGCCGGGCAAAAACGTGGCCTCGTTGCTGACGGGAAACGCGCCGCCCGCTTCCTGCCCGGCGGGGTCACCGTCGAGCAGCGTCAAGCTGGCCTTCGGGATTCGATTCACCTCCTTGCTCACGCTCAAGGCCAGCACGCCGTACCGACGCGCCAGCGGCTGTCCGTTCACCTTGAGGGTGTACGTAGCCAGGCCGGTCGGCGATTCGTCGGGCAGGAGGCGGGAGGGCATGGGGAATTGTGAATTGTGAATTGTGAAGGGTGAGTTGTGAATTTCACATTTCACAACTCACCCTTCACCACTCATTTTTCCACCGGCGGGAGGCGGAGTTTTTGGCCGGGGTTGAGGCGGCGCAGGGTGTCGAGGTCGTTGACGCGGGCCAGTTCGAGGGCCAGGGCCGGGTCGTTGTACTGGCGGAAGGCCAGCAGGGCGAGTGTGTCGCCCTGTTGTACGCTGCGTTCGTGGGTGAGGTCGGGCGATTCGGCCCCTTCTTTCTGCACCCGGTTCTGGTCGCTCACGCTGCCCTCGAACCCGCACTTGACGAAGGCCCGCAGGGGGGTGCCGTCGGGTTGGAAGAGCGTGTAGCGGGTGTTCATCGAGGTGAGGCGGCCCTGAAAAAGCAAGGTTCCCCAGACCAGTTGCACAAACCGGGGCTGGTGAATGGGGCCGTGGTAGCTGAACACGGTGTTCCGCAGTTTTTCGATGCGCTCCATCACGTCGCTTTTTTTTTCGGTGCCCAGCAACTGAAACCCCGCCGCCAGCGCCCCAAGCAGCCCACCCGACGCCGGGGCGGGAACGGCCCCGGTGCCGTCGATCAGGAACTCGAATTCCAGCCGTTCGGAGGGCGTATTGAGGTAGCGGAGGTTGGCCCCACTACTGCCCAAGGGTTGTTTTCGCGACACGGCCACGGTTTGGTTGGTCGTGAACGTTTCGGGATTTACCTGAACGCTGAACGCCTCGTCGGTGCGGGCTTTTTTGAAAGCCGCGTCTTCGTAGGGAATCAGCATGAGTTTGGTGAGTGTGGGCATTTGTGGTTTGTGGTTTACGGTTTGTGGTTTACGGTTGAAAAGGCATTTCAACCGTAAACTACAAACCTGCTTTTCTCACCGCTCCGCTTTTTCCCGCAATGTCCGCATGACTTCTTCCACGCAGTCGGCCACTATCGATTGGCGGGCGTCGGCATCGGTTCCACTCGTACCGCCCGAACTCGCTCCGGTGGGGCCAACTGGCGCGGGAGAGGCCGAATCGACGTTGGCGGTGATGACGATTTCCTGGATGACGACGGGCATTTTCAGTGATCAGTTTTCAGTGAACAGTGATCAGTTTGGGTAATCTGCTAGCCGGATGGCAACTGATCACTGAAAACTGATCACTGTTAAATCGCTAGCGCGGCGCTGCCGGTGACGGCTCCGAGGGCACCCGCCACGAGCGAGGCCGGGTTAATCATTTTGAAATAATGGTAACTCAGCGTAAGCGACTCCACCACGACCTGGCTTTGCTCGGCGTTGAACGAACTGATCTCCCATTTCGTCGGGATGGCGTGGACGACGTACCACGACTGGAGGGGAATGTGCGATTCGTTGAGGAGCGAAACCAGCAGGTTGACGGGCTTGATCTGATAGTTTTCGAGCGTTTCGCGGCACCATTCCGTCAGGCCCGACACGGCGAACAACCCCCGTTTAAGCGTCAAATCGCTGTACTGGGTGCGGGTGGGCAGTTTGTGGACGAATCGGTTTTCGCCGCCCTCGGTGATGGTCTCGGTGTTCATCGTCACTGACAAGCCGGAGACCTCCTGAAAACGCACGTCCACCGGCGTTTGCGGAAACAACTCGAACACCACCAAAAAGTGGAAGCCGGTGGAGGGGTAGGATTGGAGAAGGTCCATGCGTGGAGTTGTGAGTGGTGAATTGCGAGTTGTGAATTTTAAATCACCACTCACATTTCATTCTTCACCAATTTAATCGTTCTGCACCTCCAGCCCCTCGTGGGCGAGTTCGAGGGTTTCGATGGCGACGCTGTTGTCGTCCGACTTGAGGTCAGTGGATTTGACGCTGATGGGGAAGGCGTTGCGGACTTTCCAGACCACCACCGGTTCGTGGACTTCGTTGAGCAGGGAGATGACTAAGTCACGGCGCTCGACGGTGTTGAGGGCGGTGGTGCTAAGCCACTTGAAAAACTCGTTGTCGCTTCGGAATGTCCCGCGTTTGAGCGTGATGTTGCTGAATTTGCGCATCCCCGGCATTTTGATTTTGCTATATTCCGGGCTGGCGCCGTCGCGGTATTCGATGACGTCGTGCGTCACGTCGAGGCCCGACACTTCGGTAAATCCGATGCGGGCACCGCCCCACTCGACGCGGAAGTGGAACTTGGGGAGGGGGTAAACGGCCATGGGAGTGTGGTTTGAAGGGTTAAATTCCCCCTTTGAAGGGGGGGCGTAAGGTTTGTGCGTGAGGAGGGGGATGTTGGTTGGGGAAACGAGGATACATCCCCCTCCCGCCGCACAAACCTTACGCACCCCCCTTCAAAGGGGGAATTTTAACTTTCCTGCATCTTGTGCGAAAACTTCAGCACGATAAACTCCGCCGGACGAACGGCGGCCATGCCGATTTCGACGACGAGGTTGCCTTCGAGAATGTCCTGGGCGGTCATCGTCACGCCGAGGCCGCACTGCACGTAGTAGGCGTGTTCGGGTTTGATACCGGCCAGGGCACCCTGCCGCCAGAGGTTGAAGAGGTAGTTTTCAATCATGGCCCGCAGGCGCGTCCAGGTGTTGGCGTCGTTGGGCTCGAACACGAATGGGGCCGTGGCTTTTTTCACCGATTCTTCGACCATGTTGAACAAGCGACGCACCGGCACGTAGCGCCATTCGTTGTCGCTCCCGGCCCAGGTGCGGGCACCCCACACCAGAATTCCCTTGCCCGTGAACGCCCGGATGGCGTTGACCGATTTGCCCGTGTCGCTCACGTTGAGGTGCCCCTGCAATTCGTCGGTGACGGCCACGGTGGGGCGTACCACCTGGGTGAGGCTCACGTTGGCGGGGGCTTTCCAAACGCCCCGCGTGGCGTCGGTTTGGGCGTACACCCCGGCGACGGCCCCGCTCGGCGGCAGCACCACGCGCTGGTCGGCGGCGAGGCGGAGGAGGGCGTTGTAGAGGGCGGTGTAGCTGATTTTGATGGCGGGGTTGTCGGCCTCCACCGCGCTGGCCCCGAAGGCGAAGCCGCCCGCGTCGAGTGCGGCTTTCAGGGGCGCACTGAGGGCGGTTTGGGACGTTTCCTGGGCGGCATCGGCGGCGGTCAGGTCGGTCTGGGCGGTGGTTTTGGCCGCGCCCGTGTCGGTGGCCTGCTGGTTGGTCGCCGTGCGGAGGACGGTTTTGTTGGCGGCGTTTTTCAACGCGGCGGCCAGGTTTTCCACCCCGCCCACGATGGCGCCGGCGGCGGCTTTCAGCACCTCGACCGTGCTGCTGTCAAACTGGGTGTCGATGACCTCCTTGATGCGGAGGGCGGTGGTTTCGGCGCTGGCGGCGGCGTTGAAGGCAAGGCGCTTGGCCGTAGCGTCCGTGCGTTTGGCAGCGAGATCGTCGGCGGCGGTTTTGGCGGCGGTGGCCTTCGTGGCGGCGGCGGCATCGGTGGTGGTTTTCGTGAAATTCCTCAACCGGATGGCCGTTTTCCCGCTAAAATCCGCGTAACGATAACTCAGCGTGGTTTCGAGGTAGGGGTAGTAGGCCGCGCCGTATTTGGCAAACTCCACTTCCCCGCGTACCGGGGCCCGAAAGTTGTCGGTGATGGCCTGGTCGGAGGTGTAGCGGTCGGGCACGTCGAGGAGGGCGAAGCGGTCGCCTTTGGCCCGGCACTGGGTCAGCATCCGGTTCATCAGGGCGGCGTAGCGGGCCGAATCACCGGCCACGAGGGCGGCGTCGGGCACGGCCAGGAGCGTGATTTCGTCCACGTCGGCGGCGCGGTCGAGGGCGGCGCTGAGGGCCGCATCGCTCACGGCCCCGTCGGCGTAACGGCCCGCCGATACCACGTAGCAGGGGCCGCCGCCGTTGGCGAAAAAAAGCTGCATGGCGTAGAAAAGCCGGTAGTTGAAGGCGGGGGGCGTGACGAGGCTGACGCGCAGCCCGGCGTCGTCCTGCACGGCATCGAAGGTGAACGATTCGACGGGCGTGGTGCCGAACGTCGTTTCGAATTCGAGCATGGAAAGCAGGCGGGTGGGCACGGTAGGGCCTTTTTCGGTGTAGCCCACGAAAGCGGGAATGGCCGTTTCGACCTGCGCCACCGAGGGCGGAAACTTCGGGATTTCTTCGACGTACACGCCGGGGGTTGTGTAGGAAGCCATGGGGAATAGTTTTCAGTTTAAAGTTTAGCGTTTTCAGTTGGTAGCGCAGAGCAGCGTTGCCGGATGGCAACCGAAAACGCTAAACTTTAAACTGAAAACTTTTTCGGTCATCCTTCCAGAAACTCGCTCAGATCAGCATCCGAGCCATTGGCTTGCTGGCGGGCGGCGGCGATGGCTTCGGCGGTTTGGGGGCGGGCAAATTCGCCGTTGGGATTTTTGGTTTTGACCGTCTGAATCGGCTTGCGAACCAGCGGGGCCTGGGTGGGTTCGAGGCGCAGCAGGCGGCACTTGTACAGCACGAAAGGCAGTTGTTTTCCGCCCAACGACCCCCAGAGGTGGTTGATTTGCTCGAAACTGAGCGAGTACAATTCTACGATGAGCCGGGCGTCGGCCATCCCTTCGGGGAGCACGAAACCCGGCGAATTGCGGGCCACGAACACCGGGTGACGCTGAAAAAAAAGTACCACCTCGCCGAGCAGCCGCAGGGCATTGCGGTAGTTTCCGTGGCTGGCGCTCACCAGCAGGTAGGCGTTCAGAAAGGCGGGCGGGGCCTGGTACTCGATGCTTCGCTCGCCGCCGCGCAGCACCTCTTCGTAGGGCAGTTGGTTGCGCAGCGTTTTTTCTTCCTCCAGGTTCACCAGCGAGAGGATGACTTTGTTGGTCAGGGGCGGGTCGGCGGTATCAGCGTCGAGTTGGGCTACATTGCCCCCCACCACGGCGGGTCCGGCTCCGGAGGGGTCGGTGAGCACCTGGTTGAGTTCGTGCAACAGCCAGTCGATTGCCAGCGCGAGCATACGAGGGCAGGTTAACGGATAAATTTATACGCAGCGGAATGTATGCCCCGAATAGGAGTTCGGGTTATCGGGCGAAGGGAGAGTTGTTGAATTTGGGTTGTTGAACGAGTACCCTCAACAATTCAACAACCGCAGCGGCGGACCGCTCAAAATTTAACAACTCCTCCGTCTGGGCAGGTACTGAGGTGGAATTAAAAAAAATGAGAGGGAGATGATGCGACAAAGGTGGGCGGTTGGTCGCAGACGTGGTAGGGGGGAAGTACCCCATTTTAAAAACGGGGGTTTTTACGGTATCGACGGGAAATCACGCCTCCTTCTTTTTCGAGCCAAACTTCAGCCACTTGGGCAGGCGCATCAGAGGCTTGCGGGCGTCGGCGGGGGTGTCGTCGCCGATGAGGATGCCCCAGGCTTCGAGGCCCTCGACGCGGTCGAAAATTACCTTGAGCATGGCAATGGCCGGAATCGACAGGAACATCCCCGACACTCCCGCCAGCGCCCCACCCAGCAACACGCCGAGGATGGACACCAGCGCGTTGACCTTCACCTTGCCCGCCACGATGAGCGGCACCAGGAAGTTGTTGTCGATGAATTGCACGACGGCAAACAGCACCACGACGCCAATCAGCGTGTTGGCTTCGCCGGAATTGGCCATGCTGACGAGGATGGTCAACCCGGAGGCAATCAGCACCCCGACGTAGGGAATCAAATTAAGCAGGGCCGTGATGACGCCCAGCAACACGGCGTACTGCACACCCAGCAAGAGCAGCCCCCCGGCGGTGAGGCCCGTCACGGCGGCGGCTTCGAGCAACAGGCCCACCATGTAACTCTGGATGACCGTTTTGACTTCCCCCAAAATCTCGCGAACCCGGGCAGTTTCGCTCTTGGCAAAAAGTTCGACCGAGAATTTGAGCAGCATGGCGCGGTAGTACAGCAACAAAAACACGTAAATCGGCAACAGCGTCAGCGTGCCCAGCGGCCCCAGAATGGTGGACAACAAACCGCCGCCCGAACCCTTCAAATTCTCGGCGAGTTGCTGCTGGGCCTGTTGGATGTACTGGTCCTGCTGCCGATTGCTCACGTTGTACTCGCGCCGCACCCAGCGCTTGGCGTCGGTGTAAAAATCGGTGAGGTTTTGCTTCAACTTGGGCCATTCTTCGGTGAAACTGGCGATTTGCATCGAAATAAACGCCGTAATGCCCGCCAGCACCAGCATGGCCAGCAATACGGCCAGGCTGATGGCCACGACTTTATGCACCCCCCGGCGGATAAGCCAGGCCTCGACGGGCCGGAGCAGCACGGCCAGCAACACCGCCAGCGAGAAGGGTACCCAGATGTCCTGCCCCAAATACAGGGCCGCCGTGATGAGCGTCAGGGCGAGGAGGGAGTGGGAGAGGCGGTGGTAGAAGGGGGTGGGGGAGGACATGGTTGGGCATTTGTCGGGTAAACCTGCCGAAATTATAGCATATTTCAAACGAGGGTGTTTAGATAGCCGTTTATCGTTATCGCCACCGCTCTCTGGGTCCGGCTCTAACTGGCAGCATCAACAGCGGAAACTAAACTTTTCCCCCATTTTTGCACTCTTCCAGTCAACACCCAAAAAACCGCATGAAACTCCTCAAAGTCGCCGCCGGCGTCGTCAACCAGACTCCCCTCGACTGGGAGGGCAACAAAACCCGCCTCATCGAAGCCATCGAAGATGCCAAGCGCCAGCACGTCAGCCTGTTGTGTTTGCCCGAACTCGCCATCACCGGCTACGGCTGCGACGATATGTTTTTCGCCCCCCACACCTGCGAAATGGCCGCGCAGAGCCTGCTCGACCTCGTGCCCCACACTGACGGCATCATCGTGTGCCTGGGCCTGCCCGTGGTGGTCAACAACCGGGTGTACGACGCCGCCGCGCTGGTGGCCAACCGGCAGATTCGCGGTGTTGCGTTGAAACGAAACCTCGCCAACAACGGCATTCACTACGAAACCCGCTGGTTTCACGCCTGGGACGCGGGCCAGCGCACGGAACTCAAAATCGGCCCCTTCAGCTACCCCTGCGGCGATTTACTCTTCGACGTGAGCGGCGTGAAAATTGGCTTTGAAATCTGCGAAGACGGCTGGGTCGCCAATCGCCCCGGTCGCGATTTGTACCAGCGCGGGGTGGATATTTTGCTGAATCCGAGCGCCAGCCACTTCGGGTTTTTCAAAACCTTCACCCGCGAACGCCTCGTGCAGGAAGGATCCCGCGCCTACGGCTGCGCCTACATTTACTGCAACCTGCTCGGCAACGAAGCGGGCCGGGCCATTTACGACGGCGACGCCATCATCGCCCAGGCGGGCGAATTGCTCACCTCCGGTGCCCGCTTCAGCTACGCCGACCACTACCTGATTACGGCGGTGATCGACGTGGAAATCGGGCGGCTCCACCAGGTGCAAATCCGCAACGCCTTCCACAAAGAATTCGACGCGCTGAAGGTGGCATTTAACTTCGATTTTCCGGAAATCGCACCCGAACGCAACGTGTACGCCCTCGAAGACTGGGAAGCGAAGGGTTTTCAAAAAGAAGAAGAGTTCGCCCGCGCCGAGGCGCTGGCGCTGTTCGATTATTTGCGAAAAAGCCGCTCGCAGGGCTTCGTCGTCTCGCTTTCGGGCGGGGCCGATTCCTCGGCCTGCGCGGCGCTGGTGCGGCTCATGGTCGATTTGGCGCTCGAAAGCATCGGGCTGGAGGGGTTCAAACAAAAACTCGCCCATATCCCCGCCCTTCAGGACTGCTACACCCCGGCCGAACTTACCCACGCGCTGCTGCACTGCATCTGGCAGGGTACGCAGAATTCCTCGAAAGAAACCAAACACTCGGCCACCTCGCTGGCCGAAGACCTCGGTGCGCGGTTTTACGACGTGGACATCGACGGCCTCGTCGAGCAGTACAAAACGTTGATTGAAGGCAGTTTGGGGCGAAAATTAAGCTGGGAAACCGATGACATCGCCCTGCAAAACATCCAGGCCCGCGTGCGCGCCCCCAGCGCCTGGCTGCTCACCAACCTGCAAAACGCCCTGCTCCTCACCACCTCCAACCGCTCGGAAGCCGCCGTCGGCTACGCCACGATGGACGGCGACACGGCGGGCAGCATTGCTCCGTTGGGCGGCATCGACAAGGCGTTTTTGCGGAAATGGTTGATTTGGCTGGAAACGATCGGCCTGGGCGGAACGCTCAAAATCAAGGGCCTCAACGCGGTGAACAACCTCCAACCCAGCGCCGAACTCCGTCCGCTCGCCAACAAGCAAACCGACGAAGACGACCTCATGCCCTACGACGTGCTCAATACCATCGAAGCCTACGCCATCCGCGACAAGCAGCCGCCGAAGGAAGTGCTTAAGCGCCTCGAACTCGACTTCGGAGGCGTTCATTCCCGCGAAAAACTGCTGCTCTGGACCGAGCGCTTTTTTAAACTCTGGTCGCGCAACCAGTGGAAGCGCGAGCGCTACGCCCCCAGTTTCCACCTCGACGACCGTAACCTCGACCCCCGCACCTGGTGCCGCTTCCCGATTCTGTCGGGCGGCTTCGAGCAGGAGTTGAAAGAACTGCGTGAATCGGTGATGGAGGACGTGGTGGCCGCGCCGAGACGGGGGCGGATTGGGTTTTGAAAACCAGTACCTTTGGCTTTCCCAAAACCTCAAAACACGATGACAGCCACCGCAGCCGCATTTTACAAGCTGTATAAAACACTTCCCCCTGAGGTAAAAGAGGAAGTGAAAACGCTGATTGGGTCCGAGGATGATGAGAAGCGCCTCACTGCTCAAAAATGGGAAGAAATCGAAGCCTTTTTCAAACCCTTGAGAAAAGGGCTTCCCGCTGATTACCGATTTGACCGGGAAGAAGCCAATGCGCGATAATAGCTTTCTCATGTTGACCCCTGCCTTGCAAACATCCCGTACCATTCTTTCCATTCGGAGAACCTCCAACCCAGGCAGCGCACCGACGGAACGCTGACCATCCTCAATCCCTTCGCCTCCTGATTTTCCATGCTCCTCGCCATCGACATCGGCAATTCCGACATCGTCCTCGGCCTGCACGACGGGCAACGCTGGTTGCCGCTCCACCGCATTCCCACCCACTTCAGCCCCCGGCAGCAGGATTACGAGGCAGAGGCGCGGAAGTTTTTTCAGGAAAATAACCAAGACCCGCGTGTTGTGGATCGCGTGGTGCTGAGCAGCGTGGTGCCGGGCGAGACGGCCCTCGTCCGCACGATGGCCCGCGACTTGTTCGGGGTGCTACCGGTGCTGGTCGGGCCGGAGATTTACCCCCGGCTGGGCCTCGACATCCTCAGCCCCCGCGAAATCGGCACCGACCTCGTCGCCAACGCCGTGTACGCCCACCACACCTACCGGCCCGAAGCCTGCGTGGTGGTCGATTTTGGCACGGCGCTGACGTTCACGGTCGTGTCGGGTACGGGAAAAATCGAGGGCGTCAGCATCGCGCCAGGGCTGAAAACCGCCGTGCGTTCGCTCTCGACCAACACGGCCCAATTGCCCGAAGTGCCGCTGGTCATGCCTGCTTCGGCGATTGGCAAAAACACGGTTCACGCCATCCAGGCGGGGATTTTATGGGGCTACGTGGGCTTGGTGAAAGAAATGCTCCGCCAGATTCAGGCCGAGGTGGGGCCCTGCAAGGTACTGGCAACGGGCGGGCTATCGAGCATCCTGACGCCGCTGCACGGACTATTCGACGAGGTCGATCCGCTGCTGACCCTCAACGGCTTGCGGCTCATCAGCGAACTGGTGGCCTGAACGGAGGCGAAATTTTGGTTTTGCTGGCTCCATTTTTTGCGGTAGCTTCCGGGAATTTTTACCGACACTACCCCGTACTCTTAGCCATTAACGCCCATGTTACCCGATTTGACCCCCGAACTTCAGTTCCAGACCGCCCGCAGCGGCGGGCCGGGCGGACAAAACGTCAACAAGGTTTCGAGTAAAGTCGAACTGCGTTTTCACATCGCCTCGTCGCGCCTGCTGACCGACAAGCAGAAAGACCGCTTGCACGGCAAACTGGCCTTCCGCCTCACCAACGAGGGAATGCTCCTCCTCACCAGCCAGGAACACGCCAGCCAATTGCAGAACAAGGAAGCGGTCATCAAAAAACTCTACGACACGCTCGAAAAAGCGCTGGTCATTCCCAAACCCCGCATCGGCACCCTGCCCACGGTGGCCTCGGTTCAGGAACGGCTGAACGCCAAGAAGGTGGTGGCCGAGAAAAAATCGGCCCGCCAGAGTCCTTCGGAGGAAGGGTAACTACGGACTTTAGTCCGTAGTTACCCTTTCACCGGCAAATGCACCTCGGCCATCATGCAGCGGGCCGAGCCGCCGCCGTTGCCTTCGATCATCGACAGGTCGGCGTGGAGGAGGGTAGCAAAGTCGTCGAGGGAGTCGATCTGCCGGGGGGTGAGCGACTGGTAGGCTTGCGTACTCATCACGATCAGCTTTTCATTGCGCCGGGTTTTTACCTGGAGCATATTCCCGGCGAAGTGCGCCAGTTGGGCGAGGGTGATTTCGATAATTTGCCGCCCGCTCATTTCGAGCGTGCTGCGCACCATGAATTTCTCGTCGGGGTCGGGAATAGCCTCCAGGCACAGCACGGCGAATAAATCGCCGATGCACATCAGCACGTTGGTGTGGTAAATGGCCCGCCCGGCGGCATCGACGGCGTTGAACCGTACAATTTCGTAGTTCATCTGGAGCGCAAACTCATCGAGCACTTCCTCGCTCGTGCGCGGCGAGAGGCAGGCGTAGGCCACTTTAAACCGGCGGTCGAGCACCATCGAGCCGGTGCCTTCCAGAAATTTTCCTTCTTTTTCAAATTCGGTCAGATCGATGAGCCGGTTGATGTAGAACCGTTCTTCCAACTGGTCGAGAATGTCCTTCCGGCGTTCCAGGCGGCGGTTTTCGGCCTGCATCGGGTACAGGATCACCGTGCCGTTGTTGTGAAACGAGACCCAGTTGTTCGGAAAAATCGAGTCGGGCGTGTAGGGTTCGGGGCTGTCTTCGACCACGATCACGTCCACCCCGGCGGCGCGGAGTTGGCGCACCATGCCGTCGAACTCGCGCAGGGCGTCGTTCTGGGCAATGTCCTTGGTCTGGGCGGCGTGTTTGATGTCCTGAAACGCGTTGGTCAGGGCGGTTTCTTCATTGAACCCGAACCGAACGGGTCGAATCATGAGGAGGTGGGAAGTGGCTTGGCTGCGCATGACGATTAATGCTGAATTTTGAATGCTGAATGCTGAATTGAAAATGCCGTCTGAGAGTGGTTTGAAATAACCATTCAGCATTCAGCATTCAAAATTCAGCATTAAAAAAGGGTTTCCCGCAGCAACGGCATACTCATGCAGTGCGAGCCGCCCCGCGCCCGCGAAAGCTCCGCCGACGGCAGCAGGATCAGCGTGTCGCCGAGGGTATCGGGGCTGGCCTCGCCCCGCTCGAACTGCGCCAGCAAGTCGGCGGCGCGGACGGGCTGTAAACCCGCCTGCCGGAAGGCCTCGACGGTTTTGTCGTTGCGGTCGTAACCCACCACCACGCCTTCGCGCAGGGCGAGCAGGTTGCAGGAATCCGTCCACTGCTCGCGGGCACCGTAGGGAAATTCGTTGTTGCCGGAGTACACGAATTTCACCGTGGCCGGGTCGCAGCCGAGGTCTTCGACGCTGATTTCAGTGAGTAAATCTTCCAGGTTTTCTAGCTCAATCGGCTTGGCCTGCCCCCGGCGAAACTGCACCAGTTTCATTTCTTCGTCGGCTTTGGGCGGGATGAGGCGGCCCATTGTGGGGTCGATTTGCTCGTCGAGGCGCGGGCTTTCGCGGCGGGCCAGCGAGCCGAGCACCACCCACACGTTGCGCCGGGCCTGGGTAAACACCGTGTCGATGTGCATAAAATCGCGCTTGTGCGGGATTTTCACGACGGTGATTTTCTCGACGATGCCTTTTTCAAACAAGACTTGAATCAGTAACTGCGCGGCGTAAATCGTGGTGCGCTCGCTCATGCCCACCAGCAGGTGATTGGGGGCCACCATCATCACGTCGCCGCCTTCGAGGGTGGTGCGGTTGTATTCTTTTTCGTTTTCGGGCAGGAGAAAATGCAGCTCGTTGTCGGGCAGTTCGATCACCTTGCCGCGCAGGCCGGCGAAGAGTGGGTGGTTGAACACGATGTACTGCATCAGCAGCGCCTCGCGGGTGCGGGCGGGCTTGGCGGGTTTGTTGAGCAGTAGGTGGCCGTTGATGGTGATGCCCAGATCGCGGGTGAAAATCAGGTTGGGAATGGGCGAAAACAGCATCTCGCCCGTGGGCGTGGTGCCCGAAATCAACGCGTTCGCCAGGTCGGTCGGGTGGAGCGCCAGCAGTTCGGCCTGGGTGCTGTACCACTCGTGTTCGATGGCGCAGATGCTCGCCACGAGTTTGGTGCGGGTCAGTTCGTCGGTCAGAATATCGGCCAGGAGGCGCTGAAATTCGATGACGGTGTCGGAATTGAAATAAGCCGGGTGGCCGGGTTTGTAAAAATCGCGGCGGGGGTCGGCATCCAGGGCGGCCAGCTTGCCGCGTACTTTTTCGGGATCGAGAAAATAAAGGAGCAGTTTGACGTAGAAATCGTACTCATCCCGGCGCATGGTGTCGAGGTGGACGATGTCTTCGAACAGCCAGTCCTGGGCTTTCGAGGGAACGACCTTGCCGAGGCCGCTGTCGGGGCTGTGAATGAGCAGCCGCCGGAGCGTGCCGACTTCGGAAGAAACGTGGAGCATGGTTAGTCGTCAGTCGTCAGTCGATAGTCGTTAGACTTCCTGACCCTGCCGTTTTTGGTGGGGCCGCAAGTTAGGCAAAAGGTGGCAGGCGTGGGAGCGCGGATTTTAAATCCGCCACTCTCGGCGTCCGGATTGCAAATCCGGACGAGTACTTTTGGGGTTTACTTCTCAACCAAACATGACCGGACTCGTCATTCGCTCCACCGGCTCCTGGTACGACGTGCGCGAAGCCGCCGATGGGCACGTGTGGCAGGCCAGGCTGAAGGGGATTTTTAAAATGAAGGGACTGCAAACCTCCAACCCCATCGCCGTCGGCGACCGGGTGCTTTTCGACGTGGAAGACCGCGCCGAAAACGCCGCCATCATCACGGCTATCGAACCCCGCGAAAATTACATCATCCGCAAGTCCGTCCACCGCACGGCCCAGGCGCACATCCTGGCGGCCAACCTCGACCAGGCCGTGCTGCTGGTCACGCTCGATTTTCCGCGTACCTCGCTCGGTTTCATCGACCGCTTTCTGGTCACGGCGGAGTCATTTCGGATTCCCACCACGCTGGTTTTCAACAAGCAAGACCTCCTCAACGACGAGTTTAAGGACGAACAAACCGCCATCACCGCCATGTACCGCCGCCTGGGCTATGGCACCTTGCTCACGTCCACCCTCAGCGGCGAGGGCGTGGAAGACTTCCGGGATTTGCTGCTGGGCAAAATTTCGCTGCTGGCCGGGCATTCGGGGGTGGGAAAATCCACGCTGGTCAACGCCATCGCGCCCGGCCTGAACCTGCGCACCACCGAGGTATCAACCTACGCCAACAAGGGCGTTCACACGACCACCTTCGCCGAAATGTTCGAGCTATCGCCCGACACGTTTCTCATCGACACGCCCGGTATCAAGGAACTGGGCCTGATTGACATCGAAAAAGCCGAACTGGGCCACTTTTTCCCCGAAATGCGCGACCGCCTCAACGAGTGCCGGTTTCACAACTGCCTGCACGTCAACGAACCCGGCTGCGCCGTACTCGAAGCCGTCGAATCGGGCGACATCGCCACCAGCCGCTACCTGAGTTATTTGAGTATGCTGGATGGGAGTGACAACCGACGCTAAACGAAGTGAATTAGGAATTAAGAATTAGGAATTAGGAATTAAGGGCCGTTTTTTCGCTCCGGGAATCGATGCATTTCAATTCCTAATTTCTAATTCTTAATTCCTAATTGAAATGCGCTTCCTCTGGGGAGTCGACCTGGGCGGCACCAAGATTGAGTGCGCCGTGCTCGATGCCGACAATTTCCAAACCGTGCGCCTGCGCCGCCGTCTGCCCACCGAGGCGGAGCGGGGTTACGAGCACATTCTTTCCCAAATCACCAAACTCGTCGCCCAGGTGGCCGACGAACTCGGCGAACGCCCGACGGCCATCGGCTTCGCCACGCCGGGCGTACTCGACCCCGCCACGCAGACCATGAAAAACTGCAACACGGTGGTGATGAACGGCCAAGCCATGCACCGGCACCTCGAAGAACGCCTCGGCGTGCCCTGCCGGCTTGCCAACGACGCCAACTGTTTCGCCCTGGCCGAAACCCTGGCCGGGGCTGTGCCGCAGGTAGCGCCCGACGCCCAGGTGGTGTTCGGGGTGATTCTGGGCACCGGCGTGGGCGGGGGCGTGGTGGTCAGGGGCCAGGTCATCGGCGGGCGGCAGGGCATCGGTGGGGAGTGGGGGCATATTTTCCTGGCACCCACCGACGAGCGGTGTTACTGCGGGAAAAAAGGCTGCGCGGAACAGCACATTTCCGGCCCGGCCCTTCAGAAATTTTACGAGAAACGGAGCGGAGAAAAACGCACCCTGGCCGACATCCTCCAGCGCCACGAAGCGGGCACTGACCCCGCCGCCACCGCCACCATCGAACGCCTGCTGACACTCTTCGGGCGGGGCCTTTCCACGGTCATCAACATCCTCGACCCCGACGTGGTCGTGCTCGGCGGGGGCGTTTCCAACGTGCCCCACCTCTACACCGAAGGGGTGGAGCGCCTGAAAAAATATGTCTTCGACCCTCGCCCCGACGTGCTCGTGGTGCAAAACACCCTCGGCGACAGCGCGGGCGTGTTCGGGGCGGCGTTGCTGGTGAAGTAGCGTGGGGCAGGGGGCAAGGGGCGTGGGGCAAGGGGCGTGGGGCAAATGTATTTTACCCCTTGCCCCACGCCCCCTGCCCCACGCCACTTCACACCTTCAAAAACACCTTCCGCCGGTACAGCCCGTAGCAAATCAGCCAGCACAGCAGCACGAACAGGATAGCCCACACCAGCGAGCCGGGGTAATTGCCAAACAGCGGTTGGGTCAGGTGCCAGTAACTCCAGGCGTAGGCGCTGGTTGGGTAGCCGTTGGCTTCGGTCACGGGAATGCGCCAGAGCAGCACCGCCAGCACTTCCGACACGGTGTAGGCCACGATGGAGTTGGCCCCGAAGACGACGAAAAAATGGGTCCACTGCCGCTGCTTTTTTATGTCGATCACCCAAATCAGCACCGGCAAAATGAGCAGGTCGATGCCCGCCGCCAGGAGCACGAACGAACTCGTCCAAAGTTTTTTATTCAAGGGAAACCCGATGTTCCACACCAGCGCCACCACCACCAGCCCGATGCCCCAGCCGACGAGTTGCACGGTGAGTTTGTCCTTGTCTTCGGCTTCCTGCACGGCCATGCCCGTGCGGTAGCCCAGCACCACCGTCACGATGGAAGGCAGCGTACTCAGCAGCCCTTCGGGGTCGAAGGCCAGGCCGTCGCCGTGGTAGAGGTGGTTGGGGCCGAAGAGCCAGAGGTCGAGGCGGCGCACTGCGTTGGTGGTGAGTTCGTAATCGCCGAAGGCCCAGAGAATCAACCAGTAGCTCAGCAGAATTCCCGCCGAGAGCCAGGTCAGGTAGCGCCGGGGTACGAGCAGCACCACGAACGCTGCCGCCGCGTAGCTCAGCGCAATGCGCTGCAATACGCCGAGGTAACGCAGGTGCGCCAGGTCGAAATCGTAGTACGGAAAGGTGTGGACGAGGTAGCCGAGTAGAAAAATCAACCCGGCGCGTTTCAAAATTTTGGTTCGCAGCGCGGGCGTGAGTTGAAACTGGTAGGCTTTGAACGAAAACCGCATCGCCACCCCGACAATGAACAAAAACGAGGGAAACACCAAATCGGTGGGGGTGAAGCCGTGCCAACGGGCGTGGCGCAACGGGGCGAAGGTAAAATCGCCGTTGCCGGGGGTGTTGACCAGGATCATCCCGGCGATGGTGATGCCCCGGAATACGTCGAGGGCGTAGTAACGGTTGAGGTTCATGGAAGGAGGGGAGGCGCGGCCCAAATGTAAACCCTTGCCGGAGTTTCTCAATCGTTGCCCGACGGAACAAAAACCGCCCCGGCGTGTTTTGCCGGAAAACCCGTTTTCTCCCCATGCAAGTTGACCTCCTCCGCATCGACGACGATTTCCACTTCCAGGCCAGCGGCACGGCGGGCGTGCTGCTCGACATCGACGGCTCGCTCGACATCGGCGGCCACAACGCCGGTGCCCGCCCGATGGAACTACTCCTGATGGGCCTCGGCGGCTGCACGGCCATCGACGTGATTCTGATTTTGAAAAAACAACGCCAGCGCGTCGACGATTTCCGCATCCGCGTCAGCGGCGAGCGGGTGCCCATCGAAGGCACCGGGATGTCGCCGTTTCGAAAAATCAGGTTGCATTTTCAGTTGAAGGGCGACCTCGACCCCGGCAAGGTCGACCGGGCCATCCAGCTTTCGATGGATAAATACTGCTCGGCCACCGCCCAGTTTTCACCCACCGCCGAGATTACGCATTCGGTGGAGGTGGAACGCGTCGAAACGGAAAAACCAGCCTGAGCGGGGCTGGTTTTTTGAAATAGAAACCAGCCTTTCCACGAGGACTGTCATCCCGACGCAGGAGGGACCTTTCGCCTCAGACCTCCAGGCTTCTTGGTTGGTAACCGCGAAAGGTCCCTCCTGCGTCGGGATGACAGTCCTCGTGGAAAGGCTGTTCTTCTTTACCCTAAATCGTCTTTTTCTTCAAAAACTCACCCGCTGGGTTTTGGCAATCAACACGGGCACGCACACCTCCGGTTTGCAGCAATCGCCGGAAACGACCACGATCGGGCAGCAGCCGCTGGCGGGGCAATTGCCGCTGGTGGTGGTGAAGGTGAACGAGCCGGTGGTGGTAATCGGGTAGTCGTTGCCGGTGGCTACTTGCGCGAGGGGGCCGCCGGGCGTTTCCTGCCGGAACCAAACTACGTTGGTATAGCCCGCCGGAACCGAGGCCAGGATGCGGTCTCCTTCGCAAATCCGGTACGGCACCGAAAAGCAGCGGCGGTCGATGTCGTCTTCCCCGTCCTCACCGTTGCAGGGCGTCGAATTCGCGTCGGGTTCGGTCATCGCGCAGATTTCCGCCGTGTTGAACCACACGCCTGATTCCCGCACCTGCACCTTGATGTTTAGCTTCAGGCTATCGCCCACGTTGACCGTGCCCAGCGTCCAGATTCCGGTGGCGGGGTTGTAACTGCCCCGATCCGCCGTACTGCTGAGGTAGGCCACGCCCGCGTTGAGGCTGTCGCGGACGCTCACGCCCGTAGCGGGCGAATTGCCGTGGTTGACCACCACGACCGTGTACGTCAGGGTATCGCCCAGGCTGGCGGTGGTTTTGCTGATGTATTTACGCAAAGCCAGGTCGTAAACCGGCACGAAGCAAGACGGCAGCGGGCCTTTCCAGGGATAATTGTGAAACTCGAAACCGGGGTTGTCGAGGGTGACGTTGCCGCTGGTGACGAAGCGCCCGTTGAGGCCCACCAGGTCGATGCTCACGCTGGTGGCAATGGGCGCGATCACGCTGCCTTCCCAGCCCGCCGTCGGGGCGTTGAAGGTGAGGGTTTGGGCCTGGTGAAAATTCCAGAGGAGGTGTTCGCGGAAGGCGTTCCAGGCGGGGTCGGCCACGGTGGCATTGCGCTGAAAATAATTCACCCGGAGGATCGGGTTCGTACCCGACACGTTGATGATGAGGTTGTCCACGTCGTCGAACCCGGAAATAATCACGGGCACGGCCGTGGCGGGCCAATTGGCCCCGTTGACGTTGACGTAGTAGGTTTCGCTGGCGTTGTTGGTTCCGCCGTTGTTGGTGATGACCAATCCGCCGTTGCCGAGTACCACGCTCACCGCCGTCGAGGGCGTCTGCCCGGCAAAGCAGGTGCTCTGGCTGGCGGTTTGGGTGATGAGATTCTGAAAGGGGGTCAGGTTCAGACCCGGCGTGGGCAGGATGGAACCGCCGATGTCGATGACCGCATTGCTGGGCGAAATGCTGCCCTTGATGCGGAGATTGCCGCGAAAATCGCCGAAGGCCCCGTTGCCCCCGCCCACGATGAGCCGCAGGGTGGAGTTGGTGCTGACGATGTTGCCGCCCACCGTGAGGTAGTCGCTCAGGGCCGGGGGAATGACGCAACTCCCCACCCCGGCGTAGCCCACGTTGAAGGTTTCGTTGCTGGCTTCCGAGTGGTTGAGGTTGCCCAGCACCACCACCCGGCCCTCGGCTTCGGCGCCTCGCAGGATGGTGAGGTTGCCGCCGATGAGGATGTTGATGGCCGAGTCGCGCCCGGCGGGGGTCTGGCAGGCCTGGGGTTCGTGGTACGTGGGCGGGCAGCTCGGACCCGCGCAGTTGACCAGTTGCGCGCGGGCGCTCGTCAGCGAAATGAGCAGAAATACGCCCGGTAAACCTACCGAGGCGAACAAGAAGGGAAGAAGTCGTCTCATGCCGTGGGCCGAACTGCCGGAAACCGACTTGGACGTGGGGGCAGCTCACGGGAATTTTCCACGCAAATCCGGGGCCAAAAAATGCAACGGCCGGGTGGACGGGCCGATTTTCCCGGAATTATCCCCAATTTTTGAGGAAACTGAAACGCACGCCGGACTGAAAACCCACTGAAAAATGCCCGCGAGTGGTTCCGTAGAAAATGGTCTTATTTTTGCGGGGAATCGTTTACTTTGCCGACCCGTCGTTTCACCCCAACGTTTCCCGTTTTCCCATGAAAAAAATCCTCTTCGCCCTTTCGCTCGCCACGCTGTTGAGCGCCACCGCCTTCGCCGACGGCGGCAAAGACGGCAAAAAGCCCTCGTGCTGCTCCAAATCGGCCTCGGCTTCCTCCTGCTGCAAAGACAAAGCCGAAAAAACGGCCAAAGCCGGGAAGGCCGAGAAAAAAGCCGACAAGAAAATCAAGGCCTGAGCCGCTGGTTTTCCCAAAAAGGAAAAGCCTCCCGACCCGGAGGCTTTTTTCGTTGAACGAACGGGGCTATTTTTCGGGAAAATAACCCACCCATGCGTTCCAACCCGCACGAAAGTTCTGGCCTGACGCTCGAAGCGCCTTCGATGACCACCTGCAAAAACTGCGGGAATCACTTCGCCGGGCACTACTGCAACCACTGCGGGCAGCGGGCCGACACGCACCGAATTACCTGGCACTACGTCTGGCACGAAATCCCGCACTCGGTCTGGCACCTGGACAAAGGCATCTTGTTCACGCTGAAAGAATTGTTTTCTCGTCCGGGCTACACCATTCGGGAGTTTCTCGACGGCAAACGCGTCAACCACTACCGGCCGCTGGCGTTGATTCTGATTCTGGGTGGGATTCTGACCTTCATTCTGCACGGCTTGGATATTCACCTGGCCGAGCTTGGTCAAAATTCGCTGGGTGTGGATGTGAAAACAACCGGCTCGAAAACGCTACAGCAGTTTCAGTTGGATCTGAATCACTTCATCGAAAGGTATCAGAACCTGATTCAGATTGCCCTGCTACCCCTCACGTCCATGTACACCTGGCTCCTCTTCCGCCGCCAGCGCCTGAACTACCCTGAACATTTGGTAGCCAACACGTTCTTAGCCAACATCGCGCTGGTGTTTTCCATCGTGGGCATCGTAATTTTTAAAGTGGTCGGAAATCCCAATGCCTTCTCCGTCATCATGGCGACGATGACGCTCATTTCGGCGGGCTGGCGGTGCTGGGCGTACGCACAACTTTTCCGGGGGAAACTACGACCCCTCGCCGCCGTGTTGCGGGCGGCAGCGGCAAATTTGTGCAGTTTTCTCAGCTTTCTGTTGTTGGTGGGCCTGCTGAGCACGACCTACGTTTATTTTTTCCTGAAAAAAGACATCCGCAACGAAATCCAGCAGCAAAAAACGGCTACGCCCGCCGCCTTTCCCCACCGATGAAACAATACCACGATCTCCTCCGCCACATTCTTGACCATGGCACCCGCAAAACCGACCGTACCGGCACCGGGACCGTTTCGGTATTCGGCTACCAGATGCGCTTCGACCTAGCCGAGGGTTTTCCGCTGCTGACCACCAAAAAAGTCCATACCCGCTCCATCATCCACGAACTGCTCTGGTTTTTACAGGGCGATACCAATATCAAGTACCTGAAGGAAAACGGGGTAAGTATCTGGGACGAATGGGCTGATGCCAACGGCGACCTCGGCCCGGTCTACGGCAAGCAGTGGCGGAGCTGGGCCGCGCCCGACGGGCGGGTCATCGACCAGATTTCGGATCTGTTGGCGATGATTCGCAAAAATCCGGATTCGCGCCGGTTGCTGGTGAGCGCCTGGAATCCGGCGGACCTGCCCAATCAGGTGCTCCCACCCTGCCATGCCCTTTTTCAATTCTACATCGCACCCCCTGACCCCCTGAAGGGGGAGGAAAAAGGCCGACTCTCCTGCCAACTCTACCAGCGCAGCGCCGACGTGTTTCTGGG
Source organism: uncultured Cytophagales bacterium (assembly GCA_964244295.1). GTDB lineage: Bacteria > Bacteroidota > Bacteroidia > Cytophagales > Spirosomataceae > JAJAZB01. The sequence goes on from CAXTIG010000016.1 coordinate 51,742, forward strand.
CGTACCCTTCAACATCGCCAGCTACGCCCTGCTCACGATGATGGTGGCCCAGGTAACGGGCTACGAACCGGGCGACTTCGTCTGGACGGGCGGCGATACCCACCTGTACCTCAACCACCTGGAGCAGGTCGAAACGCAGTTGAGCCGCCCCGTGCGGCCCTTGCCCACGATGCGGCTCAACCCGGAAGTGACCGATTTGTTCGCCTTCCGCTACGAGGATTTTAGCCTGGAAAACTACGACCCCTGGCCCGCCATCAAAGCGCCGGTGGCCGTATAAGTGGCTCCGACCTTTGGTCGGAGTTCAACCGCAGGTTGAATCATTCTGGCGATGGGTGTGAGCCGTTCATTTAACCTGCGGTTAAACTCCGACCAGAGGTCGGAGCCACCTTATTTTTCACTCAATTTCCGGTACTCCCGCTCCACGGCGCTTTCGCTGCCAGAATTGTAGGCCGCGAAGCCGTGCGAGGCCAGGCCGATGCCCCAGCCCAGCAGGGGCCAGATGGGCCAGAAGTAGAGGTCGTGACCTCGGTACGGCCCGGTGAAATACCAAACACCGATGAGAAAGGCGTTGACCAGCACGTAACTCAACGCGTGGGCTTTGAAGGAAGCCCGCATCTGCGCCTTGCGCCAGAGGTAGGGGTCTTTGCCTTCGGGGACGGGGTAATAATCGTAACGGCTCATGATTGGAAAGGGTTGAGGTTGGTTAAAAATACGAGGTATCTTTTGAAAATCAATTCGTTGGGCGAATCGATGAACCAAAGGAACGCCCCCGGAAACGCCCCGCGCCACCCTCGTCCGACGAACGCCCGATTTCCCGGTGCCAACGCCCCATTTTCCCCCGTAAACTTTTCTGGGTAGTTTTGAAAACGGAGTAGAAACTTTTCACTCAGTCACTCAATCACTCAATCACTCAGTCACTCAATCACTCAGTAAAATCGTGTCCAACGACGACATCCTCGAAGTGCTCGAACTCACCGGCAAACTCCTCGAACTCCACGGCGAAAACGAGTTTAAAATCCGGAGTTACCAGAACGCCGCCTACAGCCTCGACAAATCCCCCGCCGACCTCGCCACGCTGCCCCTCGCCGAACTGGCGCAGATGTCGGGTGTCGGGAAAAGTTTAGCCGCGAAAATCGACGAAATCCGCCGAACGGGTGAGTTGAAGGAGTTGAACGAACTGCTGTCCCGCACCCCCGAAGGTGTGCAGGAGATGTTCCGCGTTAAAGGCATTGGCCCCAAGAAAATCCGCCAACTCTGGCTCGACGCGGGCATCGACGATTTGGACAAACTCCTCAAAGCCGCCGAAAACGGCGACGTGGCCCATTTGAAGGGTTTTGGAGAAAAGATTCAGGACACCATCCTGACCAACCTGCGCTTTTTGAGTGAAAGCAACACCAAACTGCGGATGAACAAGGGCGAGGCACTGGCCCAAATTCTGTTCGACGCCCTCGAAACCCAGTTCGACCAGGTGGAAATCACCGGCGACGTGCGCCGCCGCAACGACGTGGTGAGCAGCGTCGAACTCGTCGTTGGCACCCCCGACCCGATGGCCATGCAGCGCTTCCTGAACGCCCAGGATTTTTTGCAGCAGGACGAACGCGCCTCCACACCCTTCGCCTGGCGGGGCGGTTTCGTTGACCGTAAAATCCCCGTCGAAGTCCTGACGGCCACCCCCGACCGCTTCGCCAACCAGGTTTTCGTCCGTTCCGCCAGCGAAGCGCACCTGGCCCATTCCGTCGGCGGCCAAACCCTGCTCCACCGCGCCCTGTCCGCCCCGGTCGAGTCGGAAGAAGCGCTCTACGCCCAGGCCGGCCTACCCTACATCAGCCCGGAATTGCGGGAAGGAAACCGGGAATTTGATTCTCAATTCTTAATTCTCAATTCTCAATTAATTTCCTTCGATGCCCTGCGCGGCACCGTCCACAACCACTCCACCTGGTCGGACGGCAAGGCGAGCATCGAGCAAATGGCGCGGGCGACGATGGCGCTCGGCATGGAATACTTCGGCATTGCCGACCACTCGAAAGTAGCCACCTACGCCAAGGGCCTCGCCGACGACCAGGTGTTTAGCCAGCACAAAGAAATTGACGCGCTCAACCAGAAATTCGCCGCCGAGGGGTTGGCTTTCACGATTTTCAAAGGCACCGAAGCCGACATCCTCGGCGACGGCTCCCTCGACTACGACCCCGACGTACTGAAAACCTTCGATTACGTGGTCGCCTCGGTGCACTCCAACCTGACCATGAACGAGGAAAAAGCGATGCAGCGCCTGCTGGGGGCCATCGAGAACCCGTTCACGACGATTTTAGGGCACCTGACGGGTCGCCTGCTGCTCTCGCGCCCCGGCTACCCGGTGGACCACCGCAAGATTATCGACGCCTGCGCCGCCAACGGCGTGGTGCTCGAACTCAACGCCGACCCCTACCGCCTCGACGTGGATTGGCGCTGGATTCCCTACGCGCTCGAAAAAGGCGTGATGATTGCCATTAACCCCGATGCCCACAGCACCGACGGCCTGCTCAATATGCACTACGGCGTGGCGGTGGCCCGCAAGGGTGGCCTGACGCGGGAAATGACGTTCAACGCGTTGGGGCGCGAGGAAATTAGCGCGTACTTTGCCCAACGAAAGGCCCGCTGAATCGCATGGAAACGCCCGTAAAATTAGCCCCCGGCGACGTGGCCGGGTTGGAGAACCTGCTCCGCGAACACCGTATTTTCGAGCGCTACGGCCTCGACCGCATCGGCGTGTACGGGTCGTTTGCGCGGGGGGAGGCGTACCGCGACGTGGACTTGCTCATCGACCCGTACCTCGATTACCGGGTTCGGATGCAACTGCGGGAAGAATTGCAGGAGTTGTTGGGGAGCAAAGTGGATTTGGTCGTGCGGGAATTGATGGATCCCATCGTCATGTACCGCGCCAAAAAAGACCTGAGGTATGCAACCCAGCAGTAGAAATAACCTGTTGCATTGCCTCGTGATGCTCAATTCGTCGGCGAAGGCGATATTTTACGCCCGTGAGTACGACGAGGCGTTGGCGTTTTATCACGCGGAAAATCAAGCCCTTTTCGACGCGGCGCAAATGCTGATTGGCGTAGTCGGTGAACAGATTCCCAAGTTGGCGGAGTCCTTGAAACTGGCTCATCCGCACATTCCCTGGCGGCAAATCCGGAGTTTGCGAAACATCATTTTCCACGATTATTCAGGCGTCGATTACCGGGAAATTTTTCGCATTATCAAGCAGGAATTGCCCGTTTTTAAAGACCAGTTGGAAACGCTGATTCGGACGGAGTGCCTGGACGGCAACTTCGACCGCAACGAAATCGAACAGGTGCAGGACAACGAGTTTTACCGATTTATCGACTTCGATGCCCTCCGCTGATTCCCCCAAAAAATTCCTCCTCCTCCGCTTCTCCTCCATCGGCGACATCGTCATGACCACGCCCGCCATCCGCTGCCTCAAGCAGCAGGTGCCCGGCGCGGTGGTGCATTTCGCCACCAAAACGGGCTACCGGTTTTTGGTCGAATCGAATCCTTACGTGGACAAAGTGTTCGGCCTCGATGACAGCATCCCCGACCTGGCCCGCCAACTCGACGCGGAAAACTACGACGCGGTCATCGACCTCCACAACAACCTCCGCACCTGGCGGCTGGGCCGGGCCATGAGGCCGGTGCCGACCTACCGCTTCGATAAACTCAACCTGAAAAAATACCTGCTCACGGCCTTTAAAATCAACGTCTTACCGAAGGGCATCCACGCCAGCGACCGCTTTCTGGCGACCGTCGCCCGCTTCGGGGTGAAAAACGACGGGTGCGGCCAGGATTTTTTCATTCCCCCCGCCGACGAAGTTTCGCTGGAAACATTGCCCGAAACCCACCGACGTGGCTACGTGGCCTACGCCATCGGGGCGCAGCAACTCACGCGGCAATTACCCTTGCCGAAAATGATTGAGTTGTGCGGGAAAATCCAGCGCCCGCTCGTGCTGATGGGCGGAACGGTGGATGAGGAAAATGGAAAAGCCATCGCCGAAGCCTTGAACAACCCCCTGATTTTCAACGCCACCGGAAAATTTAACTTCAACCAATCCGCCTCGCTCCTTCGGCAAGCCGACCTCGTGTACGCCCACGACACCGGCCTGGCCCACGTGGCGGCGGCCCTGAAAAAGCGGGTGGTTTTTATGCTGGGAAACACCGTGATTCCCTTCGGTATGTACCCCTACGCCACCGAAAAAGTGGTTTGGGAAGTGAACGGGCTTTGGTGCCGCCCCTGTTCAAAAATCGGCTACCACCGCTGCCCCCTCCGCCACCACCGCTGCATGAACGACCAGAAATTGGACGTGGCGTCGATGGAGCGGGAGACGGGGTGGTGAATTGGTTTGAGGGTTTGAGGGTTTGAATGTTTGAGGGTTCACAACCATCCTTCAAACCCTCAAACATTCAAACTCTCAAACCCTCAAACTTCAAACCATGACCCCAAAAACCGTCAACGTCGGCCTCGTCCAGATGACTTGCTCGCCCGACGTGGAGGCCAACCTCGAAAAGGCGATTCAGAAAACCCGCGAAGCCGCCGCGCAGGGCGCGCAAATCGTGTGTTTGCAGGAATTGTTCCGCTCGCTGTACTTCTGCGACGTGGAAGACCCGCACCACTTCAGCCTCGCCGAAGCCATCCCCGGTCCCAGCACCGAGCGATTGGGTGCGCTGGCGAAGGAATTGGGCGTGGTCATCATCGCCTCGCTCTTCGAGAAACGCGCCGCCGGGCTGTACCACAACACCGCCGCCGTGCTCGACGCCGACGGGAGTTACCTGGGCAAGTACCGCAAAATGCACATCCCCGACGACCCCGGTTATTACGAAAAATACTACTTCACGCCCGGCGACCTGGGCTACAAAGTCTTCGACACGAAGTTTGCCAAAATCGGCGTGCTCGTCTGCTGGGACCAGTGGTACCCCGAAGCCGCCCGCATCACGGCGCTGATGGGGGCCGAAATCCTGTTTTACCCCACCGCCATCGGCTGGGACACCAACGAAAAGGACGAAGGCGTAAACCGGGAGCAGTACGATGCCTGGCAAGTGATTCAACGCAGTCACGCCGTGGCGAACGGCGTTCACGTGGTGGCCGTCAACCGGGTGGGGCGCGAGGCCGACCAGCAGTTTTGGGGCGGCAGTTTCGTCGCCAAACCCCACGGTGGCCTGCTCTACCTCGCCCCGCACGACGAGGAAGTGGTTCACGTGCAGGCGCTGGATTTAACGGCGGGCGAAACCATCCGCACCACCTGGCCCTACTTCCGCGACCGCCGCATCGACTCCTACGCCCCGATTACGCGGCGGTTTATTGATGAATAAAGCGTGGGTTTCAGGCAGGCGTCGCGCTTCGACCGTAGCGGCGGACCGTTCCGCTCAACGTGACGCCTGCCTGAAATACTGACCAACTTCGTAGTTTTGGCAAAACATTTCGGCCATGATTACCGACCTCTCCCAACTCGACCCCAAAGGCACCTACACCTACGCCGATTACCTGCAATGGCAGTTAGACGAGACCGTTGAACTCATTCGCGGCAAAATCTACCAGATGTCGCCCGCGCCGAAACGGGTGCATCAGGACGTATCCGGGAACCTGGCTTTTGAATTAAGAAGTCATTTCGAAGCGGTCGGATGCAAAGTGTACGAAGCCCCCTTCGACGTGCGCCTGCCCGTTCGGAACGAGAAAAAACCCCACCAAATCCACACCGTCGTCCAGCCCGACATCAGCGTGATTTGTGACCTCGAAAAACTCGACGACGATGGCTGCCTCGGTGCGCCCGACTGGGTGATTGAAATCACCTCGCCGCGCACCATCAAAAAGGATTTCAACGAAAAATTCAACCTCTACGAAGCGGCGGGCGTGCGGGAATACTGGATTGTGGTGCCGAAGGAAAAAACCGTGAACGTGTACGCGCTGAACGACGGGGAGTACGAGCAAGTCGGCGTGTACGAATCGGGCGAGATTCCCAATTCCGTTTTCCCCGACCTGCGCATCCAGCACGAGCGCATTTTTCGCTGAATATTGTGGGGTGGCGGGAGCCACCCTTTTTTCTTTCTTCCCTTTGAAAAACTCCACCTTCGTCGCCCTCGGCCTGCTACTGGCGGCGTCCTGGTCGTCGGCTTCCACAGCGTCTAAATTCGGGCTGCATTCGGTCGAGCCGATGGTGCTGTTCGTTGTGCGCTTCGCCCTGGCGGGGCTGGTGTTGCTGGCCTGGGCCTACGGGCGCGAGCGCCAACCGCTGCCCAGGGGCCGCGAGTGGGGGCAGTTGCTCATCCTGAGTTTGCTCAACACGGCCCTCTACCTCACCCTGTTTATTTACGCGCTGCAACAGGTCACGGCGGGCCTCAGCAGTTTGGCGACGGCGCTCAGTCCGCTGTTCATCAGCGTGTTGTCGGCGGGGTTGGCCAGGCAGCGGGTGAGCGCCCGCACCTGGGGGGCCATCGGCCTCGGGCTGGGGGGCGTGGGCGTGGCGGCTTGGCCGCTGCTGCGCACGAGCTACGCCACGCCCGCCGGGCTGGGGCTGCTGGCGGCGAGTATGTTCGTGTACTCGGCGGGGGCGGTGTACTACGCCCGGATTCCCTGGCGGCTCTCGCGCACAGCGGTCAACGGCTGGCAAACGCTGCTGGCCGCGTTCCTCTGCCTGCCCGTGATGCTCCTGCTGCACCGCGCCCCCAACCACTTCGACGCCCGGTTTTGGGCGGTGGAAGCCTGGCTGGTGGGGGCCGTATCCGTGCTGGCTGTGCAACTCTGGCTGCGGCTGCTCAAGGCCGACTCGGTGCGGGCTTCGCTGTTCCTGTTTCTCTGCCCGATTTTCGGGTTTTTCTTCGCGACGCTGCTGCTGGGGGAACCGTTTACGGGCTACACGGCGGCGGGGACGGGGTTGGTGCTGGTGGGGTTGGGATGGGGGCAGAAAAAGGAGTCAGCAGTCGATAGTCGGCAGTCTTCAGTGAAAAAACAATGACGAACGCCTAACGACTTTTTCGTGGAAGCAATCATTTTCTGCGGTATTCAAGCCACGGGCAAGACCACGTTTTTATGTCGAGCGGTTTCTACGCACGCACATCCGTCTCAGCATGGATTTGCTTCGCACCCGCCACCGCGAGGGTATATTTCTCCGCGCCTGCTTCGAGACCCAGGCCCGTTTCGTGGTGGACAACACGAACCCCAGCCGCGAAGAGCGGGCGGCGTACATCGGCCCCGCCAAAGCACGGAAGTACCGCATTATCGGCTACTTTTTCCAATCGGAATTGAATGCTGCCCTCGAGCGCAATGCCCGACGGACAGGCAGGGGAAAAATCCCTGAAGTGGGACTGAGGGCCGCTGCCAAGCGGCTGGAGGTACCCGGTTGGGAGGAAGGATATGACGAATTGTACGTGGTGACACTGCATGGGACGGGTGGGTTTACGGTACAACTCGTCTCGCAGCCCAACCCAAATTTGTAGCTTACTGGAACTCAAACCTGATTCCATAAAGAAAGCAGAACGCGCAGAAATCGGAGAGGAAATTCGTATTTTGAAAATCATTCACCAGACGTACCTGGCCCACCCCAAACTGGGTGGCTCCGAAGTCGCCCGCGTGGAGCATCTGCTTGACATCATGGAGCGAATTGCCGAACTTCAAGCGCTTTTAAACGGAACGAATCATGGACAAACCGACGCTGACTAACTGGGTAAAGGCCTTCAAGCAAGCCGCTTCGGAAGAAGAAAAACAGGCCTTTTTGAGAAAAATTGAAGCCGAAATCAAGGCGGAAACCTACGAACAGGCGATGGAGGGAATCCAGGTGCTGCGGGAGCGGGTGGTCGAACTCAGGGAGCAAGTCCTCGCCGAAAAGCCAACGCCGGTGAACTGAAAACGGCTTGGGCAACGGCTATCTTTGCGCCCTGATTTCCCCCAAATGACCCCCAAGCAACAAGGCTTTCATTTCCCCGCCGAGTGGCACCCGCACGCCGCCACCTGGCTCACCTTCCCCCACAACGACCATTCCTGGCAGGGCGACAAACTCGCCCGGATGCGCCCGCAGTACCTCCGGTTTATCAAGGCCATCAGCCAGGGCGAGCGGGTCTGCATCAACGCCAACGACATCCGGCTCAAGGCCAACATCCTCCGCTGGCTCGACGAGGCGGGCGTGGATTTGGCCCAAATCCGAATCCTGATCAACCCCACCAACGACGCCTGGTGCCGCGACCACGGCCCGGCTTTTCTCATCAACCCGGTGACGAAGGAAAAACGGGTCGTCAACTGGGAATACAACGCATGGGGCGGTAAGTATCCGCCCTACGGCGACGACGACGCGCTGCCCGTGGCTATCGCTAAACACCTCGGTCTGGACTGCGTCACGCCCGGCATCGTGATGGAAGGCGGCGCGGTGGAATTCAACGGGGCGGGAACGGTGCTCACGTCCAAATCCTGCCTGCTCAATCCCAATCGCAACCCGCACCTTTCGCGGGCCCGAATCGAGCGGTATTTAGGCGATTTCTACGGCGTGGAGCAGGTGCTCTGGGTGGAAGGCGGCATCGTGGGCGACGACACCGACGGCCACATCGACGACACGACGCGGTTCGTCAGCGAAGACACCGTTGTGGCCTGCGTGGAAACCGATGCGTCCGACGAGAATTTTGAGATCCTGCAAACCAACCTGCGGATGCTCCGGCAAATGCGGCTGCTCAACGGCAAACCACTCAACGTCATCGAATTGCCGATGCCGAAAGCGGTGCTCATCGACGGCTTCCGGGCACCGGGCAGCTACGCTAATTTCCTGATTTGCAACGCGGGCGTCATCGTGCCCGTCTTCAACAACCCGCACGATGGGATGGCCGTGGGTATTCTCGAAAAAGCCTTTCCTGGTCGCTCCATCATTCCGTTGCTGGCCGATGAAATCATCTGGGGGCAGGGGAGTTTTCACTGTTTGAGCCAGCAGGAGCCGCTGGCCTAATTTACAATCAATCCCGGTGTGTCTGTCATCCCGAGCGTAGCGAGGGAACTCGTTGGCCTTCCGAACAATTGGCCGGATACCCAGTGGTAGCCGACCGTGACTGGCTCGGCACCCCAACGAGGTCCCTCGCTGCGCTCGGGATGACAGGCACAGTGGTTTTTTACTATGAAACAAAACGGTTTCCTAATTCTTTTGGCATTCCTCACCGCCTGCCAACCCACCAAACTCACCGCCACTATCCAGCCTAAAATGCTGAAGGCGAATGACTTGGAAGAAACTCTTACCCGCCGTGACGAGGTAATGCTCGCCTACGCCCTGAGCGTTTTTGATGCTAAAAACCAATTGATCGATACCCGCAACGGAGCCTGGGGCATCGAGAAAGTGAAGACTGGGCAGCAATTCGGGCCGGAGCGCTTTACGCCGCTCAGCCTGCCCATTCCAAAAGGCGGGCGGCTGGTCGCCACGCTGGCGCTTATCGAAGTGGAAAACTACCAGCAAGCCCAGGAACTAGTGACCAAAATCCGAACCTACACCGGCCTGGCGGGCGGCGCGGCTACGCTGTTTCAACTCACCGAACTGACTAGTCCCCTTGGGTACCTGCTGCTTTCGTTACAGGGCGCGGGCTTTGGTTTCGACCTGGCCAAGCGCTTCGATACCGACGACGTACTCGGCAGTGAAACCTTCCAACTCAGCCCCCAAGAACTCAAATCCGGCCCCCGACAGTACGTCCGTCCGCTCACGTTTCGGGGGCGCCACGCAGGGCAGACGTACCACTACGAACTGAGCTACGACCTGACGGTGGGGAAGATAAACGTGAAGTGAGACGTCATGCTGACATTCCATTTCGGACTTGTTTCCGCCTCTTCCCCTCGGTTGCCGACTTGCTTGGCTACTGACAAATCACTCGACTGGCAAGGGGGAAGATACTGAAACAAGTTCAGCATGACGGCAGCAATGCGCCTCAACCACCAACTTTTCTCCTTATTTTTGAGCAATATTTTCCCTCTCAAACCGGTTAGTTCCAGAGGCAACTTCCCCACTTTCTGCCCGATATGCAGTTGAAGAAAATCGGCCTGGCCCTTTTGCTGGCCGCCCCGGCGTTGACTCCGGGTTTTTCCCAGACCACTCCTGCCGCCTCGCCCGATCCCGTGCTGCTCACCGTGGGCGGCAAACCGGTGACGGTGAGCGAGTTCAATCAGGTGTATCGCAAAAACCTGCTCCTCTCCGACAGCGCCGACGCGGCGGCCACGCCCCAGAAATACCTCGACCTGTTTGTCAACTACAAACTCAAAGTCCGCGCCGCCGAAGCCCGTGGCCTCGACACCACGCAGGCATTTCGTGATGAACTGGCCACCTACCGCCAGCAGTCGGCGGCTTCGTTTCTGACGGATAAAGCCGCCACCGAAAGCCTCATCCGCGAAGCCTACGAGCGGATGAAGGAAGAAATAAACGCGACCCATATCCTGATTCCCGTCGCCGCCAATGCCGCTCCCGCCGATACGCTGGCTGCTTACCAACAAGCGCTCAGCCTGCGCGAGCGGGCCTTGAAAGGCGAAGATTTCACCAAACTCGTAAAGGAATTTTCCAAAGATCCTTCGGCGGCGCAAAACGGGGGTAGCCTGGGTTGGTTTTCGGCGTTGCAAATGGTGTATCCCTTCGAGAACGCCGTGTTTCGTACCGACAAGGGCAAGGTTACGATGCCCGTCCGCACGGAATTTGGCTACCACATCATCCGCGTCAACGACCGTCGCTCGGCGCAGGGCAAGGTAAAAGTGGCGCATATTTTCGCCGAAGTCGCCAAGGGCGCTGCCCCGGAAGAACAGGCCGCCGCCAAAACCCGCATCGACGAAGCCTACGCCGCCCTGCAACGGGCCGAACCCTTCGAGCGGGTGGTGAAGCAATACTCCGACGACGCCTCGTCGCGCAACTCCGGTGGGATACTGCCGCCCTTTGGTACCGGAGCCATGGTCGTGTCTTTCGAGGCCGCTGCCTTTGCCCTGAAAAAGCCGGGCGCCTACTCGGCTCCCTTCCAGACGACCTACGGCTGGCACATCGTGAAACTCATCGAACGGCTGCCGCTCGAACCCTTCGAGGAAATTTCGGGTGTCATCCGCCAGAAAGTCCTCGCCGATGGGCGCTCGGCGCTCGGCAAGCAGGTGACGCTGGCCCGGCTGAAGCGCGAAAATAGTTTTGCCGAAAACCCCGCCGTCCGCGACGAAGTCCTGGTCAACACCGACCCCGGCGCCTGGAAACCGGGTGGGGCGGCGGATTCTAAAAATTTATTTTTTATTGGTCCGACACTCAGCGGAAAAACGCCCGTGCTCGTGCGCGATTTTTACGCCTTCGTGCAAAAACGGCAGGCCAGCCAGAATCCCGAAACCAGCCAGGGTGCCGACCCGAAGGCGCTGTTGAAAAGTTACTACGCTGATTTTGTGGAAGCCGAGAATTTCCGGTACGAAGAAACGCATCTGGAAGAAAAAAATCCGGAGTTCAAGGCGCTCGTTCAGGAATTTCACGATGGCATTTTGTTGTTCCAGGTCATGGAAACCGACGTGTTGAACCGAGCGATGAACGATTCCACCGGCCAGGCACGGTACTACGACCAGCACAAAACCGAGTACCTGCTGCCCGCCCGCGTGAAGGCCACCGTGCTCGATGCCGCCAGCAAAGACGTACTCGAACAGGCCCGCAAGGCGCTGACCAAACTGCCCTACGCGCTGAATCGCAAACTGCCCGATTTGTATTTTGAAAAAGGCCAGACCGACATCGGCGACAAACAGCGGGAGCAGTTGTTCGACCTCGTGGTGGTGATGGCCTCCAACCCCGATTACCAGGTGGAAATCACCGGCAACGCCGACACCTCGGAAGACGACAGCGTATCGACCGCCCGCGCCCGCAACGTGGTACGGTACCTGACCAGCGGCGGCGGCGTGGCGATGACCCGCGTGGTGGAAATCGACGAGAGTAAGTTTAAGCCCGCCTCGAAAACCGACCGCGACAAAAACCGCCGCGTGGGCTTCGTGTTTTTCTCGAATTCCAAACAAGACATCGCCAAACGCCTGAACCAGCAAAAACCCGGTGCCTTGCGGATTACCGAAGGATTTTTCCGGAAAGGCGACGATAAATTACTGGACGCCGTGCCCTGGAAACTGGGTCGGCAAACGCTGGAGCGCGGCGGGCGGGTGATTCAAATCGACATCGAACGCCTCGAACCCGCCCGGCCTAAGGCCTTCGCCGAAGCCCGTGGTTCGGTCATCAACGCCTACCAGGCTGAGTTAGAAAAACAGTGGATTGCGAGCCTCCGCCGCCAGTTTCCGGTGGACGTGAACGAAAGTGAAGTGAAGAAGTTGAAGTAAAAAAAGCCTTTCCCTTCGCCGTCATTGCGAGGAAGGAGCGAAGCGACTGACGAAGCAATCCCCTACCGGAGACCGAGAGAGCTTAGGGAAAGTACTCGGCGATAGCTCTCTCGGTCTCCGGTAGGGGATTGCTTCGCTCCAAGTGAAAAGCTCGTTTCACTCGTTTTTCACTCTCCCCTCGCAATGACGCGTCGGGAACCTATTAAAAGAAACCATGAAAAAACGCCTTCTCTCCACCCTCGTCTTTGGCCTGCTGGCCGGGGCGGGTTTCGCCCAAACCGCCGCACCCGCGCCGCTTGTGGTCGATAAAATCATCGGGAAAATCGACAATTACTACGTCCTCAAATCGGACCTCGACCAGATGGTGGCGCAGTACCAGGGCCAGGCCAACTCCCCCACACCCTGCCAGTGTCTGGAAAGTCTGGTGCTCAACAAGTTTCTGGTGGCTAAGGCCGACATCGACTCCGTGTTGGTCGAAGATAAAATGGTGGAAAACGAACTCACCGGGCGTATGGACCAGATGGCCATGCAGTACGGTTCGGAGAAGGGGATCGTCGAGCAGTTCGGCAAAAGTATCGACCAACTCAAGGGCGAACTGCGTTCGCAGGTGCGGGAGCAGTTGCTGGCCCAGAAAATGCAGCGTAAAATCACGGAAGACGTGAAAATCACGCCGAGCGAAGTGCGCCGGTTTTTCAACGACATTCCCAAAGACAGCATTCCGTACCTGCCTACCGAAGTGGAAATCGGGCAGATTGTACGAATTGCCAAAGTAACCCGTGAAGAAAAATCACGGCTGCGCGAACGGCTGCTGGACGTGAAAAAGCGAATCGAAGCCGGAGAGGATTTTGCCAAACTCGCCAAGGAATTTTCGGAAGACGCCGTCAGCGCCCAGAATGGCGGGAGCCTGGGTTTTGCCAAACGCGGCATGATGGTGCCCGAATTTGAGGCGGCCGCGATGCGGCTAAAACCCGGCCAGTTGTCGGACATCGTCGAGTCGGATTTTGGCTTTCACCTCATTCAACTCGTCGAGATTCGGGGGCAGGAGTACAACGCCCGGCACGTGTTGCTGCGGCCTGAATACGCCCGCCTCGATTTGACCGATGCCCGGATGTTTCTCGACAGCGTTCGCACCCGGATTTTGAGCGACAGTGCGAAGTTTGACAAAGTGGCCCGCGACGTGTCGGAAGACAAAACCACCGCCGAAGTGGGCGGTCTGCTCCGCGACCGCGAGTCGGGCAGCACCCGCCTGGCCCTCGACGCCACGATGGAACCGACGATGTATTTCATCCTCGACACCATGAAAGTGAGCAGCATCAGCCAGCCGCTCGAATTCCGCACCGACGACGGCAAAAGCGCCATGCGGATTTTGTACTACAAAACCAAAATCCCACCCCACTACGCCAGCCTGAAGGAAGACTACCAAAAACTGAGCAATTACGCCCTCTCGCGCAAGCGCAACACGGCGGTGGAAAGCTGGTTCAACAAGTCGAAAAGTGAAGTGTTCATCCGCATTGACCCGGAATACCGCGACTGCCCGGCGGTGCAAAATTTGATTAACTCCAGCGGCAATTAGCGGCTGGATTTTGGCAGGGAGTTTGTGAAAAACATTCTCAATCTGTCATCCCGAACACAGTGAGGGATCTCGTTGGCCTGTCGAGTAGTTGGTTATTCGCTACCAATTTAGTCACCGATTACCCGTTTGGAAGGTCAACGAGATCCCTCACTGCGTTCGGGATTACAATCAACAATTGATTTACCCTATCCCCGTTTCATGGCAACTTACGCATCCGATGTCGAGGCCGTTGAGGCCCTGCAAGTTTCTTACAAAAAACTCCACGCTGAAATTTCTAAAGTTGTCATCGGGCAGGATGAAACCATCCGGTTGTTGCTCACGGCCATTTTCTGCCAGGGCCACTGCCTGCTGGTGGGCGTGCCGGGGCTAGCCAAAACGCTGCTCATCCAAACCATCGCCGGGGCACTCGATTTGAGTTTCAACCGCATCCAGTTTACGCCCGATTTGATGCCCTCGGATATTCTAGGGGCCGAAACCCTCGACAACGAGCGCAACTTCCGCTTCATTCGCGGGCCGGTGTTTGCCAACATCATCCTGGCCGATGAAATCAACCGGACCCCACCCAAAACCCAGTCGGCCCTGCTCGAAGCCATGCAGGAATACTCGGTGACCGTGGCCGGGGCCAAGCACACGCTGGACCGTCCGTTTTTCGTACTGGCTACCCAAAACCCCATCGAGCAGGAAGGCACCTACCCGCTGCCCGAAGCCCAGTTGGACCGCTTCATGTTTATGGTTCGCCTCGATTACCCTTCTTTTGAGTCGGAGTTGAACATTGTGAAAGCCACCACGTCCAACCTGCGGGTGGACGTCAACCGGGTCGTGTCGGGGGCCGAAATTCTGGCTTTTCAGCAACTCGTGCGGAAAGTGCCCGTGGCCGACAACGTGGTCGATTACGCCGTGCGGCTCGTGCACAAAACCCGCCCCAACACGCCGATGGCCGCCCGCGAAGCCACCGATTACCTGGAGTGGGGGGCCGGGCCACGCGCCTCGCAAAACCTGATTCTGGGGGCCAAGTGCAACGCGCTGTTCGCCGGGAAATACTCGCCCGACATCGAAGACGTGAGAGCCGTGGTCACGCCCATCCTCCGCCACCGCATCGTGCGCAACTTCAAGGCCGAAGCCGAGGGGATTTCGGTCGAGGATTTGATTCAGAAGTTTGTGTGAGATGAGGCTTAAAACCTGTTTGTCATCCTGAAAGGACCTCGTTGGACTACCGGATAGTTGGCTCTCAGCCACCGCTGGGTCAACGGCCACCTATCCGGTAGTCCAACGAGGTCCTTTCAGGATGACAATTAGTTAAAGCTTGCCAACCACGCCAACTCTTCCGGCGTGTCTAAATCATAACGACCTTCGGGAAAATCCACGACGGCCACGGCTTCGGGGTGGGCGCGGAGTAAGACCTGCGCACCCCGGTCGCCGCTGAGTTGGAGCAGTTCCGGAAAAAGCGTGCGGTGAAACAGCACGGGCACTCCCCGCACCGCCGTACCAGCCGCGTTTTCGTAGCCACTGGCGACGATGGCCTGGCCCGTTTCCCGGTGTTGGTGGAGGAGTTGGTTCAACAGCGAAGTCGTCACGAAAGGCTGGTCACAAACCAGCAGCAGCAAGGTTTCGACCCCTGATTCGGTAGCCCAGGTTGCCGCCAGCCGTACCGATGAAGCCATGCCTTCGGCCCAGGTTTCGTTTTCCAGCACCGTCACGTCCAACGTGTGGAGTTCTTCCCGAAACCGTCCTAAGTCTTTTCCCAACACCACCGCTACGCGCCCGTCGGGTACGGCCAGAGCGGTTTCTGCTGCCCAGCGCAACAAGGTTTTTCCGCGAAACACCACGAGTTGCTTAGGCTGACCAAGCCGGATGGAGGCTCCGGCGGCGAGGATAACGAGGGCAGCTTTCAAAGGAGCAGTAGGCAGGAGCAGTAAGCAGGTCCAGTCGTATTTTCTGCCCACTGCTCCCGCCTGTTGTTATTTTTGGATAAATCGGCGCGTTCCGCTGTCGACGCATTTTCCAGTTCCAGCCTAAATTTAACTGAAAACCCTAAACCGGAAACTTAAAACTGGTTTCAGGGTATTCGACTTCCACCAAAAACAACCCGTCCGGCGGTGCGGCGCGGCCCGCCCGGCGGCGATCACGGGCGAGGATGGCGGCTTCAAATTCGGCCAGCGACATTCGGCCCTGTCCAATATCCAACAGCGTTCCCACCAGCGCCCGCACCATGCCGCGCAGGAAGCGGTCGGCCCGGACGTGAAAAATCAACTCGTCGCCGCGCTCTTCCCAAAAGGCTTCTTCGATGCGGCAGTGGAAGTGATTGACTTCGGTTTTTACCAAACTAAAGCTTTGAAAATCGGTGTGTTGGAGCAACACCAGTGCCGCTTCGTTCATCGCGGGAACGTTGAGCGGAAGGTGAAAAAAGTAACTCATTTTCGGCGTGAACGGGTCTTTCCGGCGGATGAGGTAGTACTGGTATTTCCGGGAAATGGCCGTAAACCGGGCGTGGACGTAGGTGCCGACGGGAAAAATCCGCTGCACCGCCACCTCCGGGGGCAGAAAATTATTGAGCCGGAAAATCAGAAAATCCGGGTCGGGCAGGGGCGTTGCCAACTCGAAATGCGCGAATTGCTGCCGGGCGTGAACGCCCTTGTCGGTGCGGCCACTGCCCACGATTTCGACGGACTGGCGAAGAATCGTGCTCAGCGCGTGTTGCAACACCGACTGCACCGTGACGATGCCGGGCTGAACCTGCCAGCCGTGAAACGCCGAGCCGTTGTACCTGCATTCTAAAAAATACCGCATGGGGCAAAGCTACGGGGGAACAGTTGTTGAAGGGTAAGTTGTGAAATGTGAGTGGTGAATTCACATTTCACCAATTATGAGCTATTCCACCTCGCCCTTCCTCCCATTGCTCACCAGCGATGAACCCGAAACTGCCCTGACCGAACTGATGAAACTGGTGGGTGAATCGCTCCACGCCGACCGCTGCTTTCTGTACGTCCGCCACCCGGCGGCGGGGCAAGGGAAAATCGCCTTCTGCTGGTGCGGCGATGCCACTATTCCAAACGTGATTCAGAAGGATTGGCAGGACGACGTAACCAGTTTGCCCAACGAAGACCCGCTCTTTCGCGCCGCCCTCTACGAGCAGCCTTCCGTGTACGTGGACGACGTGGAAACTGCGTCGCCCACCGTTTTAAACCGGGAATTTGAAGCAAAAACCTTCGGCCACCGGGCGCTGATTCACGGCCACATTACTGAAACAGGGCAGCTTTGGGGCATTCTGCAACCCTGCGTTTTCGGCCAGCCCCGAACCTGGACGGAGGCCGACCGGGCGTTTGTCGAACCGCTGCTGCCCGCGTTGGTGGAGCCGATTCAGCGTTGGGTGCGGGCGGCGTTTCCGAAGGGGTGACTTGAGTTTGGTCGAGTGGCTACCCCCCGATTTTGTACCACCCGCTTCCATCCACCCGCACACGCGGCAGGCGCTTTTTTTCTTCAAAAAAGTCGTAACCCGCCTTCAAATCACTCCAAAACCGCAGCAACGCGGGCTGGTCGGCGTAGGCTTTTTTCAATTCTGCAAATCCAGCATCACCCAGCCGGGCCGGAAAAATATGCACGGGAATCTGGATTTGCCCGGCTTCGCGGGCGGTGAGCGCCAGCAGGTAAATTTCCTTGATGCCCGCGTCGGTCATGGGCAGGCAGCCCACCGTGACGCAACTGCCGTGGATGAAAATGTCGCCGCCCAGGTTTCCCCGCTCGCCCCGGATGCGGTCGGAAGCGTTGGGGTAATTCAGGCCGAGCGAGAGGTAAAACTGGCTGCGGGGGTTGAAGCGGTCGAGGTGATAAAATCCTTCGGGTACCTGTTCGTCGCCCTGTCGGCGTTTCGGACCGAGGCTGCCGGATTTAGCGCAAACCGGGTAGGTTTTCAGCAGGCGGAAGGTAGATTCGGCCTCATTCTTTCCCCAGATTTCCAGTTCGGATTCCTGTTTGAAGGCGCGAAAAAAGAGGCGCAGGTGGGTTTTCCGCAGGGCGTTGGTTTGGATCAACTCGTCCACGACGCGGCCTTTGTCGGTGCGGGCTTGCTGGACGCGGTCGTCGTTGAAGTGGTCGGCCACGAGGAGGAGGGGGAAGAGGAAGAGGGAGCGGGGCATAAAAAGGCGAAATCAGTTCCAGCCCCGCCATTTTTTGGCGAGCGACGCGTAGTGATTGGGCGGAATAAGTTTGCGTTGCGCCGCTGTCCGCAGGTACGGTTCAAAGTTGAGGTAGTCATCGAAACGGTTACAATGCCAGACGATGAGCCAGGCGGTGAATGGGGCGTCTTTGTCCCTAAGTCGTTGGGTGGGCCAGCCATAAGTTTGGACGAGGCGGAGCAGAATGGCTTGGTTGGCCCGGTCGTTGGCTTTAATTCGCTGCCAGAGGGCGTTATCGTCGGGGTTTTTGTCGGGTTTGTGCAATTCTTCCCGGTATTTCTGGTCGGCGGCGAGGAGTTTTCTGAATAAAACCCTCCTCTCGTGCGCGGAGAGATTCTTTACTGAACGGGTAGAGTCTAGTTCGGTTTTGAAACTCGGTTCCGCCTTTGGCAGTAAGCTTTGATAGAAACCCTTGCCGGAAAGTTGAGCACTGACCGGGTGGGCCATGATGAGCAGGAGAATTAGAAAAGCGAAATATTCAGACCGAATCATGAAAAAGGTCAAGGATGGCGCTACTTCTGAGTAGCGATTTAGTCGCGCTTAACTACCAGTTTGGAGGCATGACTACGCTAGTTTCGCGCAGAAACTGCACCAATTTAGTTCGAGCTTTAAATTCTGCTTTCACGACCTCATGCGGAATCACCTCACCCCGCTTCACCTGCTCCATCGCCTCTTGAAAGTCTGCCAACTGAGCAGGGCTAAGGTCATCCAAACTGTCACGCTTCGGACCTTTTTGGTAGCCATGCAGCGCCTCAAGCAGGTTTTCAAGCATGATTTCGTCGTCCACTTCGTCGATGAGTCGGTGGAGTTTTTCTTTCAGCAGGGCCTTTTCTATGGGGTGTTTCATTTTTGGAAAATCTACAAAACTCGTTCAAGTGCCGAAAGGCACTGGTGGGACATTTAGGGAGTGAACGTGATGACGGCGAGAGAATCTACGCGCCCGAAAGCGGTATCAGCGGTCACGAGCGGCAGGCCCCGACTCAGGGCCGTTGCGGCAACGAACGCGTCAGGCAGTTTCAGGCGGTAGTTCTGGCGAATCTCGACCGTGAGTCGTTTGATGTCTGAATCCGGGTCAAAGACGATGCAATCCTGAAGGAGGTCTCGGATGAGTTGCTGCTCAACAAGCGTCAACCCTGTTTTACATTGCAACTCGACTTCTGTGATGAAAGAAATACCAAGCAGTGAATTGTCCAGCAACTGGATCACCTGTGCGTGGCCATCCAGCAATTGAATCAGCGTGTTGGTATCGGCAAGCAGGAAATCAGTCCCATTCATCACGCAGGCGTTTTTGGTAAGCCAACGCGTCTTCGCCCCACTTCACCCGTCCCGCGTACTTTCGGGCATCGAGGCGCTTGGGTTTTAACTCCGCCGTTTTGCGCCGAATTTCTTCCGGGGAGTCGGTCGGTTTGATGGTGATAATCATGCGGTTGAATTTTTAACGAAGAACGCAAAAGTTAGGCAGGACATCAAGTGCAATCGCTTCACCGCCCATCCCTTCTCGCCACCACTGCCGTTAAAAACCGTTAACGCAGTTGGCAAAACCGCCCTAAATCCCGATTTTAGGAGGATTTTTCAACCCCAACTTTCCACATCCGATGCGAACACTCCTCCTCGCCCTGAGTTTGGCGCTGGTTCTCACCCTGCCTGCGTTGAGCCAAAAGACGTACGAATGGAAAACCGCCACCAGCGGCGGCTATCCCTACCGCTACGTGACCAACGACCCGATGAAGGCCCGGTTCTACACCCTCAAAAATGGCCTGACAGTCATGTTGAGCGTCAACAAAAAAGAGCCGCGCATTTACACCTACATCCCCACCCGCGCCGGGTCTACCACCGACCCGCGCAGCAACACCGGTCTGGCGCACTACCTGGAGCACATGCTTTTCAAGGGCACCGACCAGTACGGTACGCTGGATTGGGCCAAAGAAAAACCCCTGCTCGACCAAATCGACGCGCTGTACGAGAAGTACAACAAAACCACCGACACCACGCAGCGCAAGGCGATTTACCGCGAAATCGACCGGGTGTCGGGCGAGGCTTCGAAGTACTCGATTGCCAACGAGTACGACAAACTGATGGCCTCGATGGGCAGCCAGGGCACCAACGCCTTCACCAGCAACGAGGTGACCTGCTACCAGGAAGACATCCCCGCCAACGCCCTCGACCGCTTCCTGACGGTGCAGGCCGAGCGTTTCCGCAAACCCGTACTCCGCATTTTCCACACCGAACTGGAAGCCGTTTACGAAGAAAAAAACCGTAGCCTCGACAGCGACCCCCGCAAGGCCAACGAGGCGATGATGGCCGCCCTGTTTCCCGTCCACAACTACGGCCAGCAAACGACCATCGGCACGGTGCAGCACCTGAAAAATCCCTCGTTGGTGGAGATTCGGGCCTACTACGACAAGTACTACGTGCCCAACAACATGGCCATCCTCCTGGCCGGCGACCTGAATCCCGACGAGGTCATCAAGAAAATCGACCAGAAATTTGCGTTCTGGAAATCGAAGCCGGTGCAGCTCTACAACCCGCCCGCCGAAGCGCCGCTGACCGCCGTGCAAACCCGCGAAGTATTCGGCCCCACGCCCGACGCCCTCACCATCGGCTACCGCCTGCCCGGTGTGCTCGACGTGAAAGCCAGCACGCTCGCCACGCTCGCCGACGAAGTGATGAGCAACTCGGCGGCGGGCTTGATTGACCTCAATCTGAACAAGCAGCAGAAAATCCTGGGCGGTGGCACGGGCCTCAACGGGTTGAAGGACTACTCCGTCTGGCAACTGTCGGGGCGGCCCAAAAAAGGGCAGTCGCTCGAAGAAGTGCGGGATTTGCTGCTCGGGCAGGTAGAGAAACTGAAGAAGGGCGAGTGGGACGAGAAGATTTTGAAATCCATCGTCAACAACTACAAGCTCAACGCCATCCGCGAGTTGGAAAACAACTACAGCCGGATGAACCCGATGCTGGAAACCTTCATCAACGACAAAGGCCAGGGCTGGCTCGACTACTCCCGTCGCCTCGATTTGATGGGTAACGTTACCAAGCAGCAGGTCGTGGACTTCGCCAACCAGTGGTTCAAAGACAACTACGTGGTGGTGTTCAAGCGCAAGGGCGAGGACAAAAGCATTCAGAAAGTCGAAAAACCCGCCATCACGCCCGTCGCCACCAACGCCGACAAGCAGTCGCCGTTTATGAAAACGGTCAACGCCATGCCGATGGCCCCGGTGCAGCCGGTGTGGCTCGATTTTGCGAAAGACGTGAAACGGGGCAAAGCCGGTATCGCCGACGTGTTTTACGCGCCGAACGTAGAAAACGAGATTTTCCGCCTGGGGTATCGCCTCAAACTTGGCACCTACCACAGTAAATTGCTGCCGATGGCGGTGGCCTACCTAGCCTTTTTGAATACGGATAAATTGAGCGCCGAGCAGGTGAGCACCGAATTTTACAACCTGGCCTGCAACTACTCCATCCAGCCCGGCACCGAGTACACGACCATCCGGCTGACGGGGTTGCAGGAAAATTTCGCTCCCGCCGTCACGCTGCTCGAAAGCCTGCTCCGCACCTGCCAGCCCAACGAAAAAGCACTGGAAGACCTCAAGGGTCGTCTCCAGAAAGGCCGCGCCGACGCGAAACTCAACAAAGGGGCCATGATGCAGGGCTTGATGAGTTACGCGCAGTACGGCCCGAAAAATCCGTTCAACAATACCATCACCAGCGAAGACCTGCAAAAAGTGACCGCCCAGGAACTGGTCGATTTTCTGCACAACCTCGTGACGATGCCGCACCAGATTATTTACTACGGCCCGAAAGCGCAGGACGCGTTTGAAAAAGAAATCGTGACCCTGCACGCGCTGCCGAGCCAGTTTGCCGCCGTGCCCGCCAAGCTCGATTTCAAGCAACAGCCCCAGACGGCCAACCAGGTGCTGTTCGCCGATTACGACATGGTACAGTCGGAGATTTCCTGGGTGCGCAACACGACGGCCTACGACCCGGCCCAAGCCGCCATCGTCGAGTTTTTTAACAACTACTTCGGCGGCGGCATGGCTTCGGTGGTGTTCCAAACGCTCCGCGAATCGAAAGCCCTGGCCTACTCGACTTACGCGTTCTACAACACGCCGGTCAAGAAAGACCAGGAGTACACGCTCATCGGGTACATCGGCAGCCAGGCCGACAAGTTTGGCGAGGCCGTGGCGGGCATGAACGAATTGCTCAACGTCTTGCCCGATTCGCCGGGTGCTCTCGACGCGGCCCGAAAAAGCATGAAGAAGAACTACGAAACCGAGCGGATTCTTCAGGACGGCCCGATTTACACCTACCTTGCTGCCCAGGAGCGGGGGCTGGATTATGACGAGCGCCGGAAAATTTACGAATCCCTCGACGGCCTGAGCTACGCCGATTTGCAAAAATTCGCGAAGCAGTACCTCGCCAACCAGCCCTACACCTACTGCGTGGTGGCCTCGGAAAAAAAGGTCAGCCCGGAGCAGATGGCGAAGGTGGGTGCGGTGAAAAAACTGAGTCTGGAGGAGATTTTCGGGTATTGAAATCCGCCCCGTCGGGCGGGCGGCGCGGGCGGCGCGCCGGGCCGTCCGGCGGGTTTGGGGCAAGCCCCTCCAAAACCGAGCGTCCGGGGCGCAATTCTTTCTCCCTAACCCCGCGAGCGACTTTAGTCGCTCGCGGGGTTTTTGTTTCCGTTAAATGTTGTTAAACCCCCTCCCCAACGGAACATCGTACCCAGCAAGGCGTTTACTTAGCATCCGGTTACAGCCCGCAATCTCCCGTTCGACATGAAAAGCACGTTCACCATTCCCAAAGCCCCGGCCATCCTGCTCCTGCTGCTGGCCGCCCTGGCGCAAGGGTGTTTGTCTACCGCGCAACCGGGTTACTCCGGCAATTCCGGTTACGGCAACGACCCATACAACGACTCCCGCTACGACGATGGCTACGCCAACGACGACTACCGCGACGACGTTACGTACCAAAATTTTTACGACGAACTCAGCCCTTACGGCCGCTGGACTAACTACCCCGGCTACGGCCAGGTATGGCAACCCAACGCCGGACCAGGCTTCCAACCCTACGCCACCAACGGCCACTGGGCCTTGACCAACTATGGCTGGACCTGGGTATCGAGTTACAACTGGGGCTGGGCGCCGTTTCACTACGGTCGCTGGTTTTTCGACGACCGCTTCGGCTGGGGCTGGCAGCCCGGTTATGAGTGGGCGCCGGCCTGGGTCACCTGGGGCCAATACGCTGGGAACTACGGCTGGGCACCGCTCGGACCGGGGATGTCGATCAACATTTCCTTTGGCCGGATTCCGCGCAATTCCTGGTGCTTCGTGCCGGGGCGGTACATCAATCAGCGCAACTGGTCCAATTACCGGGTGAACAACACGACGATTATCAACAACGTCACCATCATCAACAACTACGGCAACGGCGGTCGCAACGGCAACCGGGGTGGCGGCTTCCACCGGGGGCCACAGGTGCAGGACGTTCAGCGCTACACCCGCGACCGGATTCGTCCGTTGCAGGTAGAAACCGTGAACCGGCCCGACCGGCAGCGGGTCGAAGGTGACCGCATCGGCATTTACCGCCCCGGTGCCCGGCCCAACGCAAACGGTCCTTCGCGAAACGAATCGGCGGATAATAATCGCCCCGTAACCCGGCCCGGCAACCGCTACGAACGGCCCGACGACCAGCCCAATACCCGGCCTGGCAGCGGCTACCAGCGTCCCGGCAGCCCTTCGCGGCAGAACGATGATTTCAACGGCTCTAACCGCGTCGGACAGGCAAACGAAGGGATTAGCCAACCCGACAACGCACCCGTCACGCGGCCCGGCGTGGAACGGCCCGGCAGCCCTTCGCGGCAAAACGATTCCTGGAACCGGCCCAACCGCAGCGACGACCCGGCGGTCAACCGCCCCGGAACGAGTTGGGAGCGCCCGCAACGCGATTCGCGGTCGGGGGAGTCGGGCAACGGATTCGAGCAGCCTTCGCGTTCGGACCAATCCGCCGACCGCCCGATGACGCGGCCCGGCAGGGAACGTCCCGGCAGCAGCTACGGTGAAGGCAACCGCCAGCCGGAAGTATCGCGCCCGGAGCGCCCTGATTTCGGCGGGGGCCGTTCCCCCGAGCGTCAGGCGCGGCCCGATTACCCGACGCAACGTTCGCAGCCTCAAATTCAATCGGCTCCAGCCCCGGCTCAGCCCCGGTCGGAAGGGACTAACCAGTCGTCTGGTGGCTCGGAGCGGCCCGGTCGCAGCCGGGGACGGGGTCCGAACTAAGTATCCGTACAGAGCGAATTGAATAATTGGCTGATAAACAGACTGAATTTGTCACATCAGTACATAAAAAAGAAGCCTGACTTCCCATCGAAGTCAGGCTTCTTTTTGGCCGAAAAACAGGATTACCCTTGGGGGTATTTCTCGACAATCTTTTCGACCTGCCGGGCCAACTCGGTGCTGATGCGGGCTGGGCTATTGACGGCATCCTCTACCGACCCACGCCACACGAGTTTACGCGTTCGGGCGTCAACCATGTCCACTACCACCGTCCCGGCGTTGTACTGTTCCTGCCGACGTCCACCGCCCCAACCGTACCAGGAAGGCCCCCAGCCCTGCCAACCCCAGCGACCCCAGCCGTAGTACGGACCGTAAAACGGAGCCGGGTCTGTCACGGTGCGGGTTTTTTGCTCCACAAAAAAGTGGTAGCCAATCAGCAGATCCGGTCTTGATTCGGTACGTTGCAAGCCCTTGCCACCCAATACGTTATCCACGGTGCTTTCCACGTTTTGGGAAGCCAGTTCGTTGTAATAGGCCGGATTACGACCCGCTTTCACGTCGGGTTCCATCCAGGCGTAGGTTTTGTACTTGCTGAAGTTGACGCGTGGGTTGGAATCGACCCGCACGCTCGAACAGCCGCCGAAGGCCACCAGCACGACGGCGGCCAAAGCGAAGGAGTTGGTTTTACTGAAAATACGGTTCATGGTTGTTGATGATTGTTGGTTGATCCTACTTGGAACTGACCCGTCGCATCGGACTGGCCACACCGGTTTCGTTTTCTAAAAAACCGTGCGAGCGTACAAATTCCGATGCGACTAGTCAAAACGCCACCACCAGCCCCAGCGCCGCGTAGTTGATCCAGGTAAAATTGTATATGTCGTCGGTGTCGGCTCCGCCTTCCACCACCCGGTAGCCGCCTTTCAGCGCCACAAAGGGGTTGAGTTGGTAGCCCAGGCCCAGGAACACGTCTTCGGCCCGGCCCTGCCTGGCACCGAGCGCGTCGGCTTCGAGCAGCACGAGCAGTTTGGACGTGGGTTGCCAGGTGGCCACTACATTGAGCAGAGGCACGAAGCCCACGTTGGCGTAGTGGGTCTCACTGCGTTCGGAACTCAGCTGGATGTCGGCGTCGCGGATTTTCCCCGTAAACCCAACGCCGAGCCGCAGTTTGGGGTTGTGGATGAAATCGTAGCGGTAGGTGAGCCGGTACGAATTGAATTGGTAGCGGGCGTTCACCAAGTCGGGATTGCCAAACTGACGCGGCCCGAAGATGACCCCGTTGAACGTTACGTCGCGGGCCAGGCTGCCGCTGTACTTGACGAACAGCGGCGCGTACAGCACCGAAATCGTGTGGCGCTCGCCTAGCGTGTAGCCCAGTCGGGCGCGGAAATAGACCTTTGGTTTAGCTTCCAGATCGTTGCCCAAATCGAAGAGCGTGCCACCCACGTTGGGAATGCGCACGTCGTTGTACCGGGTACCCAGCACCACCCCCGATTCGAGGTCGAAGCGGAGTTGGGCTTGCGCCAGGACGGGGAGGAGAAAAAATAGGAACGGGATTTTAGAAAAAAAAGAGTTCATTGCGGCTGTGGTTTTGGAAAACCCGCTTTCAACAACCGTTCCCGGCGCGGCAAGTAATTTGCTGAGGAATGCAGCTTTAGCTAAGATAAACTGCTTCAAAAACCAATTCTAACCGCGCCTGAAAATACCCTAAACCCTCTAAAGGAATTCCATTTCGGGGGGCTTTCCTGCTTGGCATTTTCAGCAACGAAAAAGCCCCCTTTAGGGGGTTGGGGGTATTTTCAGGCGCTACTCATTTCCCCTTTTTTCACCCATGAAATTCAATCCTTCCCTGCTGCTAGCCGCGCTGTCGGCGTTGGTCGTTCCGGCTCCCGCCCAAACCGCCAACGAAACCCTTTACGACGAGTCGAAAATTCCGGCTTACCAACTCCCCGACGCGCTCAAACTCCAGAACGGCAGTGCGGTGAAAACAACCAGCGAGTGGGAAAGCCAGCGCCGCTCCGACTTGATCGGGTTGTTTTCGGAACACGTTTTCGGAAAAACGCCCACCACCCAACTGCCTAAACCCACGATTTCCACCATTTCCGCTGGGCCAGCCTTCGGGGGCAAGGCCATCCGCAAGCAACTCACCGTGATGCTCGCGCCGGGACACCCGATGCGGATTCTGATGTACCTGCCGAGCCAAAAAACACCGATGCAAGCTGGTCCCGTGCCCGTCTTCCTGGCGCTGAATTTCCACGGCAACCAAAGCATCAACGCCGACCCCGGTATCGAAATGACCACCTCCTGGGTACCCGAACAAGCCGCCAACTCGATGAGCAGCCACCGCGCCGCCGAGTCCAGCCGGGGCCTGGAAGCCAGCCGCTGGCCGGTCGAAACCATCCTGGCGCGGGGCTACGGCCTCGTGACCGTGTACGCCGGCGACCTCGACCCCGATTACTACGACTACACGTTTAAACAAAAAGAGAACGTCCAAAAACTGTTCTGGAAAGCGGGGCAGACGAAACCCGACAGCACCGACTGGGGCACCCTCGGAGCCTGGGCCTGGGGCCTGAGCCGGGCGATGGATTACCTCGCTACCGACCCCGCCGTGGATGCCAAACGCGTGGCGCTGCTCGGCCACTCGCGGATGGGCAAGGCCACGCTTTGGGCGGCGGCGCAGGACCCGCGCTTCGCGATGGTGATTTCCAACGAAGCGGGCGAGGGCGGCGCGGCCATCACCCGGCGGCGCATCGGCGAGCGGATCGTTCACCTGACCCACCGCTTTCCGCATTGGTACGCCCGCTCGTTTGGGGCCTACGATGAGCGTGAAGAGGCCTTGCCCATCGATTTCCACGAACTCCTGGCCCTCGTTGCCCCACGTCCGCTGTATGTGGCGAGCGCCGTCGAAGACCAGTGGTCGGATCCGAAGGGCGAGTTTCTTTCGGCCAAAGCCGCCAGCCCGGTGTACGCGTTGTACGGGGAAAAAGGGCTGGCCGATGCCGAGTTTCCGGCGGTGAACCAACCCATCGGTACCGGCAAACTGCGCTACCACCTCCGCTCCGGCAAGCACGACGTAACCGACTACGACTGGGCGCAATACCTGAATTTTGCGGATGCCTATTTGAAAAAATAGTTACCTCACCGGTCGGTGGCCCGAAGCCGTCCGACCGGTTTCAAAATTCGGTCAAAGTCAACTGCCCGTGTATGCCCGTACGTTTTTGGGTTTTCTTATTCTTACTTTCCCTGACCACCGCCTGCCGCCCTTCCGTGTTGGAAGAAGAACCGCAGTACCGCGTGGTAGCCGAGGCTGAACCCTACGTGAACGCTTTCGCCGAAGAAGCGCAGAAGCGGGGAAAATCCGTTGGCCTGAATAACCTCATCGTGGAATTTGGCCAAATCGAAAGCCACGACGCCTGCGGCGAATGCCGCCTGAGCGCGGGCCAAACGCCCTGGGTAATCCTAACGATGGATGTCACTTGCTGGACAGCGGCCAGTTCGCAGGCGCGTGAGTGCTTGGTTTTTCATGAACTGGGCCACTGCCTGCTCAGGCGTGAACACAAAAACGACCGTTTGCCCCAGGGCATGTACGCCAGTCTGATGAACAAAGACGACGTAACCGTGTACGCCACCTGCCTCTACCCCATCGGTGGCGATGCGTGCGACAAGCGCTCCCGGCGCGAGTACTACCTCGACGAACTGTTTGATGAAACCACCCCCGCACCGACCTGGGGAAAGTAAAAGGTTGGCAC
Source organism: uncultured Cytophagales bacterium (assembly GCA_964244295.1). Classification (GTDB taxonomy): domain Bacteria; phylum Bacteroidota; class Bacteroidia; order Cytophagales; family Spirosomataceae; genus JAJAZB01. The sequence continues at coordinate 79,812 of CAXTIG010000016.1, forward strand.
GCGGTTTTTTGAATGGGCAGCAAACTAAACGGTGTCTACCCATGCAAGACACGCTGCAAGTCCCCTTGTAGCCCGCCGAAATCGACACGCTCAAGGACAAAATCAAAGACGTTCGTCAGGCCATGCTCACCACCCAGGAGCAGGACGGCGATGTTCACAGCCGCCCGATGGCCACCCACGAAATGGATGCGGAGGGCACACTCTGGTTTTTTACCTACGAGGACTCCAACAAAGTGCAGGAGATCCGGGCCAACAACTGCGTGAGTCTGGCGTATTCTGACCCCGGCCCGGAAACCTACGTGTCGCTGTCGGGAAACGCCGAGGTGGTGAAAGACAAGGCCAAAATCGACGAACTCCGGCAGGATTTCCTCAAAGCGTGGTTCCCGGAGGGCAAAGATGATCGCCGCATCTCGCTCATCAAGGTAAGCGCCCATCAAGGCGAATACTGGGACCGTCCCGGCGGAAGAATGATGATTCTTTTTGAAATGGCCAAAGGTGCCCTCACCGGCCAACCCGACCGCAGTGGACGGAATGAGAAGTTTGGGGAAGAACCACGGTAGGCGTTTTTGAGGAAGAAAAACCCTGCGAAGAAAAGGCGGTCATCCCTCCAGGATGACCGCCTTTTCTGTTGTTAAAGCTGTTTAAACGCTAAGGGAAATCCCCAAAGCCGTATGAATTTTAGGATGCAAATTTTCAATCCCTGGGGGCTCTAAAACCCTGAACCTTCCCGGCGTTTGGGGGCCGATTCTCTTTCCCCAAACGAAACCGTCGGCGTGAATTCGCTCCTGGAAGGCCGTATCCGGGAGACGGGTAGATAAGCCATCCTACCGGAGCATTCCCAAAAACCCTGATAACCCGTTGACACTGAAACACCTTCAGCCGCTGTCACACAACGACCGGCGGTTTGGTGGCTGGACACCCGTCTGCGAATGCCCCAGGGCAGACAGAGTAGGAAGGTTGGAAACACGGCGTCTGTTACCTTCGCCGGGGATTATTAACTGCATTCTGTCTCAAAAATTCACATTATACTGAAATTTACACCCATTTTAGCGCTGTGTTTCCGCCATGCACACGGGTCTTTTCGTTTTTTTATGGCGTTCTCATAGGTGACAAAAACCAACAGCCGAACCAGGAAAAGATGTTGATTTCTACCAAAAAAATTAAACGGTTGCTGACCGTTTCTGCCCTCGTTTTCGTGGGAACTTCGTGGATTACCTTGCAGCAGCAAGTGGATCCTACTCCTTCAAAAACCGACCGGCTCACGCTACCGTCCGGCTTTGTGGCCGAGCACCTACACAGCCCTTCTGACAGCAAGCAAGGGTCGTGGGTTTCGATGACCTTCGACGGCAAAGGTCGCCTGATTACCTCCGACCAATACGGATTTCTGTACCGAACCGAACTGCCACCCATCGGGTCGACTCCGTTACAACCCCGAATCGAAAAGTTGACCATTCCAAGCGAATTTTCCTCCACCGATCCCGCGCCACCCAACCCTGAAAAACGGAGCAGTACCGGCGATGCACCGGTGGATACCACCAAAGTCCGGGTCGGGATGGGGTACGCCCAGGGGCTGTTGTGGGCCTTCAACAGCCTGTACGTGATGGTGAACAACCAGAACCGGAAGGATTTTGAGAAAACCAGTGGCTTGTACCGCTTGCAGGACACCGATGGCGACGACCAGTTCGATAAAATTACCCTGCTGAAATCGCTGGATGGCGACGGCGAACACGGCCCGCACAGCATCGTGCTGACTCCCGATAAAAAATCGCTGGTCGTCGTGGCCGGAAACTTCACGAAGTTGCCGGCGATGGACTCCCACCGATTGCCTCCGGTTTGGCAGGAAGACAATTTGCTGACGCACATCAACGACCCGCGCGGCCACGATGACCACCCCAGAGCACCGTACGGATGGATTGCCCAAACCGATTCGCTCGGAAAAACCTGGGAACTGATCAGCGCCGGTTTTCGGAACCCCTTCGACATCGCCTTCAACGAAGCGGGCGATTTGTTCACCTACGATTCGGACATGGAATGGGACCTGGGGCTGCCCTGGTACCGGCCCACCCGGATTTGTCACGTCACGAGCGGAGCCGAATTTGGCTGGCGTCCGGGCAGCAGCAAGTGGCTGCCGGCTTTCGCCGACAACCTGCCCCCGGTGGTCAACATGGGGCAGGGTTCGCCCACCAACCTCATCAACGCCCAAAATGCCCGGTTCCCGGAAAAATACCGACGGGCCTTGCTGGCCTTCGACTGGAGTTTTGGCATCATCCACGCCATTCACCTGAAGCCAAAAGGCGCTTCGTACGAAGCCGAACGGGAAGAATTTATTTCGGGCTTGCCGCTGCCCCTGACCGACGGCGTGATCGGCCCCGACGGGGCGCTGTATTTTCTGACCGGAGGCCGCAAACTGGAGTCGGACTTGTTCCGCGTGTACTACCGGGGCAACGAAGCGGGTGCCTCCGTTGCCCCGCAAACGCCGCCATCCCCAACCGAGGAACACCGCCTCCGCACCCGGTTGGAGCAGTACCACGGGCGGCCCGATCCGGCCGCCGTGGCGGCGGCCTGGCCGCACCTGGCTCACCCCGATCGCTTCGTGCGCTACGCGGCCCAGATTGCTCTCGAACACCAGCCCGTCGGCGAGTGGCAGGAGCGGGCATTGAGCGAAACCGAGCCGCAGCGGGCCACGCAGGCGCTGATTGCCCTGGCCCGTCAAGCCAAACCGAATGACAAAAGCAAGGTGCTGGAAGCCCTGTTGAAACTGAACTATCCGTCCCTTTCCGAAGGCGGGCAGGTCGACGTACTCCGCGCGTTTGAATTGGTTTTTTCGCGAATGAGAAAGCCGAAGAAAGCCGTAAAAACGGCGGTGATTGCGTACCTGGATCCGCAGTATCCCGCCAAGTCGGCGCTGCTGAACCGGCAATTGAGCAAACTGCTGATTTACCTCGAAGCCCCCGGCGTGATCGAAAAAACGCTGGCGCTGTTGCGTCAACCCGACGAGCCGGGCAGCCAGAATCTGGGGGTGGAACTGGGGGCCAATTCCTCCGCGCTGATTTTGAGAAACATGCAGTACGGCTACGACATTGCCAAAACCCTGGAGAAAGTACCGCCCCTCCAGCAAACGCACTACGCCGTGATGCTGAGTCAACTCAAAACGGGCTGGACGCCGGCCCTGCGGGCCGAGTACTTCGGGTGGTTTGCCAAGGCGTTCAGTTTTCAGGGAGGCAACAGTTACATTGGTTTCGCCGACAAAGCCCGTCGGGCAGCGTTGAAACACGTTCCGAAAAATCAACGCGACCACTTCAGCAAGGTATCCGGTGAGGAGTTGCTGAACGCGAAAGGCCTTGATCTGGCGAGTTCCTACTCGCCCCAGGGGCCGGGCCGGAACTGGGAGTTGGACAGTGCACTGGCGGCCCTCGATCGGGAACCAGCGGGTCGGGATTTTGACCGGGGCAAAAAAATCTTCTCGGCCATTCTTTGCAGCCGTTGCCACGTGGTGCAGGGCGAAGGCGGGGACATCGGGCCGGACCTGACGCAACTGGGCACCCGGTTTTCCTCGAAAGATATTCTGGAGGCGATCATTACCCCCAACAAGGTCGTTTCCGATCAATACGCCGCCACGGTGTTTAGCCTGAAAAATGGCGAAACGGTGCTGGGCCGGTTGATTTCGGAGGACGAGACGAGTTATTCGATTTCCATCAACCCGTTTACGCCCACCGAACTGCAACGGGTGCGGAAGGCGGACGTGGTATCGAAGAAATACTCCGCCGCCTCAATGATGATGCCGGGACTCATCAACGGCTTGAATCGCAACGAATTAAAGGATTTGATGGCGTTTTTGAAATCGGGTGGCAACCAGAGCCATGAAATTTACAAGGCCGAATGATGACATTCCAAACGGCAACTTCCCGAACGACAACTTCCGGGAAGTTGCCACGCCTGGCGCTGTTTTTACTGCTGCTCACCGGATGCCGGGTAGTCTGCATAGCCCAGGGCAAAACCCGTGATTTTGTCAAAATTTTCGATGGCAAAACCCTAAAGAACTGGGAGGGTGACCCGACCTATTGGCGGGTCGAAAATGGAAACCTGGTGGGCGAAATTACCCCCGCGACGCTCTTGAAAACCAATTCCTTCATCATTTGGCGCGGCGGCGAACCCGGCAACTTCGAGTTGAAGGGCGAGTTTACCATCACCACCGACGGCAACTCCGGAATCAACTACCGCAGCGAACAAGTGTCCGATGTTCCGTTTGCGCTGCGCGGGTACCAGGCGGACATCGACGGGAAAAACCGGTACACGGGACAAAACTACGAAGAACGGAAACGGACGACCCTGGCCTACCGGGGGCAGAAAACGATGATACCTGCTTTCAATGGCCCCGGCACGCCGGAAGCCATCCGGGCCAACGTCAAAAACAACGCCTGGAACGCCCTAACCGTCACGGGGTCGCTGGGCAGTGCGGATTCCCTGAAAGCGTCGATCAAAAGCGAGGGCTGGAATACGTTTCACCTCATCGTCAACGGCAATCGGTTGCAGCATTACATCAACGGAATGTTGATGAGCGACGTGACCGACGAAGACGCCGTCAACGGCAAAATGAAGGGCTTGCTCGGCGTGCAGGTTCACGTCGGACCGCCGATGAAGGTGCAGTACCGGAATTTGATGCTGAAGGAGTTGTCAGGCAGAAATAATGAAAAACAAGCGGATGCCGCGCGGAATGAAAAATAAGGAATGAAAAAGTAGAGAACCTGCCTTTCCCTTTTTCATTCCTTATTTTTCATTTTAAAAACTCAACCCCCTTGTCCCCACCCCCCTGGCTCGGAAAACTCTCTAACCCGGCCCAACTGGGCGGCATCGAAACCGCCGTGCTCGACAACGGGGCCGGACGCGGCACCCGCGTGGCCTGGATCAACACCGGCACGGGGCTGCGTTACAAGGTGGTGCTCGACCGGGCCATGGACCTCGCCGAGGCGTTTTACAACCAGCACAGCCTGGCCTGGCTGAGTCACTCAGGCATTACGGCCCCCCAGCCCTTTACGGATCGGGGGCTTGACTGGCTGCGGACGTTCAACGGCGGTTTGCTGACTACCTGCGGCCTCACGCACGTGGGCGGCCCGGAGCGGGACGAATTCGGCGAGCGGGGCATTCACGGGAAAATCAGTAACATCCCGGCTCAGGTCGAATCCATCCTCCAGCCGGACCCGGTGGCGGGTAACCTGGCGATGAGCATCACCGGACGAATGCGGGAAACGACGGTATTTGGCCCCAGCCTGGAATTGAAACGAACCATTTCGGGTACGCTCGGCCAACCCACGATCCGGATTCAGGATGAAGTGACCAACCGCGCCAATACCCCGGCTCCGCACATGATTCTCTACCATTTCAACTTCGGCTGGCCGCTGGTCGACGAAGGCACCCGGCTCCTCTGGCGGGGCGACTGGCAGGCGAAGGGAGGGGACACGAATAGCGCGATTTTTCGGAAAGAAAACGATTTTCGCACCTGCTCCGCCCCACTCGACGCGCACCGGGGCAGCAGCGAGGCCGTGGCCTTCATCGATGCCGCGACGGATGCGTCCGGGCGGTGTACGGCGGGACTGTACAACGCCGGGCTGGGATTGGCCGTGGCGCTGCGGTTTCAAAAAGCCCAACTGCCCTGGCTGATCAACTGGCAACACTGGGGCCCGGGGGAGTACGTCACGGGCCTCGAACCCGCCACGCACCCGCCCATCGGGCAGGCCACCGCCCGTGAGCAGCGGTCGTTGATTTTCCTCGAACCCGGCGAAAGCCGCTCCTACGACCTGGAGTTGGAAGTGCTGCACCAGCCCGAAGTTCTCCACGATTTTCTAAACCGTTACCCGTAAACCGCTTACCTCTTTTTTTACATGAAAAACACGTCAACCGCCGCCCTGGCCCAGCAAGCCCTCGAACAAGGTCAGGGCATTTTGCGACTGGCCCCGACCTGGGTGCCCCGGTCGTTCTGCGTGCCGGGCCGCCGCATCAAATTGCACCCCGACGATTACTACGTGCTCGGCGGCGTGCGCGGGGGCATCGACGAACGCTGGCTATCCTCGACCACGCCCGCCAAAAACGGCCCGCTGACCGGCGAAAACGAAGGCCTGAGCCAGGTGGTGTTCACCGACGGCGGCCAGGAAGTACAATTTCTGCTCAAAGACGCCATCGACAAACTGAAGGGTGCCCTCATCGGCGACCGCCTCTGGAACCAGTACCAAGGCTGGCCGATGTACTCCAAATTTTTCGACAACATGGGGCCGTTACCCCACCACCTCCACCACAACGACGAGCAGGCCGCCCTGACCGGGCAGTTGGGCAAGCCCGAAGCGTACTATTTTCCGCCCCAACTCAACAACCACGGCGGCGATTTCCCCTACACGTTCATCGGCATCGCCCCCGGCACCACGAAGGAGCAGATTAAAGAGTGCCTGATGAACTTCACCAAAGGCGACAATAAACTCACCAATTACTCGGCGGCGTACCGGCTCGAACCGGGCACGGGCTGGGACGTGCCGCCGGGCCTGCTCCACGCGCCGGGGAGTCTGTGTACCTACGAGCCGCAAAAAGCGTCGGACATTTTCGCCATGTACCAGTCGCTGGTCAACGAGGCCATCGTTCCTGAAGAACTACTCTGGAACGGCACCCCAAAAGACCGCGTCGGCGATTACGACCTACTCATGGAAGCTATCGACTGGGAGTTGAACGTCGACCCGAACATGATGGCCAACCGGTTCATGGCTCCCAAACCCGTGCGGGCCGTGGCCGGGATGGAAGCCGAGGGCTACGTCGAAAACTGGGTGTGCTACAAGTCCGATGCCTTCAGCGCCACCGAACTGACGGTGTTTCCGGGAAAAACCGTCACCATCAAAAACAGCGCCGCCTACGGCCTGATCATCATGCAGGGCCGGGGGAAAATGGGAGTCTGGGATGTGGAAACGCCCGCGCTGATTCGCTACGGACAGTTGACGAACGATGAATTTTTCGTCTCCGAAAAAGCCGCCGCCGAAGGCGTCACGATTGTCAACGCCTCGACGACCGACCCACTGGTAATGCTCAAGCACTTCGGGCCGGGTAATCCGGATTTGGTGTTGGGGTAAACGTAATTTTTGAAGCAGTTGAGAATGAAAAACAAGGAATAAGAAATGAAAAATTAAGAAGCGGCCGCCGTGCGGTGAATCGTTTTTTGCCTTTTTCATTTCTTATTCCTTGTTTTTCATTCTCAACCCATTTTTCAATTCGCTAAACCTACTCCCGTGAACGAAAACAACTTCCCCAAACTCCACAACGCTACCTGGCCGGGAATCGTGGGCAAAGGCCCGGATTCCGAACTGCCCCTTTCGTTCGACACCATGCTCGAACTGACCGCCGCTGCCGAGGTGGACGGCGTGAAATTCGACGGCGTGGACCTAGGCCTGCTTGACCCCCACATCGACATCCACGGTTCGGACGACGACATCAAACGACTGGCCGATAAAGTGGCCGGGTACAACCTGCAAATTGGCTCGCTAGTCGCGCCGATTTGGGGCGGCCCGGCGATGGGCAGCGCCGCCGAGCGGACGCAGTTTGTGGCAATGGTGCGCAGGGCCTGCCACATCGGGCAGCGCCTGCGCGAACTCGGCGTGCGGCCCGGCGGGGTGGTTCGCATCGATTCGGCTTCCTCGCCGCAAAGTTGGGACGCCGACCCGGTGGGCAACACCGGCCTCATCGCCCAGACGTTCCGCGAAGCCTGCGACGTGGCGGCAGATTTTGGCGAAAAGCTCGCCGCCGAAGGTGAAATCTGCTGGGGTGGGTTGCAAAGCTGGCGCACGGCCATTGACACCATGCAGGCCGTGGACCGGCCCAACCTGGGCTTCCAGGCCGACATGGCTCACACGCTGCTGTACCTGCTGGGCTACAACCGCGAGCAGGACCGCATCCTGCCCGCCGATTTCGACTGGAGCGACCGCGCCGCCCTGACCGAGGCCCTGAAAACCCTCACCGCCGCCCTGCGGCCCTGGACCATCGACTTCCACGTCGCCCAGAACGACGGCACCGTGTTCGGCTCCGGTTCGCACGACAAAACGGGCCGCCACTGCCTGGCCACCGACCCCAACGGCAAGCTCGACGTGGCCCACGACGCGGGGTTCTGGCTGCGCGACGAAACCGGCCAACTCACCAAAGCCTTCCGGCACATTTGCTGGGACGGCTGTATGTTTCCAAACGAAGTGATGAGGAAACCCCAAACCTGGAACGACATCCTCGCCACGATGATGAAAGTGCGGCAGCAGCACGGCTGGCACGAGGCGGAGTAAAAAACCCCACCCAGCCCTCCCAGCAGGGGAGGGCTGGGTGGGGTTTTTTACGGTTAGGTTATGCTTGGTTGATGTCAGTAAACAATTCTCCATTAACCCAACAAATTACAATGCCAAAGCAAGAACTCCGAATCGGCCTCATCGGCACCGGTTTCATGGGCCGGACGCACTCCAACGGCTACAACCGCATACCTAATTTCTTCCCCGAACTGACCCACACGCCCGTGTTACAGGCCGTTTGTTCGCGCAACGCCGGGGCCGTGCAGGCCTTCGCCGACCAGTGGGGCTACGCCTCGGTAGAAACGGATTGGCGAGCGGTCATTGCCCGCGACGACATCGACGCGGTGGATATCTGCACCCCCAACGACACCCACGCCGAAATCGCCATCGCCGCCGCTGAGGCGGGCAAACTGATTCTCTGCGAAAAACCCCTCGCCCGTTCGCTGGCCGAGGCTCAGGGCATGGTCGATGCCGTGGAAAAAGCGGGCGTGGCCAACACGGTCTGGTACAACTACCGCCGCCTGCCCGCCGTGACGCTGGTGAAGCAAATCGTGGATTCTGGCAAACTGGGCAAGATTTTTCACTACCGGGCTAACTTTCTGCAAGACTGGACCATCAGCGCCGACGTGCCCCAGGGCGGCACGGGCCTCTGGCGCATGGACGTGGAAGCCGCCGGTTCGGGCGTGACGGGCGATTTGCTGGCCCACTGCATCGACACGGCCATGTGGCTCAACGGGGCCATCACCGACGTGTCGGCGGTGACGGAAACCTTCGTCAAGGAGCGTCTCCACCAGCTCACCGGCAAGGTGCAGCCCGTCGGCATCGACGACGCCTGCATTTTTCACTGCCACTTCAAAAACGGTTCGCTGGGGCTGTTTGAATCGACGCGCTACGCGCGGGGCCATAAGGCGCTGTACACGTTTGAAATCAACGGCGAACACGCCTCCCTGCGCTGGGATTTGCACGATTTGAACCGCCTGGAGTATTTCGATCACGCCGACGAGGGCATGGTGCGCGGCTGGCGCTCCATCCACGTCACCGACGGCGACCAGCCGTACATGGATAAGTGGTGGGTACCCGGCTTGGGCATTGGGTACGAGCACAGTTTTATTCACCAGGCGGCTGATTTTTTGAAAAGTCTGGAAACCGGCGAACCCTGCCACCCGACTTTCCGGGACGCGCTCGAAACCCAGAAAGTGTGCGAAGCCGTGCTGGATTCGGCGGCGTCGCGGCAGTGGAAGGACACGGGAGTCGAGACGTTTGCCGGGTAGAAATTACTATACAGTTTGTCATGGCTCCGGCCACCCGGCCCGACGAAGGAGGGATCTCGTCGACCTTCCGAGAAATTTATCGGTAGCCGAGCGTGGCCTGTAACTGACTCTTCGGCGGGTCAACGAGATCCCTCCTTCGTCGGGCCGGGTGGCCGGAGCCATGACAAACCTACTACCGCTTTTACCACCGTACCCTTCCATCATCAGATGATGAACTCATTCACCGTACTGTCTCGGCTGTTTTTGCTGGCCATTTTCTTCCTGGCGACCAGCAGCGGAATCGCCCAGTCCGCCGCCAAAAAGCCCTTGGTGGTGTTCGTCACCGGCGACCACGAATACAGCGGCGAACTTACGCTGCCGTTGATTGCCGCCGAATTGGAGAAAAACTACGGCCTGCGGACGAAAGTCCTCAAAGCCGCCCCCGATTACAACGCCGAGGAAAATATTCCTGGTCTGGAAGCCCTGAAGGAAGCCGACCTGGCGGTATTTTTCCTGCGCTGGCGCCGCCTGCCCGCCGAACAGGTGGCCCACATCGACGCCTACCTCAAATCCGGCAAGCCGGTCATGGGCTTCCGCACCACCACCCACGCCTTCAACTACCCCAAAGGTCACCCGCTGGAGCGCTGGAACGCCTTTGGCGAGTTCGCCTTCGGGAGTCCGCCGGGCTGGGGTGGGGCGGCCCAGCACACGCACTACGGCCACCGGAGCACCACCGACGTAGCGGTGATTCCCGAAGCGGCCAAAAATCCGTTGCTCACGGGCGTTGACCCCGCGTTTCACGTGGCTTCCTGGCTCTACCGCGTGTTGCCCGACTACCCGGCCAAAGGCGCGGTACCGCTGTTGATGGGCAAATCACTAAACCCGGACAAACCCGCCATCGACAACCCGGTGGCGTGGACGTGGCAAAACGAATGGGGCGGAAAAACCTTCCTGACAACCCTGGGGCACCCCGAAGACTTCCGGGTGCCCGCGTTCCAACGGCTGGTCATCAACGCCGTGCATTGGGAATTGGGCTTGCCCATTCCCCAAAAATGGAAAGGTCCCATCGCCATCGACGTGCCCTACGGCCACCCGGAAAAACCCTGAACGCCTGTTTTTGAATAAATTTCTTGTCCGAATCCCCGACATCCATGCCTAAAATCGGCTTCAACCTCCTGGCCTGGTCGGCCCCGATTTCCGAGAAAATGCACCCGATTGCCGAGCGCCTCCGCACGATGGGCTACGACGGCATCGAGTGTTTCATCGACACCCAGGACGTAGCGGCGTACCGCCGGTTTGGCGAACACCTCCGCCAATTGAATTTGGAAAGTACCGGTGTCACCGTAGTCGGTACCGACGAAAACCCAGCCAGTGAATCCGCCGCCGTGCGGGCGCGGGCCGTCGATTCCCTCAAAGGGGCCATCGACCGGGTTCACGCGATGGGCGGCACGGTGCTCTGCGGCCCGATTCACTCGGCCTTCGCCACCTTCAGCCGCCGCGAGCCGCAGGCCGACGAGTACGCCCGCAGCGCCGAGGTGCTCCACACCGTGGGCGACCACGCCCGGCAGGCGGGCGTAGTGCTGGCCGTCGAGGCGCTCAACCGCTTCGAGTGTTACCTCTGCAATACGATGGCCCAACTGGCCGACCTCGTGCGCCGCGCCGACCACCCCCAGGTGCGGGCCATGTTCGACACCCACCACGCCAACGTGGAGGAAAAACGCTTTCCCGACGCCATCCGCACCATCGCGCCGGTGCTGGCCCACGTCCACATCAGCGAAAACGACCGGGGCACCCCCGGTGCGGGCCACGTTCCCTGGGACGATACGTTCCGAACGCTGGCCGAAATCGGGTACGACGGCTGGCTGACCATCGAGGCGTTTACCCGCAGCGACGTGGATTTTGCCAATTCCATCAACGTGTGGCGGGAATACAACGACCCCTGGGACATTGCCGAAAACGGCTTAAAATTCATTCAGGAAATGCGGATTAAACACGAGCTGGGCGCGTAGACGGTTCGTTTCTTACCAAAAAGTGGTTTGGGATTTCAAAAAAGTTGGTAAAACGTGCGGAGGTCACCCTGAGCGGAGTCGAAGGGCGTGCGGGGGCCGCCGAGTCTACCCACCGCACGCCCTTCGACTCCGCTCAGGGTGACCTCCCACACTCAAAAAACAGAAACCCTAAACATCTTCAAAAGTATGTTCAGAAAATACGGCATTCGGTTGGGAGTATTCATGGTGGGGCTGATGATCCTGGCGGGCAGTGCCTTTCAGGTGGCCGAACCCAACCCGCTTCCGATTCGGAAAGGAACCCGCATCGCGCTTATCGGCAACAACCTCGGTTCACGGATGATGAATTTTGGGCATTTTGAAACCGAACTGCACCTACGGTACCCCGACAGCCTGCTGGTCATCCGCAACCTCTGCGACGGGGGCAATACGCCCGGTTTCCGTCCCCATTCGGGCCGGGCCTTGCCCTGGGCATTTCCCGGTGCCGAAAAGTTTCAGGCGGGTATCCTGCGCCTGGCCGATACGCTGGGGCTTGCCTACGTGGAGGACAGCGGGCTGGCCGGCGGCAGCGAGGGCCATTTTGAAACCGAAGACCAGTGGCTCACCCGGCTGAAGGCCGACGTCATCGTCGCCTTTTTTGGCTACAACGAGTCGTTTATGGGGCCGCAGGGCCTCGAAAATTACAAGGCCGAACTCGAGGCCTTCATCCGGCACACGCTCCGCCAGCGCTACAACGGCGCTACAACGCCCCAACTGGCGCTGGTTTCGCCCATCGCCTTCGAGGATCTTTCCGGGAAGTTTGACCTGCCCAACGGCAAGGTGGAAAACGCCAACCTGGCGCTTTACGCCGAGGCCATGAAAGAAGTAGCCGCCCGGAATCAGGCACATTTTGTCGATGTGTTTAGGCCGACTAAAAATTGGTTTGCTACCGCGTCCGAACCGGATGGCCTCACCATCGACGGCTCCCAACTGACCGATGCCGGGTACGCCCGGCTGGCCCCCCTGCTGGCTGACAGACTTTTCGGCAAAACCACCCCGCAGGCCGAAGCGTACCGGGCGCTGGTGCGGGCGGCCGTACTGGAGAAAAACTATTTTTGGCACAACGATTTCAAAATTCCCAACGGCGTTCACGTGTTCGGGCGCCGCTACAACCCCTTCGGCCCCGACAACTACCCGGCGGAAATCGATAAAATCCGGCAGATGACCGCCATTCGGGACACGGCCATCTGGCGGGCCGCACGGGGTGAATCCACCGACCTCGCCCTCGCCGACCAGCGAACCCGGACGTTGCCGCCGGTAAAAACGAACTACAACCCCCAGAAAAACGGCAGCCTGGCGTATCTCTACGGGCAGGACGCGCTGGATAAACTCCACGTGGCGCCCGGCTACAAAATCGAACTCTTCGCGTCGGAGAAAGAATTCACCGACTTGGCCAACCCCTGCCAGCTTACCTTCGACAACCGGGGTCGCCTCTGGGTCGCCACCATGCCCAGCTACCCCCACTACAAACCGGGGGACCCGCGACCCAACGACAAACTCCTTATTCTGGAAGACACCGACACCGACGGCAAGGCCGATAAACAAACCACCTTTGCCGAGGGCCTGCACCTGCCGGTGGGGTTTGAAATCGCCCCAGAGGGCGTGTACGTTTCGCAGGGCACCAACCTGAAACTGTACACCGATACCGACGGCGACGACCGGGCTGATAAGGTGGAAATCATCCTCAGCGGCTTCGATGACCACGATACCCACCACGTCATCCACGCGTTTTGCGCCGACCCGTCGGGGGCCATTTACATGGGCGAAGGCGTTTTTTTGCGGACCAACGTCGAAACCTCCTACGGTCCGGTGCGCTCGACCAACGGGGGATTTTACCGCTACAACCCGGCCCGGCGGCACCTGGAACGCACGGCCCAACTGGCCATTCCCAACCCCTGGGGCATTGCGTTCGACGACTGGGGACAGAATTTCTTCGCCGAAACCTCCAGCCCCGACGTCCGCTGGATGCTCCCCGGCGCGGTCAAACCCCGCTACGGCGTTTCCACCCCTAAATCAAAAAACCTGATTGAGGAAGCGCAGCGCGTGCGGCCCACCTCCGGCCTGGAGTTCGTGTCGAGCCGCCATTTTCCCGACGAGGTACAGGGTGATTTGCTCATTAACAACACGATTGGTTTTTTGGGAACCAAGCAACACACCCTGACCGACGACGGCACCGGCTACCAAAGCCGCCACCGCCAGGACCTGGTGACGTCGGACGACAAAAACTTCCGGCCCGTCGACATGGAATTCGCCCCGGACGGGTCGCTGTACGTGGCCGACTGGCACAATATCCTCATCGGCCACATGCAGCATAACGCCCGCGACCCCCTGCGTGACCACGTCCACGGGCGCATTTACCGGATCACGTACCCCGCCCGGCCCCTGCTTCAACCGGTCGCTGTGGCGGGGGCCTCCATCGACGCGCTGCTCGACAACCTCAAACTGCCCGAATACCGCACCCGCTACCGCACCCGCCGCGAACTCCGGGGTCGCCCGGTGGCCGACGTGCTGGCGCGCCTGACGCCCTGGGCAGCCCGCCTCGACCCGACGGACGCCCGCTACGAACACCACCTGCTCGAAGCACTCTGGGTCAGTTGGGGCCTCAACCGGGTGGATCAAACGCTGCTGCGTCGCTTGCTGCGGGCGAAGGATTACCGGGCCAGGGCCGCCGCCGTGCGGGTGTTGCGCTACACGGGGCATCAGGTGGCCGATCAGCCCGCGCTGCTGATGCAAGCCACGCGCGATGTCCACAGTCGGGTGCGGCTCGAAGCGCTCGTGGCGGCTTCGTGGCTGGACCAGGAAAAAGGCCTGCCGATCGTGCTTCAGGCGGGCAAACAACCCCTCGACGAATGGATGCGGCCCGCCTACGAAACTGCCCTGGCCCACCTCAACGGCCGGGCGGTGGAAAACAAAAAGGCCGATCTGCTGAAAACCAGCCTCACCGGCGCGGCGCGGGCGCTTTTTGTGAAAGGTCAACGTCTTTACAGCCGCGAAGGCTACTGCACCACCTGCCACCAGCCCGACGGCAAGGGGCTTCCCGCTTCGGGCTTTCCGCCCCTGCGCGGCACCAACTGGGTGCTGGGCAGCGAGGAACGCCTCATCAAACTGGTGCTGAATGGCCTGCAAGGACCGATTGAGGTGATCGGGAAAACCTACCCCGGCCAGGTACCGATGACCCCCTTCGGAGCCATGATCAACGACGAGGAAATTGCAGCGGTGCTGACTTACGTGCGGAATTCGTTCGGCAACAATGCCACCGCCGTAACCCCGGCAAGGGTAAAAGCCGTACGCGCCGCCACGAAAACCCAGTCGGGTTTCTACTCACCCGAAACCCTGCTCCGCCAGCATCCGATGGAGAAATAAGGCCCATGAAACGCGCCTTTCTGGCTAAACGGATGTGGCGCTTACGGGCGCTTTGGCAAACAAGTTATATTTGATGACCCCGCGCCGTGCGAAGGCGGCGGTGATTTTGCCCCTACCGATGAAACGCCTCCTTTTTTTCTCCCTGTTTCTGGCCGCTGGCCTCCTGGCCTGCACCGTGGGTGGGCTTTGGGGCGGCGAAAAAGTGGGTTACAACGACCAAATCCGGCCTATTTTCAACAAAAAATGCATCGTCTGCCACGGGGGCGTCAAGAAAAACGGCGGGTTTAGTTTGCTGTTTCGGGAAGAAGCGCTGGGGAAAACGAAATCCGGTAAACCCGCCATCGTGCCCGGCGACGCCGACGAATCCGAACTGGTCAACCGACTCGTCCACCACGACCCCGAATTTCGGATGCCGCTCGACGCACCTCCGTTGAGCAAGGCCGAAATTTCCCTCGTCAAAACCTGGATTGACCAGGGGGCCGACTGGGAAGAACCCTGGTCGTACCGCCCGCCCGACCGCGCGCTGGTACCGCCCGCCGTCGGCGAAGGCTGGGCCAGAAACGGGATAGACCGGTTTATTTTCCAAAAACTGGCGACCAATTCCCTGAAACCCGCGCCCCAGGCCGACCGCGCCACGCTGCTCCGGCGCGTAAGTCTCGACCTGACCGGCCTGCCGCCCACGTCCGCCGAGGCCACCGAATTTTTTTCTGATAAATCGCCGAATGCCTACGAAAAAGCGGTGGATCGCTTGCTCGCTTCGCCCGCCTTCGGCGAGCGCTGGGCGACGATGTGGCTCGATCTGGCCCGCTACGCCGACTCGAAGGGCTACGAAAAAGACGTGGCACGCAGCATCTGGAAATACCGCGACTGGGTCATCGACGCCTTCAACCGGGATATGCCCTTCGACCAGTTCACGGTCGAGCAACTGGCGGGGGATTTGCTAAAAAATCGCAACGGCGAAGCGCCCACCGAAAAGCAACTCCTCGCCACGGCCTTTCACCGCAACACGATGGCCAACGACGAAGGCGGTACCATCGACGAGGAATTTCGGAACGCCGCGCTGGTCGATCGCGTCGGCACGACCTGGGAAGTGTGGCAGGGCACCACGATGGCCTGCGGGCAGTGTCACAGTCACCCTTACGACCCCATCCGCCACCAGGATTTCTACCGCTTCGCCGCCTACTTCAACAACACCCAGGATCGCGATATTTACAATGATAAACCCAAACTCATCACGTTTGAACCCGTTGAACAGCAGCGCGTTGACCGGCTCATGGCCTGGCTGAACGGGCAACTGACCCCCGCCGACCGCCCCGCGTCCCTGGGCCGTTTTGCCGACGAAAAACGCCAGAATTTGCTCTGGGCCTTGGGCCTGCGCCGCCTCGAAGGCGAAGATTTCGACCTGACCAGTCGCCACATCGAACTCTGGGACGAGCAAACGACGGTGATGCAAACCACCGACGGCTCGTTTATTGCCTACGAGGGCGTGGATTTGACCGGCCTGAGTGGCGTGAATTACCGCTACTACTCCGGCGTCGCGTCAAGTTTCATCGAACTCCACCTCGATTCGCTCAACGGCCCGCTCATTAGCCGGGCCAAGACCCATTCGACCGAGGCCAAACCCACCGACGAGTGGTACCGTTGGAAGGTGGCCTTCACCGAAACCCACGCGCCCATCGCGCCCACCGCCGGGCGGCACACGCTGTTCGTGGTTTTCAAAAAAGACCGGGAATTCCGCACCGATTTGCTCCATCTCGATCGGCTCGATTTTACGATTGATAAACCCGTTATTGCCCGCTACGGCCCCGCCTTCCGCGATTCGGTGTTTCGGTTGCGGGCCATTACGGCCGTTTCAACGCCCATCCTGCTCGAACGACCCGCCGCTCAACGGCGGCGCACGCACGTGTTCACGCGGGGCAACTGGCTCACGCCGGGGGCCGAAGTACGCGGCGGCATTCCTGACGTGTTTGCCAGCCAGACCCGTCGCCCGCCGCAAACCCGCCTCGACATGGCCCGCTGGCTGGTCAGCGCCGAAAACCCGCTCACGGCGCGGGTGATGGTCAATCGGTTTTGGGAACAATTCTTCGGCTACGGCTTGGTCGAAACGCTCGAAGATTTCGGCACGCAAGGCTTCCGCCCTACCCATCCCGAACTGCTCGACTGGCTGGCCGTGCGGTTTCAGGAGGAGTACCGGTGGTCGGTGAAAAAGCTACTCCGGCTGCTCGTCACCTCAGCGACCTACCGGCAGTCCGCGCGGACTGCCGATGCGGTAGCGATCAAGAGTTTGCTGGAAAAAGACCCGCGCAACCTGCTGCTGGCCCGTGGCCCCCGCGTGCGCCTAACCGCCGAGCAAGTCCGCGATCAGGCCTTGGCCGTGAGCGGATTATTAAATCCGGCGCGAGGCGGTCCCGGCGTGATGCCCCCTTCGCCCACCACCAATTCCTGGCGGAAAGCCCCCACCGAGGCCGCGCACCGCCGGGCCGTGTACACATTCTGGCACCGCAGCAACCCGTACCCCTCGATGGTGACGTTCGATTCGCCCGGGCGGAGCGTCTGCGCCTCGCGCCGCATTCGTACCAACACCCCGCTCCAGGCCCTGACCACGCTCAACGACACCGTGTACGTGGAAGCCGCCCGGCACCTGGCCACCCGGATGATCGGTACTTCGATTCGCAACCAGCTTTCGGCGGGTTACGAGCGGGTGATGCTGCGAAAACCGGCTCCCGCCAAACTGGTTTTGTTGGAAAACCTGTACACCGACGCTCTGCACCGCTACCGCGAGCGACCTAGGCAGGCCGCGCTGGCGCTGGGCGAAAAGAAGCCGCTGCCTGATTCGCCGCACCGCGCTGCGCTGATGCTGACGGCGAATGCGATTTTAAATTTGGATGAGGTTTTGACGAAGTAGCTGAGCAGCAACGATTCCCCTCCTTTTTTAAGGAGGGGTGGCCTTTAGGCCGGGGTGGTTAGGTTGCCAGCCAAGTGCTCTCATCCGCCGCCGAACCACCGCAGCGGCGGACCGTCCCGCCCCTACGGGGCACCCCTCCTTTATCAAAGAGGGGAAATTTCCTCAAATGATTTGTCCATGAAACGCCTCGACCCCTACACCGAAGCTCGCTTCGCCGAAGCGCAGTTCAACACCCGGCGGCATTTTCTCCGGCAAAGTACCCTCGGCCTCGGTACCCTCGCGTTGGGGTCGTTGCTCGACGGCTGCGGTTCGAAAACGCCCGGTGTGCCGCCCGTCGCCGCGCCGGAGCTGACCTCGCTCAACCCGCTCGCCGTGCGTTCGCCGCACTTCGCGCCGAAGGCCCGCCGGGTGTTATTTCTCCACATGGAAGGCGCGCCGTCGCAACTCGAACTCTTCGATTACAAACCCGAACTGGCCAAACTCGACGGGAAATTGTGCCCGCCCTCGCTGCTTGCGGGCAAACGGTTTGCCTTCATCAAGGGCGTGCCGAATATGCTCGGGCCGCAGGCGAAGTTCGCCCGCCACGGGCAGTCGGGGGCCTGGCTGTCGGAATACTTCGAGCATTTTCCGAAAGTCGTGGATCAGGTTACTTTCCTGAAAGCTCTCCACACCGACGAGTTCAACCACGCTCCCGCGCAATTTCTCATGCACACGGGCAGTCCGCGCCTCGGTCGGCCCGGCATGGGGGCCTGGGTCACCTACGGGTTGGGGTCGGAAAACCAGAATTTGCCGGGCTTCGTCGTGCTCGTGTCGGGGCCGGATCCCTCGGCGGGCAAGTCGGTCTGGGGCGCGGGTTTTCTGCCCACGGTGTACCAGGGCGTGCAGTGCCGATCGAAGGGCGACCCGGTGCTGTACATCAACAACCCGGCGGGCGTGAGCGACACGCTGCGGCGCGAGTCCATCGCCACCATCAATAAAATCAACCAGTTAGAACACGAGCAGGTGGGCGACCCGGAGATTCTGAGCCGCATTTCGCAGTACGAACTCGCCTACCGAATGCAGGCCGAAGTGCCCGATACGATGGACATCACCGACGAACCGACGTGGGTTCACGAGTGGTACGGGGCCAAACCCGGCGAGGCTAGTTTTGCCAACAATTGCCTGCTGGCCAGAAAGTTGCTGGAAAAAGGGGTGCGCTTCGTGCAACTCTTCGATCGTTCCTGGGATCACCACGGCACCGACGCGGGCGGCGGTGTGGACAAGGGCCTGCGTGGCAACGTGCAGCGCACCGACAAGCCCGTCACGGCCCTGCTTCAAGATCTTGACCAGCGCGGTTTGCTCGACGAAACGCTCGTGGTGTGGGGCGGGGA
The DNA here is from genome assembly GCA_964244295.1 of uncultured Cytophagales bacterium. Classification (GTDB taxonomy): domain Bacteria; phylum Bacteroidota; class Bacteroidia; order Cytophagales; family Spirosomataceae; genus JAJAZB01. The sequence continues at coordinate 99,045 of CAXTIG010000016.1, forward strand.
GTTTGGCCGCACGCCCATGCAGGAAAACCGCAACGGCGACACCCATTCGCCCTTCAAGGGTCGCGACCACCACACCGAAGCCTTCACAATGTGGCTGGCGGGTGGGGGTATCAAACAAGGATTCAGCCTGGGCGAAACCGACGAGATCGGGTACTACGGCGTTTCGGGCAAAACTCATGTCCACGACCTCCAGGCCACGATCATGCACTGCCTCGGCTTCGACCACGAACGCCTGACGTTCCCCTTCCAGGGCCGCAACTTCCGCCTGACGGACGTACACGGGAAGGTCGTGCGGGAGATTTTGGCTTGAAAAATCAATTCACCCTGATTTTCTGCCTGTTCATGTCCCAACGAACCGGTTTGGCCTTCGAGTTTTCAGCAAAAAAAAGGGGATTGTCATGGCTCCGGCCATCTGGTCCGAGTCTTGTCATCCCGAGGAACGAGGGATCTCGTTAGCCTGCCGGACCCTTTGCCCATTGTCAAGTGATTGGTATGCCAACGAGATCCCTCGTTCCTCGGGATGACAGCCGGAGCCATGACAAGCCCCTTTTTTCAAAAAAGCTACAGTTTCAACTACTCGGTCTTCCCCCCAACCACCGGTACGCTGCTTTTCTCCGCCGCTCCCTCCAGCAAGGCATTGAAAATCAACTTGTACGTGGCCCGTGGCTGCGCGCGGAATTGGGGACGGAAGCCAAACAGCACCAGCGAACCCCGCTCGTGCGGCAACCGTACGATGGCGGCTTTGTTGGCGAGGCGGGTCTCGTTCAAGGCCCAACCACTCATCAGCAGGCCGTTCGGCGCGTAGCGGGCCACGATTTCCACGGGCGGCGCGGGCAACGCGGGAAGTTTTTCCTGCCCACCTTCACCTTCGCGCACTTGTTTGGCCACGTCGAAGGCGCGGCTATTTTGAAACGAGGCCGCCACTTCGGGTTGCATTCCTGCCGCCAACGGATGCTTGATGTCCACGGTGGTACGGATGAGCGAGCCGGGGACGTAAAACTGCTGGGGACTCAGCCCTTCGGTCACGTCGCGGAGGGGCAGGCCGAGTTGTTCGATCAGGAAATCACTCGCTTCGTCGAAGGCCAGCAGCGTGCCGCCCTGCCGGGCGTAACGGTCAAGGGCCGAAGTGCCTGCCAGACCCAAACCCCCGACGTAGGCGGCAGGCATCGTGTTGGGCGCGTTTCCGTGCAGCATCCCCTTCACCGACTGGTCGGGCAGGATGAGGGCGTGGTACACGGATAAATCCTTCGAAAGAATGTCGGCATCATGGAGCGAATCGACGGCAAATTCGTATTCCTTCAGCAGCCAGCGCGTCCAGCCTTCGTCCATGTTGGCCACCCACGATTTGTACAGGCCGATGCGCGGTTGCTTCAGTGCTCGTACCGTTCCGGTGGGTTTACTCGCCACACCCGTAAAACTCAGGCCCAACTCCGTCGCCAATGCCCGCACGCGGGCTTCGGTGCCGCTCATTTTTTCAATCAAAAACGTGCCTGCCTCGGTCAGGGCTACTTTTTCGCCCGCTTTCAGCAGCCGGTTCACGGCCTTCACGGCGGCGTTTTCGTTCCGGGAAAGCGCGTAGCCGTAACCCGCCGAACCGCTGAGTTGGCCCGGTTCGGGGCTAACCGTCGTCACGGCGGCGGTCGGGGCGGTGAAGGCGGTTTTCACCCGGTCCACTTTTACGCCCATCTGCATCGGCAACGTCCAGCCGGCCAAATCGTAGGGTGGCAAGGGCGGGCCGCCGGGGTAGAGCCGCTGGTTGGGGTGAACCTGTTTTTCCATCAAATCCGTTACGTAAGGGCCAAACGCCTGTCCACCGTACACGACGAAACTCCCGGCGGGATAGGAAATACCGCCCGCCTCGAAGGCCGCCGTGGCCCGCTGGATTTCCACCCCGCTGTCGCGGAGCAGTTTCACCAGATTCAGCGCCTCGCCCCGATCCCACTGCGCAGGGGAAATTACGTAGGCAAAGGCCGTTTTGGTGCCCGCCGCCGCGATGGCGTCGCGGCCCATTTGGTAGATGTTGAAGAGAAATTCCTCGCGCTTGTCGGCGGCGAGGTCGAGCGTGGCCAGCGAGGCTTCGAGCATGTAATTCACCGCGTCGCGGAAGTGCGATTCGCCGCCTTTCCAGGGATTCGGGTAAAAAACCTCGGTGGCGGCAGTGGAGGCCGTCACGCCGCGACCGATGGTTTTGGGCAGGGAGTCGGGCGGGTAAAACCGGGGCGTCGGGGTGGCGTGGCCGGTTTCGGTCAGGATGCCGATTTGGTTGTGAAAATACGGCACGGTGCGCATCCCGCCGTTCCACCACATGCTGAACGTGAGCCGCGACACCACGCCCGGCATCGCCCGCATGGCAAAGCGGTTGGCCATCGCCGAGCCGACGAGGTTGACGCCCGTGGTCACGCCGGGGTGGATGTTGGGGTTGACCGGATCGGCGAAGGGCGGAATGAAAATCTTCGTCCACGCGGGCGAAGTCTGGTGGTGGTTGTACACGATTTGCGGGTACCACTGCGCGTAGAGCACCTTCGACACCGCCTTCGTTTCGGGCATGGTGTTCATAAACCAGTCGCGGTTGTTGTCGTGCCCGACGTAGTGGTGGTACAACCAGGGCGGCTGGCTGGTTTCAAAGGCCGTCCCCAATTGCTTTTTGTACCAATCGGCGATGATGTCCAGCCCGTCGGGGTTCAGGTTGACCATCAGCAGGGTGATCACTTCGTCGCGGATTTTTCGCATCTCCGCCGATTCTTCCGTCGCCATCCGGTAGGCCAGTTCGGGCATCATTTGCGCCGAAGCCGCCTCGGACGAGTGCATCCCGGCATCGATCCACACCACGGCCCGGCCTTCGGTGGCGAGTTTCCGGGCCTGGGTTTCGTCGATGCGGGCGCGGGAAAGCTGTTCGCTGATGCTGCGGAATCGCTCCGTCTGCTTCAGGTTTTTTTCGCTGGAAATCAGGAGCATCACCAACGGGCGGCCCAGCACGGATTTCCCGATTTCGACCAGTTGCACGCGTTCGCTGGCTTTGTCCAGTCGCTGAAAATAATCGAGCAGCGTACCGGAATCGGCCAGTTTGTAATCGGCCCCCGGCTCGAAGCCGAGTACGGCGGCGGGTTTGGGGATTTGGGCGAGGAGCGGGCTGAACGTGAGCAACGCGAGCAGCGTGAGGCAGGAAAGGGGTTTAGCTGCGCTGAATCTTGATTTAGCTACGCTGAATTTTGATTTCACGGGAAGGTTTTGGTTGAATCCCGAAGGTAGGAATTTTTGGGAAGCGGTGAAATGGCAGACCCTTCCCGGAATCAGGCGGGGGCTTAAACCAGCCACCCGTTCAGGTTTTCGTTTTTGAAAACCTGAACGGGTGCCGTACCGGGCGCGCGCGCCCGCACTCCTTCGCCCACTACAAGCTACTCACCTCCCCCATCGCCAGCCGGTCGCAGCGCAGGAGTACGTCCTGCAAGGCCGCGCCCCGGCCCCGCATGGGGTCGATGGCTTTCACGAGGGTGGTTCGGAGCGTAAACAAAGCTTCGCGGTCGTGCTTGGTCGAGCCGCGCACGAGGTCGAGCCGATTGAGGGCTTCCTGGCGGTTTTGTTTGGGGTTGAACCAGCCGTTGAGTTCGGAGCATTGGTGGCAGACGCCGTTTTTGTTGATGAGGGCGCAGCGGTGGTCGAAAATGTCCATCATCGTGTGCCGACCGTCCTGTAAGAGGTGCTTCACCACGTCCGCCGACTTCTCCACGATCAGGGCGATTTCTTTCACCGAAAAATCGTACATATCCTTCAGAATCAGCACCACCTGCCGCTCGATGGGCAGGGTTTTGCTCATGCAGGTAAAGCAGGAACTGATGTGTTCGGCTACTTCGTAAGCCCCCTCGCCCGATTCCTGACTGACCCGATCGATGGCCCCGTACACCGCCGGATCGCTCAGGCAGAGATCTTTGGCCCGCGCTTTCACGTCGGTATCCCAGCGTTTCCGGGCCTTGAGGTGGTCGTAGGCCAGGTGCGTGGCGAGTTGAAAGACCCAGGTTTTGAACGAGGCGTCGCCCCGAAACGAAGGGAGTTTGTCGAAGGCTTTGATGAACGTGTCGTGGGCCAGGTCTTCGGCGTCGTCGCGGTCGGTCAGGAGCCGGTACAGGTACGATTTAAGTTGGGGCTGAAAGGCCGAGAAGAGCGCTTGAAATGCGTTGATGTCGCCGTTTTGGGCATTTTTCAGCGTTTGGTCGGGTTGATTTTCCATCCGGACGAACGGGTTTAGGCAGGGGTCTTTTTTGAAAGAAAGTCGGCCCGACCCCGCGTCGGGCCGACTTGGGGGTGTTCCGCAGGCGTCAGAATTTTCCGTTCTGGTTGCGCCACTGGTCTTTGGGCAGCGTCGGTTCGATCACGTCCCAATGTTCGGCAATTTTCCCGTTTTCAAGTCGGAACAGGTCGTAAAACGCCGCCGGTTCCCCCTTGCCAAACCGCCCTTCGCTCACCACGAGCACGAAATTGCCTTCGCCCAAAATCCGGTGCGTTTTCGTGACGTCAAGTACCAATCCCTGTTGAGCAAACTGCGCGAAGGCTGCCCCCAGCCCCGCGATTCCATCGGCCATCGCCGGGTTGTGCTGCGCGAAGGTGGGCAGCAGGTAAGTGGGGAGTTTGTCCATCTGGTGCCCCACGAGCACCTCCGCGACGAAACCCCGGATGGTGGCTTTGTTGGCCTCGGTTTTGGCTAAATCGGTCACGGCGGTCTCGCCGTCGGTCTGCGTCCGGCCGCTCGGATTTTTGGGTTGAACCGCCGTTAAATTATCCCAGTGTTCGGCGATTTGGCCGTTCTCGAACCGGAAAATGTCCAACCCGACTTTCGGGCCAAAAAAGTCGTATTCGGAGTGAAGGAACACAAAATCACCGTCTTCAAACAACCGCACGATGGTGGCTTTAAAGCCGCCCGGCGGGCGATGGCCCATCAGGGCTTTAAACCCGGCCAATCCGTCGCCAATCGACAGGTTGTGCTGGATGTAATCCGGCTTCAGGTAACGGGCCGGGGCCGCGTCGCCCGTTTCAAAGCTTTTGTAAAGTTCAACTACTTTCTGTTTGTTGGAAGGTTCCATGGAATGACTTGGTTTGTTTTGAAAAAAATCAGCGCCTGGTCGGGCGAACAATCCCGCAGCGAGCAGGATCAGGGTGAGTGATTTGGTCATGGTTGTTTAGTTGGTGGCCGACTGGCCGGATGTACTGCTGTAAAAACGGTGATGAAAGCTGTTTTGGCCCCGGAACGAAGCACCGCCGGGTGATTTCGGAGGGCTTGCGCCTTACAATTCACTCAACCCGCCATCCACCACCAACTCTGCGCCCAGCATGTACGACGAGTCGTCGGAGGCCAGAAACAAGGCCCCACGCGCCATTTCTTCGACCGTCGCAAAGCGATGCATCGGCACCATCTGGTGAATGGCCGCCGACAGCCCCTCCATTTCCGCCGCCGACAGGCCCATCCGGTTGTAGAGCGGGGTGGCCGTCGCACCCGGCGTCAGCACGTTCACCCGGATGCCCCGGCCTACCAATTCGGTGCTCAGGTTCCGGGCGAAAGCCCGGGCCGCCGCTTTGCTGGCCGCGTACACGCTGCTCCCGGCCAGACCCAGGTGCATTTCGGTGGAAGCGCAGATGACCACCGACCCGCCCTGGCGGAGCAGGGGCGACGCTTTTTGGATGGTGAAAAACACCCCTTTCGCGTTGACGCCCATGATGGCGTCGTACATCGCTTCGGTGGTTTGTTCGAGTGGGGCGTTCTGATACACCCCGGCGTTGGCAAAGAGAATGTCAAGCCCGCCAAAGCGCGTTTTCACTTCGGCAAAGAGCGCGTCGAGGTCGGCCAGACTGCTTACCTCGCCGCGCAGGGCCACCGTACCGGCCCCGATTTCGGCAACGGCGGCATCGAGGGTGGCCTGATTCCGCCCCGTGATGATGACGCTGGCCCCCTCGGCGGCGAAGAGTTTGGCCGTTGCCAACCCGATGCCGCTGTTGCCTCCCGTGACGAGGGCGATTTTACCGGTTAATTTTTTCATGGTTTTTGGTTTGTTTCTTTCGCAATTTTCCTCCTGGCTCCGCCGAATCAACCGGCCTGGTAAACGGGCGCGAACACCGTTTCGGCAAATTCGCGCAACGTGGTGGGGGTCGTGGTTTCCGGGCTGCGCCGTTCGTAGTTAAGCAGTCCCTGGTCGGTGGCAACCATCAGTTCGACGTACAGGTCGGCGAAACTCTCCGAACCGCCGGAGGCCAGAATCCCGCCTTTGGTGTCTTCCGGGCTAAACCGCACGTAGGGCAAATCGGGCCGACCGATGGCGCTGCCGAGGCCGGTTGTAAACTCCCGCTGGGAATAATCACGCGGGCCAAGCAGGGGGAGAACGGCCTTCCCAACGATGTCGAAATGAACCAGTTTTTCGGCGATGACCGCCGCCACGTCCTGCGTGGCGATCATCGGAAACGCCCGGTCGCCGTCGATGGGCAAGCCGTTGATGCCCATCTGCCGGATCAGGCCGAGGGAATAAAACGCGTTTTCGAGGTAGTATGAGGGCCGCAGGTGGAGCACGTTCAGGCCCGGCAAGGCGTTCAGTTTCGCTTCCATTTCGGCCAAAGCCCGCAAAATGCCGTTGCCTTCCATCACGTGCGCCCCGGCGCTGCTCAGGTTCAGCACGTTTTTGATGCCCGAAGCCCGGATCGCCGCCACCTGCGAATCGGCGGCCTGGCGTTGCTCGCCGATGAAATCGGGGGCGAGGTGATTGGAGGGGATCATGGTCAGCACCACGTCGGCCCCGATCAGGGCTTCGGTGAGGCCGTCGGTGTCGGCAAACTGGGCCGGGATGACCACGGCTCCCTGTTCGGCGAAGGGCCGGAGTTTGACCGCATCCCGCGCCACCAGCCGAACCGCATGGCCCTGCGCCAACAAGGTTTTTGCTACTTTACTGCCCACTTTTCCGGTCGCGCCGAAGAGCACGATTGTTTTGGTTGCCATTGCTCAGGTTTGTTTTGGGTGTACAAACCTTAGACGATTGGCGGGCGCGAAACGGGCGGGAAATTTTTGGATGCGTTTTTCAATCGGAAAAATCCAGCCCCCAGCGGGCGGGTTCAAGAGGGCACCCGCAAGCCCTCGGTCAACAGAAATTGCTGAAAACGGGCCTGGAGTTCCTGGTAATGGGTCAGGTAGCGAATGCCTTCTTCGGTCACGACCGCCCCACCGCCGTGCTCGCCGCCGGTTTGGGTGAGCACGAGCGGTTTATCCGCCAATCGATTGAGCGAACTCACCAATTCCCAGGCCCGCTTGTAGGACATCTTCATCGCTTTGGCGGCCTGGTTGATCGAACCCGTTCGTTGAATATGACCCAGCAATTCCAACCGGCCAATTCCCATAAACCGCTCGCCCTCCGTGGTTTCCAGCCAAATCCGACCGTTGATTCGTAACGCAGGCATGGGTGTGAAGGTGATTGAGTTACTGGGTGATTGGGTGATTGGTTATTGGTTATTGGTTACTGGTTATTGGTTATTGGTTATTGGTTATTGGGTTATTAAGTTATTGATTATTAGTAAAATAAAACCAGTAACCCAATAACCAATAACCAATAACCTACTTCGCAAATCGCACCTCGATGGCCTTGACCTCCCGGATCCAGCGGGCGGGCTTTTTTTCGTCGGGCACCACGATCCGGTACGGCCCCACGCCCGCCGGCAGCGGCGCGCCATCGACGGAGTCGGCCAGCAAAATGATTCGGGTGGCGAAACCGGGGTCGATTTCGGGCAGGGCAAACAACACCTCGTAGCCGTCGATGGCTTTCACCACGACGTACTTCATCAGGTTTTCGCCCCGCAACTCGCCGCCCAGCGTGACGCCCGCCGCCTTGAGCAAATCGGCCAGCGGGACGCCCGCGTAGCGGTGTTCTTTTCCGTCGCGGTCTTTGCCCGTCACCTCGCTGCGGGGCATGGCTTGCAGGTCGGCTGCCTGGAGGGTCAGCGGTTTGGTTACTTCGCCCGTGACGGTCAGGGTCTGCGCCTGGGCGGGTTTTCCCGAAAAAAGCAGGCTGAGGGTTACCAAAATCCACCCCCAGGGCGTGGTTCCAAAAGTGGGTCGCTTTGTGTGCTGCATCAGAAAAGGCGTTATTTTTCAACAAACATAACGCCAGGCCGGGGAAATACCCGGACCAAACCCTCGCGCGGACTTTTTTGAATCAATGACGACCAGGAGTAGCCAAACCGCCCCGCCCGTCCTTCCCAATTCTCCCCACTCGCCCCCTCTGAACGCGGGAAAAATGGCGCTTCCTGAGTCGGAACGCCTTTTTTGTCGAACGAAAAAATTCCATTTCCACATCAACTTCATCGATCCATGAAAGCACTCCAAATCCACGGGGCCAAAGACGTTCGCGTCGACACCGTCGACGACCCCAAAATCGAAGACGCCCGCGACGCCATCATCCGCGTGACGAGCACGGCCATTTGCGGCTCCGACCTCCACATTTACAACGGCAGCCTGCCCCAACCCCGGCCCATGACCCTGGGCCACGAATTCATGGGCATCGTCGAGGAAGTCGGGCCGGGCGTAAACGGCAAACTCGCCGTCGGCGACCGCGTCGTGGTGCCGTTTCCGGTGGCCTGCGGGCACTGCCTGTTTTGCACCCACGATTTGCCGGGGCACTGCGAAAACTCCAACCCCGACCACTACGGCCCCGAAGGCGGCGTGGCTACCGAAAAAGGCGGCGCGCTTTTCGGTTACACCGACCTCTACGGCGGCTACAACGGCGGGCAGGCCGAGTACGTGCGGGTGCCCTACGCCGATTACGGCCCGCGCAAGGTGCCCGAAAACCTGAGCGACGAGCAGGTGCTCTTCCTGACCGATATTTTCCCGACGGGCTACTCCGGCATCGACTGGGCGGAGGTGAAAGGTGGCGAAGTCATCGCCATTTTCGGGGCCGGGCCGGTGGGCGTCATGGCCGCCAAAAGCGCCTGGCTGCGCGGGGCCGCGCGGGTGGTGATTGTCGATACCCAGCAATACCGCCTGGACAAGGCGAAGCAAACCGCCAACGTAGAAACCATTCTCTGGGAAGACCACAAGCAGGTGGTGGAAGCCATCCGGGCGATGACGGGGGGCTACGGGGCCGACGTGTGCGTCGAGGCCGTGGGGTTTGAACCCGACCGCGACCTGATCGACCGGGCGAAAGCCCTCATCAATTTTGAAAAAGGCTCGCCCAAAGTGCTCGAAACCTGCATGAGCGCCGTCAAGCGCGGGGGCTACGTGACCGTGCTGGGCGTGTACGCCACGCCCTACGACAACTTCCCCATCAGTCAGTTTTTCGACAAGGGCATCATCCTGCGCGGCGGGCAAGCTCCCGCCCACAAGCACATCGACCTGTTGATGAGCTACGTGTCGGAAGGCAAGGTGAAACTCGACGACATCATCACCCACCGCCTCCCGCTCAGCGAAGCGCCCCACGGCTACGACATTTTCCGCAATAAAAAAGACGGCTGCGTGAAGGTGGTGCTGACGCCGTGAGTGGATAATTTTTAGGGAAAAAAGGGGTCACGCTGAGCGGAGTCGAAGCGTGTGCGGTGGGCCGACGCTGACCAGCCGCACACGCTTCGACTCCGCTCAGCGTGACCCCTCTTTTCAAATGGCTTACGTCTTCTTCACCATCACTTTCTTCGCTACCGGCTTCTTCTCCGCCAGGGGCTTGCCATCCGGCATCGTCCGGCTCATCGCCACTGGATCCCAGTACACGACTTTTTTCTCGAAATAACTTTCGTTGCAGGCCAGCACTGGCGCGGCGGCGCGGAAGCCGAACACGGGGTCTTCGACGGTGCCCTGGCTGCCGCTGCGGACGTTGGCGAAGAAATCGCCGAAGTGCTTGGCGTGGGCGTCGTCGTCTTTCGGGGCTTCAAATTTTACTTCCTTTGCGGGTTCGGCCTTGCGGCTTTCAGGCGGGTACTGGGCGTCGTACTGCTTCACGAATTCCTGCTGGACTTCGGGCGTGAAGGTGAAGTAGCTGTCGTAGTTGCCGTAACCGGGGGCGACGGCGAGTTTTTTCTTGGTCAGAATCAGGTTGTCTTCCGAAAACTCGATTTGCCCCTCGCTACCGATGATGCGCGTCACGTTGCTGATTTTGCCCGCGTTGGCAAAATTCACGCGCAACACCATCTGAAACGCCTCGTGCTGGTCGGTTTTGGGGTAATCCATGATGCTCGTCATCACGTCGGGCACGTCGCGGCCATCCTTCCAGTAGGCCAGGTTTCCCGACGAAAAAATCCGGTTTGGCCCCATCGAACCGGTCACGAAATGCACGCCGGTGATGAGGTGGATGAATAAATCACCCGCCACGCCCGTGCCGTAGTCCTTGTAATTCCGCCAGCGGAAAAAGCGCTTGGCCTCGAAGGGACGCTTGGGCGCATCGCCCAGAAACTTGTCCCAGTCGAGCGTAGCGGGCGAGGCATCGGGCGGGATGGAGTAGTTCCAGGCCCCGATGGCGTTGAAGCGGTCGTTGTTCGATTCGATGTAGTTGATGGGGCCGATGTCGCCCGCCGCCACCAGCCGTTTGGCTTCCTGAAACGAGGCGCTGCTGATGCGCTGGCTACCCACCTGCATGGTTTTGCCCGATTTCTTCCAGGCCGCAATCACGGCCTTGCCTTCGTCGAGGTGCTGCACCATTGGTTTTTCGCAGTACACGTGCTTGCCCGCCTGGAGCGCGGCGATGGTGATGTGGTCGTGCCAGTGGTCGGGCGTGACGACCAGCACGGCGTCCACGTCGGGGCGGGCCAGGATTTCGCGGTAGTCGCGGGTGGTGAAGAGGTTCGGGTTGCTGAAGGTCGTTTTGGCACTTTGCAGACGCCCGTCGTACAAATCGGCCACGGCCACGAGTTCCACCTCGGGGTTGCGCAGGGCGGCCTTCGTGTCGTAGTTGCCCTGGATGCCCATGCCGATGGTGGCAATGCGGATTTTGTCGTTCGGGCTGACCTTTTTCAGGTCTCGGATGATGTTGAACGGCTTGACCACGCCGGGAACCGCCGCCAGCGCCGAGGCCGCCGACAGGGTTTTGATGAATTTTCGCCGCGAAGAAATCATGGGTTGCAGTGGTTTTGGAGGTGCAAAAGCCCGACCGAATCGTCGGGTCGGGCAATTTCTGTATTTTTCGCCCAACTTCGCTGCTTCGCCTCTACACCTTTTTTCATTCATGAAAATCCGACTTCTCTCCTTACTGCTTTTCTCCGTCCTCACCTTCTTGTTCGGCGGGGCTTTCAACCACGGTCCCACCACCCACCGCTACCTCTACGCCGCCACGCCGGGCATCCGCAACTACCTCGACTACGGCGGGCACGGCGTGGCAGTGTTCGACATCGACCAGGGCCACCGCTTCGTGAGGCGTATCCCGATGGCCGGGTTGGGGCCGGACGGTAAACCACTCAACGTCAAGGGCGTGTGCGTAAGTCTGGCGACCAACTGCTTGTACGTCAGCACGCTCACCACGCTCCAATGCCTGGATTTGAAAACCGACAAACTACGCTGGGAAAAAAGCTACGAAGGCGGCTGCGACCGGATGGCGCTCACGCCCGACGGCAAAACGATGTACCTGCCCTCGCTCGAAAAAGACCACTGGCACGTGGTGGACGCCGCTTCGGGCGACGTGCTGCGAAAAATCGTGACCAACTCCGGCGCGCACAACACGGTGTGCGGTCTCGATGGCAAACACGCCTACCTCGCCGGGCTGCGCTCGCCCTACCTCACGGTGGTCAACGTGGCCGATGGTTCCACCCGGCTAGTCGGGCCGTTCAGCGCGCCCATCCGGCCTTTTACCGTAAACGGGCGGCAAACGCTGGCGTTTGTCAACGTGAACGGGTTGCTGGGTTTTGAAGTGGGTGATTTGACGACGGGAAAAATGCTGCACCGAGTCGAGGTGACTGGTTTCCAAACCGGCCCCGTGAAACGCCACGGCTGCCCCAGCCACGGCGTGGGCCTGACGCCCGACGAGCGCGAACTCTGGCTCGCCGACGGAGCCAACCAGCAACTGCACGTGTTCGACGCGACGGTGATGCCGCCCCGGCAGGTCGCCAGCATCGCCCTCCGCGACCAGCCCGGCTGGGTAACCTTCAGCCTGGACGGGCGCTACGCCTACCCTTCGACGGGCGAAATCATCGACGTGAAAACCCGAAAAATCGTGGCGACGCTGGCCGGTGAAAACGACCAGCCCGTTCACAGCGAAAAAGTGGTGGAAATTCACTTCCGCGATGGTGCGCCGGTAAAGGCGGGCGACCAGTTTGGGCTGGGGCGGGTGATGAAGTGATGTTCGTACCCGATGATGCTCGCACCGATTTGTAATCGGTGCGCATCCGGTTTTGCGTCTGTGACGCAAAACACCTATCAGCCGTAAATAGACACCACGTCCAGCAAACCAGGGAGTCCCACATAATTCCGGGCCGAACTGTAGAGGTAGTGTTCCGGAACCTCCACAATTCGTGCCCGAACTGGATTGTCGTGGATGTACATCAGTTTTTGTTGGAGAAATTCAGGCGTAATGCATTCTTTCGCCTGATTGCCATCCTGCCAGAACTTAAAATTTTCGACGTTACTTCGGTATTTACCCGCAAACGCGAAGCGGTGCAGCATCCACTCCCGGCGACTTTCGGGAATATCCTGAATGGCGCCGACAATTTTTTTTTGACGTGAATTTTTTACAATCACGGACAATGTCCGACAGCTCGTAACCGGGTTTGGCGGCGGCTAAGGCGTGTAAGTGCTTGCTCATCAGACACCAACCGAACAAGACTAAGCCCTTCTTTTCCTGGCAAAAACGGAGTGAATCCACCAGGATTGTTTTGTAAGCATCCCGCGTGAAGACGTCGACCCAGTCCACCACCGTCATAGTCAGGAAATGGGTTTCGTAGGGGTTTCGGATAAAATACTGAGAGGAGGCCATGGGTAATGGAGTTGAAGATGAAAGGCGTCGCAGACGCAAAACCACGTCCGCACCGATTACAAATCGGTGCGAGCGGTGAGCGGTGCCACGAGCGGCTCGCAACTTCAAAAATAAAAAGGTCAGCCCTTGCGCAAGGGCTGACCTTTTTAGCAAACGGTCGATTCGTTACGCCAGCAGTGCCCGCTCCAGCCCATTGTCGTACCCATCCTTCGCCTCAACGGTCGAAAGCACTTCCTCGCCATCGACCACCAGGCCGGAAGCCGTGACCTCACCTAACCGCTCGAAGGAAACGTTGTTTTCCAACAACAGTTTCTCCAGCGCCGCCTCGTGTTCGGGGTACACGCTCACCACCACCCGGCTCTGGCTTTCGCCGAACAAAAACGCGTCTTTGCGGAAACGCCGGTCGGTTTTCACCGAAAAACCCAGCCCGCGCGGCAGCGCCGACTCGGCCAGGGTGACGAACAGCCCGCCGTCGGATACGTCGTGGGCGGATTGAATCAACTGGCTTTGAATCAATTGCTTCACCACGTTTTGCACCTGGGCTTCTTCGTCGATGTCGAATTGGGGAGCGGGCGAGGCTTTCACACCCCGGTAACTGTACAAATATTCGGAGGAAGCAATGTCGTTTTGTGACGCACCGATGAGATAGATCCGGTCGCCGACGGCTTTGAAATCGAGCGTGGTGAGGTGTTCGGGGTTTTCCATCAAGCCCAGCATCCCAATGGTCGGCGTGGGAAACACCGGCCCGCCGTCGGCGGATTGGTTGTAAAAACTCACGTTGCCGCCGGTCACGGGCGTGCCGAATTTTTCGCAGCCCCGCGTCATGCCCTTGATGGCCCCGACGAATTGCCAATACACTTCGGGCACGTAGGGATTGCCAAAATTGAGGTTGTTGGTAATCGCCAGCGGCTCGCCGCCCGCGCAAACGATGTTGCGGGCGGCCTCACTTACGGCGATGGCCGTGCCCACTTCGGGGTCGGCGTTTACGTAGCGGGCGTTGCAGTCTACCGTGATGACGATGCTTTTGTCGGTGCCCTTCACCTGCACCACGGCGGCGTCCGCCGGGGCGTTCACCGTGCGGGTGCTGGCCCCAATGGTTTTGTCGTACTGCTCGTACACCCACTTTTTGGAGGCGATGTTGGGGTGGGAAAGCAGGTGCCTGGCGACGGCGCGAACCTCACCCCCCGGCCCCCTCTCCTGCTGAGAGGGGGTGTAAAAGTCCTTCCCAGTAGGGGAAGGGTTGGGATGGGGTTTTTCATCCAAATCGGGCACCGTGTTAAGGTCAAATTTTTTGAATTCCTGAAAATACGCCGGTTCGCGGTACTCGCGCTGATAGACGGGCGCACCGCCGCCCAGCACGAGGTCGTCGGCGGGCACGTCGGCCACGAGTTCGCCGTCGCGGTAAAAGTGCAGGCGCTGGGTGTCGGTCACGGTGCCGATTTGGGCGCAGTGCAAATCCCATTTTTCAAAAATGCGCAGAATCACCGGCTCGTAGCCCCGTTCCACGACGACCAGCATCCGCTCCTGCGATTCGCTGAGCAGGATTTCCCAGGCCCGCATGGCTTCCTGACGCGTCGGCACCAAATCGAGGTTGATTTCCATGCCGTGCTCGCCCTTCGCGCTCATTTCCGACGTCGAGCAGATGATGCCCGCCGCGCCCATGTCCTGAATGCCGATGACGTGGCCCGTTTCGATGATTTCGAGCGTGGCTTCGAGCAGCAGTTTTTCCTGGAAGGGGTCGCCCACCTGCACGGCGGGGAGTTTGGCGTTCGATTTTTCGGAAATGTCTTCGCTGGCAAAACTCGCCCCGCCGATGCCGTCCTTGCCCGTGGCCGAGCCGACGATAAACACCGGGTTGCCCACGCCGTAGCTGGTGGCTTTCGCCACTTTTCCGGCTTTCACAATGCCCGCCGAAAAGGCGTTGACGAGCGGGTTGACGTTGTAGCACTCGTCGAAAAAGACCTCGCCGCCCACCGTCGGGATGCCGAAGGCGTTGCCGTAATCGCCGATGCCTTTCACGACACCCTTGAGCAGGCGTTTGGTTTTGGGCAAACTCAGGTTGCCGAAGCGCAGCGAGTTGAGTTGAGCGATGGGCCGGGCGCCCATCGTGAAAATGTCGCGGTTGATGCCGCCCACGCCCGTGGCCGCGCCCTGGTAGGGTTCGAGGGCCGAGGGGTGGTTGTGCGATTCGATTTTAAAGGCGCAGCCCAAGCCGTCGCCCAGATCGACCAGCCCGGCGTTTTCTTCGCCCGCTTTGGCGAGCATCCGGGGGGAGTCGCGGGGGAGTTTTTTGAGCCAGGCAATCGAGTTTTTGTAGGAGCAATGTTCCGACCACATCACCGAAAAGATGGCGACTTCGGTGAAGTTGGGCGCCCGGCCCAGGATTTGGTGGATGCGGTCGAATTCTTCGGCCAGCAGGCCCAGTTTTTGGGCGGTTTCAACGGTGGGCAGGGCTTCGGCGACTTGACTCATTCGATGGTGGATTGAACAAATTCCCCCTTGTGCGGGGGCTTTGTGCGTGAGCCGAAGGGGGGTGGGCCGGTGGTGCGGTGGGAGGGGGATGTCCTCGTGCGTCCGGCCACATCCCCCTCCTCCCCGCAAACCCACCTCACCCCCCTTCAAAGGGAGATTTTCCCCGGCAAAGGTAGCCTTTCGCCCCCGAAAACCGGGCTGAATTTGGGCCGAACGGCCTTTCGATTTGTACAATTTTTCGGTGAAACATCGTTCTCCCCCTAACCGACCCGCCCGCCGGGCCGGGAATTTTTCGTCAACCAAACCCCTAAGATGATGAATAGGAACCTGTTTTTCGCCTTGTTGCTGGCCCTCGGCCTGCCGCTGACGACCCTGGCCCAGAAAGCCGTGAAAGCCCGACCGCTCGACGGGTATTTCCTGAAAAGTGCCGTGAAAGACGCCGAAGAAAAGCCCTACGTGTGGGTATTCGACGACCAGGCCGCCTTTGAAACCGCCTTTGGCATGGCCACCACGGCCAGCAACAAACCCACGGCGGTGAATTTCGAGAAAGAAAGTGTGGTGGCGCTGGCCGCCCCCAAAACGAAGCAACCGACGCTGATTTCGATGAACGTGGCCCAGCAGGGCGACGAACTGATGGTGAAGTACCTGATGAAACCCGACGGCCCGGAGGCGTCCTTCACCCGCCAACCCGTGCGGCTGGTCGCCATTCCGAAAGCCGTCGCTTCGGGCAAGGAAGTGGTCGTGTACGACGGTAAAGACGAAGTGCAGCGGATTCAGCACTAAATTGTCGACTTCCCGGAAGTTCAAAACTTCCGGGAAGTTAACCCCTGGCGGGGTTACTCTTTCTTCACCTCCGCCTCAATCACCGATTTCATTTCCTTCAGCCCCACCTCGGGCACGGCCAGCCACTTCAGGCTGGCAACCATGCCTTCGATGTTGACGTGGTTGCCGTGGCGGGCTTTCCAGGCTTCCCAGATTTGGACGAAGTCCTCGTCTTTTTCGGTAAAGTGGCCCCGGTTTACGATTCGCTTCAGCGTTTCGTAGCTGTCGTTGCCTTGAATGTTACCACCTTTTTTCCAAACTTCCGGGTGATGCTGACGGATGTCTTCGGCGTAGTCGAGCAGGTCTTTTAGCTGCTGGGTTACTTCGGGGAGTACGGTTTTGGTTGCCATTGGTTGGTGTTTTGTGATGAAGTTTCTAAAGAAATGTTAAAAAATCGGTGCCAATCCCAGTTCCCCGGTTAAACGTGAACCCGCAACAGGCATCCAAACGTTAACTTTTTAGAAATTACAAACGCGAAGAACCAGCCGATCTCAAACCCGGCGTAACCAATAAAGTTATGAAAACGATTGCCTTGAACGTGTCTGCCCTTCTGCTGATTGTCACGCTGTTGAGTAGCTGCACGGGCTACGTGCCCGCTTCCACCTCGGTGGGGGTGACGGTCGGCCCTCGGCCCTACGGGTACTACGGGTATCGTCCCTACGCCCGGCCTTATTACCGCCGTGCGCCGGTCATTGTCCGGCCCCGGTACTACCGCGCACCCAACCCGCGCCAGTACAGCGGCGGACGCGCCTACCGGCGTGGCGGACGGCGCTGGTAATCGAGCCCTTATTTCCCCAACAAAAAACGCCTCCCACCGGGAGGCATTTTTTGTTGGGGAAAGCCCGGTTTTAAGCGGGAGAAAAGGGTTGGCAAGTCTAGAATTTCGCCGTTTCTTGCGGGGTATTTTCTAATCAATCCACCTTCACTTTCTCCGGTTTAGTGATGAAAACCAGTATTTTCCTGGCCTTGCTCCTCGCGGGCATTCAGGCCCAGGCCCAGCAGTTTTTACCCCCCATCGAGACGTTTTCGAGTAAGAAAAACGCCTACCTCATCACCACCAAAGGCGAGCGGGTAGAATTCATCCTCGACGACCTCGACCGCAAGCGCGGCCTGATTTACGACGTGGAAGGCAAAACCCTCGACGGCAAAAAGTTCGACTACAAAGCCGAAGAAATTCAGGAAATGGGCCTGCCGCCGTCCAATTTCGCCAAGTTTGCGTCCGCCACCGAAAGCACCAACTCCATCGCCCGCGCCAAGCGAACCGACGTCAGCCAGGTGGGCCGCGAACTGGTGTTGTTTTTCCAGGAATACCTCGACGACGACAAGCGCACCGTGCTCGTACAACTGCTCAATCCGACGTTCGCCGATAAAATCCGGGTGTACGACGACCCCTTCGCCGCCGAAACAGCGGGCATCGGCTTCGCCGGGGTGCAGATGACGGGCGGTATGGACAAGTCGTTTTACGTAAAGCACGGGGGCAAAACCTTCCGTCTGAAAAAGAAAAACTACGACGAGTACATCGCCAAATTCTACGGCTCCTGTCCCGACATGCTGGCTAAATTCAAGTCGATGCCCTGGCGGGATTTCGCTTCGCACGTCTTTTATTTCGACCAAAACTGCCAGTAAGTCGTTCGGTCGGAGTTATAAAACAGGGGTCACGCTGAGCGGAGTCGAAGCGCGGTGCGGCTGGTCAGCGTTGGCCCACCGCACCGCGCTTCGACTCCGCTCAGCGTGACCCCCTCTTTTGTTCTTAACGGGCCGTCAGGCCACCGCCTCCAGCAGCGCAATCTTCGCCAGGGCTTGCTCGAAATCGTCAATCAAATCCTCCACCGCTTCCAGACCCACGGCCACGCGCACCAGGCCCTCGGTGATGCCCACGGCGGCGCGGTCGGCGGGGGGGAGTTTGGAGTGGGTCGTGCTGGCGGGGTGGGTCAGAATCGTACGCGTATCGCCGAGGTTGGGCGAAATCGAGGCGATTTGCAGGTGCTGCGTCAGCGCGTTGACGGCCTCGAAACCGCCCTTCACGTCGATGGTCAGGATGGCTCCGCCGTACTTCATCTGCTTCTTTGCCAATTCCACCTGCGGGTGACTGTCCAGAAAAGGGTAATGCACCGCGTTCAGCGCCGGGTGGCCGTCGAGGGATAGGGCCAGCGCGAGGGCATTTTCGCAGTGGGCCTTTACCCGCACGTGCAGTGTTTCGAGGCTTTTCGACAAAATCCACGCGTTGAAGGGCGAGAGCGCCGGGCCGGTGTGTCGGGCAAAAAACCGGATGGGTTCGATGAGGTCGGTCCGGCCCACGAGCACCCCGCCGAGTACGCGTCCCTGCCCGTCCATGTACTTGGTGGCCGAGTGCAGCACCAGGTCGGCCCCGAGTTCGAGGGGATTTTGTACCACGGGTGTGGCGAAGCAATTGTCGACCACCAGCGCCACGTTCAACTTTTTGGAAATCCCGGCGAGGGCTTCCAGGTCGGTCAGTTCGAGGCCGGGGTTCGAGGGGCTTTCGCAGAAGAATAATTTCGTGGCCGGCTGCGTGGCGGCTTCCCACTGGGCCAGGTCGTGCCCATCGACGAACGTCGTGGTAATGCCCCACTTCGGCAGGATTTTGCCCAAAATCTGAATGGCCGAGCCAAACAGCGCCCGCGAGGCCACCACGTGGTCGCCGCTTTGGAGCAACCCGCCGAAGGTGGCAAAAATCGCCGCCATGCCCGACCCGAAGGCCAGCCCGCTTTCGGCGCTTTCGAGGGCGCAGACTTTGGCGATAAACTCATCGACGTTGGGGTTGGAGTAGCGCGAGTAAATGTTGCCTTCCACCTCGTCGGCGAAGAGCGAGCGGCCATTTTCGGCGTCGTCGAAGGTGAAGCTCGACGTGAGGAACAAGGGCACGGAGTGTTCGCGGTGCTGGCTGCGCTCGGTCTGGATGCGGATGGCGGCAGTTTGTTTTTGCATGGGAAAAGATAGATTATTGCTGCAAAATTCAGATTTTGCCAATTGAAAATCTTCGTTGATACGCAGATTTAGAAAATGAATCTACTGAAAACTGATTTGGTAGACTGGAGCGAGTTGGTTTTTTGTTAATTCGCTCCCAGTCCAGCCAAAAAATCCATGACTAACCTCGACCCCACCGACCGCCGCCTGCTCGAACTCCTCCAGCAGGATGCCTACCTGACCAACAAGGAACTGGCCGCGCAACTGAACCTCTCGCCCACGCCCATCCACGAGCGCGTTAAGCGCCTGGAGCGCGAGGGGTACATCCGGGGCTACGTGGCGCTGGTCGATAAGGCGAAAGTGGGCCGGGCGTTGGCGGTATTTTGCCAGGTCACGCTGAAGGAGCACACCCAGGAGTTCATCCGGGAGTTCGAAGAAAAAATCCGCGAGTTGCCCGAAGTGGTCGAGTGCTACAACATCGCCGGGCCGTACGATTACCTGCTGAAAGTGGCGGTGGCCGACATGGACGCCTACCGGACGTTTCTGGTCGAAAAACTCGCCGCCCTGGCCCACATCGGCGGGCCGCAGAGCGCCTTCGTGATGGCCGAGATTAAGCACTCGACGGCGCTGCCGGTGGGTACTTGAAAAACCGTAGTTTTAACAGTCTGAACACACAAAGCGAGAAATTCGCCGTATGATATAAAAAGCAGGATTAGTGTTTAGAAACGGGCGGCAATACTTGCATAATTCGCACACGTTGGGCACTTTTGTTTGAACTATGTTTGAACTGGCACCCCGCTCGTGGCCTCCTCCAAAATCGTTTTTCGTTCGGAAAAAGTGTATGCTGACGGTACTTCGCCGGTCATGCTACGGGTCACGGCCAACCGGCGCAGCGCCGAGCGGCAGATTTGCGCCCTACCTCCATCGGACTGGAATCCTCGAACGGGCCGGGTGCGAAATTCCAACCCCAACGCCACAAAACTCAACAAACTGATCAGGAAACGGGTCCAGGATGTCGACGGGTACTTGCTGGAGCTGGAGGCCCAGGAGCAACCCATCGAAGCCGCTGCCGTGCTCAGCGTTGTGTTTGCGGGGCAAACCTACACGTTCACCGGGCATTTTCGGACGTACATCAAGGCTCGTCGCGACCAGGGCAAGATTTCCACGGCCCGTCTCTACCAGCAATACCTTGACCGGTTACTCAACTACACGAAGCAACGGGAGGTCACATTTACCGAATTCACTGACACGTTTCTGAACGGACTGATCAAATTCTGGCGGGATAATCAGATTTCGGGCAATACGGTAAGGCACCGTGTTTTGGTTTTTGAAAGCGTTTTTCGTGATGCCGTAAAACGAAACTTGGCGAAGGGAAACCCCTTCGCCTTTATCGATCTAAAAGAAACCAAAGTTCGTAAGAAAAAACTGACGGTCGAAGAATTGGCGAAGCTGGCTGAATTGCCGGTGACGCCAGGTTCGGGCCGGTTTCATGCCCGAAGTTATTTTATGATTCAATTTTATTTGCGGGGCTTACGCGTTTCAGAGGTATTGACGCTAAAACGTGAAAACGTCCGCCTCGAAAATGGGGAACCGATCTACATCGAACTAACCAGCCAGAAAACCGGCGAATTGATGGCGATTCGGCTCCATGCCACGGCACAGAAATGGGTCAAGCCCTACCTGTCGTCGAAAACCCCTTTTCTACTGCCCTTTCTGAGATGGGTGCCAAACCCCAAAAGCACTCCGGACGAAAATACCCTTGACCTGCTGAAGCGCTTAGCCAATGGCCGTAGTCTAATCACTTACCACCTCGCCAAACTAGAGACCCTACTCGGCTTCACCAAGAAATTACGTAGCCACATGGCCCGGCACACGTTCGCTGACCAGGCCGACAAGAAAATTACCGATAAGCGAAAAATTAGTGAAATGCTTGGACATCGTGATTTCAAAACCACTCAAATCTACCTCTCCGACCTCCGCGACGATGAACTGGACGTAGCCGCTGATGCGGTTTTTGATTGAAAATACGCCGCATGGTGTTGGTTTTGAATTATTTGCTTACTTTAGGGCATCAATCAACTAAAAACCAATCATCAATTGAATAACAACCCTTATCTCCCAGGCACGCCTGCTTATGATGCGTGGCCCGTAGCCTATGAATACCCACGGGGTTGGGGTATTGGCCTTGAAATCTCTGATGCGAACACGATTGGTATCACGGACCCTTTCTACGATGAATTACAAAAACTGATAAATGATTCGTCACTAACGAAGGCCGAGGTTGATAGAAAAATTGCTGACTTAAAGGCGCGTCGAGCAGCCTACTTTTCGCAATCAAAAGTTTTACAAGAGCCTAACAATCTTTCCGCCTGGCTCTGGCCCGCAGTGGCACTACTCGCCCTGATCGGTTTGGTCGTTTTCTTTGTTCGGCAGAATGAAATGAAGGCTGCCTAAGCCCATTTTGCATACAAAAAAAGCCCCTCCCCACCCGGCAGGGGCTTTTTTCGTAAACGGTTTGGAGGAAACCCGCCGTTTGCCTAAATAGCGCCCTCCTGCAATCTATCCCTCCATGAAACTACCTTTTCTCCCCCTTTTGCTGCTGGCAACGCTGGCTACCTCGCTCACCTACGCCCAATTCCCCACCTGCGGCACCGCCTCACCTACGCCAGAGCAGGCCCGCCTGCACGAAGAAAAATTCAGGGAATTTGTGATGAGGGCAAAACAGGCCAACCGGGGGAGAACCCAGGCGCAGAATGTGGCCGTAAAGGTTTGGATTATTCAACCTGATGGTGGGTGGTATAACGTTTCTCCTCAAATCCCTAACATTCTTTCAAATCTGAATGGTTTTTTTTCACCGATAGGGGTTACTTTTTTTCAAATAGAATCTCCTACCGTTTACTACGATCCATCACTTTATTCAGTAGATGCCAATTCTATAAATAAAACTTTGTGGAAACGCTTCCATTATGATAATGCAATCAATTTGTATTTTGTCGGCCAGTTATGTAACGGAAGTAAATGCTCAATAAGTTATGAAAAAGAGGGTCTAATCTTGGGCGTTGCAAATACTCCTTTCAGTTTACTGAATCCTCGTGGAAAGGAAATACCAAGTATCGTCTCAGCAAAAGAGGGTAATTGGATAGCAATTTCAACCGATCATCTGTATTACGTTCGGAATAATCCGACTAAACTTGCTCAACAGGTGAATGAAATGATTTTTAAAAGTATTCCGCATGAATTTGGGCATTATTTTAACCTCTACCACACTTTCTCGCAAGGCCAAGAGACTGAATTAGTAAATGGGAATAACTGTGCTGATGCTGGGGATTACGTATGTGACACACCTGCCGATCCTATAGATCCAAATAGTACAAATAATGGAATAATAGTGAATTGTTCTTATTCCGGCCCTGCTGAGACTCAGAGTGGATTAAAATATAATCCAAAGTTTTGGAATATGATGGCTTATTATCCTATTTACGATCAGCTCAGTGGCTATAAGGGATACTTCACTCAATCCTGCCAAAAAGTCCCCGAATTCACCCCTGGCCAATACTTACGCATGGTAGCGGGATTGCTCTGGCGTACAACTCCTCACCCCGATCTATCCTCTCGGTATTACATCGACGGCCAAAAACATTTAGTAGTCGATAAGCTATCCAGCGACTACAATTCAAAAACGGAAATCACCCAACTCTGTGCCGGTACATCTGCTTTCGTGTCGGCCTATTTTTGGGGAGCAACCTGGTTGCTATACACCGTTCAAGTTGTGAATGAAGCAACGGGCGCGGTCGCATCCACTGAAAACGGGGCCTTTCTCAATCAGTATTATGAAAATTACGAAACCAAAAATGGCGGCACTATTCAGTTTAAATTGCCCGCCAACCTGCCCGCTGGTCGTTACAGATTAAGGCTGATCAACTCGGTCGATGGTTTTTCGGAAGTATCGAAGGCGTTTGACATTGCTACCCCCACCACCGCCCGCCTCACCGGAACCGCCACCATCCAAGAGCGCGATTCGACCCAACTCCGGATCGACCTCACCGGCGGCACCCCGGCGGCGCTGGCCCTGAGCAACGGCCAAAAGTTTACGGCAACGGCCTCGCCCTTCACATTTTTCGTAAAACCCACCCGCTCCACCACCTACCGCCTGGCCTCGGTGAGCAACGGTTGCGGCGCGGGCACCGTAACCGCCGATTCGGTACGCATCACCGTCATTCCCATTACGGCGCTGGAGCCGGGCCTGCCGCTCGTGGGCCGGGTGTACCCTAACCCCGCTACTGAACTCCTCCGGGTGGAGTTGCCTGGCGCTGGCCCCTACCGCCTCCAACTGCTTGATGCCCGTGGGCAGGTCGTGGCCGAGCAATCGGGCAGCGGGGCCAACCCCGAATTGTCGCTCCGGCGGCTGGCCGGGGGGCTGTATCTGCTCCGGCTGGGGCAAGGCGGGCGGCAGTCGCATTTCCGGGTGCTGAAACAATGATTCGCCGGGGAAGTGGGGCTTGAACTTTTGGCCCTTCCGTTTAGTTTTGCCGAACAGAAACGAAACGACTATATGGCAGCTAAATCGTCGGACGGACTGGGAGATTACTCACACCTCGACGATCTGACCGCCGCCGACTACCGCGCCGCGATTCGGGCCAACTCAATAAAAAATTCAGTCATGCCTACCCTCACTAAACTGGAGCAAACCTGGCGAATGGTCGAAAGCCTTTCGGCCAAGCAGCAGGAGAAGCTGGCCGCTCGCATGAACGCCCTAGTCGCTCTCAAGCGGGTTGAAAGTGGTCAACTCCAAGTACTTCCTAATTCCCTGACGATGGCCGACGTTCGCCGGGAACAAAAGGCCGCTCGCGCGGCCCGCCGCCATGCGTAGGCTGGGCAATGTCGTGCTCGACGTAAACGTGATTATCAGCCTTGTTCTCAAAAACAAGCTGGGTTTGTTGTTGAGAGCGGTGGCTTTTGACCGTGTGACCGTGTTCGCCTCGGCAGAGTTGCTTGACGAACTGCTCGACGTACTTAATCGCCCACACCTTGCTCGGTATCTGGCCGAAAGCCCCACCGCCTATTTTCAGGCATTTGAAGAAACGGCCTTGTTTCGGCCCATTTTAAAGCCTTACGCCGGTAGCCCCGACCCCGACGACGACTACCTCGTGGCGCTCTGCCTTCAGGAAAAAGCCTGGCTCGTATCGGGCGACGGCCCCCTGTTGCGTTGGGAAGCACCGCCCGCTGGCTTGAAGCGGATGACCTACACCGAATTTCAAAAACGAGTCTTGTAAAACCGCCCGTCCCACCCGCCGGGCGTTTTTTTAGCTTCCGGCTTGGCCCAATTCAAAACCCTCGATACCTTCGCCCTTTCTCCATTTTTCACCCTCCTTTCATCCATGAAAAAAACAGTACTCCTGCTTTGTCTTTCCCTGCTGCTTTTCGCCTGCCAAAAAGAAGCCCCCGAACCACTTCCCTCCGCTACAAACTCCTATACCGAGAATAGACTTGTTGCGATTCTGATTTTCAGGGATTTAGGTAGAAATTCCACAATC
>CAXTIG010000017.1:0-115079 GCA_964244295.1 uncultured Cytophagales bacterium
AGCAAGGGCAACTGTTGTTGGTTCGGAATGAAACCGTACCCATCGGTGAAGAAGCCTCCGAAGTAACTTTTGTTGAGCAGCGGGGACGAATTCTGCCGGATTTGTCGATTGGGGCGGAGTTGGACAGCGCGAAGACATTGAAAGCCAACGCCGGACTTTCCAATCCTGGAGTGAAACTGCATGGTGCCGGATTTATCGTTTCAATGGAAAAAGCTACTCTGTTAGGCTTAGGCTTGCTTGATAGTTTGGGAAACCACATTCGACCTTATCGAAACGGACGGGATTTGACCGATAAACCACGGGAGGTGTTAGTAATTGATTTATTCGGACTCTCATCTTCGGAAGTTCTCCAAAAATATCCAGCGGTTTACCAACACGTTTTGGAAACGGTTAAACCAGAGCGCGACCAGAATAACCGTACAACCTATCGAGATAATTGGTGGATTTTTGGAGAACCTCGTAGTAGTTTCCGCCCGGCTCTGCGTGGTTTATCACGTTACGTAGCAACAGTTGTGACGGCAAAACACAGGGTTTTTCAGTTTCTTGAAAAGGAAATATTACCAGATGATGCACTGATTGCAATCGCATTGGATGATGCGTATTACCTCGGCATACTTTCAAGCAGAATCCACATCGTCTGGACTTTGGCGATGGGTAGTGATTTAGGGGGAAATACGCCCAGATACATTAAAACCCGCTGCTTCGACCCCTTCCCCTTCCCAACCCCCACCGACCCCCAAAAAGCCCGCATCCGCGAGTTGGCCGAGCAGTTGGATGCCCACCGCAAGCGCCAGCAGGCCCAGCACCCCAGCCTCACCCTGACGGATTTGTACAACGTCGTAGAAAAGTTGAAAGCCGGTGAATCCCTCAGCGCCAAAGACCAAACCACCCACCAGCAGGGCCTGGCCTCGGTGGTACTCAGCCTCCACCAGCAACTCGACACCGCCGTAGCCGAAGCCTACGGCTGGCCGGATGGCCGCACCCCGGTGGATTTACCCGAAGCCGAGATTTTAACCCGCCTCGTGCGCCTCAACCAGGAGCGTGCCCGCGAGGAAGAGAGCGGCCAAATCCGCTACCTCCGCCCCAGCTACCAGGCCCCCGACCAGCAGCAAATTGGTTTGGGGCTTTCGGAGGTGGCTCCGGCGGGAATCGAACCTGGTTCAGCAACTTCCGGCCCCCAGCCCTGGCCGAAGGAACTGGCCCAGCAAATGCGGGCTGTCCGCGAGGTGGTGCAGAGCGCCGAAAGTCCGCTCACGGCGGCGCAGGTGGCGGCGCGGTTCGTGGGTTTGCGCCCGGCTACGGTGCAGCCGCTGCTGGCTACGCTGGCGGCGCTGGCGCTGGTGCGGGTAACGGAGGAGGGGGCGTTTGCGGGGTGACTTCGTTCGGAGTTGAGCCGTTGGAAGTCGCTTGGTGCCGAATACCGGGACGTGTATCTTCACGGCAAAACAGCACGCATGGATCTCACTCTGGCTTTGAAAGAAGTTCTGGCGCTTGGTCAGGAAACGGAATGGATTGAGTACAAAGTTAACAACAGCAGTCCGCAGGAAATTGGCGAATACATTTCTGCGCTGTCGAACAGTGCCAGCTACCACGAACGGGACAAGGCGTACCTGATTTTTGGCGTTGAAGACGGAACCTACCGAGTTGTCGGAACCACGTTTAAACCCCGGCAGGAGAAAATTGGCTCGCAGGAGTTGGAAAATTGGCTGGCTACGCAATTGAACCCGGCCGTTGATTTCACCATCCACGAGTTTTCGTTTGAGTATAAGCCTGTTGTAGTGTTCGTTATTGATGCCACCCGGCACACGCCCGTTAGCTTCAAAGGCAAGCCCTACATCCGAATTGGCAGCTACAAGAAATCGCTGGATGACCACCCTGAGCGCGAACGGAAAATCTGGAACCAGACCAACCGATACTCCTTCGAGCAAGAACTCGCTTTAACCGGCGTAACGGATGAAGGTGTTCTGAATCTAATCGACTACGCTGGTTATCTGGATCTTACCGGGCAGGTTCACCCCGGCAGCGGGTCGGGTATTTTGGACCGATTGCAACAGGAAAAAATTATTTTCCGGCGCGACGACGGTCTCTTCGACATCTCAAATCTCGGTGCCATTCTTTTTGCCAAGCGCGTCGACGAGTTTGAGTCTCTTTCCCGTAAGGTGTTGCGCGTCATTTCCTACCAGGGCAATAACCGCATCCGTACTAAAAAAGAACAGCTTGGCACGAAAGGCTACGCCGTGGGTTTTGAGGGCCTGATCGCCTACATCAACGACCAGTTGCCCACGCAGGAAGAAATCGGCCCGGCGCTTCGGCGGGAAAAGGCAGTTTACCCCCCGTTGGCCGTTCGCGAGTTGGTGGCCAATGCCATCATTCACCAGGATTTCAGCGTGAGTGGCTCCTCCCCGATGGTGGAAATTTTCGACAACCGCATCGAGATCACCAACCCCGGCAAGCCGATTATTTCCACGCTCCGCTTCATCGATCACAGCCCTCAGAGCCGGAATGAGCGATTGGCGCGGGTGATGCGTAAGTTGAAAATGTGTGAAGAACGGGGTAGCGGAATCGACAAAGTGGTGTTCGAGTGCGAATTGCACCAATTACCCGCCCCGGATTTTGTCGAGGGGGACAACTACACAAGGGTGGTGATGTACGCCCCTAAAACGCTTCGGCAGATGGACAAGCAGGATAAAATCAGGGCTTGTTATCAACATTGTTGCCTCAAAGTGGTATCGGGCGAGATAATGACCAACCAGTCCTTACGTCTTCGGTTTGGGGTGGATGAAAAAAAACTACCCAACCATCTCCCGTATCATCGCCGATGCCATCGATGCTAAACTGATTCGGTTGTACGATGAAGAGAACAAAGCCCGCCGGTATACGAAGTACGTGCCGTGGTGGTTTTAATGTACCCGTAATGTGATTGAGTCTGTGTTCTACCATCTGGTAGAGTGGTAAGCAGCTTTTTGTTAGTCTTTTAAACCAATAATCTAATGTACTGGTAATGTAATCGAACGCAAGATTCCTCATGCCCTGGTTAACCGGTCGGAAATGAAATCTGCTCGCATTAGGTGAGACGGGCATGAACGGCAGGGAAGAAAGCGTGGCTCGTCTAAATTCGTTGGGAATGCCTTTTTAAGGGAGAGAAACAACGCTAACATTCTCCTCCAACCTCCATGAAAAAGCTCCTCGCCCTCCTCGTCCTTGCTGGGTTTATCGGCCTCAACCCGGTCAGCGCCCAAACTGAAAAGCCCGCGACCAAAGCAACGGTCAAAAAAGCAACGCAGCAGAAAAGCCAGAAAATGGTGAAGAAAACCAGGACCGTGAAAACCAAGAAAACCGTCACGACAAACCCCTGATTTGGAACGCTCCGGTTCCATGCCGACCCCAGCGGGTCGGCTTTTTTATTGGTGAAGACTGCCGGAAACTGAGGCAGGAGTGCCCCTCTGGTTTGTCGCGAAGCGGGGCAGTTGGGGTGGTACGATTTTCGAGAACCGTCGGTTGAACCATCAACTTCATCAAAAACCCCATGAACAAAGAAACCGTCACCATTCCCGCCCAGCAGCAGGACCAGCACCCCGGCATCGAAGCCGAAATGACGCCCCAGCCCGAAGTCATCCGCGACGGCTACCGGGGCAGCGGCAAACTCGAAGGCAAAGTGGCCCTCATCACCGGCGGCGATAGCGGCATTGGCCGGGCCGTGGCCGTACACTTTGCCCGCGAAGGGGCCGATGTGGCCATCGTGTACCTCAACGAAGACCAGGACGCCAACCAAACCCGCCGCATGGTGGAAAGCGAAGGCCGGAAATGCGTGGTCATCCGCGCCGACATCCGCGAGGAAAAAGCCTGCCGCGACGCCGTCCGGCAGACCGTCAACCGCCTGGGCAAGCTCAACATCCTGGTCAACAACGCCGCCGAGCAACACTCGGTACCCGACATCGCTGACATCACGGCGGAGCAGTTGGACAGCACCTTCCGCACCAACATCTACTCGTTTTTCTTCTTCGTGCAAGCTGCCCTGGAGCACCTCGGCAAAGGCGACAGCATCATCAACACCACCTCGGTGACGAGCTTCAAAGGCAGCCCGGCCCTGCTCGATTACTCCTCGACGAAGGGTGCGATTACGGCCTTCACCCGCTCGCTGGCGCTCAACCTGATCGAAAAAGGCATCCGGGTGAACGGCGTAGCCCCCGGCCCCATCTGGACACCCTTCATTCCCTCGGCCATGCCACCCGAAAAGGTGAAGATGTTTGGCAAAGACACGCCGATGAAACGCGTCGGGCAACCCTCGGAAGTGGCGCCCTGCTTTGTGTTTCTGGCCTCGGAAGACGCCTCCTACATCGCCGGGCAGATTCTCCACCCGAATGGGGGGGAAGTGGTGAATGCGTAGAAAACTAGAGTAGAGAGGATAGAGTAGAGAGAATAGATTTCTGTTTTTAACTTTCTACGCTCGCCTCTATCCTCTCTACTCTTTTCTCTAATGCGCCACCTTCCCAACTTGCTCGAATACGCTGTCATCCTGCTGCTGGCTTACTTGAGTCGCTTTGCTTTCACCCACGGCTGGCTGAAAGGACTTACGTACGAGGTCGTCGTGGTGGGGCTGGCCCTGGCCAAAACAGCCTGGTTCATTCTGGAAGATTCCCGGCAGGTCATCCGGGCCACGGCGCAGAACCTTCCGTATCACCGGTTTCTGGCGTTAATGGCCGTCAACATGAGCCAGATTACACTCTCTTTTGCGCTCGATTTTTATTGCCTCCAACGCGCCAACCCCAGTAGTTTCGCCTCGCTCGACGTGACCCTGCCCCGCCTTGAGTTGGGCTTCAACTGCGTGTATTTCAGTGTGCTCAACTTTTCGTTTTTCGGCTATGGCGACATCACTCCGCAGACCATCCCGGCCAAACTCGTCAACCTGACCGAAATTACGCTGGCCTTTCTAACGGTCATTTTTATCCTTTCTGATTTCATCAGTTTGAAAGAGTCGCTACGGGGAAGGAGGAGGCGCTAACGCCCCGTCGGGCGGCTGGGGAGGGCAGGTGCGGCAGGGCCGTCCGGCGGGTTTCGGGCGAGTAACTCCCATCCCACCCGCCGGACAGCCCTGCCGTACCTGCCCTCCCCAGCCGCCCGACGGGGGCACTAGGGCCGCAGCCGGTTCAGCGTGTAGCACACCAGCCGGTTGCCCAGCGGGGTGCCGCTGGCAGACCGGAGGTTTCCGAGCGAAAACTCGTGGATAAAGCCGGCTTTCAACTCGGCCAGTTCGACCGAGGCCGTGCGGCCATCGGGCGAGAGGGTGACTGATTTCACGGGCACCATTCGTTCCTCAAATTTTTTCGAACCGTAGGCTTGGTGGTATTCGTAGTAAAATCGTTTGGCTTGGAAAAGCGACGTATCGGCGGTGGCGAGGGGCTGGGTAAAGGTGAAGTCGAAGCCGGTTTTGGTCAAACTCACGTTTAGCACGTCCATCGGCGTTCCACCCAAAAATTTAATGCGTTGCAAGCCCTCATCTCCCACCCAGCCGTGGTCGGTCTGGCCCACCCAGAGGCTGCCGTCGGGGGCGAAGGCCAGGCGGTTGTTGCCCCGGCGCAGGCCCTTGACGTGGAGCGGAAGCACCGCGCCCTGCGTGGCCCCGTCCACTTTTTCGAGCAGCACGCGGAGCAGAAAGGGGTGATCCATTTCGCCCACGAAAGTCTGCCCAGCAAAGGGACCGAATTTTCCGCCCGTGTTGTCGAAGAGGGGCTGAGTGGGCGAATTAGCCACGTAACCGTGCGGAAAGGCCACCGATTCGACCGTTCGCATCGAGTCGAGGGTTTTGACGGGCAGCGTTAGCGGATCGATTTTCGGGAAATCCTGCTTCCAGACCAAACTCGTCGGGTGGCCGTAAAACTGGCCTTCTTCGAGGTGGTACAACTTGCTGGTGCCGAGCCAGTCGCCCTGGTTGTCGCACACGAGCAGCCGCCCGGCGGCGTCGAAACCCAGGCTGTTGGGCGAGCGGAAGCCCAGGGCGTAGGGCGTCGTTTTCCCGTCTTTCCCGATTTTCAGCACCCAGCCCCGGTAGGGTACGCAGGAGTACATCCGGCCCTGGCGGCCCAGCGGGTTGTACTCGCCGCGCAGTTCGGGCCGGATGCCCGCGCCATTGGAGGCGGCGTTGAGGGCGATGAACAGATTCCCTTCCGCGTCGCGCACGGGACCGAAGGCGAATTCGTGGTAATTACCCGTGATCCCAAACTGATCGGTCACGGGCGTGTACTCATCGGCCAGACCGTCGGCGTTGGTGTCGCGCAGCCGAGTGAGTTCGGGGCGCTGCATCACCAGAATTTCGGAGTTGGAAACGGCCATCACCCCCAGCGGATCGTGCAAGCCCTCGGCCCATTTTTTCCAGATTTTCGTGGTTGGATTGTACAGCAGCACTTCGCCCCGGTGAAAAGCCACCGCCAGCCGCCCGTCGGGCAGGAAATCCAGCCCGCCCACTTCGGCGGTGAGGCCGGGCGGCAGGGGGATGTTCTCGGCCACGTAGAGCGTGTCGGTTTGAGCCAGGAGGGTGGTGGAGAAAAAGAGGGGGAGGAGGAAGAGATTTTTCACTGGAAAAAGAAATTCTGATCAGCAGGACTAAGACGGAACAAAACCTCCACCAGCCCGTCATTGCGAGCGCAGCGAAGCAATCCCCCGCCGAAGACCAAGTGAGTGTTGGGCAGGAACGGTACTTGGCTTGAGCCATTTCGGTCTCCGGCGGGGGATTGCTTCGCTGCGCTCGCAATGACGAAGACGTAGAGGTGCCATTCCCCCAAAAAACCGTCCCAAACCCCTATTTTTGCGCCCGTTATGCAAAAACCCTTCATCGTCGGCATCACCGGCGGCAGCGCCTCGGGCAAGACGCTGTTTTTACAAAGCCTGCTGGCGGCGTTTTCTCCCGATGAGATCACGCTTATTTCGCAGGACAACTACTACCGTAACCTGGAATTTATTCCCAAAGATGAAAACGGTGTGCATAATTTCGACCTCCCCGAAACCATCGACCACGCCCGCTTTGCCGACCACATCCACCGCCTTCACGAACGCGAAACGGTGAAAACGCTGGAGTACACCTTCAACAACCCCAACGTGGTGCCGAAGGAGTTGATCTACCAGCCCACGCCGATCATCGTGGTGGAGGGGTTGTTCGTGTTTTACTTCAAAGACATTTACAAGCAGCTCGATCTGAAGGTATTCATCGCTTCCAAAAACAAAGTCAAACTCCATCGCCGAATTACCCGCGACCAGTTGGAACGCGACATCGCCCTGGCGACGATCCTCTACCAGTGGGAACACCACGTGCGGCCCACGTACCAGAAATACATCAAGCCCTACAAATCGAAGGCTGACCTGGTGATTCCCAACAACAAGCACTTCAAGCGCGGGCTGGAGATGATGGTGGGCTACCTGCGGCAGCAGATCGAGCAGCGGCGGGCGGCGTAAGAGCATCGAAATAGCGGCTTCCTCTCGGCGTCATTGCGAGCGGAGGCAACCAGGGCAAGCGAAGCGAGAACTGGTTGCCGGAGCGCGGCAATCCCCTCCCGGCGACTAAACGATCCGTCGCACGATAGCTCAGAAAAAGTTGGTTGGCTTTAGCTCTCTGGCTACCGATGGGAGATTGCTTCGCTACGGTTTTAAAACGGCGCTTCGCTCGTTTCAAAACCTTCGCTCGCAATGACGCATTGGGAAGCGGTTGAAAACATAAACCACTTCTTGGCTCCTTCCCGCGATTCACCTACTTTTGAAATCCTACACACCACCTTCCAGAAACACATCCTCCCCGCGTATGCTCAATCACTACCCCAGTTCATGTCTGCTGGAACAACCTCTGCCTTAGAATTTCTCGCCGGTGGCGGCGAAATGGGCGCCCTGATTCGTACCAAAGACTGGTCACAAACGCCCCTCGGACGGCCCGAAACCTGGCCCCAGAGCCTGCGTATCGCCGTGAGTATCATGCTCGATACGCATTTTGGGATGCACATCGCCTGGGGCGAAGACTACCTTCAGCTTTACAACGACGGGTACCGGCCCGTGCTGGGTGAAACCAAACACCCCGCCGCGCTTGGCCTGCCCATCCGGGACTCGTTTCCCGAAATCTGGGACGATTTTGTCCGGCCCAAATTCGCCGACGTGATGCGCGGCGAACCCTTCGGGGCCGAAAACCTGCTCATTCCGCAATACCGCAACCGGTACCTCGAAGAGGGCTACTTTACCTTTTCCTATTCGCCCATTCGCGACGAGCGGGGCCGGGTTGGCGGCGTGTTGACCACCGAAACCGAAACCACCGAGCACGTCATCCGGGAGCGGCGCCTGCAAACCTCCCGTAACGTAGCCAGCCTGACCTCAACGGTCAGCAACCCGCAGCAGGCGGGACGGGTGTTCATGCAGGCCTTGCAGGAAAATGCCTACGACATTCCCTTCGCCTTGCTGTACGTCATCGAGGCGCGGGAAGCCCGGTTGGCCGAACACATCCGGCTGGATAACCACCCGATAGCCCGCCCCGAACGGATTGACGGATTGGCTTCTCCGGAAACCGCCTGGCCCTTAACCCAGGTGCTGGAAGCCGATGCACCCCAGCTCATCGGCGATCTGTCCGGGCAGTTTGGTACCATGCCGGGGGGAGCCTGGCCCGAACCCGCTCAATCGGCCTACCTGCTGCCCATCCACCGGCTCGACCGCAAACAAATCTACGGCGTGTTGGTGCTGGGGGTGAATCCGAGGAGGGTGTTTGACACGCAGCAACGGGAATTTTTCGAGTCGCTGGCCGAGCAGGCCACCCGGCTGTTTGCCACCGCCTCGGCGCTGGAAGAAGAGCGCCGCCGGACCGAAGCCCTGCGGGCCATCGACGCGGCTAAAACCGCGTTTTTCAGCAACGTCAGCCATGAATTCCGCACGCCGCTCACGCTGATGCTCGGCCCCATTGAGGAAGCCCTCAATACCAACGGCCAACTTCCCGACTCTGTTCATGAAAACCTCCAGACCGCCCACCGCAACGCCCTGCGCCTGCAAAAGTTGGTCAACACGCTCCTAGATTTCAGCCGAATCGAAGCCGGGCGAATGCAGGCTTCCTACGAACCGACCGACCTCGCCGCCCTCACCACCGACCTGGCGAGTACCTTCCGATCGGCCATCGAGCGGGCCGGGATGAGTCTGGTGGTGGACTGTCCGCCCCTGCCCGAAGTGGTGTACGTGGATGGCGAGATGTGGGAAAAAATCGTGTTGAACCTGCTTTCCAACGCCCACAAATACACCCTCGAAGGCCGCATCAGCGTGCGCCTGAGCGCCGACGAGGGCCAGGCCGTGCTGCGCGTGGAAGACACCGGCGTGGGCATTCCCGCCGATGAACTCCCTCGGATTTTCGAGCGCTTTCACCGGGTGGCGGGCAGCCGGGGGCGCAGTTTCGAGGGGACGGGCATCGGGCTTTCGTTGCTCAAAGAACTGGTGGGGTTGCACGGAGGGACGATTTCTGCCGAAAGCGAGCCGGGGCTGGGCAGTACGTTTACGGTCAGGATTCCGTTGGGAAAGGCCCATTTGCCCGCTGAATTCATCCTCGACCAACCACAACGGACGGTCGCTTCCGCCCTGGGCAATCCCTTCCTGACCGAAGCCCTGGGGCTGCTGCCCAACACTTCGCCGGAACATGAGGTGGTTTTTTCAGAAAAATCAATTTCCGAGAAAAGACCGCACATCGTGCTGGCCGACGACAACGCCGACATGCGGGCCTACGTGCAGCGGTTGCTCGAACCCCACTACCGCGTCAGCCTGGCCCCCGATGGGCAGGTGGCCCGCTGGCTGGTGGCCGAACACCGCCCCGACCTGGTGCTGAGCGACGTGATGATGCCCGTCATGGACGGCCTCGAACTCCTGAAAACCCTCAAGGCCGACCCGCAAACGGCCACCATCCCCGTGGTGCTGCTCTCGGCGCGGGCGGGCGAGGAGGCCTCCATCGAAGGCTACGAAGCCGGGGCCGACGATTATTTGGTCAAGCCCTTTTCGGCCAACGAACTCCTGGCGCGGGTGCGGGCGCAGTTGAACATCGCCCGGATGCGCAGCGAAAACGAGCGGCAACTGCAAACCCTGTTCGAGCAGGCCCCGGTGGGCATCGCCGTGTTGCGCGGGCCGGAACACACCTTCGATTTGGTCAACGATTTTTACGTCAACATCACCAAGCGGCAGCATCCCGACCAACTCGTGGGCAAACCGCTGCTCGAAGCCCTGCCCGAACTAGCCGGGCAGGGCTTCGAAGGCCTGCTGACCAACGTGGTGGAAACGGGCGTACCGTTTGTAGCGAAAGAACTGTCCGCCCAGTTGCTGCGGGACGGCCAGCTCGAAACGATTTACATCAATTTTTCCTACCAGCCCTTGCCCGCGCCCGATTCGGGGGTGTTTGTCGTCGTGACCGACGTGACGAGCCAGGTACTGGCCCGGCGGCGGATTGAAGCAAACGAACGGCTCCTCCGCGACGTGTTCGAGCAGGCTCCCACGGCCATTGCCATGTTTAGCGGGCCGGACTTCCGGATTGAACTCGCCAATCCCAACGTGTGCCGGATGTGGGGCCGCACCCAAGGGGAGGTGTTGGGGAAACCCCTGTTTGAGGCCCTGTCCGAAGCCGCCGGGCAGGGATTCGAGGAAATCCTGGCGGGCGTGTTGCAAACCGGCCACCCTTTCGTGGGCAAGGAATTGCCCGTTATCCTGAAACGGAACGGGCGACCCGAAACCGTATTTTTCGATTTTGTTTACCACCCTTTGCCCGAAACGGACGGACACGCCGACCGGATTGTGCTGGTTGCCGAGGAAGTGACCGAGCGCAGGCAGGCCCGGCAAAACCTCGAAGCCAGCAACAAGCAACTCCAAAACCTGTTTGAGCAGGCTCCGGTAGGCATCGCTATGTTGCGCGGCCCGGAGTACACCTTTGAACTAGCCAATGACTTTTACGTCAACCTGGCCAATCGGCAGCATCCCGACCAACTCGTGGGTAAACCGCTGTTCGAAGCCCTGCCCGAACTCGTAGGGCAGGGCTTCGAGCCATTGCTGGACAACGTAGTGGAAACCGACGTACCCTTTGTGGCAAGAGAACGGGTGGTTCAGGTAATGAAGAGCGGCCAGCTCGAAACGATTTACGTCAATTTTTCTTTCCAACCCCTGCCCGCACCCGATTCGGGGGTGTTCATCGTCGTGACCGACGTGACCGAGTCGATTTTATCCCGGCGAAAAATCGAGGAAAACGAGGATCGCTTGCGTCTGGCCGTGGAATCGGCTGAGTTAGGTACCTGGGAATACGACCCCCGGACGAGCACGATCACGGGTTCGGAACGCACCGTCGCCATGCACGGCCTCCGTCCCGGCGAACCCTTCAACCTGGAGCGGGGCCTGAGCACCGCCGCCGAAACCGACCGGCAGCGGGTGGCCGAGGCGGTAGCCAACGCCCTGCAACCCGGAAGCGGCGGCGATTACAACGTCGAATACACGCTTTCGAATTTGCCCGACGGGCAGCCGCGCACCGTCCAGGCGAAGGGCAAGGTGTTTTTCGATGAAAACGGCGAAGCCTACCGCCTCATCGGCACGGCCCTCGACATCACCGAGGAGCGACGAGCCGAGGAGGCCCTGCGCGAGTCGGAAGAAAAATTCCGCTCGCTCGCCGACAACATTTCCCAACTGGCCTGGATGACCGACGCCGACGGGTGGATTTTTTGGTACAACCAGCGCTGGTTTGACTACACCGGCACCACGCTCGAAGCAATGCAGGGCTGGGGTTGGCAGGCGGTTCACGCGCCGGAAGAAGTCGAGCGCGTGACCGCCAAGTTTAAACACCACATCGCAACGGGTGAAATCTGGGAAGATACGTTCCCGCTGCGCTCGAAAGAGGGCGAATACCGCTGGTTTCTCTCCCGCGCCGTTCCAATCCGGGATGCGGCGGGCAAGGTTCTGCGCTGGTTCGGTACCAACACCGACGTCACCGAAGCCAAACGCGCCGAAGCCGCCCTGCGCGAAAGCGACCGCTGGTTTCGGCAACTGGCCGATTCGATGCCGCAAATTGTGTGGACGGCCCGGCCCGACGGGTACCTCGATTACTTCAACCAACGCTGGTACCAATTCATCGACGGCAACCAGGGCTTTGGCGATGCGGGTTGGCTCCCTATCCTCCACCCCGACGACCGCCAACCCTGCCTCGACCGCTGGCAGCGTTGCCTGCAAACCGGCGAACCGTACCGCTTCGAGTTTCGCCTCGACGACGTCCGCCAGCCGGGTCGCTACCGCTGGTACCTGGCCCTGGCGACGGCCTTTCGGGATACCGACGGTCGCATTTTGAAGTGGATGGGCACCTGCACCGACATCGACGACCAGAAAACCGAAGCCGCCCGCCTGGAGGCCCTGGTGCAGAACCGAACGGAGGCGCTCAACCAGGCCAACGGCGAGCTTCAGCGCACCAACCTCAACCTCTCGCAATTTGCCTACGTGGCTTCGCACGACTTGCAGGAGCCGTTGCGGAAGATTCAGGCCTTCGGCGATTTGCTCTTCAAACGCAACGCCGCCCAACTCGACGAGGCGGGTACCGAGCGCGTCCGGCGCATGCAGGACGCCGCCGAGCGGATGAGTGGACTGATCAAGGATTTGCTGGAGTATTCGCGGGTGTCGTCGTACCGCGAAACCTTCGCCCCGGTGGAGTTGAACCCCTTGCTCGCCAGCGTCCGCAGCGACCTGGCCGTGCTCATTCGGGAGAAAAAGGGCAGCCTTCACGCCGACCCGTTACCCACCGTGAATGGCGACGCGACCCAGCTCCGGCAGGTGTTGCAAAATCTGCTCAGCAACGCGCTCAAATTCAGCCGCCCCGACGTGCCGCCGGTGGTAGAAATCCGGTGCCGGGTTGTACCTGGTGCGGAGGCGAAGGGCCTCAGCCTGGCACCCGACGCGGTTTTCTACGAAATCAGCTTCAGCGACAACGGCATCGGCTTCGATGAAACCTACGCCGACCGGATTTTCGAGGCTTTCCAGCGCCTGCACGGGCGCGGCGACTACCCCGGCACGGGCATCGGGCTAGCCATCGTCAGGAAAGTAGCAGAAAACCACCACGGTGGGGTGAGCGTGAGCAGCCGGGTGGGCGAGGGGGCTACGTTTCGGGTGTATTTGCCGGTGGGGGAAGGGGGTATTGGTTAATTGGTTATTGGGCAAAACCAGTAGCCAATTAACCAAACGAGCGGGGATAGTCAGGCTACTTCACCCAGTTCGCGAAACGTCAAAACCGTGTTACGGCGGGGCACTTCCAAGTCGGATTCAACCACGGGCAACACACCGACCGTATTTCCCTGGGCGTCGAAAAACTCCAGAATGTACCCGTCGTTGGTGCCGCCGGGGGCCGGGAGGTGCTCCACCACGATGCCGATGTCCCCTTTTTTCAGGTGGTCTTCCGGAAAATCGTTCGTCAACACCACGCGGGAATAAAGCGGGAATTTCATGATTCGGAGGTGAACAAAAAGGAAGTTTAAATTTTCAAAAACTGGTTCGAGGAGGGTCACGCTGAGCGGAGTCGAAGCGCGTGCGGCTGGTCAGCGCTTACCCGCCGCACGCGCTTCGACTCCGCTCAGCGTGACCCTTGAAATTCAATCGCTTTGATGTTGTCCAAATTGTAGTGCAAGCCCACGTTCTCCCGCCGGGCGGTCGCCATTTTGATGATCAGGTAACTCACGTTGATCATGTTGCGTAGCTCCGAAATCGGCACCGATACCTTCG
The DNA here is from genome assembly GCA_964244295.1 of uncultured Cytophagales bacterium. Classification (GTDB taxonomy): domain Bacteria; phylum Bacteroidota; class Bacteroidia; order Cytophagales; family Spirosomataceae; genus JAJAZB01. The sequence continues at coordinate 13,732 of CAXTIG010000017.1, forward strand.
ACTCGCGGTACAGCGCCTCGTGTTCCTGAAACAGCAAATCGAGGCGGTCGTGGGCACGTTTCAACCGTCGGTTGGTGCGGACGATGCCCACGTAGTTGGACATGATGGCGTTCAATTCCCGCGTCATTTCGGTCACGAGCACGGCCTCTTCGGGATGGGTCGTGCCGGAATCGTCCCAGTCGGGGACGGTGTCAGGAACGGGGGCCTGGTGCAGGTTTTCGACGGTACTCAAGTAGGCCCGGTGGCCGAATACCACGGCTTCGAGCAGGGAATTGGAGGCCAGCCGGTTGGCCCCATGCAGACCGGTGCAGGCGCATTCGCCCGCCGCGTAGAGGAAGTTGATGTTGGTCTGGCCCCACTCGTTCACCTTCACGCCCCCGCAGAGGTAGTGCTGGGCGGGCACGACGGGGATCAGGTCTTTCCGCACGTCGATGCCCAAATCGAGGCAGGTTTTCGTGATGTTGGGAAAGTGTTCGATGAATTTCTCGTAGTCGAGGTGGCGCACGTCGAGGTACACGTGGTCCACGCCGTTGGTTTTCATTTCGGAGTCGATGGCACGGGCCACGATGTCGCGCGGGGCGAGGGAAAGGCGCTCGTCGTAGCGCTCCATGAACGTGTTTCCATCCGCATTTTTCAAAATCCCGCCGAAGCCCCGCACCGCTTCCGAAATCAGGAACGAGGGTTTTTTGCCGGGTTGGTACAGGCTCGTGGGGTGAAACTGGATGAACTCCATGTTGTCGCAGAGGCCCTTGGCCCGGTAGGCCATTGCGATGCCGTCGCCGGTGGCGATGGTGGGGTTGGTGGTGCTTTGGTACACGTTGCCGATGCCGCCGGTGGCGAGCATGGTGGTGCGGGCCAGGAATTTCTCGACTTTTTCGGTGTGCGTGTCGAGCACGTAGGCCCCGTAGCACTGGATGTCTTCGCGGTAGCGGTACACGGTTTCGCCGAGGTGGTGCTGGGTGATGAGGTCCACGGCGAAGTAGTGCGTGTAAATGCGAATGCTGGGGTGGCGCTTCACTTCTTCGAGCAGCGCCCGCTCGATTTCGGCCCCGGTGATGTCCTTGAAATGCAGGATGCGGTGGTCGGAGTGGCCGCCTTCGCGGGCCAGGTCGTAACCGCCCTTGCCGCCGTGTTCGCGGTCGAAGCGCGTGCCGTAGTCGATGAGTTCCTGGATGCGGGCGGGGGCCTCGGTCACCACGATTTCCACGATGCGGGGCTTGTTGATGCCGTCGCCGGCGTCCATCGTGTCGTCGATGTGTTTCTCGAAACTATCGTCCTTCGACCACACCGCCGCAATGCCGCCCTGGGCGTACTTGGTGTTGGTCTCGTCGGCCTGGACTTTGGTGATGACGGCAATGGACACCACTTCGGAGCGGGCCTCGAAGTGCCGGGCCAGCTTGGTGGCGTAACTCAGTCCGGCAATGCCGGAGCCTATGACGAGGAAATCGACTTGGGGCATTTATGTTGTGGTTTGTTTAGGGGCGTTAGAGACGCGGGACCGTTGGAGGGAGCGGGGGCGGGCGGGTTGGCTAAAGAAATTTATTTTTCTTCAACCAATGTATTCTTCGTGATTACTACCCAGTCATCGCCTCTTTTCTGTGCTATTCCACTAATTTTAAGATTTCTATTTCGGCCAATAATTTTAATTAAATAATGCATTCGCCCCGTTTCTATTTCATATTTATTGAATTCGTATTCGTAAGAACGATATCCGCCAATTCGATTAATCAGTTTTGGATTATTTATAACTTGTTTATGAATCATGTCAAAATATGATGGAATATCGCTAGTAATAAAATAAGATAATCCTGTACTGATTAACCATAGGATCAGCAAGATGGCGAAAAACTTGACGAAAAGTTTTCGCATAATTTCGATATTTTTAGAATACACCAAGTTGTTCCAAGTCTGAAGCCAAGCCTTTGTGCGGCAGGGACTTGGAACGGGTGATGAAACGCAGTCTTCCGACTGCCCAGCCTACGCTGCCTGCGCCACCTTCTCCGACATCGCGTACAGATTATCCGGGTCAAAATCCACGCCGTTGTCCCAGAGCAGGGTGCCGTAGGAGTCGAGCTGGACGGTTTTGAAATAAGTCGGTTCGGCCAGTTGGCTAACCAGGCCGTCGTTGATGGCCCGGTATTTCTCCACTACCGGCGTTAAGTCCACTGTGCGCACCTCGCCCGTGTTGAACAGGCAGGTGACGTTGAAATCTTCCACGTCGATTATTTTCTGGATATAGTGAAGCATGGCCTTGTCAGGTGAGCGGTTCGATTTTCTTCCAGCTTTTTACGTCTTTTCCGAGGTTCTCAAAGTTTTCCAACAACTCGGCTTCGTGCAATACCGTCCAGGCAAGCACTAATTTTAACTGCTTGGGCGGCAAGTGCCCTTCCATCAATTCAGCTTTGCGAATGTCCACAATGGCACGGTAATCCTGAAATTCAACGTGAAAATGAGGTGGATTGTGGTCGTCAAAAAACATTTTGATAACCAATCCCAGGAAACGGCTAATTTCAGGCATGACTTACTTGTATTCGGAATTCTTCCTCATTGAATGAAACCAAATTTCTCCCCGCCTCCACGTCTTCAATTCGCCGGAGCAGTTCACTTAGCGGGTACGTTTCCTCTTCCACCGCGAGTTTGAGCCGCACTGGCTTTCCTTCGTATAAGTGCTTTAGCCGCTCAATGAAATCGGGGTTAAGCTCGTCGAGGGTGTTGAAATCAAAGGTGGTTGTCATGGTTGTGAGCGTATGGATTGCGAACGCACTGCATTCGCAATTGTTCTATTTCCGTAAACTTACCCAGTGCTGGGCTACAACTTGCCTTGCATAGCTAACTAATCAAACCAAAACCATCCCCTCAATCTGATCAAAATCTTTCGTGTTCCGCGTTTGGAAATGCTCGGTTTTGATTTGTCTTTCAGCCGAATGTATTCGATGAAAGGGCCGGTGTCCACTAAAATTCTTCGAGTTTCCATTGGCTCCAACCGGCTTTAAGCGAGTGTTCCCATTCGTCAATTTCTTCATTTGTCCACGAGGTTTTCAAGTTGAGTAAACGCTGCTTGTATTCCTTGAAATCGAACGGTTTGCGAACGTTCGCACGCGCAAGCAGTTCGGTGAGTTTGTCTTCCAATTCCTCTTTTGCTGGGGGTGGGAGTTGCTCGTATTTGGAAACTAACTCTTGATCTGTCATGGCGTTAAATAAATATACGCGAATTATGGGTAAAACACTGTTTTCAGCCCCGTAGGGGCTAAATGTTGGTAGTCAGGCAAGGAGCCGAACGTGGCTGCGTGCCGTAGGTACGCTACTGTGGCGTACCTACGGCACGCAAAAACTTCCCAGCTACCGTTTTTCTACAAACATAGTGTCCCTACGGGACAGCCAATTCTGCATTTCGTATCCCATTATTCGCGTTAAATATGATTTGCCCGTCAACTGCCGTGGTCGGTGTCCTCAACGGCCACTCAAATTACTACGCGTTCCGGTCGGCGAGGACACTGACCGGGGCAAGGATATTTCCCCACTCTTTAAGTTCGCCTTCCGTGAGATGAATCCCGTTCAAAGCCTCAATCACCCGCGCTAAACTCGAAGATTTTGGTCTGCGCTTATCAATGAGTTTAGCAACCTGTTCGTCAATCTGGCGTTTGCCTGCTTCCTCGAGTTGTTCGTAGTTGGAAAGAAATTCTTCCGTTGTCATGGCTTTCAAAAAGTTAAGGATTCACTCCCCTTCCCCCACCATCTCGCTCCCCGTCATGATCGCATTTTCGCTGCCCCCGCCGGAGCCGTTAAACATCAGGTACACCGGCTGTTCGTGGCGGAGTACATCGAGGATGTGCTGGAAATCGGCGAGGCGGTAAAAAAGGTTGACTTGCCCGTTGGTGAGGTTGTCGGCGGGCAGCGGGTCGGCGTTGCGCACGAAGATGGCCTGGCCGATGAATTTGTCGGCGTTCTTCAACCAAATCCGGGGCGGAAAATTATTGGCCGAATACATGACGGCGTAGCTGGTAATTTGAGTGGTCGTTGGCATGGCTGCGGTTGCGTTTTTGGAAAACCGGCTCAATGTACAAAATCAACCGCCCCGCCCACCACGAGCAGGCGGCGGTGGTAGTCGATCTGGCCGAGGTGGTAGTTGAGGTGGCCGTGGGCGTGAACAAGGAAACTCAGCGTACTCATCGGGTAGCCCAGCACTTCGACCGGAAAGGGGGCCGCGAGTTGCTCGTCGGGTAGCGATTGGATGACGCCCTCCACCACGCGGCGGGTGGCTTTAATTTTTTCCAGCAAGTCCTGCTTCGGAAGGTTTTTCGCCGAAAACTCCGCGTCGCGGTTGCGCACGTAACCCGTTTGGCCGAGGGTGGCACCGAGGTAAGCGTTGAGGTTGCCCACCAGGTGCAGCACCAGGTTTCCGGCGGAATTGTTGATGCCTTCAGCGACCTGCCAGAGAGTTTCGTCGTCAGGGTAGGCTTCGATTTCCTGGTGCAGGCGGCTGAGGTCGCGAAAAAACACGGCGGCAAGGGCTGGTTGCATGGGTGGGGTAGGTCAGGTTGAAACGGGAAGAATTCGGCGGTAAAGCTCAAAATTTTCGGCGTCAAAACACACGAAGATTACCCGTTCCAACCCTGCGTTTTCGGCCAGAAACGCCCGCACGGTCTCCACCGCCAGCGGTGCGGCGAGGTCTTTCGGGTAGCCGTAAATGCCGGTGCTGATGTTGGGAAAGGCGACGGTTTTCAAGCCATTCTCCACCGCCAGCCGCAGGCTGTTGCGGTAACAGGCGGCCAGCAAGTCCGGCTCGCCCTGCTGCCCGCCCCGCCACACGGGGCCGACGGTGTGGATGACCTTTTTCGCCGGAAGCCACCCGGCGGTGGTGATCACGGCCTGGCCCGTTTCGCAGCCACCTTGCCGGGCGCGAATGGCGCGGCACTCGTCCAGAATGGCCGGACCACCGGCGCGGTGAATGGCCCCGTCGACCCCGCCCCCGCCGAGGAGGGAGGAGCTAGCGGCGTTGACGATAGCATCGACGGCTTGGCGGGTGATGTCGCCCTGAACGACTTCGAGTGTTGCCACGGGTTGAAAAGTTGCTGTCATCCAGAGCGCAGCGAAGGATCTTTCGCGGTGACTTTCAAAATAGTTGGATGGTCGAGGCGAAAGATCCTTCGCTGCGCTCTGGATGACAGAACACGGGAATTTATTTGCTAATCTCCAGCATCGCCTTCACCGCCTTCAGCGCCGGAATCCGGGTTTCTTCGGGGACAAAAATCTCCGGCATTTCGTAGAACATCGAGTTGAAGAGCTTTTCGAGCGTGTTCATTTTCATGTACGGGCACTCGCTGCACGCGCAGGTATTCTTTTCGTTGGCGGGAGCCGGGAGGATTTTCTTCGTCGGGTTTTGCTGCTTCATTTTGTGCAGAATGCCCGCCTCGGTGGCGACGATGAACTCACTCCGCTCCGAGGCTTCGACGAACTTCAGCAGGCCCGTCGTGCTGCCCACGTAGTCGGCCTGGAGCAAAATATCCTCCTTGCATTCGGGGTGGGCGATGAGCAGGGCATCCGGGTGTTCGGCGCGGAGGCGGGCCAGTTTTTCCCGCGAAATGTCGATGTGGACGATGCAGGCCCCTTCCCAGAGAATCAGCTCGCGGCCCGTTTTCTTGGCGACGTACCGCCCCAGGTTGGCGTCGGGGGCGAAGATGATCCGCTTGTCGGCAGGGATGGATTCGACCACCTTCACCGCGTTGGACGAGGTGCAGATGATGTCGGTCATGGCCTTCACGTCGGCGGAGCAGTTGATGTAGCTCACCACCACGGCGTCGGGGTACTGGGCCTTGAAGGCGGCGAATTCTTCCTTCGGGGCGGCGTCGGCCAGGGAGCAGCCCGCGTTGAAGTCGGGGATGATGACTTTTTTGTGGGGATTCAGAATTTTGGCCGTTTCGCCCATGAAATGCACACCGCAGAAGACGATCAGGTCGGCGGTGGTTTTCTCGGCGGCCTGGCTGAGGCCGAGGCTGTCGCCGACGTAATCGGCCAAATCCTGGATGTCGCCATCGACGTAGTAGTGGGCCAGGATGACGGCGTTTTTCTCGCTTTTCATCCGACGGATTTCGGCTTTCAAATCCAGGTTTTTGGGCACCGAGCGGCTCACGTAGCCAATCTGGGCGACTTCCTGTTCGAGGGTTAGGGGGATGGTGAGGGGCATAAAGGTGGCTCCGACCTCTGGTCGGAGCGGTTTAGTAAGGAAAGTACTTCGGGTTCAGGAAAGAAAACGGCCAGTCCTCCCAGCGAGAGACTAACCCCACTTTTACTGGATTTTCCAACACGTAGCGAATAATTCCGGTCAATTCTTTCCCATTCCTCACGAGGTGATCGTAGCTCTCTTTTTGCCAAAAATTACCTTTTCGGTTTAAGACTTCATTACTCGTGCGAGCAGAATAGTTTTTGATGGATTTCATCACTTGAAAAAGCTGGCGGTATTCGTTTTCGGGGGCAATTCCGATCTCCTGATCAGGAATATAAGTTTCCTGAATACTCAAATCCATAACCACATGAACGTGATTGGCCATGATGGTGTAAGAGATGAGTTCGTAGAGTTTGTGGGGCCAAAAGTGTAACGTGTCGGCGGTTAACGTGGCAATTTTTGGTGTTTCCAGCCAGCGTTTTCCACAGAGGCAACGGTCAAGGTACTCGTCGTATTTAGCGAATTGGCGTTTTTGCTCGTCGTAGAGGCGTTATTTTAGCGTTTCATCGTCGGTGCTTCTAATTTGGCGGTAGCGGGCTTCTTTTTCTGATTTAAACTGCTCAGCAATGGTCCTGGGTAAGGTGTCCTTGAGTCGATACGTCACGAAAAATGTTCCACCGATGGGCTGGATGTGGGGCAAGTCCCGCCGGTATTCGGTTTTGATATTTTCGTGGCGAAGCATGGGGTTTGGTTTTCTCTGGTGGGTTTGGTCGGGGAGATGCTCCGACCAGAGGTCGGAGCCACCTTTTAAAACGCCTTCAAACTCAAATCCAGACTACTCACGTGGTGCGTCAGCGCCCCGACCGAAATGTAATCCACGCCGCACTCGGCGTAGGCCCGCAACGTCTCTTCGGTGATGCCGCCGGAGGCTTCCGTCGGGTAGCGGCCCGCCACGCGGCGCACGGCTTCGCGGAGGGTTTCAAAATCGAAATTGTCGAGCATGATGCGCTGAACCGGCTGGGTGGCGGCTACCCGCAGAACCTCGTCCAACTCGGCTAAGTTTCGCACTTCGATTTCGATCAGCAACGTGCGGCCCGTGGCCCGGAGGTAGGCGTTGGCTTTGGTGAGGGCCGCTTCGATGCCCCCGGCGTAATCGACGTGGTTGTCTTTGATCAGAATCTGGTCGTAGAGCGCGTAGCGGTGGTTGACGGCCCCGCCGAGGTGGGTCGCCATTTTTTCGCAAATCCGAAAATTCGGGGTGGTTTTGCGGGTGTCGAGCAGTTTGGTGGGCAGGCCGTCGAGCAGGCGCACGAGGCGGTGGGTGTAGGTGGCGATGCCGCTCATGCGCTGCATCACGTTGAGCATCAGTCGCTCCGCTTTCAGAATGGACTGCGAACGTCCGGCTACCGTCAGCACGATATCGCCGGGTTGAATCGGGGAACCGTCGGGGATGAAAATCTCCACGGCCAGTTCCGAATCGACTTGTTCAAAAATTCGTTCGGCGACCGCCACGCCCGCCACCAGGCCGACTTCCTTCACCAGCAGCCGGGCGCGGCCCTGCGCGTCGGGCGGGATGGTCGCCAGGGAGGTGTGGTCGCCATCGCCGACGTCTTCTTCGAGGGCCAGGCGGATGAATTCGGTGAGGTCGGTGCCGTACATGAGTCGATAGTGGTCAGTCGATGGTCGTTAGTGGGGCAAAGTAGGCAGTTTTCTGTCAATTTTACGTTTCTTCCAAAACCCCGTACCATGCGCCTTTTCTTGCTGTTTCTGCTTTTCGTCGGGTTGAATTCACCCCGCCTGGCACTCGCCCAAACCCTCGGCCCGCAGGATGAACTCGACATCCGAACGACGCTGGAAGGGGCGATCCGGGCGCTGGAAGCAGAAGATGCGGACGGTCTCCTGGCCGTCCTCGACCCGGCCAGCCCCCTGCGCGAGCAAGCCGGCAGCCTGAGTAAATCACTCTTCGACGCTTACGATCTGCGTTACGAACTGGAAAGCCTCCAACCCGGCAACGCCACCCCCAACGGCGTGGAGGTACGCACCACGCTGCTGATTCGCCGGGTGGGTGGCGCGGCCTTCCGCGACGTACGCGCCACGGCGCTGGGTTTGATGCGGAAAACTGCCGAGGGTTGGAAATTGTACACGGGACGGGTGGAAAAGCGGGAGCAGTTGAAATGAGTGGGCAGTAGCAGAGAGAAGGAGTCGGGAAGCAGATTAGAAAACCGTTGAAACGGTTTTCGGGTCGGTAAACCGTTGAAACGGTTCCTTCCAGGTCCCGTCTTGTTGCCTTTTCCCACCACTCAAGTGGTGGGCTGATAAACCTGTCCTACGCTTCTGCCAACTGCTTCCTGCCACTGCTCATTCATTTTGGCCCACCCTTTGCGGAACTGTGACAAAAGCCCGTTAGATTTGTACCCGCTTATGAAAAATGCGTCGCGCTTCGTTCGGTTGATGAGCCTTTGGCTAACGGCCTCGCTGCTGCTGGTTTCCGTGGGAAGCCGGTCGGTGGGGACTGCCGCGCCGAAAGCGAAAATTGAACAAACCGCGAAAGGGGCCGGAAAACCGGCCCAGGCTCCCCAGGCCGTCGTCAGCGAGCTTTCGCCGATGGCCGTGGCCGCCCCCGTGGTGGTCGAATTTGCGCAGGATTTCGTCCTGCTGCCTCCAGCGGCGGTTTTTGACTTTCAAACGGTCCGAAATCTCCTGCCGCCCGCGCCCGTTTTTCCCGTTCGTCTTCCGTATTTCGAGGTGCTCTTCCGGCACTTCATCGTCGCCAACGCGCCGTAAAGTGCGCTGTTTCTCCTTCGTCTGCTGTCATCCTGAGCTTGTCGAAGGATCTTTTTCGGTAGTCATCAAACTGCTTGGAAGGTAACCACGAAAGGTCCTTCGACAAGATCAGGATGACAGCCGGGGCGTAATCTCCTGTTTCCCCTTTTTCTTTTTCCTGGCAAAAAATGCAAAACAAAACCGTAATTATCGGCCTGACGGGCATCATCAGCCTGTTGTGTCTCTACTACTTGTCGTTCACGTTCGTTTCGCGGAACTACAAGCAAAAAGCCACCGAATTTGCCACCGACGCCCGCAGCGGCAAGGTGGATTTGGCGAAGCGCCAACGCTTCACCGACTCGCTCTGGAACGAACCCGTGTACCTGAGCAGCACGCTCAAGGAAGTGACCGAAAGCGAGCTGAACCTCGGCCTCGACCTCCAGGGCGGGATGCACGTGATGCTGGAAGTCTCGCCGGTGGAAATCATCAAATCCCTGGCGGGCAACAGCGGTAACCCGGCCTTCCGCAAGGCACTGGCCGAAACCGTTCAGGGCCAGTCGAGTTTGCAGGGAAATTTCGTGCAGGCTTTTGCCGATAATTTCAAAAAAGCGGCACCGGGCCAAAACCTGGCTTCCGTGTTTGCCAACTCCGGCAACCGTAGCAAAATCAGCGCCCGTTCCTCCGATAACGACGTGCTGAAGATGATCAACACCGAAGTGGAAGGGGCCACCGATCGTGCCTTCCGTATCATTCAGCAGCGGGTGGATAAGTTCGGCGTGTCGAACCCCAACCTCCAGCGCATTCCCGGCACGGGCCGGATCCAGGTCGAACTGGCGGGCGTGGACAACCCCGAACGGGTGCGCAAGCTGCTCTCCGGCGCGGCCAAGCTGGAATTTTGCGAAGTCTATGAATTTCAGGAATACGCCTCGGCCTTCGACCAACTCGGCAAGTACCTCGACGCCCAGGATAAAGCCCGCAAGGCCAGCAACCTGAGCGCCGCCCCCGCCAAAGCCGACACCGGCAAAGCCGCCACGGGTCTGGCCGCCGCGCTTTCGCAGAGTGCCCCCGCCAAAGGGGATTCGGCCAAAAAAGACACCGCCGCCTCGGCCTCGGCGCAGTCGGCGCTGGCGCGGCTGTTTCAGTTTACGGGTCAGGGGTTTGGCGTGTTCGTGAAAGACAGCGCCGAGGTGGGTGAAATTCTGCGCCGCCCCGAAGTGCGGGCCATGTTCCCCTCCGACCTCAGCTTCGTGTACAACGTGAAGCCCATCACGACCACCAAAAACCAGGAATTGCTCACGATGGAGGCCATCAAGCGCGACCTCGGTGGCAAAGCCCCGCTCGAAGGCGACGTGATCACCGATGCCGTGAGCGACTTCGACCAGTCGGGCGGGAAGGGCATCGAAGTCACGATGAGCATGAACCCGGAGGGTGCCCGCAAGTGGAAGGCCCTCACGGCGGCCAACGTGGGCAAGCGCGTGGCGATCATCCTCGACAACGCCGTGTATTCGGCCCCGACCGTGAACGGCGAAATTCCCAACGGTCGCTCCAGCATCACCGGTGGTTTCGACATCGACGAAGGCAAGGACTTAGCCAACATCCTGAAAGCCGGGAAGTTGCCCGCCCCGACGAGCATCGTCGAGGAAGCCGTGGTGGGTTCGACGCTCGGCTCGGAAGCCATCAGTTCGGGGGTGATTTCCTCGCTGGTGGGTTTGCTGGTCGTGCTGCTGTTTATGCTGGCCTACTACAACCGCGCCGGGATCGTGGCCGACATCGCCCTGATCATCAACCTGTTTTTCCTGCTGGGCATCATGGCCTCGCTCAAAGCCACGCTGACGCTGCCGGGGATCGCGGGGATCGTGCTTACCATCGGGATGGCGGTGGATGCCAACGTGCTGATTTTCGAGCGGATCAAGGAAGAACTGGCCCTGGGCAAACCCTTCGGACAGGCGATTTCGGACGGATTTAAAAACGCCTATTCGTCCATCCTCGACTCCAACGCCACCACGCTGCTGACGGGTTTGGTGCTGCTGATTTTCGGCACGGGCCTCATCCTGGGTTTTGCCGTGACGCTCGTCATCGGGATTTTTACCTCGCTGTTCGCCGCCATTTTCATCAGCCGGGTGATTCTCGAACTCTGGACGCGCAACGGACGGAAAATCGAATTCTTCGCCAGTTGGTCGAAAAACCTTTTTAAGGATTCGTCCTTCGATTTCGTCTCCAAGCGCCGGATTTACTACACCATCTCGTCGGTCATCATCGTGGCGGGGATTATTTCCATCCTCGTCAAAGGCTTCGGCCTGGGCGTCGATTTCAAAGGCGGACGGACTTACGTGGTGCGCTTTGAGCAAAGCGTGGAAACCGATGCCGCCCGGCAGGCCCTGACGAGCGCGTTTGGCGAGGCCCCCGAGGTGAAAACCTACGGCAACCTCGGCGTCAATCAGTTGCGCATTACTACGGATTACCTCGTGGACCAAACCACACCGGAAGCCGACAAACAAGCCGAAGCCAAACTGAAGGCCGGGCTGGGCAACCTGGGCGGTAGTTCGCAAATCCTGAGTTCGTCGAAAGTAGGCCCGACCATCGCCGACGACATGATTTTCTCGTCCCTGAAAGCCGTGTTGCTGGGGATTCTGGTCGTGGCGGCGTACATCTTCATCCGGTTCCGAAAAATCGGGTTTGTGTACGGAGCCGTGGTGGCTTTGTTCCACGACGTGCTCATCATCCTGGCCGTGTTCTCGATTTTCAACGGCCTGCTGCCCTTCAACCTCGACATCGATCAGTCCTTCATGGGCGCCTTGCTCACGATCATGGGGTACTCGATGAACGACACCGTGGTGGTCTTCGACCGGGTGCGGGAGTACCTCAACGACAACAAGGCCAAGCGCGAGAGCATCGCCACCATCATCAACAACGCCCTCAACAGTACCCTGAGCCGCACGGCGGTGACGGGTCTGGCCACGATGCTGGTGCTGATCGTGCTGTTCGTCTTCGGCGGGGAAACCATCCGGGGCTTCTCGTTTGCGATGCTCATCGGGGTCATCGTCGGCACGTACTCCTCGCTCTTCGTGGCCACGCCCATCGTGGTCGACGCCCTGACGCGCGAGCAGGCCAGCAAAGGCAGCATCGCCGACACCGACGGGGCACCGGCTCCGGTGTTGACGACGGGCAAAGGGCGGATGAAGCCGCAGGTTTAGGGTATTTAAAAAGCGTGGGGGTCACCCTGAGCGGAGTCGAAGGGTGTGCGGTGGGCCAGCGCTGACCTGCCGCACGCCCTTCGACTCCGCTCAGGGTGACCCCCACGCTTTTTTAGTGGCTTTGCTTGTCCACCGCCAAACCCTTCGTACTTTTAAAGCACCGTTTTCCCAAACATCCTTCGGCAAAAAACCCATTTTTCCACCTGAATTACCCTTACAACCTCCTGTTTATGAATCAAACTATCTGGCGAAAAAAACCGCTCGCGGCCTACGAAGCCGACATGAAAAACAGCCAGCTCAAACGGGTGCTGACTCGCTGGGGACTCACTTCGCTGGGCATCGGGGCCGTGATTGGGGGCGGGGTGTTCGTGTTGACGGGAATCGCTGCCAATGAGTGGGCCGGTCCGGCGCTGGCCTTGTCGTTCGTGCTGGCGGGCGTGGCCTGTACGTTTGCTGCCCTGTGTTACGCCGAATTTGCTTCGATTTTACCCGTCGAAGGCTCGGCTTACGCCTATTCCTACGGCACGGTGGGCGAAATTTTCGCCTGGCTCATTGGCTGGAACTTGATTCTTGAATACATGATGGGGGCCACCACCGTAGCCGTGAGTTGGTCGGGGTATTTTGAAAAATTCCTTCACCTGCTTGGTATCAACCCGCCTCTGTGGTTGATGAACGACCCCGTTACCGCGCAGGAAAAAGCGGAGAAACTCCGTCAGGCGGGCGAGGTCATTCCTGACTTTACGTTTGCCTTCAACCTGCCCGCGCTGCTCATCGTCTGGGTGGTGACGTACATTCTCGTGAAGGGCATTAAAGAAGCCGCCAGCACCAACAACCTCATCGTGATTCTGAAGGTGACGGTTGTGATTTTCGTCATCATCTGCGGGGCGTTTTACGTGGATACGGCCAACTGGACGCCTTTTATTCCCGATACTCAAATCAAAGACGGCCAGGAGCACTACGGCTTCAACGGCATCGTAACGGCGGCCAGCATCGTGTTTTTCGCCTACATCGGCTTCGATGCCGTCTCGACTCAGGCCGGGGAAGCCATCAACCCCAGGAAAGACGTGCCCTTCGCCATCATTGCCTCGCTCATCATCTGCACGATTCTGTACATCCTCGTGTCGCTGGTGCTGACCGGCATGGTGCGCTTCGACCAACTCGACCTGAAAGCTCCCGTGGCGCAGGCCTTCGCCGACCAGGGCCTCACCTGGGCCGTGTATCTGATCACGGTGGCGGCCATCGCGGGCCTTACTTCGGTGATGCTCGTGATGATGCTGGGACAAACGCGGATTTTCCTCGGCATGGCGAAAGACGGCCTGTTGCCGGGCTTTTTCCGGGCGATTCACCCGACTTTCCGGACGCCCTGGAAAAGTACGATCCTGGTCGGGGGCATCGTGTCGGTGGTGGCGGCGTTGACGCCCATCGACAAAGTTTCGGAATTGTGCAGTTCGGGTACGCTGCTGGCCTTCGCCATGATTTGCGGGGCTGTCTGGCTGCTGCGCGTCCGCGAGCCTAACCTGGAGCGTCCCTACCGCACACCAGCCCTGCCGGTAATTGCCACGCTGGGGATTTTGGCCAACCTCTACCTGATGTACAACCTGCGAACCGACACCAAAATCTCGTTCGTGATTTGGTGCGTACTCGGGGTCATCGTGTACTTCCTCTACAGCAAAGGCCACAGCAACCTCGGTAAAGGTGGCCCGCCGAGCGCCTTATTGGATGTGGAAAAAGACCAGAATGTGACGATGTAGGTCAGGCTGTCTGACAGAAACTAAAGGCGGCTCCAATTAACGTTGGGGCCGCTTTTTTGTTGAAAACCACCAGGCTGTTCCACAGGGTGTCATCCCGACGTTAGGAGGGATCTCGTTAACCCACCAGACCGCTGGATATCGGGAATCGTCTCGGAACCCCAACGAGCGGAACGCCGCCCGGATCCCTCCTACCGTCGGGATGACAGCCCTTTCCCAAAAACTCAGGGCTTCGGCCTCGCCTTTTTTTCATCAATCACCGTCTGAAACGTACTGACCGCCGAGCCACCAAAAAAGCCCAGGGCCTTGCGTCCGCTGGTGTTTACGTTCTGCACGTTGCTCGGAATGTTGGTGGGCGGCGTGGCGAAAAGGCCCTGGTTGCTCGACTCCAGGTTGACGGCCTGCAAAAAGTAGTAGGTTTCATCGGTCAGCGAGAGTAACTCCACCTTCAGCGAGTCGCCCTTCGCCCAGAGTTCTTTGTTGATGCTCCGGCGGATGGGCAGGATGAAAATGATGCCGTCGATGTTGCCGCCCGGCGAAAAGCCCGCGTCGTAGGCCGTGCTGATGTCGCTGGCGCGGTTGAAATACGTCCCGTTTTTGTAGGTCTTGATCCAGTAGCTGTCGCCCTTGCCGAACAGGTCGCGGGCGTAAAACTCGGCGGTGTAGCCTTCACTCGGGCCATTCGTCGGGGCGACGGGTGGTTTTTCGAAAAAATAGTTGACCGAATCGACGCGGGGCACGGGCCGGATTTGCGTCGTGGCCTGGTAGGTTTCACCGCCCGTTTTGATTATAAGCCGGTAGGTGCCGTTCACGTGACCCAGGGCGGTATCCTTCGCGGGCGGCGTCCAGACGTACACGCCGTCGGCCTTCAAATCCTTGAATTCGTACACCACGTTGGCCTCGTCGGTCACGGTCACGGTCGCGCTGAGCACGGGTTTCGGAATGGAATTGTCGAAATACGCCGCCGACTGGGTGAGTTTAATCGTGGCGGGGCCGGCCTGGTTGGTGACCCAACCGTCCACCACGAGTTGGGTCGGGCCGGTTTCGGTATCGAGGTCGATGACGTCCTGGCAGGCGGTGAGGGCCAGGAGAGGAAGGAGGAAAAGGAGGAGGCGTTTCATGAATTGAGAAACAAGAGACCGGAAACAGGAGGCAAGAAACGAAAGCAGGAGAAAACAAAAATCTTGTTTCCTGTTTCTCACCTCTCGGTTCTAAAATTTAAAATTATACGTCACCGAAGGCAAAAATGAGCCGAAGACCGAGTAGCGTACGGCTTCGGTCAGGCGGGGGTCATCTTCGTTTTGCCGGACGAACACGGAGAACGGGTTTCGCCGCCCGTAGGCGTTGTAGAGCGCAAAGACCCACTCGGCGCTGCCGCGCTGGCTAAACGGCCCGTGGTTAACGCGCTTGGTCGCCGCCAGGTCGAGGCGGTGGTAGGCCGGAATGCGGCTGCCGTTGCGCGAGTCGAGGTAGTTTTCGGGCAACGCAATGCCGTTCCACTCAAAGCGCGTGGTCGGGTAGGTGCCGGGCGTACCGCTGCTGTAGGCGAAGTTGGTCGAGAACGTCCACTTGTTGCCCAGGTCGTAGAGCGCCACCAGGCTCAGGTTGTGGGTTTTGTCGAAACGGGCGGGAAACCATTCGTCGTTGTTGATGCCTTCCACCTGCCGCTCGGTGCGGGCCAGGGTGTAGCTGACCCAGCCGGTGAGTTTGCCCTTGTTTTTTTTCACGAAAAACTCCGCCCCGTAGGCCCGTCCCTGCCCGGTGAGCAGGTCGCCCTCCACGAACTGGTTGAGCAGCAAATCCGAGCGCCGCACGTAGTCGATTTGGTTTTTCAAGTCCTTGTAGTACGTTTCCACCGATACCTCGTAGGCGTTGTCGTCGAGGTTTTGGAAAAAACCCAGGGCCACCTGGTCGGCGAGTTGGGGCTTGATGTTTTTCGAAGAAAGCGTCCACACGTCGAGCGGCGAGGAAGCCGCCGTGTTCGAGAGCAGGTGCAGGTACTGGGCCGTGCGGTTGTAACTCAACTTGAGCGAGGCCGCCGGCGACAGGCTCAGGTTGGCCGAAAAGCGCGGTTCCCAGTTGCCGTACTGCGCCACCAACTCGCCGGATTGGTAGGTCGTGCCGGGGAAATCGGGCGCTTTGCGATAGCCCGGCAGGATGCTGCGGTAGTCGTAGTACTGCCCCGGCCCCAGCGCCCGAAAAAACGAATACCGGATGCCGTACTGGAGGGTAAGGCGCTTGCCGAGCTTCTGCTCGTTGGCCAGGTACAGCGCCGATTCATCGCCAAAGCGCGATTCGAGGCTGAAATCGCGGGTTTCGCCCGCCGAGGTGCCCACCGCCGCGCCGGGTTGGGATTCATAGCTAATAAATTGCCCGCCGAAGGTGATTTGGTTTTCGGGGTTGAGGAAAAACGTGAAATCGGGCTTGGCGCTGTAACTCACGATTTTGGAATCCCAGGTGAATTTGTCGCGGGCATCGGGGTTGGTTTCGGTGCCGAGGCCGTATTTGTAGTTGGAATAATAGCCGGTTACGTTGAGAAACAGACGCTTGTTGAACACGTGATTCCAGCGCCCCGACACGGTGCCGTTGCCCCAGTCGAAGCCGAATTCCTTGCTGCCGAACACGTCGCGCCCGAAGTAGCCAGAGAGGAAGAAGGTGTTGTTTTCGTCGAGACGGTAGTTGGCTTTGGCCGTGAAGTCGTAGAAGTAAAATTTGCTGCCCTTCAAATCGCCGCTCAGGAAGGGCTTGGCCAGCACGTCGATGTACGAGCGCCGGGCGGCGACGATGAACGAGCCTTTGCCCTTCAAAAACGGTCGCTCGTAGGCCACCCGGCTGAAAATCGCCCCGATGCCCGCGTTGAGTTCGGCTTTTTTCGAATTGCCTTCCTTCATTCGCACGTCGAGAATCGACGAAATCCGCCCGCCGTACTGGGCCGGGATGCCACCTTTAATGAGCTTCACGTCCTTGACGGCGTCGGGGTTGAAGACCGAGAAAAACCCGAACAGGTGGCTGGAATTGTACACCGGCGCTTCGTCGAGCAGGATGAGGTTCTGGCTGATGTCGCCGCCGCGCACGTTGAAGCCGCTGGCCCCTTCGCCCACCGTGCTGACGCCGGGCAAAAGCTGGATGCTTTTGATGAGGTCCACCTCGCCGAGCAGCGCGGGCATTTTGCGGATGGTTTTCATGTCGATTTTATTGACCGACATTTCCACCGACTTCACGTTGTCGTCTTCGCGCTGGCTTTTCACGACCACCTCGGCCAGTTGGCGCTCTTCCTCGCGGAGTTCGAGGTCGAGCTGCACGTCGAGGGCGGCGAGGTCGACGGTGCGGGTGATTTTTTCGTAGCCGATGAACGAAAACACGAGCGTGTACCGGCCCGGTGCGAGGCTGAGGGCGTAGTAGCCGTAGTTGTTGGTGGTGGTGCCGGTGCCGCGCTCTTTCACGTACACCGACACACCGATGATGCCCTCGCCGTTGGCGGCGTCTTTGAGGTATCCTCCGATGGTGGCGCGGCCCGCCGGTGCGGGTGGGTCGGGAAGTTGCGCCAGCGCCAGAACGGGCAGGACGAGAAGCAGGAAAAAGGGAAGAAACTGTTTCATGGGAAGAAAGTTGGGGCTTGATAAAAACGAACGGGATTGGATAGGGTTTAAAAATCGGTAGTTAACCCAAGTGGTGCGGTAAGCAGAGAGCCTTTTCAACCCGACCGAACCACCGCAGCGGCGGATGAAGGCCGCTCGATTCTATTCACACAACTTAGGTTTAGGTTAGGAACCAACCCTTCGTTTCGCGGCGAACCGGCCCACTGGGGGCAAAGTTCCGGTGGACGGGCGGATGGGAGTTGGTTACTTGACGAACGGTCGGCTCCGGGTTTAACGTCCCGAAAGGGAGTCAACTTCCCGGAAGTTTCGGTTCAGCATTCAGACAATCGAATGCTGCATTACCCCCACGACTCCCATTAACTTTTTGACGAAGTTCACGCGTTCAGCCACCCTTTAAACGCCTCCGCCCGCTCGCGGCTCACGTAGATTTCCTCGTCGGCGGGGCGGTGGCGAAGCGCCACGCGTAGTTTGCCGTTGAAGTGCGGCTCGATGCGCCCGATGCCCTCCAGGCGACTGAGGTACTTGCGATTGATTCGGAAAAAGTGGCGCGGGTCCAACTGCCGTTCGAGTTCGTCCAGCGTTTCATCGACAATGAATTTCTTCCCGGCGTTCGTGACCAGAAACACGACTTTGTCTTCGGCAAAAAGAAAGTCGATCTCCGTCGTTTCAACGACCTCAAACCGTCCGCCCTGGCGCAGCAAAAACCGACTTTTGTGCAGAATGGGCTTCACGCCGTAGGCTTCCAGCACCCGGCCCAGTTGTTCGGTCAGGGCGGGGGCGGTGCCCCGCGTTTGCCGGAACTTGTCCAGTGCGGCGGCCAATTCTTCTTTTTCAATGGGTTTCAACAAATAATCCACGCTGTTGACCTTGAAGGCCCGCAGGGCGTACTCGTCGTAGGCGGTGGTGAAAATGACGGGCGTGGTGACGGGCATTTGCTGGAAAATCTCGAAACTCAGTCCGTCGGCGAGTTGAATGTCGAGCAGGAGCAAATCCGGCGCTTGGTTTGTGCCGAGCCAGCGCAGCGTTTCGCGCACGCTTTCGGTCTGGCCGACTACGGTGGCGTCGGGGGCCACCTCGCGCAGCATGGTGGCGAGGCGGCGGGCGGCGAGGGGTTCGTCTTCGACGAGGAGAAGGTTCATGGTTTTTTGAAGAAGCAACCCTGACAGCGGTTCGCAGAACCCTGTCAGGGTTGCGCGTTCCCGAATAACCAAGTTAGTTGGGCTACCGACCAACCTGCAACCGCTGACAGGGTTCTGTGAACCGCTGTCAGGGTTGCGTAAGCAAAGGCACTTTCACCACAAACTCCCCCGCCGTTTCGGCCACGACCACTTCGCGCTCGGTCAACAGCGCGTAGCGGTGGCGGAGATTTTTGAGGCCAATGCCGGTCGAATCGGTGTGGAGGCGGTTTTTGAGTTGGAGGGTATTGGTTACCACCAGCCAGCCTTCGGCGGCTTCGATGCGCAGGTGCAGCGGCTTTTCGCGGGAGCATTCGTTGTGCTTCAACGCATTTTCCACCAGCGTGAGCAGGCCCTGGGTCACCACCTGTTTTTCGGTTTCCGTCGGCGGCACGTCGAGGGTGTAGCGCAGGTTTTCCCCGAAACGCATCTGGTGAATGAACAGGTACGATTCCGCGATTTTCAACTCATCCCCCAGCCGACTCGTGGCGTTGTCGGTGTTCTGGAGGTTGTAGCGAAACACCTTCGACATCCGCTCGACCATTGTCACGGCGTTCGTGGGGTCTTCGGGAATCAGGGCGCTGAGGATATTGAGCGAGTTGAATAAAAAATGTGGATTCACTTGATTTTTAAGCGATTCAAACTCCGCCTTCAGCACGGCTTGCTTCAGTTCCTGTTCCAGCACCAGCATTCCCTTCCAGCGGTGGATGAACAGCTTGAGGGAATAAATCGACGTGACGGCGGCGGCGGTCAGCGCAAACATCGGCCCGTAAACCAGGTAATCGGCCCCCTCGAATTCCACCCCGAACAGCACCTCGACGGCGGGCAACAGCACCAGGCAGGCCACGCCCCAGGCCTGCCCACCGCTGGCGAGTACCGTCACGGCGATTAACTCGCGGGGGCTGGCGTTTTCGGCCTGACGGTTGATGTGCCGGGGCACCAGCCAGGCCAGAATGCCGAAGCAGACCAAGCCCGCTGCCACCACCAATCCGATGAAAACCAGGCGGGTGAGCAGATCGAACGGGCTGGGAAAACCGAAAAGCAGGTTTGCCAGCACGCCCGAAATCACCAGTACCGCCACGATGGGAAAACTCTTGATTTTAGGAGCAGGAATGTTGGGAGCAGGGAGCCACTTCATGGAAAACTCAGTTAGGTGTGAGAGATGTTGCTGGCTCCTACGCTGTTGGCGCGGAGACGCGGGTTACCCTGGTAGCGAATGTTGCTCGCCCCGACGGCCTCGGCGTTGATCTCCTCGGTCACGAACACGTGCGCGTTGCTGGCCCCCACGCACTCGATGTGGGCCGTCCGGGCTTTCAGCTCGAAGGCATCGAACGACGAAGCCCCCACGACCTTCGCGTCGAGGTGTTCGCAGTAACCCTGGAGGTTGACGCGCGAGGCCCCGACGGCTTCGACGCGCAGGCGCTCCACCTGCCCGCTGAACTTGATGACCGTGGCCCCGGTGGCGTCGAGGTCGAGGGAACGGCCGTTTTCAAACCCACTGATTTGAACCAGACAGGCCCCGGAAGCCTCTACCGCCCGGAGTTCGGGCAGGGTAACGAGCAGCATCACTTCCCGGAAGCGAAACCAGAATCCGAAGCGGTGGTAAGCCCGCAGGGTGCGGCCCGTTTGCTGCACGGCCAGCCGGTTGATGCCCGCCGGGGTGCCGCGCACCGCCACCCGGAAAGCGAGTCCCCGCGTGACGAGCATCCGCACCCCGTTGTGGATGTCGATGCTGTCGAAGTCACTGAAAACCAGTTCTTGTTCCTTCTGGGAAGTAGGCGTGGTGGTGCTGTCGGGGGCCAGGGCCACCAGGGCCAGCGTGACCAGACCGAGGGCCACGATGGTGGCCGTGAGGAAGGCGTTGACGGGGGCGGTCTGGGCGTTTTGGCCCAGCGCCAGCGCAGGGAGAAAAAAAAGAAGCGAGGTGGCAGAAAAGCGGTGCATGGTCGTTTTGAATTAGTGCCCCAAAGGTGGCGGATGGCGTGCCCGTCGTGCCACTGGTTTTTGAAGAACCGTCGGATTTGAACGACCGAGTGTTGGGGTAGTCCGACGAAACCCCGCCTGAAAATACCCTCAACCCCCTAAAGAGAGCTTTTTACTGCTAAAAATTCCAGGCAGGAAAGCCCCCTTTAGGGGGTTGGGGGTATTTTCCAGGAAGACAATCCGCCATCCAACCTCCGCAATCCACCATCCAACCATGCCCGAACTCCCCGAAGTCGAAACGTACCGCCGGTATTTTGAAGAA
Source organism: uncultured Cytophagales bacterium (assembly GCA_964244295.1). GTDB lineage: Bacteria > Bacteroidota > Bacteroidia > Cytophagales > Spirosomataceae > JAJAZB01. The sequence continues at coordinate 34,619 of CAXTIG010000017.1, forward strand.
ACCTGCCTGTACCAGCCCATCGCCGACCTGTTCGTCGAAGACAAAAAACTCCTGACCACCGAACTCGACGTGCTGCTTTCGCGCCTGCGGGGGCGGAGTTTCGTGGGCACCCGCCGCGTGGGTAAAAACCTGTTCGTCCAAACGGACGGGGATTTTTGGGTGCATTTCCACTTCGGCATGACCGGCGACCTGGCCTACTTCCGAGACGCCGAAGACACGCCGCGTTTTGCCCGCATTATTTTTTACTTCCAAAACCGCTTCCGCCTGGCCTTCCTCTGCCCGCGCAAATTCGAGCGCCTGGGAATCGTGGACGACGTGGATGCGTACCTGAAAAAAAAGAAAATCGCCCGCGATGCCCTCGACGTGACGCTGGAGGAACTTTCGGCGACGGTGTCGAAGAAAAAAGCCTTCATCAAACCCGTCCTCCTCGACCAGGGCGTGGTGGCCGGCATCGGCAACTGGATTGTGGACGAAGTGTTGTTCCAGGCCAAAATCCACCCCGAACGCCGCGCCGACACCCTCAACGCCGACGAACTGACCCGGCTGCACGAGTCCATCCAAGCGGTGCTCACTACCGCCATCCGTCACGAGGCCAACTACGAATTGTTCCCCAAAACCTTCCTCATCCACGCCCGCGAGTGGGCACCCTCGCCCTTCGACGACCCTCTGGCGCACCGCCTCTGCCCCGACGGCAAGCCCGTGCAAGTGATAACGGTGGGGGGGCGGACGACGTATTTCTGCCCGGATTGTCAGAAAAAATTCCCCCTTTGAAGGGGGGTGCGGCGGGTATGTGGAGAGGAGGGGGCTGTTTGGCCCGGCGAGAACATCCCCCTGCCACCGCACTGCCTTACGCACCCCCCTTCAAAGGGGGAATTCTTACGGCTTATTGCTATCCACCACAATCCGCTTCGGTCGATTGACCAACTCCCAGGCGGTGTAAAACACCAGTTTGGCCGACTTCACGGCGGACTCGAAGTTGATTTTCTCCACATCGTCACCCACGCCGTGGTAGTCGGAGTGGGTGCCGTTGAAGTAGAAAATGCTGGGAATGCCTTTCCGGGCAAAATTGTAGTGGTCGGAGCGGTAGTAAAAGCGGTTGGGGTCGGCGGGGTCGTTGTAGGTGTAGTCGAGCGCCAGCCCCACTTTTTTATTAGCCTCCTCGTTGATGGCGTGCAGTTCCGAGGAGAGTTTGTCCGCGCCAATCACGTAGATAAAATCGGGCTTGCCTTCGTGCTGCTTGTCGGCGCGGCCCACCATGTCGGTGTTGAGATCGGCCACGGTGTTTTGGAGCGGCAGCAGCGGGTGTTCGGAATAATACTGACTGCCCAGCAGCCCTTTTTCTTCCCCCGTCACGATCAGAAACAGCAAACTCCGGCGCGGACGCTGGCCCTGCCGGGCGGCTTCGGCGAAGGCCTCGGCGAGTTCCATCACCAGCACCGTGCCGGAGCCGTTGTCATTGGCCCCGTTGAATACCTGCCCCTGCGGGTTCACGCCGATGTGGTCGTAGTGGGCCGAAATCACGACCACTTCTTCTTTTTTGTCGCTGCCTTCGAGCAGTCCGGCGAGGTTGCTGGCGGGCAGGGGTTGGACCTCCATCACCGCTTTCACGCCCAGTTTTCCGGTCAGGCCTCCCGGCTTGGGCTTGCCCGCCCGGAGGTCGGCGAGGGCGGCGTCATCGAGCGTGAAGAGGGCTTTCACCGCCGAGGCGTTGAGCATGAAATTGGGCAGGCGCCGGGCGGCGTTTGGCTCGTCCCGAAAACTCAGGCTGGCCCGGTTCAGGCCCGCCTTCATCCGCTCGAACAGCGCGGCGGCTTGCTCGTCGGTGTCGCCCGCCAGGGTGATGACGGCCTGCGCGCCCCTCGCCAGCAGCGCTTCGGCGCGGCGGGTCGGTCCCAGGCGCGGGTCGGACCAGGCGGAGGGTTTGGTCGTTCCCGAAATCACGTAGGTACCGTCGGCATTTTTGGGTTCCTTAAGTGGAAGCACGAAGACGAGCTTGTTTTTCAGGTTCAACTCTTTCAAATCGGAATACTTCTCGTCGTCGATGCCGTAGCCCGCGAAGACCACGTCGCGGGTGGTTTCTTGCCTAAATTCGTAGGCACCCGGGGCCAGAAAAAACTGCTTGCCGTATTCCAGCGGGTCTTTGCCCACGCGCACGAAGGCCTCGCCCACGCTGCGCCGCACCAGGCCGATGTCCTGCCGGTAGGGGCCGTCGGTGCCGACCGACTTCAGACCCAGCCGCTGAAATTCGCCGGTGATGTAGCGGGCGGCTTTGCGTTCCCCCGGCGAGCCGGTGTCGCGGCCTTCGAGGCTGTCGGCGGCGATGATTTCGAGGTGGCGGCGAAAATCCTGCGGGGTGATGGTGGCGGCAAACGGGGCCGCTGCGTCCTGCGCCCGGGCGCTACCGAGGCCCGCCAGCAGGCAGAGCGTGAGGAGGGGTTTGTTCATGAATGTTGGTTGAAGGGTAACGAGGCTTTTGAACATCAAAACTAACCGAAAAACGCCGAAGGCATGGGTGGACCGGGCACGGGCTTACGAACGTTTTTCGTTAATTTTCGGAAAAACAAACGGAACATGGCGACGGTGACATTGGAAATATCCGACGAGCAGGATTTGAAACTGGTGCTGGCCCTAGCTAAACGCCTCAATTGGCACTGTTACGTAGAAACCGACGAGGTTGTGGCGTACACCGTAGTCGGTGCCCCGTTGACTGCGGAACAATTGGGAAAGCAGTTGGACGAAGCCGCCGAAGCCGCCGACGGCATCCCGCTGGAGGAATTCATTCAAAAGATGCAGTCGTGGAAATGAGGGTAAAAACTGATGCTTTGTAAAAAAGCCGTGGCCCCCGCCCCGGCTTTTTTTATTCCCTTTCGCCCCAAAATCCCCTACTTTTGCCCCGCGAAACCAACCGCACCCTCCCGGCCATGCTTCCCGAAACCGACACCCTGCTCGCCCCGCCCGCGCTCAACCAACCCATTGCCTTTGAGCGCATTCCGACCCGCATTTACTCCGATTCCAACGACGCCTCGGCGGCGGTGGCCCGCGAAATTGCCGACATCGTCCGCCAGCGCCAACTCCAGGGCAAGCCCGCCGTGCTGGGCCTGGCGACGGGTTCTTCGCCCAAAAAAGTGTACGCCGAACTCATCCGCATTCACCGCGAAGAGCGCCTGAGTTTTTACAACGTCATTTCCTTCAACCTCGACGAATACTACCCCATGCAGCCCGACGCGCTCCAGAGCTACGTCCGGTTTATGAAGGAACAACTCTTCGACCACATCGACCTGCCCGTCGGCAATTTTTTCGTGCCCGACGGCACCCTCGCCCCGGAGCAGATTCACGACTACTGCCTGGAATACGACCGGCGCATCGACGAACTCGGCGGGCTGGATTTTCAACTCCTCGGCATCGGGCGCAACGGGCACATCGGATTTAACGAACCCGGTTCGCACGTGGCCTCGAAAACCCGCCTGATGACGCTCGATTTGACCACCCGCATCGACGCGGGTCTCGACTTCGGCGGGTTGAGCAACGTGCCCAAAAAAGCCATCACGATGGGCGTGGGGCAAATCATGCGGGCCAAGCGCGTGGTGCTGCTGGCCTGGGGCGAACACAAAGCGCCGATGATTCAGCGGGCCATCGAGGGGCCGGTGACCGCCGAAGTGCCCGCCAGTTACTTGCAGGGCCACCCCAACGTGCAGTTCGTGCTCGATGAAGCCGCCGCTTCCGACCTGGCCCGCCGCCGCACGCCCTGGCTGGTGGAAGAGGTGGTTTGGGACAAGAAAATGATCCGGAAAGCCGTGACGGGCCTGGCCCTGACGCTGGGCAAGTCGGTGCTCAAACTCACCAACCGCGACTACAACGACAGCGGCCTCAGCGACCTGCTCGCCCAGGTGGGACAGGCTTACGACCTCAACATCGAGGTGTTCAACCAACTCCAGCGCAGCATCACGGGCTGGCCGGGGGGCAAGCCCCACGCCGATGATGCCAACCGCCCCGAACGGGCCACGCCCGCCAGCAAACGCTGCCTGATTTTCAGCCCCCACCCCGACGACGACATCATCTCGATGGGCGGCACCTTCCAGCGGCTGGTGGACCAGGGCCACGACGTTCACGTGGGCTACCAAACCAGCGGCAACATCGCCGTGGCCGACGACGAGGCCCTGCGCTTCGCCGATTTCGTGGTCGATTACAACCGGCAGTTCGGCATCGACAGCGCCGATGCCGACCGGATTTTCCAGGAAGCCAGCGCGTTTTTGAAGAAGAAAAAGGATTCGGAAATGGACACCTCCGAGGTGCGCTACGTGAAGGGCCTCATCCGCCAGGGCGAGGCCAAAGCCACCTGCCGCTTCGTGGGCAACGGGGCCGAAAACGCGCACTTCCTGAAACTGCCGTTTTACGAAACGGGCAAGGTGCAGAAAAAGCCACTCGGCGAAGAAGACATCCAACTCACGATGGACCTGATACGCGAGTTGAAACCCCATCAGATTTACGCCGCCGGCGACCTGGCCGACCCGCACGGTACGCACAAGGTCTGCCTCGACGCCATCATGGAAGCCTGCCGCCGCCTGAAAGCGGAGGGCTTCAAGGCGGCAGACTACGACTTCAACGAGGACTGCTGGGTGTGGCTGTACAAAGGCGCCTGGGACGAATGGGCCATCGACCTCATCGAAATGGCCGTGCCCATGTCGCCCGATCAGGTGATGCGCAAGCGCCAGGGGATTTTCAAACACCAGTCGCAGAAAGACGGCGTGGTGTACCAGGGGGCCGATTCGCGGGAGTTCTGGCAACGCGCCGAAGACCGCAACCGTGCCACCGCCGAACTCTACAACCGCCTCGGCCTGGCCGAGTACGAGGCGATGGAGGCGTTTGTACGGTGGAAGTGGTAGCTACGGACTTTAGTCCGTAGAACAGGTTCACAACCCGTACAAATCAATCGAGAGCGTCTGGCCATTTGTTGGGGCCAGACGCTTTTTTTGTGCATCTCCATCAACCACTTATTCAACGGTACTGAAAAAGTAAGATCGGCTTTTCACTTTGACGATCGCTACGTTTCTGTACTATGCTCAAAGTTGAATACCACCGAAACCTTCCCCACTTCCAACGACTTGGGCGATGCTTCTTTGTTACCTGCAACCTGAAAGGATCGCTTCCGGCGGAAGTAATTTATCAGCTTAAACGGGAACGAGACTCCGCAGTAGAAAAACTTGAAGATGATCCTTCAAAAGTGGCTCTTGATGCCATTCAACAGACCCGTAAAAAGTATCTTGCCCGGATCGATGCCATTCTTGACGCCTGCCAATACGGCCCAACCTGGCTGAGGGAGCCGCCTGTTGGGGAGAGATGGTCATGAACGAACTCCGACGGCTCGACGGTACCCATTGCACGCTACTGGTGGCTTGCGTGATGGCAAACCATGTGCATCTGATCGTCAATTTGGCTGTTCAACTCGATCGATTGGAACCAGGCGAGGAACCTGATGATACGAACTACGTGCAACTCTACCGCATCCTCCAGCAATTCAAGGGGCGCACGGCTTTTCAGGCGAATCGTTTACTGAAAAGGCAGGGTGCCTTCTGGCAGTCCGAAAGTTTTGACCATTACGTCCGTAATGAAACCAATCTACAACGATTTATCTGGTACGTTTTGAGCAATCCGGTGAAGGCCGGGCTGGTTGACCATTGGCGAAACTGGCCGTTTTATTACGTGCATCCGAATTACGCACCCGAAGGTTGAAGGAACCTGCTCCTTCAACCTTCCGATGTCTACGGACTAAAGTCCGTAGCTACCACATTTTCCGTAGTTCCGCCACCCACTCCCCGTTGGTTTTCACTTGCCGGGTCACCAGCCAGTTGACCATCGCTTTGTCGAGGGCGCGGTGGAGGAAGGCCTGCGTTTTGGCCTTGCGCACGTCGAGGCATTTGCCGTCGAGGGTTTCTTCGTAAATCAGGGTGTTTTCGTTGGTGTAAAACCGCACTGTCGAGCCGCGCTCGACTTTCGGGTTGGTTTCCACAACCCAGAAACCCGTTTGGGGCAGGGCGGGGCGGGAAGTCTGGGCAAGAACCGGCGCGGTGGCGACCAGGGCGACGAAAAAGAAGCGGGCGAGGGGGATGAACGGGCGTTTCATGACATTTTTGAAAAGAAGTGGAACGTTGTTTTCTGATTGACGACCGAAAGATGAGCGCTGAAAAAACCCGCCGCTGAACCATTCGACCAGCGAGGCCGCCATGTCGGCACGAACCGGGCGGCGGGGGTTCAGCGGCGTTTGGCGACCCATTCCGTCGTTCGGCGACGACGAACCGCCGTTGGTCGATTAAGCCCCCAATTCGTGGGTTTCTTTGGGGGCATTAGGGTAACTTTCCGGTGCCAACTGCCTCACTGTTAACCATGAAATCGCCCTTTACCTACGACTTCGTTTTTTCCGACAAACCCCGCCAGCGTTTGGCCCGTCATGGCTTGTTCTGGGCGGCATGGATAACGTTTTCTACGCTGATTTACCTTCCGGTCAACATCCGGGCGGTTGGGGTCAGCACGGGTGATATTCTGCTCCTGACCCTTTTCGAGTCGGTATTATTCATCGTGTTTTCGCACGCGGTTTTTTCGTACCTGCTTGCCTACTGGCTGGTGCCTCGTTTTTTTTACCAAAAACGCTTCGGTCTGCTGGTGGTGGGGTTTCTGGCCGTTACGCTGTTGCAGGCGGCCTTGTCCTACGCCGTAGGCGAAGTAATAGCCCGCCCCGTGCGCACCGAGTTGGGTTTTCCGTTCCGCTCCAGTAATCTTTGGTACGGTTTGCTGGCGGGAGTTCGCGGTGGTATGACCGTCGGGGGCCTGATGGCGGTGATCGTCGTCGTAAAAAACCTGTTTCGCCAGCAGGAAGTGTTGCTGAAAACCCAGCGGGAAAAACTCGCCACCGAACTCGAAGCCCTCAAGGCCCAGGTGCATCCGCATTTTTTGTTCAACACGCTCAACAACCTCTACGCCCTCACCCGGCGGCAGGCCCCCGAAGCGCCGGGCGTAGTGCTCAAGCTCTCGAATTTGCTCCGCTACGTGCTCTACGAGTGCAACGCGCCGGAGGTGCCGCTGGCCCAGGAAATTCAGTTTTTGAAAAATTACGTGGCCCTCGAACAACTCCGCTACGGCGGGCGGCTGGAGGTGTCGCTCAATTTCACCGGCAACATCCACGCCCAGCGCATCGCGCCGCTGCTGCTGATTCCGTTCCTGGAAAACGCCTTCAAACACGGCACCAGCGAACAACTCGACCAGGCCTGGGTAAGCCTCAACCTGGCCGTGGAGGGTCACACGCTCACGTTTCAGTTGCTCAACAGCCGCGACCCCGAAGCCAGCGCGGCCCTGCTGGCCGGTGGCATCGGCCTGCAAAACGTCCGCCGCCGCCTCGAACTGCTCTACCCCGACCGCTACGACTTGCAGGTGCTGCCGGAGGAAGACACGTTTTTGGTCAATTTGCGGCTGGTTTTGCCCGAAACACCGGAACAATTCCGGCCCATCGCAGCTCCCGCCGTGGTCGAGTCCGCTTGATTACTGAAGTTATGCTGAGTATGTCCATCTGCCGCCTGCGGCCCGTCAGCTAAAGCAAACGGCAAGTGGTAAAAGCCCCTGCGGGGCTAAAAGTCAGGCGATTATTTAGCCCCGCAGGGGCTTTTACCACTTGCCGTTTGCTTTAGCTGACGGACAATAGGCGGGCTTTGCGTAACATCGTGAATTAGAAAAATCGTAATCCGTATCGCAGCGGCGAACCGCTCGTAAATCCCAATGAAACTCCGCTGCCTGCTCATCGACGACGAACCGCCCGCGCTGGAGGTGCTCGAAGCCTACGTAGCGGCGGTCGATGACCTCGAACTCGTGGGCACCTGCGCCAACGCCGTGCAGGCGTTCGGCGTGTTGCAACACCAGCCGGTGGACCTGCTGTTTTTAGACATCAAAATGCCCAAACTCCTGGGCACCGATTTCGTCCGCAGCCTGCGCAACCCGCCCCGCGTGATTTTCACCACCGCCTACCGCGAGTACGCCCTCGACGGCTACGACCTCGACGTGGTCGATTACCTGCTCAAACCCATCGCCTTCGAACGTTTCCTGCGGGCGGTGGCGAAAGTACTGCGCCCCGAAACCACGCCCGCACCGCTGCCCGAACGCGAAGCTTTCGCGCCCAACACCGAGGCCTTCCTCTACTTTCGCGCCGACCGCAAAATGGTGAAGGTGCTCACCCGTGATATTTTGTTCGTGGAAAGCCTGAAGGATTACGTGAAAATCGTGACCAGCACCGGCAAGCCACTCGTGGTGAAGCAAACGATTTCGGCGCTGGAAGCCATGCTGCCCGCCGCGCAGTTTCTCCGGGTTCACCGCTCGTTCGTGGTGGCGCTCGACAAAGTGACGGCCTTTACGCCCACGCACCTGGAAGTGGCCGGGCAGGAAGTGCCCGTGGGACGGCTGTTTCAGAAGGAAGTGGAACGGGCGCTCAAAACCAATTTGTGAAGAGCGAATTGGTGAGTTGGTGAAAAAATCAGTATTTCACCCTTCACAACTCACCAATTCGCCCTTTGTCTTCCCGTCTCCTTTCCCTCGACGTCTTCCGTGGCCTGACCGTGGCCCTCATGATTCTGGTCAACAACCCCGGCGACTGGGGCCACATTTACTGGCCCCTCGAACACGCCACCTGGCACGGCTGCACGCCCACCGACCTGGTGTTTCCGTTTTTCCTCTTCATCGTCGGGGTGTCGATTTCGTTTTCGCTGGGCAACCTCCCCGGTCAACCCTCAACGCACGGCGAGGCGGTACGAAAAATCCTGATTCGTGGCCTGAAACTCTTCGCGCTTGGTCTGTTCCTCAACCTCTTCCCCCGCTTCGATGTCGAGACCGTCCGCGTGATGGGCGTTCTCCAGCGGATTGCGCTCGTGTACGTGGGTTGTTCGCTGATTTTCCTGAAAACGAATCCCCGTCAGCAAGTCTGGATTTTGCTCTTGATTCTTGTTTCTTATTTCCTGCTTCTTACCAAAGTCCCCGTGCCCGGCGGGGGTGCGGGCAACCTCGAACCCGAAAGCAACCTCGCCGCCTGGTTCGACCGGTTGGTATTGGGCGAAGCCCATCTCTGGAAAGCCGTGCGTGGGGTCTGGGATCCGGAAGGACTGCTCAGTACGCTGCCCGTCATCGGCAACGGCATCACCGGAATGCTGGCGGGCTACGCGCTGCGGCGGCGCGGCAACGCGGCCAAACGCACCGTCCGACTGGCGGGCGTGGGCGTCGGGCTAGTGGCGCTGGGCTGGCTTTGGAGTTTTTGGTTCCCGCTCAACAAATCGCTCTGGACGAGTAGCTACGTGTGCTACACCTCCGGGTTGGCGATGTTGCTGCTGGCCTGGCTCTACTGGCTCATCGACGTGAAAGGCTACCGGCGCTGGGCGCGGCCCTTCGAGGCCTTCGGCGTCAATGCCATTACCGTCTTTTTCCTCTCCGGGCTGGTGCCCCGGATTTTGAACCTCTTTAAAATCGGCGACGTGGGCGTGCAAACCTGGTTATTTAAAAACGGCATCGCGCCCGCCTTCGCTGACCCGTACCTCGCCTCGCTGGCCGGGGCGCTGGTCTGCGTGGGGATTTTCTGGGTGGCAATGGCGTGGATGTACCGGAAAGGGGTGGTGGTGAAGGTGTGAGGGAAATTAGTTTGTGGGTTAAGGTTCGTAGTTCAATCACGAACCTTAACCCACAAACGTCAAAACAACTTCTCCTGCGGCGGCTTTACGCCTTTCAGGCGCAGGTACACCGTCGTCTGGCCCCGGTGGTGAGTCTGGTGCTCGAAGGCCTTCATCACGGCCAGTTCGCGGGTCATTTCGCGGTTGAAGACCTTCGCCGTTTCGGTCATCTGGGCATCGGTCATGCCTTTGAGGGCGTCGATGACGAAATCGTAGCTGTCCATGACGGTCTTCGTAATGTTGGCCTTCGACTTGTCGGTCACCGTTTTTTCGAGCGACCCTCCCTGATTGGGGTTGGCCTTGCCGCTGGTCGCCGAGAGGAACCCGTAGTTGGCGTTAGCCAGGTGGAGCATCATCTCGGCGAAACTGCGCACTTCGGGCGTGGGCTTGAAGGCGTAGCCCTCGTCGGGCATGGCGTCGAGGTATTCTTTGGTGTAGGCTTTGGCGCGTTCCCATTCGGTGACCATCTGGGCCACCGAGGCGCGTTGCGGGGTGTTGAACCCGCTGACCAGCAGCAGGCAAAGGCCCGCGCCGAACGAAAGTAGCGTGCGAAACAGTAGCGTGCGAAACATAGGGTTGAGGTTTTTTGTGGAAATGGAGGGAAAGGTAACGATTTTCCTAAACTAGCGGGGATCGTACCCCAGTCTCCCGAAAAAATTCAACGCGAAACCGGGAATTTTTGCCAAAAACGGCCTTTGCTAAACGATGACCCGTCTGCCGATTCCGAACTTTGTCCCGATGCGCCTGCTTCCCGTTTTTTTGTTTCTGACCTCTCCGCTTTTCGCCCAAAAAAGCGACACCACCATCACCCTCAAAGCCATCGCGGGCTTGCAGTACGACCTGCCCCGGCTGAACGTGCGACCCGGTACGCGGGTGACGATTTTATTGGAAAACTACGACGACATGGCCCACAACGTGGTCGTGACCCGGCCGGGTGCCCGGTTGGAGGTCGTGAACCTGGCGCTGAAGGTTTCTTCCGAAAAAAACTACATTCCAGCTACCCCGCTGGTGCTGGCGGCCACGAAGCAGGTCATTCCCGGCGCAACGGAGGCCGTTTCGTTTACGCTTGAAAAAGAAGGAATTTATCCCTACGTCTGCACCTACCCCGGCCACGGCTTCGTGATGTACGGGGCAATTTACGCCACGACTAAACCGCTCCCGCCCCTCGACCGCGACCCGACTATGCCGCCGACGGTAAAACAAGCCGTCGCTCAAAACGCCCACGCCGGGCACGCGATGGCCGCTGCTTCGCCGCACCCGTTCCCGGTGGAATACCCGCTGCTGTACCGCACCTTCGTGCCGGGGGCCAGTCCGGCGGCCATCGTGGTGAGCCTCGGCCCCGGCTTGTCGTACTGCTGGGACGCGGCCCAGTGCCGCCTGCGCTTCGCCTGGGCGGGCGGCGTGGACAACGACGAGCAGTGGGACGGCAAGGGCAACAAACTGAGCAAAATCGTGGGGCCGGTGTTCTGGCGGGAGGACTCGCTCAACTACCCGATTCGGGTGGGCGAGGCCACCAAAATTCCCGTCGTGCGGTACCTCGGCTACCGACTGGCGGGGCGGATGCCGCAGTTTCGCTATTCGGTGGACGGCCTGGAAATCACGGAAACGATTCAGTCGCTGGGCGGGAATCGGGGCATCACCCGGATTTTCACGTTCGGGTCAAAACTGACCAGACCGCTGTTTTTCAACGTCGTTCCGCAGGCCAGCGCCCGCTACCTCAGCACCGTGGGCGGGTACAAAACCGGGCTGCTTCGGGTGCCCGCCGGAACCGAGCGATTTTCGGTGACGATCCAGAAAATTGGGAAGTAATGCCTCGGTGAGAAGTTTTCAGCCCACCACTTCAGTGGTGGGTTTAGGCGGAAGGGAGTCGTTTCGTGAAACCGTTTCAACGGTTTTCTTCCGTGCTTGGGCACGGCGAGCGACGTTCTTTTTTCGTAGTTTGACCCGTGGTTCGGTCGCGGCTGTTCCGCGCCGCACGTCCGGGTTATTTTTTTGCTTTCCAGCATCCGTTTCCATGAAAAACCACCTTCGCCGGTTGTCCTTGCTCCTGGCTCTTTTTTGCCAACTGCCCACCGCCCATTGCCAACTTCCTAAGTTCGTCACCGACAGCCTCGATGCCTACGTGGAACGGGGGCTGCGCGACTGGAACATCCCCGGTCTTTCGCTCGCCATCGTCAAAAACGGGCAGGTGGTGCTCGCCAAAGGCTACGGTCGGCGCGAACTGGGCAAGCCCGACCAGGTGGACGAACACACGCTGTTCATGATTGGCTCCAACACCAAAGCCTTCACCGCCACGGCCCTCGCCCTGCTCGAAGCCGAGGGGAAACTAAGCCTGAACGACCCGGTCACGAAATACCTGCCCGATTTTAAACTCTACGACGCCTGCGCCACCCAGCAGGCCACGCTCAGCGATTTGCTCTGCCACCGCAGCGGCCTGCGCACCTTTCAGGGCGATTTCACCTACTGGACTTCCAACCTGAGCCGGAAAGAAGTCATCCAGAAATTCGGCCTCAACGTGCCGCCCTACGGCTTCCGCACCCGCTACGGCTACTGCAACGCGGCCTTCGTCACGGCGGGCGAAGTGGTGCCCGCCGCCAGCGGCGGCACGAGTTGGGAAGGTTTTATTCGGGAACGGATTTTCAAACCGTTAAAAATGGGCCGCGCCCTGGCCCTTTCCGCCGAAATCCCCACCGCCGAAAACCGGGCCGTCAGCCACACCTGGGTCGAGGGCAAGCTGGTCAAACTCCCCTACCCGCTCATCGACAACCTCGCCCCGGCGGGCAGCCTCAGCCTGAGCGCCCGCGAACACGCCAACTGGCTGCTGATGCAGTTGGATACCGGAAAATTTGAGGGAAAACAGGTGATTCCGAAAAGCGCCATCCTGAAAACCTGGCAACCGCAAATCGTCGTCAGCGCCAACAAATCGGGCCTGACGCCCAACCAGTTCGGGCTGTACGGTCTGGGTTGGCTCGTGCAGGACTACGCCGGGCGGCGGGTCATCAGCCACACCGGGGGCGTGGATGGCTTCGTGAGCAGCACCTGTTTTTTACCCGAAGAGCGCCTCGGCATCCTGGTGTTCACCAACACCGACGCCAACGGGTTTTACGACGCCCTGCGCCTGCAACTTCAGGATGCGTTTCTGGCCCAACCCTACCAGAATTACAGCGGAATTTTTCTGAAAGGCTTCCGCCAAAACGACCAGGCCGACCGCGACCGAATCGCCAACCTGCGGAAAACCGCCGCCGGAACGCCCAAACCCGCCCTGCCGCTGAGTGCCTATGCGGGCCGCTACGAAAACCCGGTGTACGGTTTTTCGGAAATCAAGGTCGAAAACGGTGGCCTCGTTCTGAATTTCGAGCACCACCCTAATCTAGGCACGCCGCTGCAAGCGTTAGGCGAAAACCGGTTCCTGGCCGCGTACCCCAACCCCACGATGGGCACGCACCCGGTACCGTTCAAGGTGGAGGGCGGCAAGGTGGTTTCGATGGACGTGAAGGTGAATGATTTTGTGGAGTACGGGGGGTATTCGTTTGTGAAAAAGTAGTCTTCCCCAACCCGTCATTGCGAGCCTCTCCCAACGCGTCATGGCGAGGAGGGAGCGTAGCGATTGACCGGTACGCCGGAGCGGAAGCAATCCCCTCCCGAAGACCAAACGGGAGACGCTCCCGCGCGGTGTCCGCTCCAGTCCGTCGCACGGTAGTCCTCCCGAAAGCTTTCGGGACTATCGGGAGGAAAGTACCTGGCATTCGCTCTCTCGGTCTCCGGGAGGGGATTAGCTGCGCTGAATCTTCGATTTGCTTCGCTCCGGCGCTCAAACTTCGCTTCGCTTGTTTGATCGCCTCCGCTCGCAATGACGCGGCGGAAGCGGCTTGCAATGAAGGATTTAGGGAGGTTTTACCGCTCCTGAAAATGCCGCCGGCACCGCGCTTCATAGCTATCGGTTTCGCCGAGCAGGATGCGGTCCTGGGAGGGAACGGTGCGGTAGGAGTAGTTGGCAATTTCGCCGCAGACCACGCAGATGGCGTGGACTTTCGTCACGTACTCGGCCACGGCCATCAACTGCGGGATGCAACCAAAGGGTTTTCCCTGAAAATCCATGTCCAGCCCCGCCACGATGACCCGCTTGCCGGAGTTGGCCAGCGAGTTGCACACGTCCACGATTTGAGCATCGAAAAACTGGGCTTCGTCAATGCCTACCACGTCGCAATCGCCCGCCAGCAGCAGAATTTGCTCCGCTGTTTGCACGGACGAAGAGTGGATGCGCAGGTCGCTGTGCGACACGATGTGGGCCTCGTGGTAGCGGGTATCGAGGGCGGGTTTGAAAATCTCGACCTTCTGGCGGGCAATCAAGGCCCGGTTGAGGCGGCGGATGAGTTCTTCGGTTTTGCCCGAAAACATGGAGCCGCAAACGACTTCCAGCCAGCCCACGTGGGGCTGCCGACCGTCGTTGCGTGCGTGGAGGGGTTCGATGAACATGGGTTGGAAGAGAAGCAAGAGGTGAGAAACAGGAGACAAGAAAAAAATAGAGTTCTCATTTCTTCCTTCTTGTCTCCTGTTTCTCACCTCTTGCTTCTCAGGAATCGGCACGGCGTTTGTGCGAGAGAAATTCAGCGCAGCGGAAAATCCATGCCGAAAGAGTAGCGTTAGTTGGTTACTTTTACAAAACAACGCTTTTTTTGCGCTGGTAAAATCCGCCTGAGTTCCCCGCCAGGAGCGCTGATTTCGTAAATTGGTCATTCTTAATCCCTTGCTTCCTCTTTCAACTCAGCCTTTTTCCGACCATGTCTGCCAATCTTGATACGACCGCCCTCGATACCTACGCCCGTGGCTACGCCGCCCGGCTCTGCGAGGGGTATTTTGCCGAAAACGAAACCGTCGACGGGCCTCGCCTGCTCGAATTTTGCGACGTGCCCCAGGTGAATCTGTTCCTGGTTCGGGCGCTATACGAAACCTGGAAAGCCGACGCCCTGGCCTTCCGCAGCCCGTATTTCGATTTTGAGGCCGAAGAGGTGAAAACGGCCCTGCAAAGCCTGATGAACGTGGCCTCGCAGCACATTTCCGTGCGACGCGAAGCCTTCGAGCCACTGCTGACCAGCGCCACCACCCAGACCCTCACGCTGGTGCTCGAACCCAGGGCGTACTTTGAAAGCTACCTCCGCGACCGGCCTGATTTTGTGCTCCGCGCCGATGACCTGAAAACCCTGCTCCGCTACGTGCGCCTGCATCGGGCCATTCCGCAGGGGCTGGCCGAGCGCCTCGACGGGCAGGAAAGCACCTACGTGAGCCAGGCACTCACCTGGCTAAATGAACTCGCCGACGACGCGCAATCCACCGAGGAGGTGGACACCGTGCTGGCGCAATTTTCGGCCACGCTGCCCCTCGACAGGGGGTCACTTTACAAAACGGCTCTTTTTTTCGGGGAAGAATCCGTGGTCAGCCCGCCCAAAGCCACGCGTTCGTTTTTTGACCTGACCGACGAGGAACTGCCCGTCGCGAACAAGCCGGTTCGTCAACCCTCCAACCCCACCCCTCCGGTGGAGGTGCCCCGATTGGACGCTCCCAGGGTGGACGCTCCTACGCCCGAACCCGTGCCCGAACCGGAGTATTCGAGCAACGGGCGCATGAACGGCCACGCCGAACCGGGCCTTTCCAACCGCCTCAACGAGCAGTTTCAGAGCGACCAGCCGACCATCAACGACCTGCTCGCCAAAGAAGCGCCGGGGGAAACGTTGGCCGACCAATTTCAGAAAAAACCCACCGAAAGCATCCACCAGAGCATTTCGCTCAATCAGAAGTTTACGTTTATCAACCAACTTTTCAACGGCGACTCCGTAGCCTACCACATCGCCATCGACGACCTCGAACACTGCCGCAATTTTAGCGAAGCCAAAGAATTGATGAACCGCGTGTACGGCCCTAAGTACCACTGGCGCATGAACCCCGACGAGGCCGACGAGTTCTACGAACTGGTTCAACGGCGGTTTCAGGGGTAGGTTTCTTTAATCCCGATTGGGTTTTAAACCACAGCAGGGATTTTGTCGTCTGGCGTCGCTCCATAGCGTAGGGCTTAATCCTTACGATAGAGAGCGACACCAGACTTTTTTTATTTAACGGTTTGAAAACCAACCTTAAACCCCCGACTTTCCCGCACACCTCCACTCTTTCGCCCGATGCCCTGCCTTTTTCGCTGCGTTGCCTTGCTGCTACTTCTGGCTCCGCTGGCGAAGGCCCAGGAATACCCCCGCCGCGAACTCAACGCTCGTGAACTGGCCCAAAACCTGCTGCCCGTTCCCACCCAGGACCTCGATTACGCCGACCTCGGCGAAACGCTCTACCAACTCTACCTCCGTCCGCTCGACCTCAACGTCTGCACCCGCGACGAATTGGCCGCGACGTATGTGCTCAACGAGCGCCAACTCACGTCGTTGATTGAGTACCGTTCGCGCTACGGCCCGCTGGTGTCGGTGTACGAATTGCAGGCCGTGCCGGGGCTGGATTTAGGCACGATTTACCGCCTGCTGCCCTTCGTCGAAATCCCCGGCGCGGGTCGGGAACGCGTCGGTGCCGAGCGGAATAGTTATCTGCTGCTGCGCTACGAGCAGGATTTGGAAGCAAAAAAAGGCTACCAGACCGGCGAGCCGAACAAGAATGGCGTGTATCCGCAACGCTACCTCGGTGGGGTGGCTCATCCCTACGTGCGGCTCAAGCAGTACCTGCCCGGCGAGGCCGAGTGGGGTTTTACCCTCGAAAACGACCCCGGTGAACAACTTCTTTTTGACTCAAAAACCCGGCGCTACGGAATGGATTTCATTTCGGCCCACGTGCTGTTGCGCAACCGGGGCCGCTGGAAGGCCCTCGCGCTGGGCGATTACCAGCTTCAATTTGGGCAGGGACTGGTGATGGCGGGCGGGTTTTTTCTGGGAAAAGGGTCC
The DNA here is from genome assembly GCA_964244295.1 of uncultured Cytophagales bacterium. Classification (GTDB taxonomy): domain Bacteria; phylum Bacteroidota; class Bacteroidia; order Cytophagales; family Spirosomataceae; genus JAJAZB01. The sequence continues at coordinate 51,243 of CAXTIG010000017.1, forward strand.
GAAACCGTGCTGACGGCCCGGCGGAGTCACCTCGGCATCCGACCCTACACCTCGGCGCTGGAGTGGGGCTTCCTGCGCGGGGCGGCGGCCACTTACGCGGCGGGCCGTTGGGAACTGACCTCGTTTTTATCCCGCCTCCGCCGCGATGCCAACCTCGACGACGACCCCCGCGACGACCTCGACCCATCGGGTAGCCTGCAAACCAGCGGCCTGCACCGAACCCCCAACGAAATCGCTGACAAGGGGGCCGTCGTGCAGCAAGACGCGGGCCTGAATTTGTTGTGGCGGGGAAAATCATCCCGCGCCTCCGCCGGTTTCACGGCGGTGTACACCACCTTCGACGTCCGCATTCAAAAATCCGACGCGGCCTACAACCGCTACGAATTCGCCGGGACGCGCAACCTCGTGCTGGGTCTGAACGGGGATTACCTCTGGCGCAACGCCCATTTTTTCGGAGAAATCGCCCGCTCCTCTTCGGGCGGCGTGGGCACGGTGGGCGGGCTGCTGACCAGCCTCAGCCGCCGACTGGATGCCTCGCTGGTATTCCGGCGTTACGCCCGCGATTTTCACAGTTTTCACGCGAAAGCCTTCGGCGAAAATTCAAGGAATGGCAACGAAACCGGCCTCTTCCTCGGGTTGAAATACGCCCCGCGCCCGGCTTGGTTGTTGAGTGGCTACCTCGATGTTTTCCGGTTTCCGGAGTGGAAATACCTGGTCGATGCCCCCTCGCGGGGCGCGGGTGGCTTGCTGCGGCTGGCGTACACGCCGCGCAAAACCACGCAGTTTTTTGGGCAATTCGTGGAAGAACACAAGGAAAAAAACGTCCCCGACCGCCTCCAGAAGCAAAACGAGGTGCTGCCCACCGCCCGCCGTTACGCCGTGCTGGGTTTCGACCAAGCGCCCCGGCGCTGGCTTTCGCTGAGTACGCGGGGGTTTTACTCGGCCTTCCGGTTTCGGGGTTTCGCGCCCTCGCAGGGTTGGGGGCTGGTGCAGGACGCGTCGGTGACGGTCAAAAACCTCACCCTGAGTGGCCGCGTGGCCTACTTCAGCACCGACGATTACGACAGCCGGTTTTACAGCTACGAACCCGACGTGCTCTACGCCTTTTCGCTGCCCGCGTATTACAACGAGGGCTTTCGGAATTTTCTACTCCTTCAAATCCGCCTCAGCCGCGCCCTCGACGCCTGGATTCGCCTGGCTCGTACCGATTACCTCCACCAAGCCACCGTCGGCTCCGGCCTGGATGAGATTCAGGCCCCGCACCGAACCGAAGTGAAGGCGCAGGTGCGGTGGCGGTTTTGAATGCGACAAAAAAATTATCCCCGCGAGGGTTTTAAACCCTCGCGGGGTTTAGAGACGGCGAACTTTTACGGTTCGCCAGTCAGTTGAAAACGCAACCAGTTCTTTTTTCCATGACCCTTCCCATCTACCAGGCTGATGCCTTCACCGACCAGCTTTTCCACGGCAATCCCGCCGCCATCGTGCCGCTCGAATCCTGGCTTCCCGAGGAAACCATGCAGGCCATCGCCGCCGAAAACAACCTCGCCGAAACCGCTTTTTTTGTTAAAAACGGGGACGCCTACGACCTGCGCTGGTTTACGCCCACCGTGGAAGTGGACCTCTGCGGTCACGCCACCGTAGCCAGCGCCAAAATCCTCTACGACCACCTCGGTTACGCTGACGACGAAATCCGCTTCGACACCCGCAGCGGTCGCCTGACTGTGCAGCGTAACGGGGATTTGTTCACGCTCAATTTCCCTGCCGACCCGCCCGCGCTGGTCTCGCCCGCGTTTCACGACGAACTGACCGCCGCCCTCGGCGTTGCCCCGCTGGAGGTGTACGCGGGAAAGACCGATTTGATGGTGGTGCTCGAAAACGAAGCCGCTGTGGCCGCCCTGCAACCCGATTTCCGCGAACTGGCGAAGCTCAAAGTCCGGGGTGTGATGGCGACGGCTCCCGGCGAGGCAGCGAGCGTCGCACCGGCAGATTTTGTCAGCCGCTTTTTCGGCCCGGCTTCGGGCATCGACGAAGACCCCGTTACCGGCTCCGCGCATACCACGCTTACGCCGTTTTGGGCCAAAAAACTGGGGAAACTTAGCCTGACTGCCCGGCAGATTTCCCCGCGCGGCGGCGACCTCTGGCTCGAACTCCTCGGCGACCGCGTTCTCCTCAGCGGTCGGGCGGTGGTGTACCTGAAGGGCGAGATTTTTATCTGATTTTTCTCGAAATGGAATCGTTCAGCGCCAGTCCTGGAAGCCGGGCCACTGCCCTGTCTCCAGGCTGGTCAGCAGAATTTCCGTGAGGTGGGGGTAAGCAAAATGCCCCGCCACCCGTTGTTGCGCCCGCCGCGCCAGCGCCCGGCGCTCGGCGGGGTGGTCGAGCCAGTGGCGGAGTTGAAGCAGGCACTCGTCGGCATCGCGGAAGTACGCGCCCGTTTCGTTTTCGGGAAACAGCCTTTGCACGTCGTCGTTGCTTTCAGAAAGCAGAAACCCGCCCGCACCGGGTACTTCAAAAGTCCGCATCACGATCCCGCCCGCCCGGTGTTGCCGCCGAAACAGGTTGAGCACCACCGCCGACTGCGACATGACTTGCGTCATGGCCTCACCCGTCAGCGGCCCGCCCTGCCAGCAGTTTCGGAGGGCGCTGCCGGGTCGGGTGCGGCGTTGCCAGCGGGCATCGCCCCAGATTTTTAAGGGAAAAACAGCAGCAATTTTTTCGAGAAAAACGGCCCGATCGCGGTCCCAGTTGCCGATGAAAACCACCTCGTGAAGCGGAGAAACTTCCGGTTGATGGGGGTGTAAAATCGGGTCCCAACCGAAGGGGAAGAAGTGGGCGGCCTTCACGCCGTTTTCCCGCAATCGGCTCGCCAGCGCTTCCGACCAAATCAGGTAGGCATCCGCCTCCCGCGCCGCCCGCCGGTGTTCGGGACGGGCGCTGGGATGGCCGGTGAAAGGGTTATCGGGGTTGAAAATGACGATTTTTACGCCCATCTCCCGCACGATTTGTACCGTTTTGGGCATCAGAAAATCACCGCGAAAAACGAGCAGGAGGTCGGGTTTTTCGGCGCGGATTCGGGCCAGTAATCCGGCGTTCAGCCCTCGGCTGAGCCATCGCCGCGCGGGGAGAACTTGCCGGATGAGTCGCTGCAAAACCCTGTTTTTTCGACCAACCAGGCCATTTTCTTGATCCACGTCGAAACGCAGGACCCGGTGGCCGAGTACTTCAAACGCCCGTTGGTAGGAATTTTCCAGGGCGGCGGGATCAAATTTTCCGTAGAGTAAAATGGTCATGGGGAAAGAAGCAACCCGGACAGCGGTTCGCAGAACCCTGTCAGCGGTTGCGAGGTAATCGGTAGCCAAGTTTGGTTATCCGTGAGCGCACAACCGCTGACAGGGTTCTGCGAACCGCTGGCCGGGTTGCTTTTCAGAGCCGCAGCGTCCCCGACTCGGTCGCGGTGAGCGCCCCTACCGTGTACCGGTACAACCGGGTCACGAGAAAATACCCCAGCGTGCGCAACACCAGAAATTTAACCGTCCAGAAAAAAGGATAGGCGTAAAACACCCCCAGCGCGATGTAGAGCAAAAACGTCAGCACCAGCACCCCGTCGGCGCTCGCGGCGGGTACCCTTCGCCGCAACGCCAGTTCCGCCCCCAGTAACACCAGCACGGCCAAAACACCGTAGAGCAACACGCCGAAAGTGCCCGCCCGCGAGTAGCCATCGGCCAGGATGCTGAATTCCACGCCTGATTTCAGGCCCGAATAAAATCCGTAAGAATTGGCCGTGCCCAGGCCAAAATCCTGCTCGCGCCAGGCTTCGCGCACCCCCTCGATGGCCGCCTGTCCGCGCAGGCCCGTCAGGTCGAAATTGTCGGCGATTTCGGTGCCGAGATTTCCCCAGCCCCGGTACGGAATTATATCGGGCGTGAGGGCGACCACGGCCGCGTTGGGGTGGTTGAGTAGGCGTTCCAGCACCATTTGCAGGGGCGTACGCTGGCCCACGGCCAGTTGGTCGCGGGCGTTCAGCGCCGCGCTCACCCGTTCGGTGTCGATGTCGCCGAGGTTGCTCAACCGCCCCTGTTGCAGGCGATAGCTGCCGATAAAACTGTTGAGTACCACGAACCAGGGCGCCAGCGCCGCCACCGCGAGCAGGGCCAGGCCCCGCGCCCGGCGGGTGGGCAGGCTCAAAAACACGCCCCAGCCGTAGAGCAACACGGGCAGAAAATCGCTGCGGCTCCCGGCAAACACCGCCCGCGTGGCCGCCCCGGTCAAGGCCAGAATCCAGAGTATCTGCACGAAGCGCCGGGTTTGCCGGAATCGCACGCCGGCCACGAACGCGGCGACGAAACTGAGGTCGAGGGTGGTGCGGATGAAGTAAAAAATGAGTCCTTCGGCGTTGGCGAAGAGGTTGAGCATCAGCAGCACGGCCAGCAGGGCGAGGTACGAATCGAGCGGGTGAGGGGCCTGCCGGATGCGCTCGGTGAGCGATGGGAGGCCAGAGGTGAACCGGCCTAACGGTTTTCGCAACAGCCAGCAAACGCCGAACGCCGCCAGCCCTTCCATCAAAAAACAGCCGCAGAGGCGCGGCGTGGCCTCGGCCAGGGTGAGCGGGTAGGCGTCGTTCCAGAGCATCGTTTCCGGTTCAATTACCAAAATCACCGCGACCAGCCCCGCCTGAAACCCGTAGTAAATCCCGAAAAACCGGGCCGTGTACAGCCCCGGCAGCATCCGCTCCAGCGCCCGGCCCAGCAGAAGCAGCGCAAAAAAGGTGGCGAGTGGAAAGAGCAAAATCGGCATGGTCAAAACGGAATGATTTCCCAGGAATCGGGGTACACGTCGAGGTTATCCCAGTGCGCGGCCACGGGCGGGCAGAGCACCCGTTGTCCCGGTTTTTCGCCGAGCCAGGCTCCCCACCAGGCGAAGGTGCTGGCCGAAATCACCGCGTGGCGAGTGTGCTGCATCAGCCAAAGGTCCACGGGCGCGGGGTTGCCGGCAATCACTGTCGCACCCGGCGGGAGTACCATGAATTCGTCCAGCCGCTGCGGCGTGTCGGCGAAGCAGAACCACTGCGGGGTCACCAGTTCGCGGGTTAGTTTTTCAAACGCCCGCTCGTAGTACCGCGCCGACAGGCGCTGCACATTCGATGGCCCCTCACCCCGGTCGAGCCGGAAGTGGACGGCCACCGCATTTTCCGCGCTCAGGCGGCGGGCCAAATCGAGCAGGGCCGGGTCGCTGGGTACTTGGCGGAGTTGCAGGGCCTGCCGGATGACCCCGGCGTGGTCGTCGAAGTAGCGCGGACTGGTGAAATTGCCCTGGAGCGTGGCGTCGTGCCGCAACCGAAGGTCGCGGAGCCAGGGTTGAAACTGGTGCTTGACGGTGCCGGACGGCAATTTTTCGAGAAAATACCGGCGCTGGTTTCGGGGTAAAAACTGGTTCATTTCGATGAAAATTCGCTCTAGGGCCTCATGCCCGAAGGGATGCCGGGCGGAGTGGATTTCGTCGGAAATTTGAAAATGAGCCAGTTCAAACCGCCGCCCGAAGGCATCGCGCCGGTAGCCCGAATGCGCGTCCAACACGAGCCGGGCGTCGTTGCGCCGGGCCAGGGCTTTGGCCGTGGCGTAGGCGAACAACTGGTTGCCCAGCCCGCCGATGAGTTTTAGGGTGAGCCGCGTCATGGGGTGGAAACGGGTTTTTCGGAAAAAATAAATCGTCGCAAACCCCGGCGACCCGGCTCCGAAAGCAGGACGTTTCCCGCTAAAAAACTCCCGGCAAACGCCCCCGCCCAGGCTACCAAAGTCGTCCAATCCAACGTGGGCGGCAGGATTGCGCGGAAGACGAGCGTCAGGCCAGCCGCCAGCACACTTTGCCGGAAGGCGCTCCGCCCCAGTTCGCGATGCTGGTTTTTTGAAAAAAGGACCGAATTCCTCAGCACGACGATCAGGCCACCCAGGCCCAAAGCGCCCGCCCCCACCGCCCCGACGAGCATTCCCGCCAGGCCACCTTGCCAAATTCCCAACCCGATGCAAACGGCGTGAAGCAGCGCGTAGCCGAGGTGAACGAGGCTCGTTTTTCGGAAATTTCCCAACGAAATTCCAATCGAAAACAGGGCGTTGAAAGCCGTTTGCAGCAGCACGTAACCCAGCAGCCAGCCGTTGAGCGAAGCACCGAGAAAGAAATCTCCACCCACCCAGCAGCGCACGAACGCCTCGTTGAACAGCCAGGCCCCACCCGCCAGCCAGGCCAACGCCCCCAACAGCAGGTGCCCGGTGCGGAGCAGCGTAACTTGCCGAATCTGTTCCGAAGAAAACGCCAGCGCCGGGCCGGTGGCAACGACACCCCGTTCGATGAACAGGCGGAGCAAATCGGGGCCTTTCCGCGAAAGCGCGTACACCGGCAGCGCTCCCAACCCGACCCAGCGGGCCAGCAAGACGTTTTCAAGGTTAACGAGCAGTGCTCCGGCCAGCCGGGTCAGCGCCGTAAACGAAACGGGGCGGAGAATTTCCCGAAAAACCCCGCGACGTACCCTCAGCCGGATGCCTTCCCGCCGGAAGCGGCGGCGGAGGTAGAGCGCGTTACCCAGCGTGTAAAGCCCGCCGCGCAGGGCGATGGGGTAGGCCAGGGCGAGCAGGCCGAAGCCGTTTTCGAGTAAAATCAAGGTCAACACCAGGCTGGCGAGCAGGCTGCCGTTGTAAATCAGGGCGTTGGCCGGGCCGCTCTGCAAGCCCTGCGTGACGGCCACCAGCGAATGCGAGGCCACGACCAGCCCCGTGCCGAGGAGCGCCACGTTGAACGCCGCCCGCAGTTCCCCCATTTCGGCGGCGGGCAAGGCCACGAGCCGGTCCAACCAGGGAATCAGGCCGAAACCCAGGGCAAGGAGTAGCGCCGTCACGGCGACCGTCACCAGTAACCCCGCCCCGGTCAGGGAGCCGATTTCTGTCCGGTTTCCAGCCCCGAACTGCGCCGCTACCCGCTGCCCCAGCACTGCCGAAATGCCGGGGTCGAGGAGCGAAACCCAGGCCAGCAAGTCGCCGCTGAGTAGCCAGGCTCCGTACTGGGCCGAGGCCACGTAACCCAGCACCAGCGGCGTGAGCAGCAGGCCGCTGACCAGATTCAGGCCCAAACTGAGGTACTGCGAGGCGAGGTTCCAGCGGGTGACGCGGGGCATGGGGTTTTTTGTTTCGCGGATTACAAATCCGCTGCTCTTTGCGTCCGGACGGTTCGCCCGTTCCACGTCGGGCTGCGATTACAAATCCGGACGAGTGGTGTCACGCTGAGCGGAGTCGAAGCGCTACGCCACGCGCTTCGACTCCGCTCAGCGTGACAGACAGGGAATTCTCCGCCCCTTCCGAGGCCGTTGGTAGTAGCCATCGGCGTAGCCGTAGCCCGTGGTCTCGTCGCGAACGTCGTTGAAAACGAGAACTGGGCGGCTGAGTTGGCCGTCGGCGCAGCGGTCGATGAGGTGCAGGAGGTCGGTTTTTCGGGTGAACCCCTGGCGTACCACCAGCAGCGTGCGGGCGGCGAGGCGGTTGAGCGTGGCGGCGTCGGCCACCAGTCCGGCGGGCGAGGTGTCCATCAGAATGCAGTCGAATTGGGCCGAAAGCTGGGTGAGCAGGTCGTCGAGTTGGGGCAGACCGAGCAGTTCCACCGGGTTAGGCGGCACCGGTCCGCTGCTGATTAAAAACAGGTCGGGGTGAACGCCCGAAGGCCGGAGCAAGTCGTCGGCGCTGGTCTCACCCACGAGGTAGTTGGTCAGGCCGGGCGCGGCGGTGGGCAAACCGAGGTAGCGGGTCAGGCGCGGTTTGCGGAGGTCGAATTCGAGCAGCACCGTGCGCCGCCCGGCCAGGGCGAGGGTGAGGCCGAGGTTGAGCGTCACGAAACTCTTGCCCTCGCCGCTGCGCCCCGACGTGATGAGCACCACCTTGCCGGGATTGGCGGCGCTGGCGTACTGAAAATTGGCCCGCAACAGCCGGAACTGCTCGGCGGCGGCACCCCGGCTGTCGGTCTGCACCACGAGCGGCTGGCCGGTTTCGCTGTGGGCGATGCGGCCCAGCACGGGCGTGGGCGTCAGGCGCTGGATGTCGCGGGGCGAGTTGATTTTATCGTCGAACACGTCGCGCAGCGCCACGCCGACGGTCGGCAGAGCCAGAGCCAGCACCAACGCCAAGAGCAACACGGAACTCGTTTTTGGCGAAACCGGCAAGCGCGAGGGCTGCGCGGCATCGAGCACCCGCCCGGCGGGCGCGGTGACGGCCTGGGCCAGGGCGGCTTCTTCTTTTTTCTGCAACAAATACTGGTACAAATCGGCCTTGATGCGCTGCTGACGGCTGATTTCGCCAAAAGCCCGCTCCTTGCCCGGCACCGCCGCGAGGTGACGGGCCGAGCGGGTTTCCGCTGCTTGCAAGCGGCGAATGCTGGCGTCCAAGCCCAGCCGCAGGTTTCTCACGGTACCGAGCAGGTTGGTGCGTTGGCTGAGCCGTTGGGCGTCGAGCGTGGCGACCAGCGGGTTGGCGACGGGGACGCTGAGGAGTAGTTTTTCGCGCTGAAGCTGGAGGGCGTTGTAACCTTCGATGCCCGTGAGCAGGGCCGGGTCGGCAAGGTCGAGCGTGGTGGGGACGAGGGCGGTTTCGCGGGCCGGGTCGCGCAGGTGAGTTTCCAACTCCCGGAGCAGTTCGCGGCGGAGTTCCTGCTGGCGGAGAACTAATTCATTTTCACCCGTTTGGCGCAGCATTTGGCCGGTTTCAAGGCTCAAATCAGCGATTCGATTTTCGCGTTTAAAAACCTCCACGCCCCGTTCCACGCTCGCCAGTTCGCCGGTAAGCGTGCGCAGGCGCTGGTCGATGAAGGCGATGGTGTTGGCGGCGACCCGGTTCTTGTCGTCGATGCCCGCCTGGTTGTACACCGCGATGAGCCGGTTGAGCACCGCCGTATCCCGGCCCGGCGTGGGGCCGGTCAGGCTCAGGTCGAGCGTGGTGCCGACGGAGTTTTTCACGACGGGTTTCACCGTAAGCCGTTCCAGAATCTCCTCCGTCGCTTCGCGCAGCGGCGCGAATTGGACGAACAGCCGGCTGCCCTCGGCGCGGGCGTAGCGTTCCGTTTTTTGCACCAAAAAACGCCCGAAGGGGGAATCGAAGGCCTGGCCGTAGGGCTGGCGGGTACGCCAACCGCTGCTGATTTCGGTGAAAACGACCGCCCCGTGCTCGCCGGAAAGTTTGAATTCCCGGTCAAAAACCGCCGTGTTTTCCGTTAGCAACACCACCCGGAGCGGCGCGGTACCGTACACTTCGTGCCGGTGCAGGCGTCCGTCGGTGAAGTAGCGGGTGGTCAGGGCCAGGTCGCGCACGACGCGCTCCATCACCTTCCGCGAGCGGAGCACCTGAATTTCGTTGTCGAGTACCCGCGATTTTTTGAGCAGGCCGAGGTCGTTGAACAAATCCTCCTCGCTGCCCACCGCCGCCCGTTCGTCTTTGACGAGCAGCGTGGCGTTGCTGCGAAACTCCGGCGTGGTGTAGCGCAGGTACAAAAAAGCGCCGAGTACCGCCGCCGTCAGGCTCAGGGCGTACCAGGGCCAGAACCGCCGGTACTTGCGCAGCAGGGCGCGGGGATCCACGTCGCGATCGGTGGGGGTAAACGAAGAAGGGGATGCGGGCACGGGAAAAGCAGGGTCAGGTGCGTTTTTCCCGGAAAATGTAGCGGTGGAAGTGAGTGATTTTCAAACCGTTTGCTCAATAAGCGAGAACGGTGGAAATTTTACAGCCCCAGGTGAATTCGCAAGGCCGTTTCGATGCGCTTCATGTCTGCTTCCGAAAGGCGACCCAATTCTTTGACGAGTCGAGTTTTGTCGATGGTGCGAATCTGATCCGTCTTGACTTTGGAATCTTTTGGAGGGTTACCGGAACCAGCCGGAAGTAAGGTTTCATGTGGATAAATTTTCGTCACATTTGATGTGATGGGCACCACCGTGATAGTCAGGTTATACCGGTTATTGGCGTTGTTGGAAACAACCACAACCGGCCTAATTTTTCTGATTTCGCCCCCGACCGTTGGGTCAAGGTTTGCGAAAAGCACGGTACCTCGGTCAGTATTCATCTTCCCAGCCCTCCAAGTCTACATGCTTGTATTCTTTCATGAGTTCGCGCACCTCGCCATGCCCCGCCCGGTAGCCTTTGGCGAGGAGTTTCTCGTCTTCGGCAGCAAGGCGGTATTCTTCTTCCAGCCGGGCTTCGGCCAGTTGGCGGGCTTGTTTTTCCTGCAACTGATGTCGCACCGTTTCGAGGATGAAGGCTTCCGCGCCGCCCTCTACGTCGCGGAGCAGGGCTTCGAGGTCGTCGGGGATGTGGAGGTGAAGGGTGGTCATGGCAGGTCAAAAAAACTGGCAGGCGTTTCCACCCGCCAATTTACTCAAATCCGATTAAACCACGCTCAGGCCAGCGCTTCCGCCTTCGCCGGGTTTTCGTAAAATTCTTCGCCCCTTTCGGCCATTACCCGCAGTTTTTCCGTAGGCTGAAAGCGTTCGCCGTAAGCATCAGCCAGCCGTTCGCACTCGGCCACGAAGCGCTCAGTTCCCACGAAGTCCACGAACGAGAGCGTACCGCCGGTGTAGGCCGGGAAGCCCCAAGCCAGAATCGACCCCACGTCGGCGTCGCGTTTTTCGCGGATGACGCCTTCTTCGTAGCAGCGTACCGTTTCGAGGGCCTGGCGGTAAAGCAGGCGGGTTTTTACTTCCTCCAAACCGGGCTGGGCTTCGGCGGGCGGAAACAGGTCGGCAAGGCCGGGCCAGAGGTGTTTCTTCGCGTCTTTTTCCGTTGGGTATTCGTAAAAACCGGCCTTCGCTTTTTTCCCCAAACGGCCCAATTCCACGAATTTTTGGGCGAGTAAAAAACTCGGGTCATCGGCGTTCAGCACGCCATCTTTGATGCTTTGCCCGGAAATTTTGTGGACTAAATCGAGGGCTACTTCGTCGGTGACGGCCAGGGGGCCGACGGGCATTCCGGCCAGTTTTCCGGCGTTTTCGATGAATACCGGGTTCACGCCCTCGCTGAGGAGGCGGATGCCTTCGTCGGTGTAGGTGCTGAAGCAGCGGCTGGTGTAAAAACCGCGACGGTCGTTGACGACGATGGGCGTTTTCCGAATTTTTTTCACAAAATCCATCGCCAGGGCAAGGGCTTCGTCGGAGGTTTCTTTTCCCATAATAATTTCGACCAGTTGCATTTTGTCCACCGGCGAGAAAAAGTGCAGACCGATGAACTTAGCGGGGTTGGCCGAGGCCTGCGCCAGCCCGCCGATGGGCAGCGTCGAGGTATTGGAAGCGAACACGCCGCCCGCCCGGAGCATCGGCTCGGCCTCCCGCGTGACCTGGGCTTTCAAGTCCCGGGCCTCAAACACGGCTTCGATGATCAGGTCGCAGCCTGTGAGGTCGGCGGCGCTGGCGGTAGGGTGGATGCGGGATAAAATTCCGTCGGCCTTTTCGCGGGTGCTTTTTCCCCGCTGGATGGCTTTTTCGAGCAAAGCCGCCGAGTAGCTTTTGCCCCGCTCCGCCGCTTCAGCACTCACGTCTTTCAAGACGACATGGATGCCCGCCATCGCCGAGACGTAGGCAATGCCCGCGCCCATCATCCCCGCACCGAGGATGCCGACCCGTTTCACGTCCTGCGGCGGAACGGCCTTCGGGCGGGAAACGCCCTTGTTGGCTTCGTTCATCCCGAAAAACAAGGTGCGAATCATGGCTTTGGCGACCGGGCCATTCGCCAGTTTCACAAAATGCCGACTTTCGATGGCTAAACCCTGGTCGAGGTTGACCTGCAAGCCTTCGTACACGCAGGACAGAATGGCGAGCGGGGCGGGGAAATTGCCCTTCGTTTTTTCCATCAGCATCGCCGTGCCCGCCGTGAAGAGTTGCGCCCCCTTCGGACTTTGCACCGCGCCGCCGGGGACTTTGAAGTTCTCTTTCGCTTCGATTTTGCCGGTTTTCCGGTTTACTTCGTCCCAGGGCTGGAGGGGCGCGGGGTTGGCGCCAATCCAGCGGAAAGCAGCCTCCAGCAGTTCCTCGGGCGTGGCGACCAGTTCCTGCACGATGCCCAGGCCGTGGGCTTCTTTCGGCGAAAGCCGCTTGCCTTCGAGCAGGAGCGGTGTGGCGGTTTCCATGCCGATCATCCGGGGCAGGCGCTGGGTGCCGCCCGCGCCGGGCAGCAGGCCGATGGTCACTTCGGGCAGGCCGAGTTGGGCTTTCGGATTATCGAGGGCGATGCGGTGGTGGCAGGCCAGGGTGATTTCCAGTCCGCCGCCGAGGGCCGTGCCGTTGATGGCCGCCACGGCGGGTTTGCCGGAGGTTTCGATGCTGCGAAAAATGCGCTGGAGGGTTTGCGAAAAGGCGAGCATTTCGCGGGCGGGCTTGCCGTTGTTGCGCAGAATCATCTTTAAATCGGCCCCGGCCACGAACTCCGGGCGCTCGGAGGTGATGATGATTCCCTTCGCGTCCGGGTCGGCGTAGGCTTTCTGGAGCGCTTCGTCGAAGGCGGCGATGCTTTCGTCGTTGAGCACATTCATGGGCTGGTTACTGACGTTCCAACTCAGGATAGCGACGTGGTTTTGAATGCGGTAATTGACCATGGGAACAGAATGCTTTTCGTAGATTTACAAAAAATGACGTGGAAAATGGAAACGATTCACTTGATTCAGAAGCCATTAAACGGCCAGCTTATCATTGCCGTACCCGAGGGGCTGCAAGACCGGGAGTTTCGGGTAACGGCTGAAGCAATTGACGAAACGGAATTGCCGCGACCGTCTCGGTTGGAAATTGCCGAGCAATTCGCTGCCGGACTTTCCCGGAAAAAAAATGATTTCAACCCGGACGATTTTAACGTGTATGAGCAATAGGATTTTCCTGGACAGTTCCATTCTGGTGGAGTGGAGCAAAAGGCGACAGACAGACTTGCTAAACCACCTGCTGGCCGACGAGCGATATTAATTGTGCATCAGTTCGGTCGTACTGAGTGAGTACACGTATTATCTGCTCATCATCGAGGGAGGAAAAGCCCCCCTTACGCTCAAGCGCGATGGAGCGATTCCGCACCTCATTCAGCAGCACAACCCAGGCGCGTTTTTAGAAGCAATGACCGTGCTCTCCAACGGCAACGAACTCATTCCCGAATACCTCCGTCTCATGGAACAGTACAACCTGCTCCCCAACGACGCGCTGATTCTCGCCACCTGCCGTCTCCACGGCCTCACGCAACTCGCCGGCCACGACCTGACCGATTTCGGTCTAGCCTGCGTGGGCGAAGGAATCTCGCTGGTGAGTGAGGTTAGTCAACTCGCTTAAATCCGCTCGATAATCGTAGTGATGCCCATCCCGCCGCCGATGCAGAGGCTGGCGAGGCCGGTGCCTTTGCCGGTTCGTTCGAGTTCGTCGAGGAGGGTCATCAGGATGATGGCTCCCGTCGCGCCCAGCGGGTGGCCCATCGCAATGGCTCCGCCGTTGACGTTCACCTTGCTTTCGTCCGCGCCCAGGTCTTCCATAAAAATCAGGGGCACGGCGGCGAAGGCTTCGTTGATTTCCACGAGGTCGATGTCGGCCATCGTCATGCCGGCCTTCTTCAGCACTTTTTGGGTCGAAGGGATCGGGCCGGTGAGCATGATGGTCGGCTCGGAGCCGCAAATGCCGAAGCCCCGGATGCGGGCGCGGGGTCGGAGGCCCAGTTTCTGCCCGATTTCACGGCTGCCAATCAAAATTCCCGCCGCGCCGTCGGTGATTTGCGACGAGTTACCCGCGTGGTGGACGTGCCGGATTTCGCCTACTTCGGGATATTTCATCAGCGCCAGCGCGTCGAGTCCCATGCCGCCCATGACCTCGAAGGCGGGCTTCAGGCGCGAAAGCGATTCCACCGTGGTGTCGGTGCGGATCCCCTCGTCCCGATCCAGCAGGGGCAGGCCGATTTCGTCTTCCACCGTCACGACCGATTTGGCGAAGCGCCCTTCCTGCCAGGCCAGGGCCGCCTTGCGGTGCGATTCTACCGCGTAGGCATCGAGTTGCTGGCGGGAGTAACCCCACTTGGTCGCGATGAGGTCAGCAGAAATGCCCTGGGGCACGATGCGGTGCTGCGCCACGATTTCCGGGTTCATAAACAAAGCCCCGCCGTCGGTTCCCATCGGTACCCGCGACATCGATTCCACGCCGCCCGCCACGATCAAATCTTCCTGCCCCGACATCACGCGGGCGGCGGCCATGTTGATGGCTTCCAGGCCCGACGAGCAAAAGCGGTTGAGTTGCAGCCCGGCGGCGCTTTCGGCGTAGCCCGCCGTGAGTACGGCGGTGCGGGCAATGTCGGCCCCCTGCTCACCGATGGGCGTGACGCAGCCCATGATCACGTCGTCCACGTAGCGGGTGTCGAGGTGGTTGCGGTCGCGTAGGGCGCGCAACACCCTGGTCAGCAGTTGAATCGGTTGCGTGGCGTGCAGGCTGCCGTCGGCTTTGCCGCGCCCGCGTGGGGTGCGTACCCCGTCGTAAATGAAGGCTTCGGGCATGGGGGAATTGTGAGTTGGTGAAGGGTGGATGTGTGGTCAGAAGAAAGCCTTTTCAACCCGACCCAACCACCCCGCCCCTACGGGGCACCCCTCCTTTGTCAAGGAAGGGAATCGTGCCTGGGAAATTTCCCCTCCTTGAGGGGTGCCCCGTAGGGGCGGGGTGGTTGGATGGAGATGAAAGCTGCTTGATTCTATCACTCAACTTACGTTAACTCCGCCGCAACTCCACCGTCGGGTTGAAAATCCCCCGCCGGGCCTGCCACTCGCGGACGGCCTGGCCGGTACCCTGGGGCCAGGGGTTGATTTCTTCGGGGAGGTAGTGGCGGAAATCGACCAGTTCTTCGCTGAGGCTAATCGTGCCGGTAGCCCGGACGTGGTAGGCGATGATGAGTTGGTTCATCCGCCGGAATTCGTACAAGCCTACGAACTCCACGATTTCTCCGTCCAGATTCAGTTCTTCCTTCACCTCGCGCAGAATGCCCGTTTCCGGTGATTCGCCCGCTTCCAGAAAACCCGTGATGAGCGCGTACCATTCCGGCGGCCAGGCGGCGTTGCGGGCCAGTACGATTTTGCCCTCGTGTTCGACAATCGCCGCCACCACGGGCGTGGGGTTATTCCAAAACACGTAACCGCAACCCTCGGTGTCGGGGCAAAGAACGCGCTCCACCCCGTCGCGCAGCCCCCGCGTGAGCGGTTTGGCGCAGTTGGGGCAAAAGTTCATGGCAAGCGACATAAAACAGAGGATAGAGTTGAGAGGATAGAGGACAGCGTAGAGGGAATGTCAAATGCCTTTCGCTGTTCTCCATCCTCTCAACTCTATCCTCTGCGCTCAGTTTTCTTCTTTCATTCCCAACTCCCGCAGCCGCCGCTTGTTGACCCGCGCCGAGACGAGGATGCTCACTTCGTACAGCAGCGACAGCGGCGCGGCCACGAGCAACTGGCTCATGATATCGGGGGAGGGTGTGATGATGGCGGAGACGATGAGAATGACCACGAAGGCATGGCGGCGGTAGTCGCGCATAAACTTGGGCGTCAGCACGCCCACTTGCGAAAGCACGAAGGCAATCATGGGCAACTGGAACGTCAACCCGCAGGCCAGCGTGAGTGTGGACAGCACTGAGATGTACGAGCCGATGTCAAACTGGTTGACGATACTTTCGTCGATTTTAAAATTAGCCAGAAAGTTGATGGCCAGCGGCGATACGACGTAGTACCCAAACAATACACCCGTGAAAAAGAGCATGGTCACGTAAAATACGGCTCCGCGTGCCGCCTTGCGCTCGCTGGGCCGCAGGCCCGGAGCGATGAAACGCCAGACTTCCCAGAACGCGTAAGGAAACGCAAACAATAGTCCGATGATGAACGACGACAAAATGGCCATCGTAAACTGCCCGGCCATTTCACGGCTCATCAGGCTGAAGTCGAGTTTGTCGATGCACAGGCCTTTCACACCGAAACGCTCGCCTAACGCGCACATCTGCCGATAGGTCCAGAACGAAGGTTTTGCCGGGCCAAGAATGACGGCGTTGTAAATCTCTTCGATGTACACAAACGCCACCACCGTAAACACGATGATGGCCCCGCCCGCCCGAATGATGTGCCAGCGCAGCGACTCCAGGTGGTCGAGAAACGACATTTCGGTGCCGTCGTATTCTTCTTCGTCGGCGTCGGTATCGCCGAGGCGCGGTTGGTCGAGGGGCATTTTCAGTTTTCAGTTATCAGTGGCCATACCTACGGGAAATTGCAAAACAAAAGCCCTCCCCTTTTCAAGATCCCCGCGAGAGTTTTAAAACTCTCGCGGGGTTTGGTGCCTTGAAAGGAGGGCTTTCGCAAAGTTAAGTTCAAAAGCTATCGGTACAACGGGAAATCATGCATGAGCCGGTTCACCTCCGGCTTCACCGACGCGAGGTACGTTTCGTCGTCATGGTGCATGAGCACGTCGTCGATGAGGTCGGCGATTTTGAGCATTTCCGGTTCTTTCATCCCGCGTGTGGTCACGGCGGCGGTGCCGACGCGCATCCCGGAGGTCACGAAGGGCGATTTGTCGTCGAAGGGCACCAGGTTTTTGTTGATGGTGATGTCGGCTTTGATGAGCGTATTTTCGGCCAGTTTGCCGGTCAGGCCCTTCGGGCGCAGGTCGATGAGCATCAGGTGGTTGTCGGTTCCGCCCGAAATGACTTTGTAGCCTTTTTCCACGAACGCCTGCGCCAGTACGCGGGCGTTGGCCTGCACCTGGGCGGCGTAGTCGCCGAATTCGTCGGTCAGCGCTTCGCCGAAGGCCACGGCTTTGGCGGCGATGACGTGTTCAAGCGGCCCGCCCTGGGTGCCGGGAAACACGCCCCCGTCGAGCAGGGCCGACATGAGTTTCAACTCGCCCTTCGGCGTTTTCAGACCAAAGGGATTTTCAAAATCCTGGCCCATCAGAATCAGCCCGCCGCGCGGGCCGCGCAGGGTTTTGTGGGTGGTGGTGCTCACGATGTGGCAGTGCGGCATCGGGTCGTTGAGCAAGCCCTTGACAATCAGCCCCGCCGGGTGGGAAATGTCGGCGAGGAGGATGGCCCCGATGCCGTCGGCGATGGCGCGGAGGCGGGCGTAATCCCAGTCGCGGCTGTAGGCTGAAGCCCCGCAGATGAGCAGGCGCGGGCGTTCGCGGTTGGCGATTTCCTCGACTTTATCCCAGTCGATGAGGCCGGTTTCCTGCTCGACGCCGTAGAAAAAGGGCTGGAAGTATTTTCCCGAAAAATTGACCGGCGAGCCGTGCGAGAGGTGCCCGCCGTGGCTCAGGTTGAAGCCCAGGATTTTATCGCCGGGATTCAGAAACGAGAGAAAAATCGCCGCGTTGGCCTGCGCCCCGGAGTGCGGCTGCACGTTGGCCCAGACTGCGCCAAACAACTCCTTCGCCCGCTCGATGGCGAGGGTTTCCACTTCGTCCACCACCTCGCAGCCGCCGTAGTAGCGCTTGCCGGGCAGGCCCTCGGCGTATTTGTTGGTCAGGCTGGTGCCCATCGCTTCCATGACCTGCTTCGAGACGAAGTTTTCGGAGGCGATGAGTTCGATGCCGTGTTCCTGGCGGTCGGTTTCTTTTTGGATGAGGTCGAAAACCCTGGTATCGCGTTGGATAGCGCTCGCGGTGGTCGTGGACATGGGCAAAATGGGGGAAAACAAACGATTGAAAACCAAGGCCACAAAGGTAGGCCGGAATCTTTGTTCGGGAAAACCACTTTAGGGCCTGAACGACCCCGAAAATTTTCCTGTACCCGATGGGTGATTTCACTCCCACGTCGGGAATTAAGCGCGTAACCATTCTCTGCACTATGCTGCTTGTCTCCGAAAATGCCGCCCTGCTCGAACGCCTCCGGCGGGAAGAGCGCATCGCCTTCGAGTTTTTGTACCGCTACCATTTTCCGTCCGTGTTGCGGTTGGTGCAAAGTAATTCCGGCAGCCGGGCCGATGCCGAAGATTTGTTCCAGGAAGCCCTCCTCGTGTTGGTCGCTAAAGCCCGCCAACCGGATTTCGCGCTGACGGCCTCGGTCAAAACCTTCCTCTACGCCATTTCCCGCAACCTGTGGCTCAAGCGCCTGCGTGAACAAACGCGGCTTCAACCCCTGGGTGACGCCTGGACGGAACTCGGTGAGGAGCCCGAGGAGGAATTGGAAGAAAGTCGGGTCGAGCGGGTGTCGGCCTGGATTCTGAAAGTGTCGCCGGGTTGTCGGCGGCTGCTGCGCGACCTGTACTGGCTCGACCAAACCATCGAAGGAATCCGGCAACGGGTGGGTTATAAAAACAAACACACCGCCAGCAGCATGAAAAACAAGTGCCTGGAGAAAATGCGGGTGGTGGCCGGGAAGACGTTGGCCGCGTGAGGCCGTTGCGAACAAAAGAAATGTTGACAGCGACCGGGTGATAAAGTTGGGAGGCGTGGTATGAAGTAGAAAAAACCGTTTTCCCATGTTCAAAAAACCCTTCATTCGCTGGCTGCTGGCGGCCTCACTGCTGCTCGTCGCCCTTGTTCTCGTTCAATCTGCCCTTTCTGCCCAATCCATGAAAATTACGCCCAACCAACCCGCTCCCGATTTCAGCACCACCGATGCGTACGGTCAACCCCTGTCGTTGCACGACCTGAAGGGCAAAAAAGTACTGCTCAGTTTCCAGCGTTTCGTGGGATGCCCCGTTTGCAACGTGCGGATGCACGAACTGTTGGGGGCTTACGACAGCCTCAAACGCCAGAACCTTGAATTGGTCGTGGTGTACGAATCGTCGCCGGAAAACCTGCTGAAGTACGTCGAAGACACGAAACTGCCCTTTCGCCTCATCGCCGACCCGGAGGCCAACTTGTACGAGCAGTACGGCGTGGGCCGTTCAGCCGGAAAATTGCTGAGCGGGCTGTTCAACGGCGCGGACAAGAAGCGCCGGGAAGGGGAAAAACTCTACCAGGAAAAACTGCCCCGCGATGGCTCGCTGACCCGCATCGAAGCGGATTTTCTGATTGACCCGGCGGGCCGGGTCGTCACGGCGCACTACGGGCGGTACTTGGGGGATGATTTGCCGCTGGATGAAATTCGGTCGTTCGCCGGGCGCTGAATCCAACGGCTACCGGCCTCAAAACCGCCTCTCCGGGGCGGTTTTTTGTTGAATGCCCAGGCCACAGAAGCGCTACCTTTGCGTCGTCGGAAATTTTTCGGCCCGAATTGTGTTCTGACATTCAAACTACCCCGGCTGTCATCCAGAGCGCAGCGAAGGATCTTTCGCGTTTATCAACCGAGTAGCTCCATTCCTACCGCGAAAGATCCTTCGCTACGCTCTGGATGACAGGAACCCGGTTAGAAAAACCTCTATGCGAAACTACCTACCCCTCCAACTTTTCTTTTTTCTCTTTTCATTCACCAGCCAGGCCCAAATCCTCACCCCCACCACCTGGACGGTCAAGGCCGCGAAGCCGTCGGTGAAAGTCGGTGAAACGGTGGACATCGTCTTCAGTGCCCGCATTAACCCCGGCTGGCACGTGTTCTCCTCCGACCAGGATCCCAACGTGGGGCCGCTGCCCACGGAAGTCGCCTTCAAGAAAAACGCCACGTTCGCGTTGGTGGGCAAGCTGAAACCCGTCGGGACGGTCGTGCAGAAGCAGGACGAGATCTTCGGCGGGCCGGTGCGGTACTTTCAGGCGAAGGCCGAGTTTCGGCAGAAAGTGAAGATTTTATCGGTAAAACCAGTCCTCGAAGGCAGTTACAGCGGCCAGGCCTGCACCGACGCCGACGGCACCTGCGTACCCCTGAATGGGGATTTTGCCATTGCCCTGACTGCCCTCGCGGCGGTGGATGCGCCCACGCCGCCCGCCGTTTCGGCCACGGCTCCGCCGGTGGCGGCGGTCGGGGGTGATTCGGTTGCGGTGAAAACGCCGAGTCCGGCTCCGGTTGGGGCGGTTGCGCCGACGATGCCCGCCCGCGATTCAGCCGTTTTAACGGCTTCCGCTCCGCTCCCTGCCGCCGTTTCCACCCAGGCCCCGCCCCAGGAATCGCTCTGGGGTTTTTTCCTCGTGGCGCTGGCGGCGGGCTTCGCGGCGCTACTCACACCCTGCGTGTACCCGATTATTCCGATGACGGTCAGCTACTTCACCAATCAACGGGGTAGCAACGGGCGAATGCTGGCGCTGGTGTACGGCCTGAGTATCATCGGGATTTACGTGCTGTTCGGGACACTGATTTCCTGGCTGTTCGGGGCGAGTTTCGCCAATTTTCTGGCGACGCACTGGTTTCCGAACCTGTTGTTTTTCGCCGTGTTCGTCCTTTTTGGGCTGTCGTTTCTAGGATTGTTTGAAATCGTGTTGCCCAGTTCGTTCGTCAATAAAATGGATGCGCAGGCCGACAAGGGCGGGTTGACAGGCGTGTTCTTCATGGCCTTCACGTTGGTGCTGGTGGGGTTTTCCTGCACCGGGCCGATTGCAGGCAGCATTTTGATTGCCTCAGCCAACGGGCAGTTCATCCGGCCCGTGGTGGGAATGCTCGGCTTTTCGCTGCCCTTCGCGGTTATTTTTTCGGGCCTGGCGTTTTTCCCCGGTTACCTCAAATCGTTGCCTAAATCGGGCGGCTGGCTCAACGCGGTGAAAGTGGTGTTTGGGTTTCTGGAACTGGCGCTGGCGCTCAAGTTCCTGAGCGTCGCTGACCAGGTGTACCACTGGGGCATTCTCGACCGGGAAGTGTACCTGGCGTTCTGGATTGTGCTCTTCGCGCTGATTGGCTTTTATCTGTTGGGCAAAATCCAGATGCCGCACGACTCGAAGCTGGAGAAAATCCCGGTGCTGCGCATGGTGCTCGCCATTTTCACGCTCAGCTTCGTGGTGTACCTGATTCCGGGGATGTTCGGTGCCCCACTGCGGGCGATGGCGGGCTACCTCCCGCCCGCCACCAGCTTCGACCCCTTCATCGGCGGGTCGCTGGCTTCGGCTTCGCCCGCCCCGGCGGGCGGAAAAGCGGTACGTTTTTCCGATAAATTCAAATTACCCCACGGCCTGCCGGGCTACTTCGATTACGCCGAGGCGCTGGCGGCGGCGAAGGCGGCGGGCAAGCCGGTGTTCGTCGATTTCACCGGCCACGGCTGCGTCAATTGCCGGGAAATGGAAGACCGGGTGTGGTCGGAGCCGGCGGTGCTGAGTCGCCTGCGCGATGATTTCGTGGTGCTGGCGCTCTACGTGGACGACAAAACCGAGTTGCCTGCCGCCGAGCACTACACCTCGAAAGCGGATGGAAAAGTGAAAGACACCATCGGCGAGCAGAACCTCGACCGGCAAATCACCCAGTTCGGCTCCAACGCCCAGCCGCATTACTGCCTGCTGGATTCGGAGGGAAAACTGCTGTTGCCGCCCCGCGCTTACGATTTGGACGCCGGGGCGTTTGCCCAATTTCTGGAGGCGGGGAAGGCGGCTTACCGCTAATCAAGATATCTTCGCCCGCTAAACTACTTTTTTAGTAGTTTAGCGGGCTTTTTTGCCCGCCTGGAAATACCCCCAACCCCCTAAAGGGGGCTTTCCTGCCTGGAATTTCTAGTAGTAAAAAGCCCCCTTTAGGGGGTTGGGGGTACTTCCAGGCGGGCAATCAACAACCCAACTACCCAACCACTCCTTCATCCAAACCAACCCTTTTTTCCAACCCCCATGCGAAAACCCAATTTCCGCCCCCTCGCGCTGGCTACCCTCGCCGGTCTGTTGAGCGTTTGTGCTTTGGCGCAAACCGCTGAGCTTTCGAAGCCCGTCCCCTTTGACCCGCTCACCCGCAAAGGCACCCTGTCCAACGGCCTGACCTACTACATCCGTAAAAACACGGAACCCAAAAACCGCGCCCACCTCATGCTGGCGACGCGGGTGGGGGCCGTGCTCGAAGACGATGCCGAAAATGGCCTGGCGCACTTCACCGAGCACATGGCCTTCAACGGCACCAAGAATTTTCCGAAAAATGAACTCGTCAGTTTTCTCCAGAAAAACGGCATCAAGTTCGGCGACGACCTCAACGCCTTCACGAGTTTCGACCAAACCGTGTATATGCTGCCCGTGCCGACTGACTCCCAGGCGGTGTTTCGCCGGGCCTTCGACGTACTCGAAGACTGGGCGCACAACCTGCTGATGGACGAGGAGGAAATCAACAAAGAACGCGGCGTGATTCTGGAAGAACTGCGCGGCGGCAAGGGTGCCCAACAGCGGATGCGCGACAAGTTTTTCCCCGTCATCCTCAACGGCTCGCAGTACGCCAAGCGGAACGTCATCGGCACGGAGGAAATCCTGAAAAACTTCAAGCCCGAAACCATCCGTAATTTCTACAAAACCTGGTACCGTCCCGACCTCCAGGCCATCATCGCGGTGGGTGATTTCGACGTGGAGGCGGTCGAGAAAATCATCAAAGACCAGTTCGGCGCGATTCCGGCGGTGAGCAACGCCAAGCCCCGGACGGAATACGACATTCCCGTTCACGCCGGCACGAAAGTAGCCATCGTGACCGATTCGGAGCAGCCCAACACGATTATTCAGGTCTTGCACAAACACCCGAAGCTGATGGAAAAGACCCTGGCCGACAGCCGCGAATTGCTCAAGCGCAGCCTGTTCAACGCCATGTTTAATACCCGCCTCCAGGATTTGACCAAGACCGCCGACCCGCCGTTTCTGGGCGGTGGGGGCGGTTTGGGTGGGTTCATCGGCAAATACGACGCCTTTACGATTGGCGTGGCCGTGAAGTCGGGCGCGCAGGAACGCGGCCTGAAAGCCGTGCTGGACGAGGCCGCAAGGGTGCAGAAATTCGGCTTCGTCGCCACCGAACTCGACCGCGCCAAGCAGCAACTCCTCACCGGCACCGAGAAGCGGTTTAAGGAAAAAGACAAGACCGCCTCGCAGCAACTGGCCTTCCAGTACGTGAGCAACTTCGTGGATGGGGCTTCGTCGATGGGCATCGAAACGTACTTCCCCTTCGTGCAGGCCCAGTTGCCCGGCATCACGCTGGCCGACGTCAACGGCGTCGCCACGAAGTACATCACGAAAGAAAACCGCGCCGTCATCGTGATGGGGCCGGAAAAAGACAAGGACAAACTGCCCACCGAAGCGCAACTCCTCGGTTGGATTGACAACGCCGGGAAAGACGTGACCGCCTACGTGGACGAAGTCGTGACCGCCCCGCTGCTCGCCACCGCGCCGAAGGCCGGGAAAGTGGCCTCGAAAAAAAGCATCGCCGAACTCGGCGTGACCGAACTGACCCTGAGCAACGGCCTGCGCGTGGTGCTGAAACCAACCGATTTTAAAAACGACGAAATCCTGATTTCGGCCTACAGCCCCGGCGGCACCTCGCTGTATTCGATGAAGGATTACTTCAACGCCGACTACTCCAATGGACTGGCGATTCAGAGCGGCGTAGCCGGTTTTTCGCAGAAACAACTGCGGAAATACCTGACGGGGAAAGTGGCGAACGTCAGCCCCTACGTAGGCGAGTTGAGTGAAGGCTTCGGGGGTAGTGCCTCGCCGAAAGACCTGGAAACGGCCCTGCAACTGCTCTACGCCTACGTGGTAAAACCCCGCAAAGACCCCGACGTGGTGAAGGGCTACCTCAGCAACGAGCGTGACGGCCTCGAACAGCAGGAAGCCACGCCCCAGCCGCAGAAGGTATTTTACGACACGCTCACCGCCGTGCTGGGTGGCTACAATCCCCGCCGGATGCCGATGAAACCCGCCGACATCGACAAAATCAGCCTCGACCCTTCGATGAAAATCTACGACGAGCGCTTCGGCAACGCCTCCGATTTCACGTATTTCTTCGTGGGGAATTTTAAGGTAGAGGAAATCACGCCGCTGCTCGAAACCTACCTCGGTTCGCTGCCCGGCACCGGCAAAAAAGAAACCTACAAAGACCTGGGCATTCGGGCACCGAAGGGCAAAATCACCAAAACGGTGTACAAAGGCGTGGACGACAAATCGCAGGCCCAACTGGTTTTCACCGGCGATCTGCCCTACACCGCCGAAAACGAAGCCAACCTCGACGCGCTGGAAGAAGTGTTGAACATCAAGCTCATCGAGGAAATCCGGGAGAAAGAAAGTGGGGTATACGGCATCGGCGCTTCGGGCAACCTGAGCAAGCTTCCCGCCCAGCGCTACCAGTTCCGCATCGGCTACGGCACCAATCCCGGTCGGGTAGAAGAACTGGCGACCAAAGCCCTGGCGATGGTCGAGAATCTCAAAACGGCCGGCCCCGACCCGAAGGATTTGGACAAATTTAAAGCCGAAGCCCGCCGCGCCCTCGAAGTGCAGCAGCGCCAAAACCGCTACTGGCTGACGGAACTTTCGCAGGCTTACGAAAACGGCGAAGACCCAAAGGACCTCCTCCGCGCCCAGGCCCTCATCGACGGCGTGACGGTGGCCTCGGTCAGGGTGATGGCCCAGAAGGTGTTCGGCCCCAACTTCATCAAGGTGGTGCTGATGCCGGAAGGCAAGGCGGGAAGTGGGGAAAAATAAGGTACAGCGTCATGCTGAACCGCAACGGCGGACCGTTGCGGTTCAGCATGACGCTGTACAACTCCGGCCGGAGGACTGCGCGTCTGCGGTCGAGCTATCGCTTTGTTACCAAATTGTTAAATCCTCCCCACCAATCCTTAACCAACCCGTAATTTACGGGTAACACCGGCGTAACAGTGCCGGGGTACTTTTGCGGCGTCAAATCCTTGATGCACACCAATATGACCCGCAAAAGTTTACTAACCCTTTCCCTGTCAGTGCTTTCAGCGCTAACTGCCCTGGCCCAGACGGGCACCCTCCGGGGCGTAATCAAAGATACCAAAACGAAGGAAGCCATCATTGGTGGCACGGTGCGCGTAGACGGCACCCAACTCGGGGCCAGCACCGACGTGGAAGGCAATTTCACCATTGCCAACGTTCCCTCCGGTACGCACAAAATCATCGTTTCCTACATTTCGTACCAGACGAAAGAGATTCCTGCCGTCCGTATCGAGTCGGGGAATACGACCCAACTGGAAACTGAACTAGTCGAGGAAGGCAAGACGCTCAATGAAGTGGTGGTGACGGGCAGTCGGGCTACCAATACCGAAGTGGCGGTAATTACCGAAATCAAGCAGTTGAAATCCATCGCCGTGGGGCTTTCGGCGGCGCAAATCCAGAAATCTCAGGACCGCGACGCCGCCGCCGCCATCCGCCGGGTGCCGGGCGTGAGCATCGTCGACAACCGCTTCGTGCTGGTGCGCGGGCTGGCTTCGCGCTACAACACGGTGCTGGTCAACGACATGATTACGCCCTCGACCGAGGTGGACGTGCGCTCGTTTTCCTTCGACCTGATTCCGAGCAACATCCTCGACCGGATGGTGATTTACAAATCGGGCGCGGCGGAGCTGCCGGGTGATTTTGCCGGGGGGGTCATCAAGATTTACACGAAGAAAAAACCCGAACAGAATTTCCTCGACGTGGGTTTCACGCTCGGCTACCGGGGCAACACCACCTTCAAATCGGTGCAGAGCCACGACCGGGGCGGACTGAACGCGCTGGGTTTGTGGGATGCCAAACAGCAACTTCCGAGCAGCTTCCCCACCTCGGCGGCGACCTTCAACAGCCTGCCCGCCAACGTGCGCGCTTCCTACGCCCGGCTATTGCCCAACACCTGGGCGCTCACCCCGGTGACCGTATCGCCCGACCTGCGCGTGGCCCTCAACCTGGGGCGGCGCTTCGACCTCGGCGACGTGCGGGTGAGCAACCTCACCAGCCTGAATTATTCGCTGACGAACCAGTATTCGGACATCGAACTCAACACCTACAACAACGGCGCAACGGCCAACGACCTCGCCCAGCGCTACACCGACGCGTTTTACCAGCGCAGTTCACGCCTGGGGATTCTCCACAACTGGACGGCCCGCTTCTCGCCCGCCTTCAACCTGGAGTGGAAAACGCTTTTCAACCAACTCGGCAACACCGAAACCACCGCGAGGACGGGGGAAGTGCTCGTGGAAGACCGCGAGATCCGCAGCTTTTCCGAACGGTTTGAAAACCGCAGCATCCTCACCAGCCAGCTTTCGGGCGAACACACGGTAAGTCAACAGTTTAAACTGGATTGGCTGGCGGGCTTCGGCTACACGGGCCGCTGGGAACCCGACTGGAAGCGCATCGTGTACCAGCGGGAAAAAGTAACGAGCGGGACGCCGAACGACTTTTCGGCCTCCATTCCCACCGACCCCACGCCGCTGCAATCGGGTCGTTTTTACTCGAAAACCCACGAATACATTTACTCGGCGGCCATCAACGCCCAGAAGAAATTCGGCAACCCCGCCGACCACGAACCCGCTGCGTTGCGCTTCGGGGTGTACGTAGAGCAAAAATCCCGCGACTTCAACGCCCGGTTTTACGGCTACCAGCGTCAGGGCAATACGCTGGCCCTCGGCAAACTGCCCATCGACCAGATTTTCGCGCCCGAAAACGTAAGCGGTCGGGCCGAGGGAAGCTACTCCTTCAGCGACGGCACCAAAGCCATCGACTCCTACGAGGCCCGCAACACCTACCTGGCCGGGTACCTGGGTGGCGACCTGTACTTCGGCCCCAAAGCCAGCCTGACGCTGGGCCTGCGGGGTGAGTACAACCAGCGCAAACTGGGCAACCCGCTCAACGCCAGTTTGGTCAATCAGGGGCTGTTCAACCCGCTGCCTTCGGCCAATTTTACCTACAAACTCAACGAACGCCAGAACCTGCGCCTGGCCTACTCGTACACGGTCAACCGGCCGGAGTTCCGCGAGCAGGCCCCGTTCAGCTACTTCGATTTTGCCTTCAACGCCGATGTGCGCGGCAACCAGACCCTCGAAACGGCGACGATTCAGAACTTCGATGCCAAGTGGGAATTTTACCCCTCGCCCGGCGAGGTGATTTCGGTAACGGGTTTTTACAAATATTTCAACAAACCCATCGAAAACTTCCTGCTGCCCCAGGCCAACGGGTTGGCGTACACGTTCATCAACACGAAAAGCGCCACGAGCTACGGCATTGAGTTGGAGGCGCGGAAGTCGCTCGCCAAAACGGACGCGGCCTTCCTGAAAAACCTGACGCTGGTCGCCAACCTCTCGCTCATCGAGAGCAAAATCAAGCTTGGTGACTTCGTGCAGGCCCCCGACCTGAGCGGGGCCATCCAGAACCTAGATTTGAAGAACATCGCCGATACCGAGCGGCCGATGATGAACCAATCGCCGTACCTGGTGAACCTGGGCGTGTACTACGCCGACGCCAGCGGCTGGCAGGCCAACTTGCTTTACAACGTGTTCGGACCCAGGATTTTCGCGGTCGGCAACCAGAACAGTCCGACGGTGTACGAGATGCCGCGCAACGTCATCGACCTCAACGTGAGCAAGGTCTTCAACAAGCGCTTCGAGCTGCGGCTGGGCATCCAGGACCTTCTCAACCAAGCCTACCGCCTCGACCAGGATTTCAATCGCAACGGCAAAATCGACTCGGACAAAACCTCAAAAACGGCCAGCGCCGACCAGGAAATACGCCGCTACAAACGCGGCAGCTACTCGACGGTGAGCCTGGTGTACTCGTTTGGGCGGACGCTGATTCCGTAATGTCTGAACCGCGATTGGCCTGGATTCAAGGATTTTCAGGATGGTTGATTCCTGATTTTCGATTTCTGGATTTTATCATCCTGTAAATCCTTTAATCCTGGCCAATCGCGGTTCAGACAAAGACAAACTTTAAAACCAAACCAATTTCATAAACTCCATGCGCTTTCTTCAAAACTGGAAACTCTCGTTCGTCCTCTTCGCCCTCGTGTTGGCGGTGGTGGTAGCCTGTAAAAACGACGATACCCCGGAACCCGTCCCGACCGTGACGGGTCTCAACCCGACCAGCGCTCCCGTTGGGACGGACATTAAAATCACGGGAACCGAATTTGGTACCAACGCCGCCGATGTAAAAGTGACGTTCACGGGCGGGGTGGTCGGAACGGTGAAGGCCGTGACGCCGACGGAAATCACCGTGACCGTGCCCAGCGGTGCGCAGAACGGCACCGTGACCGTGCAGATTGGCACGAAAACGCCCGTAACCGGCACGACCGCGTTTACGCTGGGGCCGAAAACGGTGCAGGAAGTGACGGGCAACCTCACCGCTTCGGCCACCTGGACGGCCGATAAAGTGTACCTGCTCAAAGGCTTCGTGTACGTGAAGGACGGCGTCACGCTGACCATCCAGCCGGGCACCATCATCAAAGGCGGCACGAAAGATGTGGACCCCACGGCCAGCGGCAAGGGCGGTTCGCTCATCGTGCAGCCGGGCGGCAAGCTCATCGCCGAAGGAACGGTGGACAAGCCCATCATTTTCACGTCGTCGAAACCCGCTGGTCAGCGGAATTACGGCGATTGGGGCGGCATCGTGTTGATTGGCAAAGCCCCCATCAATCAACCCAGCGCCAAGTTTTTTGAAGGCGGTATCGAAGGCAGCGTCGGGTCGTTCAACGTGCCGACCGACAATTCCGGCTCGCTGAAGTACGTGCGCATCGAATTTGCTGGTATCGCCCTCTCGGCGCAGGCTAACTCCGAAATCAACGGCCTGACGATGTACGGCGTGGGTTCGGGCACGACCATCGACTACGTGCAGGTGTCGTACAGCGGCGATGATTCCTATGAATGGTTCGGCGGGAACGTCAACGCCAAGCACCTGGTGGCCTTCCGGGGCTTTGACGACGATTGGGACACCGACTGGGGCTGGAGTGGCAAGGTGCAGTTTGGCGTATCGCTCCGCGACCCGAACGTAGCCGATCAATCGACCTCCAACGGCTTCGAGTCTGACAACTTCGAGCCGGGTACGCCCGCCAATGGTTCCAACGACGGCCTGCCCCTGACCGAGGGTACCTTTGCCAACATCAGCAACTTTGTGTTCCAGGCTGCGCCTTCCACGGCGACTACGTCGAACGGCAGTGGTTCGTTTGGCCGCTCGATGCACCTGCGCCGCAACACCGCCATCAGCATTTTCAACACGGTGCTGGTGGGTTACCCCGAAGGGCTGCGCCTGGACGGGAAGAAACTGGCTACCCTGAAAAACGTGCAGGACGGTAAACTCCAACTGCGCGGCATCGTGCTGGCTAACATGGCGACGCCTTTCAAAGGGGCCGATGAAATTGTGGATGCCGATGCCTCGACGTTTTTCAACACGGTCGATAGCAAAAACACCGTGGTGGCCCTGGCCGACCTGGCGACGCTGAAGCTCAACGCCAAGTCGTTCGACCTCGCGGCCCCGGCCTTTACCGTGGGCAGTGATTCGCCGCTGCTGACGGGGGCGGTCTGGACGGGCAAGGGGGCCGACAGTTTCTTCCAGCAAGTCGCCTACCGGGGGGCCTTCAACGCCACCGACAACTGGCTCGACAAGTGGACGAACTTTACCCCACAAAACACGGACTACGACAAGTAATTCAAGATTTCATATTGGTGTTGCTGAAAAGCCGGTGCCTTTGGTGCCGGTTTTTTTTGTGGCCCCGTTGGACGGCGTTACCCCCAACCGAATCGTCGGCCCCCCTAAAGGGGGCTTTTCGTTGCTGGAGTGTTCAGGCAGGAAAAAGCCCCCTTTAGGGGCGGTCCGACGATTCGGTTGGGGGCAGGTTTCGTTTAATTTTCGCAGAAAATACTGCAATTTTGACGACAAGCCCTCCGAGATGTTCTAACAACCCTTCGACTCGCTGGCCAGCCCTGCGACGACCCGGTTGCCGATGGCCCTCCAGCGGCTTTTGCTCAAAACCACGCTCTGGCTGGCGCGGGGCGATCAGCGTGATTACGGCGTACCCCTGCCCAGGCGCCCGCCGCTGGCCGAACACCCCACCGTTTCGCAGGATTTGCTGGCCCTGGCCGGGCGCGGGGCGATTCACTTCAAACCCAACATCCGCGAGTTTGAGGGAAAAACCATCGTTTTCGAGGATGGTTCGAGCGAGGAGGCCGACCTAGTGATTTATGCCACGGGCTACCAGGTTTCGGTCCCATTTTTCGAACCAGATTTTCTGAACCTCGATCAGCAAAACAACCTCGAACTTTACCAGCGTGTGGTGCATCCCGACCACCCCGGACTTTATTTTCTGGCTTTCATTCAGCCGCTGAGGGCCATCATGCCACTGGCGGAAATTCAGGCTAAATGGATTGCCAAACTCCTGACGAGCGAGTGCCGCCTGCCGGAGCGGGAAGCGATGCGGCGGGCCATCGAAATCGACTGGGCGGCGTTGCGTCGGCGCTACAGCCAGTCGCCGAGGCATACGTTTCAGGTGGAGTTTCACCCGTACCGGGAGAGCCCGTTGCGGGAGATGAAACGGATGAAAGTGCGATGAACGCTGCATACCTGCGGTTAAAAAAACCTTTAAACCTGCCATGAAAAACACCCTTTTCGCCCTTGCCCTGTTGCCGTTAGCGCTCCAGGCCCAAACTCCGAAGTTCGAGGCCCAGGTCATCGACAACCAACTCGACATCGGCTACGGCCTCGCCATCGGCGACGTGGACGGCGACCGCAAGCCCGACATCCTGCTGGCCGACAAAACGGAATTTGTCTGGTACCGAAACCCCGGCAATGCCACCGCGCCCTGGCCCCGGTTTGTGCTGGCGAAAAACCTCACGCCCCAGGACAACGTCTGCATCGCTGCCCGCGACCTCGACGGCGACGGGCGCGTGGAAGTGGCCGTCGGCGCGGGGTGGAATCCCGCCGAAACCCGCGATTCGACTAAATCCGGGGCGGTTTTTTACCTCCTCCGTCCGAAAGACCCGACCCAGCTTTGGGAAGCCGTGCGCCTGCCCCACGAAGTGACCACCCACCGGATGCGCTGGGCGAAGACGGGAGCGAACCAGTTCCAACTCCTCGTCGCGCCCCTGCACGGGCTGAACAACCAGAACGGCGAAGGGCGCGGCGTGCGGATTTACGGGTACGAGTTTCCAAAAAACGTGAAACAACCCTGGAAACGCCACCTGCTCGATTCGACCATGCACATCACGCACAATTTTGAAATTTGGGAAGACCAGCCCGAAACCCGGGTACTGGTGGGGGGAAAAGAAGGCGGCAAAGTGCTGCGATGGAAAAAAGACCGTTGGCAGGCGGAAGCAGGCTGGCTGGTGCAGGGCCTGGGCCTGAGTGAAGTCCGGCGCGGCGAGGAACCGGGCGGGAAGCGGTTCGTCGTGGCGGTTTCGCCCTTTCATGGCAACAGCCTGGTGTTGCTCAACGAAAACGGTACGCCGCAACCACTCACCGAAAAACTGGCGCAAGGCCACGCGTTGGTGACGGGGGATTTCCTGAAAACGGGCCGCTCGCAAGTGGCCGTGGGCTGGCGGATGCCCAACGGCGAGAAGAAATTCGGCGTCCGCCTCTGGGTGCCGGATGGGAAAGGCACCTGGACTGAAACCGTCGTGGACGACCGCATCCCGATGGCCTGCGAAGACCTCCAGGCCGCCGACCTCGACGGCGACGGCGACCTCGATTTGATTGCCTCGGGCCGCTCCACGCTTAATCTACTAATTTACTGGAATAAGTCGGAACCCTAAGTCTGGAGTTTTCAGTTTAGGGTTTTCAGTTTTCAGTTCCTTGTTGTTTTAACTGAAAACTGAAAACCTTAAACTGAAAACTCCAAATCACTACCTTTGACCGAAGCCCCCTTCGCTGAATGATTTCCAAAAAAGCCAAATACGCTCTCAAAGCCTTAAAAGTGCTGGCCCGCGAATACGAAAGTCGCCGGCCCGTGCTGATTTCGACCATCGCCGAACAGGAGCGCATTCCCAAGAAATTCCTCGAAGCCATCCTGCTCGATTTGCGAAACCATGGCGTGTTGCAAAGCCAGAAGGGAAAAGGCGGAGGGTATCTGCTCCGGGTGCCACCCGGCGAGGTAACGTTCTCACGGGTGATGCGCATCATCGATGGGCCGATTGCGCCCACGCTCTGCGTGTCGCTTTATTTTTACGGTCGCTGCGACGACTGCGCCGACGAGCAAACCTGCACCCTCCGCAGCGTGATGGAAAACTGGCGCGACGCCAACCTGGCCGTGCTGGACAAGAAAACCTTGCTGGATTTGCTGTAAAACAAAGGAGGTCGCGCTTCGACTCCGCTCAGCGTGACCTCCTTTATTTCTATTTCATTCTTTCACCTTTTCCTCCTCCTCCGGCTGCAACACCACCCGCACCCGCTTGATGCGGCGGTTGTCGGCGGAGATGACCCGGAACTGGAAAGCCTCGAACGTAATTTCTTCGTTGACCTTCGGTAGCCGGGCGAAAAGTTCGAGCAGCAGGCCACCCAGCGATTCGCTCTCGCCCCGTGCTTTCTCGAACAAATCCAGGTCCACGTCGAGCACCTTGCAGAAATTGGTGAGCGGCGTTTTTCCCTCGAACACGTACGTGCGCTCGTCGAGGCGGGTGTAGTCCACTGCTTCGTCGTCGAATTCATCCTGAATGTCGCCCACGATTTCCTCGATGATGTCCTCCATCGTCACCAGCCCCTCGGTTTCGCCGTACTCATTCACCACGATGGCCATGTGGACGCGCTTTTCCTGAAAATCACTCAGCAAGTCGTCGATTTTTTTGTTTTCGGGAATAAAATACGGCGGGCGGATGAGTTCCTGCCAACGAAAATCCTCCAGTTTGTCGAGGTGCGGCAGCAGGTCTTTGATGTAGAGTGTCCCCTCGATTTTATCGAGCGATTCGCGAAACACCGGCACCCGCGAGTAGCCCGACTTGTTGATTTTATCCATCAATTCGTGAAAATCAAACTCCACGTCGAAGGCCGTGATGTCCATCCGCGAGCGCATGATTTGCCTGGCGGTGATGGTGCTGAAATTGACGATGCCCCGCAGAATTTCTTTTTGTTCGGCCGAGGTGCCCTGCCCCGTGGTGAGTTCGAGGGCGTGGGTCAGTTCTTCCGCCGTCATGGTGTAGCCCTTGCGTTTCACGCGCCGCTCGATGATGTCGCTGATGTTCATCAGGGGCACGGCGATGGGGCGAAACACCTTCGTGGCCACGTCGATGAGCGGGGCCGTGTAGCGCAGAAAACGCAGGGTGTTCTGGTTGGCCCAGACTTTCGGGATGAGTTCACCAAAAAACACGATGACGAACGTCACGCCCACGGTCTGAATGAGCAAACTTACCCACTGCTCCACGTTTTCACCGAGCGACTGGCTGGTGAGGTAGGCGGTGATGGTGACGAACGTGATGTTGAGTAAATTAGTGAAAATCAACAGGGTAGCCAGCAAAAGCTGGGGCCGATCGAGGAGCCGGGCAATGAGCCGTTCCACCGATGAATCGCTTTCGCGGCACTGGGCGCGCTCATCGACCGAAAGCGAAAAAAAGGCCACTTCCGACCCCGCCACGACCGCCGAAAGCAAGAGCAAAATCAGCAGAATCAGGCCATTGATTAAATAAACAGAAAGCGGCAGACCGTTAACCTGAGTGAGGACAACAGCCAGCCGCCAGAGCGTCGGGAGGGGATCGACAGAGGCAAGGTCGCCGGGCAGAGCGCCCGGCGTACTAAGGGGTGGTTCCAAGGATGGGAAGGGTTGGTGAAAAACGAGTTATCGGGTTATTGGTTACTAAGTTATTGGGTTTTTCGTCAAAAAAACCAGTAACCCTATAACCAATAACCCGATAACCAAACTCAGAACGGCAAATCATCTTCGCCGGTACTGACTGCTGCGGGTGTTGCCGCTGCCGACTGGGTGGCCGGACGCGGGCTGGCCTGGGCTGGAGCGCCCGACGGAGCAGCCCCCTCGGTGTTCCGGTTATTGTTGAGCAAATGCATTTCGTTGATGCGAATACGCAGGGCCGTGCGGGGATTGCCCTCGCGGTCGGTGTATTCTTCCAGGCGCAGGCGGCCTTCGAGGTACACCTGGTCGCCTTTTTTGAGGTATTGTTCGGCGATGTCGCCCAGTTTTTCCCAGGCTTCGGCCCGGAACCAGGTCGTGTTTTCGACCTGATCGCCCGCGCGATTTTTGTAGGCTTCGGTTGTGGCAACGGTGAAATCCACCACTTTGGCTCCGCTGGGCAGGGTACGGGTTTCGGGGTCGCGGCCCAGATTGCCGATGAGGGTCACTTTGTTGAAGGTTCTGGCCATGTTCTAAAAAAGTTTACGATTTAGGTTTAAAAATAAGAATACTTTCGCTCAAAACAAACATAGTCGGGCGAAACTGTCCTTACCGTTCGCTAAAAAAATACTGACGTAAATAATTGACCACCAGCACCGGTTTCGGCAAGTCGTCGGCTTCGGCGGGCGTTGCCCAACGGGTGTGGGCGGGTAGCGTCAGGGCGACGTTTGGAGGCAAACTCAGCCGCCAGAATTTGGCCCGGATGCGCTGGTGGCTGAGTACGTGGAGGTACTCGTCGGAGGCGTCGGATACGGTGGCCGTCGGCGGGAGGGTTCGCAGAAAAGCATCGTCGGCCACGTCATCCCAGGTGGCCGGTTCGGGCGATTCGACGAGGTAAAAATCGTACAGTCCCTGCCACACGTCGCGCCCGGTGCGTTCGCGGAGCAACAATTTCCCGGCTTGTTCGAGCACCACGTAATTGAAAAACCGCTCCCGCACGGCGGCTTTCTTTTTCTTGACGGGCAGCGTGGCCTGCCGCCCCGTGGCGTTGGCCTCGCACTCCAGTGCGAAGGGACAGAACATACACTGCGGCGACACGGGCACGCACTGCGTGGCCCCGAAATCCATGATGGCGTGGTTGAAAAGCGCCGGTTCGCGGGGCGAAATCAGGTCATTCGCCAATTGGGTAAACTGCTTTTTGGCCGTGGTGGTGGTGATGTCGGTTTCGAGGCCGAACACCCGCGCCAGCACCCGGAACACGTTGCCGTCGAGCACGGCGGCTTTTTCACCAAATCCAAACGAGGCAATGGCCGCCGCCGTGTAGGTGCCGATGCCGCGTAGTTTCAGTAGTTCCGCGTAACTGCCCGGAAACTGCCCGCCGTATTCGGCGACCACGAGTTGGGCGGTTTGGTGCAGGTTGCGGGCGCGGGAATAGTAACCCAGGCCCTGCCAGAGGCGCAGCACATCGCGCTCTTCGGCGGCGGCGAGGTCGTGTACGGTTGGGAAAGCGGCGACGAATTTCTCGTAGTACGGCAGGCCCTGCGCTACGCGGGTTTGCTGAAGAATCACCTCGGAAAGCCAGATTCGGTAGGGGTCAGTGGTTTGCCGCCAGGGTAGGTCGCGCTGATGGCGGGCGTACCAGAAAAGCAGAGTTGAAGCGAAGAAATCGGGGGTCAAAACAAAGGGGGTGCGGAAGCGACTAAGCGTTAACGGGTTAGTTGAAAAAAAGTAGAAAGCGATAAAAGGTTCTCTTTCAAAAACGGGCGCAAAGCCCTACTTTTGTGCCTCCTAAAAATTTCCGCCGCTTGGTTTGTCGAAAACACCCTGGCAAAAATACAACCTTAAAAGTTCTATCAACGTGACTAAAGCAGACGTTATCGCAGAGATCGCCGAGAAAACCGGCATTGACAAAGCGGATGTATCGAGCACCCTGGAGCAGTTTTTCACCGTCGTGAAAGATTCGCTGACCGGTGGAGAAAACATCTATGTGAGGGGTTTCGGTAGCTTCGTCAATAAAAAACGAGCGAAGAAAGTGGCCCGCAACATCTCGAAAAACACCGCTATCGTCATCGACGAGCACTTCATTCCCAGCTTCAAACCAGCCAAGGTGTTTGTGGAACAGGTCAAAACTAGCGACAAAGCCGGGGCGGCCGTGGAGGAGTAAGACCGGAGCCTTTCCATGAAAAAATCCTTCGTTATCGTCGTTGCCCTGGCCCTCGCTACGGTGGGGGCCTTGTACAGCCTACCCCAAAGCGTGGTGAGCGACGAGAAGCGGAAAAACGCGGCGGCCACCTCGGGCGTCACCGTCACGGACGAACCAGAAGGGCAATCGGCCAAAGCCGCGCCCAAAGCGGGCAAGGCCAGCCACGTCGAGGTGCTTTCGGGCGAAGACCAGCAGCGGCTCGACGCCCTGCGGGCGAAGTTCGACCGGGCGGCGGGCGCGGAAAAAGCCAGTTTTGCCGAGGGCCTCAGCGACCTGCTCGTGACACTTAGCCGGTACGACAGCGCCGCCTTTTACGCCGAAAAGGCGGCGGTGCTCGAACCCGGACTGCCGCGCTGGCTGAAAGCGGGTGACCGCTACTACCAGGCCTTTACCTTCGCCATCGACGAACAGAAGGGTAGCAAACTGGGCGAAAAAACGCGGGAATTTTACGGAAAAGTCCTCGCCGAAAACCCCGATTTGCTGACGGCCAAAACCAACCTGGCCATGACCTACATGGCGACCCCGACACCCATGCAGGGCATCGCCCTGCTGCGGGAAGTACTGGAACTGGATCCCGACAACGAAGGGGCGCTGTTCAACCTGGGGCTGCTTTCGATGCGCTCCAACCAGTACGCCAAAGCCGCCGAGCGGTTTGAGCGGATTTTGCGCAGCCACCCCCAGAACGCCCGGGCGCAGTTTTACCTCGGCATCAGTTACGCCGAACTGGGCCGGAAAGAAGAAGCGAAACGCTGGCTCCTGTCGGTGAAGAAATTGGAAAAAGACCCCACCGTCCAGGCGGGAGTCGATGAGTATTTGAAGAAGTTGTAAATTTTTTAGAAACAAGAGTTAAGAGACAAGAAACAAGAGTCAGGAATCGGTCGGTGCTTTTCCTGTCTCTTGTTTCTTATCTCCTGTCTCAAAAACTAACACTGCCATGCCCTGCGGAAAAAAACGCAAACGCCACAAGATTGCTACCCACAAGCGCAAGAAGCGCCTGAGAAAGAATCGGCACAAGAAGAAATAAATCGTTCGCCCGTGATCAGATTGGCTACGGGAGGAAAGTTCTGGTCGACGTTTCAGGTTGGCGGCATTTCGTCGCGGGGCTTGAAACGTTGACCCGTTTTTGAACTTTCCCGTCCGACGATTTCTTGTTGTGGAAGTTGCCGTTTGAACGGCAATTCGTCGGAACGGCTTGGTATCCAGCCGCTTTCGACACCTGTCCCATTGATTCACTCAGGGAGTGGTTGAGTGCTGGACTGACCTGCGTGGTGGTTCTCGCTCCCTTGCGTTTTCACGCCGGGCGTTCTCACTGACCGGGCTTCGCAACCCTGGTCGCTGCACACCGGGCGTCTCTACGCCGAGCTTCGCAACGCCGGACACCGTGTCCCGAACACCGTGTCCCGGTCGCAACCTTCCGCCTCTCCTCCTAAACGTAGCAATCACCGGTGAGTAAAGAATTAATCATCAATTCTACTCCCAAGGGTGATCGGATCGCGCTGTTGCAAGACAAACGAATCCTGGAGTATCACCTCGAAGAAGCAGAAGAACACTTTTCAGTCGGCGACATTTACCTCGGCACGGTTAAAAAACTGGTGTCGGGCCTCAACGCCGCCTTCATTGACATCGGGTACGAGAAAGACGCTTTTTTGCACTACCTCGACCTGGGTCAGAACATCAATTCGCTCAATAAGTTTGCCCGCGAGGTGATCGCCAAGCGGGTCGACAACGGTTCACTCGACGGCTTTAAACTGGAGCCGGAGATTGATAAACACGGAAAAATCGACAAAGTCCTGACCAAGGGTACGCCCATTCTGGTGCAGGTGGTCAAGGAGCCGATTTCGACCAAAGGCCCCCGCCTTTCCTGCGACATTTCCATCGCGGGCCGGTTCCTGGTGCTGGTGCCCTTCGGCAGCGGCGTCAATATGTCGAAGAAGATTACGAACAAAGGCGAGCGTCAGCGACTCCAGCGGCTGGTGTCGGCGCTGAAACCCGAAAATTTCGGCGTTATCATCCGCACGGTAGCCGAGGGCAAGGAAACCGCCGACCTCGAAGCGGACCTCCGCGACCTGATCGCCAAGTGGAACCGGGGAATGAAAGCCTTGCGTGATGCTAAACCTCGCGACAAGGTGATCGGCGAAATGAGCCGGGCCACCTCGATGCTCCGCGATTTGCTCAACGACGACTTCGACGCTGTCACCGTCGACTCGAAGGAATTGTTTGAAGAAGCCCGCAGCTACGTCCACCAAATTGCGCCGGAGAAAGAGAAAATCGTCCGTTTTTTCAACGGGAAGAATAAAATTTTCGAACAGTTCGGTATCGAGAAGCAGCTCAAAATGCTGTTTGGACGCTCGGTGAGTTTGCCGGGTGGGGGCTACCTCATCATCGAACACACCGAGGCGCTGCACGTCATCGACGTGAACAGCGGCAATAAGTCGAACACCCAGGAAAACCAGGAAGACACGGCGCTCATCGTTAACATCGAGGCGGCGAAGGAAATAGCCCGGCAACTGCGCCTGCGCGACATGGGCGGCATCATCGTGATCGATTTTATCGACATGAAAAAGCCGGAGAACAAAAAGGCGATTCAGGACATGATGCGCGACGAAATGAAATCCGACCGCTCGAAATTCACGATTCTGCCCCTGACCAAGTTCGGCCTGATGCAGATTACCCGGCAACGGGTGCGGCCTGAGATGAACATCGCCACGGTGGAAGTATGCCCCACCTGCGGCGGCACGGGCACAATTTCGGCCAGCATCGCCGTGTCGGACACCATCGAACACAACCTGGAATACATGCTCGGCAAGCAAAACGAGAAGGGCGTGAGCATTATTTTGCACCCCTACCTCCACGCCTACTTCACGGCGGGCTTTCCTTCTAAGCGCTTGCAGTGGCTCTGGAAATACAAAACCTGGGTAAATCTGACGAAAGACACTTCCCTGGGAATGATGGAATTCCATTTTCACAACAAGCAGGGCGAGGAAATCGAAGTGCAGCCCTGAGCGGTTAGTGATTAGTAGTCATTGGTTAATCAGGGATAGTCAGAAAACATAAATCCCAACGTATCGGCTCGTTTTTAGCTGAGTACCTGAGCGTTTTTCGTCCAAGTTAACCATCGTGAAGCCGCCCTGAGTGCTCGGGGCGGCTTTTGTTTTCAGGCCGAAAAAAGCATTTTTGTGTTAGCCCACGCTTTCACAGTGGGTTTCACTCAAACCGCCTTTCACTGATGTGGTAATCGGGGTTGCTCAGAATGGCCTGGGTGCTAGTGCAGGGCTATAAACCCTCATTTGCGTACCCACTTGATGAAGGAGGTTACCGCATCCACGTAAACCGGCACAACCCAGCCCGCTCGACGGCATCGAATTTGTGGTGGTCGGAGGTGATGACCGAAGCGTCGAGGCGTTTGGCCTGCGAAAGAAGAAACGAGTCGGCCACCGACATTTTGTGTTGCGCTTTGAATTCGGCGGCTTGTTTTAGAAAGGCTTCGTCAAGTGTGTAAAGCACCGTTACCGGCAAAGCCAGTACGTCATTCCAGACCTCAGCGGCTTTAGGGGCACCTTCATCGCGTAGGTACTGGTAATAAACTTCGTAAAGCGTGGCCGCGTGGATAAAAAGCCGCTCGTTTCCGTGAGTGGCCTCTTTCAAATGCTGAACGACGACTTCTTCACCCGGTTCCGTCTCGAAATACGCGATAACGGCGCAGGCATCAAGCAAATAGTCGTTGCTCATTCTTCAAGGCGCTAGTTTTCTTCGTTGGTAGCTGCCAAACGCTCGCTACTGACCCGGGAACCTTTGTGTTTGCCTCGTGAAATGAGCCAGGGATATTTATGAAACTCTTCTTCCACTTGGTGGGCAGGGGTCATCACCCGCACCCCCGGCATTTTTTCCAGCATCTCGAACAGTTCCTGCTCCCGTTCTTCGGCAACTTCCAGAATAACCGTGCTCATGGCCTGATTTGGTTTTTCTCAAAACTACACAAAAAAGCGCGCTCCCCACGGGCAGCGCGCTTTTCCAAACCCCCGAACCTAGCTTCATTTTCCCGATTTGCTTTCGCTGGGTTTTTCTTCGGGTTTCTTTTCCCGTACGGTCGGGTACTTGATTCCCAACTGCTCCAGGTAGCTTTTGTACTTGCTGGGGTCGTAGTAAAACTTCTGCATTTCGGGCCGGAATTGCTCCATAATTTTCACGTTGAGGTTAATCGCCGGTTTGTCCGTCGCCGAAATCAGCGGGGTGTATTTCGTTTCTTTCGTCTGCACGGTCGTGTAATAGTCCCAGGCGGCTTTGAGGAGGTTGGGCTTCACCAGCATATCGAGCAGCGTCAGGGCCTCGGCTTTGGCCCCGGCGGTCACGCCTTTGTGGGCGATGGGCGTGGCCATCGAAATGGCGTTGGACCAATGGTGGCCCGGCAAACCGGGGATATTGGAGGGATAGCCAAGCACAACCGTCGGCACCGACCAGGAAATATCGGCGATGTCGTCGGAGCCGCCCCCCATCGAAATCACGGGCGGTTCGATGCCTGTGGAATCAAGCTTTAGCGCCAGGCCCTTTTTCTCAGGCGAAAGCATTTCTTCCTGCACGGCTTTCGCTAATTGTTGGTCCTTCGCCGACCAGTGCGGTAGGCCGACGCGTTTGATGTTATCGTACATCGCTTCGGCAATGGGCTTGTTGAAATGGCCCGGCCAGGCGCTGCCCAGAATTTCGTGCGTGAATTTCGTGTCGGTCATCATCGCCGCACCGTTCGCGATTTTCAGCCCCGCCTCGAACATCTCCTTGATTTTGGCGTAGCTGCGTTCGCGGAAATAGTACCAAACCGACGCTTTCGAGGGCACTACATTTGGTTGGTCGCCGCCATCGACAATCACGTAGTGTGAGCGTTGGGTAGGCAGCAGGTGTTCGCGTTTGAAGTTCCAGCCGATGTTCATCAGTTCGACGGCGTCGAGGGCGCTTTTGCCCCGCCACGGTGCCCCGGCGGCGTGAGCGGCCTGGCCCTCAAAGTTAAATTTCACCGAAATCAGCCCATTGTACCCAATGTCGCCGTACTTGACGGCCAGGTTGGAGTTGACGTGGGTAAAAATGCAGGCGTCCACGTCCTTGAAATACCCGTCGCGGATGTAGTAGGCCTTCGTGCCCAACTGTTCTTCGGCCACGCCCGGCCAAAGCATCAGCGTACCCGCAAGTTTTTCCCGCTCCATGATTTTCTTGAGTGCCAAAATCGCGGTCAGGTTGAGCGGTTGGCCCGAATTGTGACCTTCGCCGTGGCCGGGTGCACCCTCGATGATGGGGTCGTGGTAGGCCACGCCGGGTTTTTGCGAGGCTTTCGGAATGCAGTCGATGTCGCTGCCCACAGCAATTTTTGGTTTGCCACTGCCCCAGGTGGCCGTCCAGGCGGTGGGGATGCCGGCGATGCCTTTTTGGATGGTGAAGCCGTTCTTCTCCAAAATCCCGATGAGGTAGTTCGAGGTTTCCTGTTCCTGAAAACCCAGTTCGCCGAAGCTGAAAATCATGTCGTTCATCTCGGCGGAAAAGTCCTTCATCTTGTCGATTTCCGCCACGAGTTCGGCCTTCAGGCTTTCGAGTTTTTTCTCCGAAACCAACATCGGTTCGGATGCTGGCTTGGCCTTTTTCTGGGCCAGGGCGCTCAGCACGAGGCCGAGGGCGAGGAGGGTGAGCAAGGTTTTACGCATGGGAAAAGGGGTTTTGACGTGGAAAAGGGGGCGACAACGATTCCCCTCCTTTCTAAGGAGGGGCGGGACGGTCCGCCGCTGCGGTGGTTGAAGCGGTTGCCAGCGAGTTAGTTTATTCCTCCGGGGCGGTTGGTTTGGCTGGAAGATTGAAAGGGCTTCCAATCCGACCAAACCACCCCGCCGCTTCGCGGCACCCCTCCTTTATCAAGGAGGGGAATCGTGGCTGTTTCTTCTACCAATCTTCTCGTTCACCAATCACAACTATACTCCCCAAAACTCCCAATCGGCGCGCCGTCGGGTTCTTTGCTGGGGGGCGTGGGATTCATGTCGGTCGGGGATTGCTCGAATTGCTTGATCTGAGCGATGCCGAAGGTAAAATGCGCCCGTTGGGCCGGGTCTTTCTCCGTTTTCAGCGCCGACTCCAACCACTCTTTCAATTCGCCCAGTTTCAGTGAGGCTACGCCGCGCACACTGGCGGCGGCGGCTTTGTTCGCGCCGACCTGCATCAACTTTTCGAGCGCTACGTGGCCCACCACTCGCTGAATTTCGCCCGCGTAGCCCGCCTGCGGGGCGGCTTTCCAGGTCGAAGCGACGGTTTTTTCCAGCACTTCGGCGAAGTCGGGCAGGCTGGCATCGAGGGCGTGGTTGCCAATGAGCCGGGCGGCGCGTTCGGGGTGGAGCAGGAAGCGGAGCGTCAGGTTGGCGGCGGCTTCGGGTGGGGCGAGCGGGTCGAAGGTCAGGCCAGTGCGGTCGGCGAAGACTTCCCGGAAATTCTCGTCGTAGCCGTAGGGCCGGGGCGGAATCAGCTTGATGATTTTATCGGGCAAGGCCAGCACCTCCGGTTTCAGCGTAGCCAGCAGCGCGTCGAGGGCGCGGCGTTGTTCGTCGCCCTTCACGTACTCCACCGCCTTTTGCCCGTCGCCCCGTGCGGCGTAGGTGTACGACACGCCGCCCACCACCTTGCCCGCCGCCTCGACCTGGTAGCGGTGGAAGAGGTACATCGGTACCAGCACCTCCTCCAGCGTCGCCAGCGGTGTGCCGACGGGGATTTTTTTCTCGGAGAAATTCTGGAGCGCGATTTTACGCACCTCCATCACCCGGTTCAGTTCGTCCACCGCGTTTTTGCCGTTGTCCCAGAGGTGCGTAATCGGGTGGGCTGAGCCTTCGGGGCGGGCATCCTGGTCGGTGAGGAAGAGCATTCCTTTCGCCAGGTAATCGGTCAGAA
The DNA here is from genome assembly GCA_964244295.1 of uncultured Cytophagales bacterium. Lineage (GTDB taxonomy): Bacteria > Bacteroidota > Bacteroidia > Cytophagales > Spirosomataceae > JAJAZB01. The sequence goes on from CAXTIG010000017.1 coordinate 93,906, forward strand.
TTTTGTTCAAACCCGCCTTTTCCTCCGCTTTATTTTTAAACTGCCGGTAGGCGTAGTTGATGGCGACTTTGTCCCAACTGCCGATGCCCACGGCGTAGGCTTCGGCCAAGTCAAGCTTGTTTTGGCCCATCACCCGCACGACCGGATGCGGGTAATCCATCACCGAGGCGCGGTCGTTGGCGTTGGAGGCGTAGTTGTGCGGCAGGCCCAGCGTGTGGCCTACTTCGTGGGCGGCGAGTTGGCGAAGGCGGGCGAGGGCCATTTTCTGCGCTTCCGGATTTTCAAATGAATCCCCGCTGTATTCGCCCACCAACCCGCTGGCAATCAGAAAATCCTGCCGCACCCGCAGCGAGCCGAGCGTGACTTTGCCCTTGATGATTTCGCCGGTGCGCGGGTCGGTGATGCCCCCGCCGTACGACCAGCCCCGCGTGGAGCGGTGAACCCACTGCACGAGGTGGTATCGGGCATCCATCGGGTCGGCGGTGTCGGGCAGGACGCGCACCTGAAAGGCATTTTTAAAACCCGCCGCCTCAAACGCCTGGTTCCACCACGCGGTGCCTTCCATCAGGGCCGAGCGAATTGGTTCCGGCGCGCCAGGGTCCAAATAATAGATGATGGGTTTCACCGCTTCGGAAACCGTCGCGTTCGGGTCTTTTTTTACCAGGCGGTGCCGCCGGATGAAGCGCTGCGTAATGGGCTGGCTGAAGGGCGTGGCGTAGTCGAAGTAGTCGATGGAGTTGATGCCCGCGCGGGGGTCGAAGGCCCGCGCCTCGAAGCCGGGTTCGGGGAGTTTGACGAACGAAAAATGCTCGCGGATGGTCACCGCGCCGGGCGTGGGGGCTACTTCGCGGAGGAAAGCCCCGGGCTGGTCGCCGGTGAGGGTGAGGGTCACTTCGACCTCGGTGTTTTCCGGGAAATTCTTGGTCAAAGGTAGGTAAAATGCGCTGCGGCTGGCATCGAGTTTGAACGTCCCTTGCTTGGTGCGGGCAATCCACTGGGCGGCGTCGTAGGCGTCGCGGAGGAAAAACCCGGTCGCATCCACCAGCACGACGTTGCCTTCCTCGGCCACCACGTCGAAACCCCAATGCACCGACTGCGCGAAGGATTGCTCCACGGCCTGCCGTTCCATTGGGTTGGTGGAGGTGGCGCGGTAGCCGTAGTTGGGTTCGACGAGCAGGATTTTCGGCCCGCTGCGCTGGAATTTCACGACTTTACCCGGCCCGATGCGGCCCCGGTCGAGGCCGATGTCGTTGCTGCCCACGCCCGCCGAGAGCGAAACGTAGAACAGAATTTCGGTGTCCAGTTTGTCGATTTCCAGAAAGACCTTGCCTTTTTTGGAATCCCAGTAAAAGGGCAGGTAACCGGGCTTTCGCTCCATGCCGGTGGTAAAGGTAGCCAGGTCGGGATCGGCCTTTGGGCTGGGAGACTGGGCCAGCGCCCCGTAGGAAAAGAATCCGGCCAGGAGCAGGAGTTGACAGCGTAGGTTCATGAAAAAAGGGGAAGGTGTATTGCGGCCTTTAAAGATAGCCGATAGTTCGATTCCTCCCGTCATTTTGCGTTTACGGAGGCGTTTTGAACCGAGCAACCCGCTGACCGGCGCTACGCCCGCTGTCCGGGTTGCGTTTGTATCTTTGCGCCCATGAGTGTCCTCAAAAAACTCGCCGGGGAAACGGCCCTGTACGGCCTGAGCAGCATCGTGGGGCGGTCGGTCAATTTTCTGCTGGTACCGCTGTACACCAGCGTGTTCCGGCCCAGTGAGCAGGGGGTCATCATCGAATTGTTCAGTTGGGTGGCGTTGTTCAACGTGCTTTATACGTTCGGGATGGAAACGTCTTACTTCCGTTTCGCCACCCGACAGCCTGAGCGTAAAACTGAGTTTTTCAACCTCACCACGAGTAGCGTATTGACCATCAGCCTGCTCGTTTCGGGCCTGCTGATTTTTTTTGCCAACCCCATTATGGTCTGGCGTGAATACCCAGGGCAGGAGCAGTTGCTAGTTTGGATGGCCGTCATCATGGCGATGGATGCCGTGGCGGCGATTCCCTTCGCCCGGCTGCGGCTGGAAAAAAAGGCGAAGCGTTTCGTCGTCATCCGTCTGACCAACATCGGCCTGAACGTGGGGCTGAATTTGTTTTTTCTCGTGTTTTGCCGAGACGTGTACTTGGGAAAGTACCTGTCGGCGCTGCAACCGCTCGTCGATTCGATTTACAACCCCCGCCTGGGCGTGGGCTACATCGTGCTGGCCAACCTCCTCGCCAATGCCTTCACCCTGCTCCAACTGCTGCCCCAACTCCGCGACTTCCGCTTCCGCCTCGACTGGGCCGCCCTGCGCCCGCTGCTGCTCTACGCCTATCCGATTCTGATCATGGGTTTTGCGGGAATTGCCAACCAGAACGTAGACCGGCTCATGCTCCGCGAACTGCTGCCGGATGGATTTTATCCGGGAAGAACTTCCGCCGATGCCCTCGGCATTTACGGCAACGTGTACAAATTGTCGATTCTGATGAACCTCGCCATCCAGTCGTTCCGCTTCGCGGCGGACCCGTTTTTTTTCTCGAAAGCGGAGGATAAAAACGCCCCCGTCGTGTTTGCGCTCGTGATGAAGTGGTTCGTTATCGCCTGCGTGTTGCTCTGGCTGGGCGTGAGTCTCAACCTCGACCTCCTCGGCGTGCTCACCATGCGGCGACCCATCTACCGCGAGGGCCTCGGCGTGGTGCCGTACCTGCTGCTGGGAAATCTGTTTTTGGGCGTGTACTACAACCTGGCTGTGTGGTTCAAACTGTCGGACAAAACCGGGTACGGTACGCTCATCACGCTCGTGGGGGCCTCGCTCACGGTGGTGGGAAATCTGCTGCTCATTCCCCGGTTGGGCTACACCGGTTGCGCCCTCACCTTCGTGGTGTCGTGTTTCGTGATGATGGTAGTTTGCTACCGGCTCGGCGACCGCTTTTTCCCCATTCCCTACGACCTGCGCTCGGCGCTGGGCTACGTCGGCTCGGCGGGGCTGCTGATTGGGCTTTCTTCGTTCATCCACATTTCCAACCTTTGGGTAGCCGTGCCCTTTCACCTCACGCTCTGCCTGCTCTACCTGGCCTGCGTGGTGGTGGTGGAGCGGGATACGATCCTGCCGAAGCGCCTTCGTGGGTTGAGGGTTTGAGGAGGTTTGACGGTTTGATGGTTTGAAGGTAATTTTCAGCTTTCCAGCGGGTTGAAAATTTCAACCGGTTGCTCTCAACCCATCCAACCTTGTCAAACCCTCAATTTCCTTCCTTCCTGCTGCGTCCCTTTCGCGAAGGCGACCAACTGGCGCTGCTCAAGCACGCCAACAATTCGCGCATTGCCGCCAACGTCCGCGATACCTTTCCGCACCCCTACACGCTGGCCGACGCCAACTGGTTCGTGCGCACGGGCAGCCAGGGGGCCAATCAGTTGAGTTTTGCCATTGAAATCGGGGGCGAAGCGGTGGGGGCCATCGGGTGCGTACACCAGACCGACATCCACCGGGCCAGCGCCGAAATCGGGTACTGGCTGGGTGAAACCTACTGGGGCCGGGGCATCATGACCGAAGCCGCCCGCCGGGTGGTGCCGCTGGCTTTCGCGCACTGGCCGGAGGTGCAGCGGATTTTCGCAGGCATCCTCTCCCACAACCCGGCATCGATGCGGGTGTTGGAAAAAGCCGGGTTCAGTCCCGAAGCCGTGCTACGGCGGGCCGTGATGAAAAATGGAGTCGTGGAAGACGAACACCTGTACGCGGTGTGGAGGGAATAAATTAAAAACTCCGCCCTGTCATCCCGACGCAGGAGGGATCTTTCGCCTCCAACAACAATCGACTCGGCTATCAACCGGGAAAGATCCCTCCTGCGTCGGGATGACAGGATCCTTTCAGACCATCAAACCCAACTCCTCATGCAGCGCCAGCACCGCGTTGAGCAGGGGCGTTTGCTCGTTGTTTTCCAGGATAAAATCGGCGAAGGCAAGGCGCTCTTCGTCCGAAAGCTGGCTGGCGACGATGGCCCGCACGTCGGCTTCCGTGCGGTGCGGGTCGCGGGCGAGCACCCGGCGTAGGCGCAGGTCGAGCGGGGCGTGAACGACGATGATTTTTTGGAAAGGATTCCCGTCGCCCGCTGCCCGCATCAGCGCGGCTTCGTAGATCAGGTAGGGGGCTTTCCCGGCTTGGTGCTGTACCCACTCGGCCCCGTCGAGGCGGACGCGGGGGTGAATCAGCCCGTTTAGCTTTTGAAGAAGGTCGGGGTTTTGAAAAACCCGGCCCGCCACGTAGGGCCGGTTGTACTCGCCCACCGGGGTGTAGGCTTCTTCACCCAGCAACGCAACGATGTTTTTTCGGAGAACCGGATCGTGGGTGGTCAGCCACCGAGCGCGGGCGTCGGCTTCGTACACCGGCACGCCGAGCGTGCGGAAAATCCGGCACACCAAGCTTTTGCCGGAGCCAATGCCGCCGGTGATGCCAATAAATTGAGAATTGAGAATTGAGAATTGAGAATTGCTCATTGGGCCGGGCTTCTTTCCTGTCATCCCGAACGCAGTGAGGGATCTCGTTGGACTGCCGAGTAATTAGCTGTTAACTACCCATAAGCTATCAACCGACTGTTCGGAGGTCTAACGAGATCCCTCACTGCGTTCGGGATGACAACTTTTCTCTTCACCGCAGCGGACTAAGCAATTCGGCTACTTCAAAACTCACGCTCACCTGGTCGGTACTGGTTTGCAGCATCGGGTGGCGGCGGTAGGGCAGGGGCAGGGTAGCGTCGTAGTCCGATAGTACCCGCTTGGCCGGAATTTGCAGCGTAATCGTGTCGGGTACCATGCGCAGCACCGATTCCGGCCCCACGAAACGCACCCGGTTGGGCACCACGTTGATAATGCTCGCTACCACGAAGGGCTTTACCACCCCGATGCGGAGGCTATCCACTCGCACCACCACGTCTTTCACCCGACGGCGCTCGAAGGCCACGTCGAGCGTATCAGCCACCACGTAATTGACTTTCACGCCCTTGAGTTGCTCGTTGAGGCGGTCGGTAAGGGTGCCCGTATTGATGAATCTGGTCGTAAGTGGCGCGCCGATGGGGTAAATGACCGGGCGGTTGGTGAAAGAAAGGCCCGTCCAGAGTAGTTGCCAGCCGGTACCCGACAGACTAGCCTGCAACTGCCGGGGCAGGGGTGAAGTGGGCAGGTAGAGCGAATCGTTGTAAGCCACTCGCAGCGGATACGCCAGCCGGGTGGAGTATCCGTCTTTGTTGAGGGCGTTCATCACCCAAAACACCACCGCCGCTAAGATGCTGAGTACGGCAATTTTCGGGTCGCGTTTCATACAAGTGGTGAATGGTGAAGGGTGAGTTGTGAATCAAATTCACAACTCACCCTTCACCAATTCAGAATTTACGCCGTTGCCTGCAAGCGCTGGCTGCTGTCGCGGGAGATGGAGGTTTTCTCGAAGGTCAGCTTGGTGCCCCGGTCTACTTCCAGCACGACGGTGGTGGCGGTGGTTTCCACGATTTTGCCGTGCAAGCCGCCGATGGTGACCACCGTGTCGCCTTTCTTGAGGTTTTCGATAAACACCTTCTGGTCTTTCTGCTTTTTCTGCTGGGGGCGAATCATGAAGAAATACATGACCACAAAAATGCCGCCCATCAAAATGAACTGGAAGTACCCACCGGAACCACCGGCAGCTTGTAGGAAAAGGGTGAGGAGCATGGGTTTTGGTTTGTGGTTTGTGGTTTACGGTTTGTGGTTTCGGAAAGAACAACCACAAACCGTAAACCACAAACCAGGTTTATTTGCTTTCGGCTTTCGCCTCGGCTTTGGGTAGTACCTCGACTTTAAACGAAACCGTGTTCATGTCGGGCTTGGTGTTGGCGTACACCGTCACGGTCTTGGTGTTCATACCCGCCTTGTTTTTGCTGTTGAACACCACGTCGATGGCCCCTTCCCCGCCCGGCGCAACGGCGTCTTTGGGGTAGGAGGGCACCGTGCAGCCGCAGGAGGCCACCGCCGAACTGATGAGGAGCGGGGCAGTGCCGGTGTTGGTGAATTTAAACTGGTGCCGCAGCGAATCGCCCTCCGTCATTTTGCCTAAATCGGCATCTCGCTCTGTGAAGGTCATCACGGGTACCTCGCCGGGCTTGGCGGTCTGATTTTGCTCGGCGGATTGCTTGTTTTCACAAGCGGCCAGGCCGAGGCTGGCGACGAAAAAGAGTCCTAAAACGAGTCGATTCATAGCGATAAAAAACCCGAAAGGCGCTCGAAAATGAGCCAACTTTTCACTTTTAATTCTTCACTTTTCACTTGCTCTTAATCTGTCCCATCAGTGCCTCCACGTCCGAGAGGAGTCGTTCAGCTTTTTCACGGGCTTCATCCACCACTTTCTTGCCTTCGGTTTTGGCCAGGCTTTCGGGTAAATCGGCCTGTTTTACCAAATCGGCGATGAGGCCCTGGAGTTGATCGCGGTACTTGCCCAATCGGTAGCTCAGGCGGTCGCGGGTGTTAATGCCCTTGTCGGGGGCGTAGAGAATGCCCAGCGCAGCGCCGGTGGCGACGCCCGTCAGGAAGGCGAGGAGGTTGCGGCTTGAGGTTGACATGGTTTTCAGTTTAGAGTTTTCAGTTTAGAGTTTTCGGTTGTTTTTTCTGAACTGAAAACTCTAAACTGAAAACGGCCGTCGGCTATCGGTTATCAATCAGCCCCCGTCCGCTCTTGCGGAGGGTGCCGTTTTCTTTCAGTTTAATGGCGAGTACGTCGAGGATGCCGTTGAGAAACTGCCCGCTTTTGGGCGTGGAGTATTCTTTGGCCACTTCGATAAACTCGTTGAGCGTGACCTTCACCGGAATGTTCGGAAAATGAAGCAATTCGGTCAGCGCCGCCGTGAGCAGCAGCCGGTCGGTGAGGGCCAGGCGGTCCAACTCCCAATTCTGTACCTGTTCGCGCACCAGGGTTTCGTAGTCGTCAGCGTAGAGCAAACTTTGCCGAAGTAGGTCCTGAAAATAGTCGCGGTCGGCTTCCCAGGCGGGAGCGAGGGGTTGCAACTCGGCCTGACCGGTTTCGGCCACGGCCTTGAGCGTTTTCAGGCTCAGGCTGCGCACGATGTCGCGGTTTTCGTCCCAGTACAAATCCTGGTTTTCAAAGTACGACTCCCAGCGGTCGCTTCGAAACAGGAGCGTTTTCAACAAATTCTGAACCAGTAACACGTCCTCTTCGGGCGAGTGTGACGGTTTCCGGCAGTAAGCGATGAACCCGGCGTCGGCCCGAATCACGTCGCGGAAATGGGGGCGGATGAGCATCAGGCGGTCTTCGTCGCTCCAGCCCACGTTGCGGCGAATCGCTTCCGTGTGCAGGGGTTTCAACTGCCGCAGCGCCTCGATGGCCGCGTTGCGGCTGAAAACCGTCGTCGGCAGCACGTCGGGCGTATCGTACTGGCGGCGGTCGTCGACCAGGGCGGCTTCGTCGCCGAGTTCGATGAGGAGCAGCAGCACTTTCAGGTAATACGCGTGGATGCGTTCGATTTCGTCGAGGGCGAGTTTGCTCAGGCGGAGCCGGTCCTGGCGGTTGCGTTCGCGGTAAAAAGCGAGGGCATCGCTGGCGGCGCGGCGGGCTTCGGCGGGCACGTCTTCCTCGCTGGTTTTGCCCTGGGCCTGTTCTTCGAAGGTCAGCGTTGCCAGTTGGCGCAGTCCTTCGAGGCGGGGCAGGTTCTGGGCGGCCATCACGTTGAGGTTCGGCTCGAAGGTTTGTTTGATCGAATCCAGGGCCAGGCTGTAGTTGGCGGCTTCGGCCTGACGGAGGGCGTAAAGCGTTTGCAGGACTTTAATGCGGAGCGTGCGCCGGTTGAGCATTTCTCAGAAATGGGGGTTGGTCAAAGAACGTTTGGTGGGGCAAAGGTAGGGAATTTTCGTGGGGTTGCTGGAAGGATGAACCTGGTTTGCTTTTGAAAAAAGAGGGAGTTATTACGGTCCGAGGTCCGTCCAGATCGGTCCTCTATATTTGTCGAAATCCTCTTCCCAATGCAGATTAACACGGACATTTTCCTCGGCGACTGCCGCGAAGAGCTAAAAAAGCTGCCTGATAATTCAATTGACCTTATCATCACTTCGCCACCCTATGCCGACCAGCGTAAGGGCACTTATGGGGGCATCCACCCCGATAAATACGTCGAATGGTTCCTGCCAATTACCGAGCAATTGCTCCGGGTGCTTAAGCCTACGGGTACTTTCATTCTGAATATCAAGGAGAAAGCGTTAAACGGAGAGCGGCACACGTATGTGCTTGAGTTGATTATTGCCATGCGTAAACAAGGTTGGCTCTGGACGGAAGAACTCATCTGGCATAAGAAGAACTGCTACCCCGGTAAATGGCCGAACCGTTTCCGTGATTCCTGGGAGCGGCTACTCCAGTTTAACAAGAGCAGAAAATTCAATATGTACCAGGAAGAAGTGATGGTGCCGATGGGCGATTGGGCTAAAAGTCGATTAAAAAACTTATCAGAAACCGATAAAATTCGTGATAATTCAAAAGTTGGAAGTGGCTTTGGGAAAAATATTTCTAATTGGATGGATCGTGACAAAGCCTATCCTACCAATGTTCTTCATTTGGCTACAGAATGCAGCAATAAAAATCATAGCGCTGCTTTCCCTGAAGAATTACCGGAATGGTTTATTAAACTTTTTACGAAGCCTGGTGATACGGTATTGGATCCGTTTATGGGATCAGGTACTACGCTTTACGTTTCTCAACGTATGAAACGCAATTCATTCGGAATAGAAATTCTTCCTGAATACTTTGAAATTGTAAAGAAAGAACTGAAACCGACCGAACAACTTTACCTTTTTGAATCTCAACCAACTTATGAACCAGTTGAAGCAGAGTGATATCACTGAATACGTTGAAAAGAATATCGGCATATTTCACGAGAAACGGATACAAAGCCTTGATAGCCTACGATTGACTCAGGTACTCAGGCGGAAGAATCCTTATCTTTTCAAGGCTAAGTATGTGCTTACTGCTGACCAAATTATCAAAAGTTTGGTAGATGCTCACATTTCGTCAAATGAAGAAACTATATTCGGCGATTGGCTTGAAGGATTAGCCATATTTATAAACCAAAAGGTTTACAACGGGAGAAAGTCAGGTATAGAAGGTGTCGATCTTGAATTCGATTATGATGAAATTCGATATATAATTACAATTAAATCAGGGCCTAATTGGGGCAATAGTGGACAGATAGGAAAAATGACAACTGATTTTAAAACTGCCAAAAAGATTTTACGAACGAGTAATTCAAAAATTAATGTTGTTGCAGTAAACGGTTGTTGCTACGGACGTGATAATAATCCGGACAAAGGCGATTATTTTAAATATTGTGGACAACGTTTTTGGGAATTCATTTCTGGTGATTCAGCTATGTATGCTGAAATTATTGAACCTTTAGGTTATGTGGCTAAAGAACGAAATGATGATTTTCTGAAATCATATTCTCAAATGCTCAATAAATTCACCAGAGAATTCACCATTAGTTTTTGCCTGGAAAATGGTGCAATTGACTGGTCTAAATTAATACGCTTTAATTCAGGAATGGACGATCTGAAAATTTAGCATTTTTGAATTCTGGTTTCTCTAACGTATTTGGGCCGCTCATCTCACGTAGCTATCAAAAAGACGCTGTATTCTATGTAGGCGTACTGAAAGGAACGACGCTTTTGCAAAAAGTACCGAAGCGCAACAACTGTAGAAAACGTGAATTCCGCCAGTGTACTGTCTCAATTCACGTTAATTCAGCCAGTACACTGGCGGAATTAACGTTTTTGTGGAAAATCAACGAACCAGTTAGCTTCGGAGCACTTCCCCTCAAATCCACCCCTGCCGCTTAAAAAACAGGAGCACGCCCACCGACGATAGCACCATCAACCCCAGCGCAAACCAAAATCCGTAGGGATCGGTCAGCAGGGGAACCCGCTCGTGGTTCATGCCGAAAATGCCCGCGATGAGCGTGGGCGGGAGGAAGGCGATGGTCCAAACGGTGAAGATTTTGATGATCTTGTTTTGCTCCAGGTTGATGAGTCCCGTGAAGGTGTTCTGGAGGTATTCGAGCCGCTCGAAATTGAAGGTGGAGTAGTCGAGCAGCGAGTTGACGTCTTTCAAAATGATCCGCAGGTGCTCCTTTTGTTCTTCGGGAAACAGCCAGCTCCGCAACACGCCCGACAGCACGCGCTGCTTGTCGATGATGGTTTCGCGGAGCATCATCGTGGTTTCCTGAAGGTGGTTGATCCGCAGCAGCGCGTCCTGACTGGCTTTCTCTTCCGACTTGAGCGACTTGCTCAATACGGTCACGTCGCGGCTGATGCCTTCGAGCAGGTCGGCGTCGGCTTCGATGCGGGTTTCGAGCAACACCAGGAACAAATCCGCGCCGGAGTGGAGGTTATCGCTGCTGACTTTCATTTTCCGCACTGTATCGGCGAAGGTTTTCGAGTCGCCCCGCCGGTAAGTGAAAAGCAGGCCGTTTTTTAAAATAAACGACACCGGGTAGCTGTGGTAGCCGTCGGCGTCGAGGCGCAGAAAGTTGGAATTGGCGTTGAGCGTGTCCGACTGCTCGAAAAACCGGGCGCTGCTTTCAATTTCGACGATTTCCTGGGGCGTTTGAAAACTCACGTCGCACCTGCTTTCGATCCATTCTTCCTCTTCCTGGCTGGCCGACTGGAGATCGACCCACAGCACGTTGGGGAGGTTGGTCAATTCGCGCACGTCGTTTTCGCGCTTGATTTGCCGCCCGTCTTTGTAATGAATTCTGACCATGAAAAAGAAAGCGGTTCGGTGGGTTGCTCACTAGGTAAGTCGATTACCCCGGCCCGAAAACACGTTTTACGGGCTGGTAAAATAAGGACGAAATCAGCGAAAAACCGGGCTTGGGGACGATTTGCCCGTGCGGGAATAATTTTCTACACCCCACCCAAAAAAGGGTTTCCTGCGTATCTGGAATAAGAATTTAGCGGATTGATGGCAGTTTCGTTCCCCATCTAATTTCTTCCTGCCATGCGTAGACTCATTATTTTTATCGCCATTGTCTTTGCGGCCTTCATCATCTGGGCCGTGGTAGGCAGCCTGCTGACCGGCAACGACGCCTCACTCGACAAAGGCATCGGGGCCACCAATCCCGCTGATTCGACCCAGAAAGTAGCCGACGATACGCTGAAACGGTAAGTCAGCCTGAATTAAAAATGCCCCAGTGCTTTCGGCACCGGGGCATTTTTTGTGGGAAATACTTCGATAGTAGTTTCCTGGTTTTCCCTCCATTTTGTCATCCTGGAAGGACCTTTTTGGACTGCCGGACAATTGGTGATGGGCTACCGCTGGGTCACCGGCCAACTGTCCGGTAGTTCAACAAGGTCCTTCCAGGATGACAAACTACAGGAAACCGGGATACTTTAACGAACCAAGCCCGATTCAATCCGCCGAAGGGCGACCATCGGCGTTGCCCGAATGGTTGGCTTTCCGCATTTCCTTCACCGAAATGTTGTGCAGTTCGGCCTGGTCGGTGGCGCTTAGTTTATCGTCCAGGTCTTCGTCATCTTTGGGAGCGGGCACTTCTTCGTCGCCGTCCCGAACGTCGCTGTTGATGTTTTCCCGACCGGGTTCGTACACGTCGGATTTATTCTGAACGCCTTGCTGCGAAGGCAGGGGGGGCGTATCGCCGGGCTGGTTGCCCAAGCTCGTGCTGCCGGGTCTGATCATGGCTGTGAATGGTTTAGTTCGGGGAAAAGGGGGAACAAAACCATGCCAGGGGAGGAAGGGGAATAGGGGAAAATCCCTTTCTCCCCTTTCCTCCATTCTCCCTGATTTATTCCTTCTTCTCCTTCGGGTCAGCCTTTTTCACGGCCACGAGTTCGCCGTCTTTCAAGCGTTTAGAAACGACCAGGAAAGGGCCAGACACGACCACCTCGCCTTTTTTTAGCCCTTCTTTGATCTCGATGTTTTCAAAATCGGAAATGCCCGTTTTCACTTTGCGGAGTTGCACTTTCGTGCCGTTGCGCACGAAGACCACCTCCTGCGGTTTTTCGTTGGTTTTGCCCTTCGGGGCTTCCGCCGTCGTGTTGTCGTCGCCTTCGGTGGGTTCGGCGGCGGGCTTGCCGGAGGCATCGCCCCTGGTGGTGACGGCGGCAATGGGCACCGATAGCACGCCCGGTTTCCGCTCGGTGATGATCTCGACGGAGGCCGTCATGCCGGGGCGCAGCGGGAAGGCTTTTTTGTTTTTAGGGTCGATCAAATCGCGGTATGAACTGCGCAGGATGCGAATTTTTACCTCGAACTCGGTCACGGCATCGGTCGAAGTGGAGGCCGCCGACAAGCCCCCGCTGCCGTTGGCGGTGTTGGCCATTTCGGTCACGATGCCCTTGAACTTCCGGCCCGAATACGTGTAGGCATCCACGTCGATCAGCACCGTGTCGCCGAGGCTTACCCGCACGATGTCGTTTTCGTTCACGTTCACGCGCACTTCCATGTTGTTGAGGTTGGCGATGCGCAGCAGTTCGGTACCGGCCATTTGCGACGTACCCACCACACGCTCGCCGAATTCGACGGCCAGTTTCGACACCGTTCCGCTCGACGGCGCGTAAATCGTGGTTTTCCGCAGGTTTTCCGAGGCGTCGCGCAGCCCGGCTTCGGCGCTCTGCACGTTAAACCGGGCGGCTTCCACGTTGGCTTTGGCCGATTCTACGTCTTGCTTCGCCACGCGAAAATTGGCGTCGGAGGTTTCGTAATCTGCGTCCGAAATCACTTTGTCGGCGTAAAGCTTTTTGTTTCGGTTAAAATCGGCGTTGGCGCGCACCAGCCGGGCTTCGGCCTGGGCAATGGACGAACGACTCTGCTCGTAGTTGGCCTTCGTTTGGTTGACCGTCGCCCGCGCCCGCGCCAGCAGCGACTCGTAGTTGTCGGGGCGGATTTTGAGGAGCAACTGGCCCTTGGTCACGCTGTCGCCTTCGGCTACGTTGAGGGCGATGATTTCGCCGGGCACGTCGGGCGTAATTTTGACTTCGATTTCGGGTTGCACCTTGCCGGAGGCGCTCACGCGCTCGGTGATGTCGCTGGTGCCCACCGTGGCGAAGGTCACTTCGGTGGAAGTTGGCTGGCCGATCCAGCCCGCCGATTTGGCCGCCATCAGCCCGCCCAGGAGCACGATGATCAGCACGCCCAAAACCCACCAGATTCGATTTGAAGATTTCTTAGCCATGATTTTTGTAAATTCTTGTCATCCAGAGCGCAGCGAAGGACCTCGTTGAACAACCGAATAATCGGCTGTTGGCTACCAGGGTTAGCGATAAACTGTCCGGTCGTCCAACGAGGTCCTTCGCTGCGCTCAGGATGACAGCATGTAGGGAGGGTTAAAACGACAGTGGTTTATTTTGGTAAAAATCCAGAATCTTGGTTCTGAAAATGTAATCGTACTTGGCCTGCACCAGGTTGGCGCGGGCGCGGTCAAGGTTGGTTTTGGCCAGGTTGTAGTCCACCGAGTTGATCGCCCCGGCGTTAAATCGGCTCTCCGATGCCTTGAAGGCTTGTTCCAGCGATTGCACCTGTACGGTGGTGGCCGTGAAGCGCTTCTGGGCGGCGATCATGTTGGTGTAGGCTTGCTCGATGGTTTGGCGGAGTTGGAGCTTGGCCAGGTCCGACTGGTAGCGCAGGTTGTCCTGGGTGAGTCTGGCCCCGGCCACGCGCAGGCGAGCCTGGTAGTTGTTGAAAATTGGGATCCGCAGGCTCAGGCTCAGGTTAATGTTGTAGTTGGTACTCAACTGGTCGAAGTACGAAATCTTCTCGGCACTCAGGCTCGGTTGCTGGGTCACGAACGTGATGGGGGTGGGTACGCCGTCGGGCGAAATCACGGTGGCGGTTTGGGTTACGTCCACCAAGCCCCCGAGTACCCGGCGCTGGGCGGCGCTGGAGTAGTTGGTCGAGAAGTTGCCGGTGAAGAGCAGCGTCGGTAGCAAACTCCCCCGTGCCACTTCCAAGGCGCGGCCCGCGCTCAGAATCCGAAAATCAGCGGCTTTTACGACGGGCTGATTGCCCACGGCGGCGGCGTACACCTGGTCGGGCGTGGCGTCGTACGAGCCGTCGGGGGGGGTGATGCTGATGCGGTCAACCTGGATGTCCTGGTTGGCGTTGACGTTGAGCAGTTGCAACAGATTGACTTTCCCGATGGTGAGGTTGTTCTCGGCGTTTACCACCGAAAGTTCGTCGTTGGCCAGTTGGGCGCGCAGGTCGAAGGCGTTGGCCTGGGGGAGTGACCCGGCCCGCACCAGTTTTTCGGTGCGTTCGAGTTGCAGGCGGCTTACGTCCACCTGGCTGCGGGCAATGGTAAGCTGGTCTTCGTAATTGAGAATTTGCAAATACCCCAGCACGACATTCAGCGACGTTTGCTGCTTGGTGTTTTCCACGTCCTGTTGGGTGGCTTGCAGGGCAAATTCATTTTGTTTGATGGTGTTTTTCAGTTGCCCGCCGGCGAACAGCGTCGTGCTCGAATTGAGGTTGTAGCTGTTAAACGTAATCTGCTGGTTGACGTAGCTGTTGGTAAACGGGTCGATGCCCCGGCCAAAACTCGTCCCTGGCCCACTGATGCTGGCGTTGGCGTTGGGCAGGCGGTTGTACCGCGATTGGTTGAGGGTGATCCGGTCGTTTTCGACCTGTACCTGCCCTTGCTTGATCTGGAGGTTGTTGGCCAGGGCAATGTCGATGGCCTGCTGGAGGCTGATCCGCTCCCCGGCGGGCACGGAAGCCTGCACCGCCGGAACCTGCTGGGCAAAGCCCGGTAAACCAAGCAGGATGAGAAAACTAAAAAGGAACGAGTTCTTCATGAAAAGCTGCATTTCGCTGGTCAATCTTACGACGCGACGGCGGCAAGCGCTACCCGTTTTTGGATAAACGGCGGAAAACGCCGGATGAAGCCCGGAAGGGCGGGGCGGGTTGACCGTTGGTGAAGCGAGTCTATTCAGCGATTAAAAACCCGTAGTTTCCCGGAGTGAATCCGTAGTTTTACGCGGTAAGCCGTCAGGCCAGGGCCGTATTTTTGCCCTGTTTTTTATCAATCTCAACCCAATTTCTACCCATGTTTCAATCCATCCGCCCCCAGGCTATGCGCCTGACCGCCCTGGTAACCCTGCTCGTTTTTTCGTTGGCTTCGTATCAGTGCGGGAGTAAAGATGATCCTTCGCCATCGGGTAACAACAGCGCCGTTGTTGGTACCTGGAAATTTACCGGATTTGCGGCCAGAGATGCCAAGGGAGTTGTAGAGGATGTAACCTCGGAGACCCTTGCTTTTTTCCCTTGTTTCAGCGCTATTCGACTCATTTTCAATGCCGACGGCAACCTGACGGCCAGCGGGGGCCAGGCTTGTGCCGCTGCGGGCGAAATTGTCGATACCAGCGGTACCTCGAAATGGAGTACCAACGGCACCAAACTCACCATCACCGACCCGGATGGGACAAAAAATGAATTTGACTACGAGGTGAGTGGTAGCACCCTGAAACTTACCGCTCCCGATGATCCTGCTAAACCCACCGCAGAAGCCAGCATTCTGACCTTGACGAAAGCCTGAGACAACGTAGTCATTGCATTCACGCGCCGCCCCGTCCCGAATACTCGGGACGGGGCGGCGTTGTTCGTTTACCAACGTTCAAAAACCCGTGGCACGGAATTAACGTAGGTTTTCCGTACTCCGTAAAATGCTACCCAACACACCATGCTACCCATTTCTCCCCTCCGCACGCCGCGCCGTCTGGCCGTTTTAGTTACCCTGATTGCCGTTTCGCTGAGTCTGTTTCAGTGCAAAAAAAGCGATGATCCGGAGCCCGTGGGCGGCGACACCGGCCTGGTGGCTTCCTGGAAAATGTCCCAGTACGGGCTAAAAGACCTCCGGGGGACGGTGGAATATTTCGACGAAATCAGCGGGCAGGTGGCCCCCTGCCTGTACACCCAGGAATTTATCTTCGCTGCCGACGGCGGTGTCAGGCGGGGTGGGCGTGACGGCTGTGCCCTGGCCGGAGTTGGCAGCACCGACGAACTGATCCCCAGCAACGGCGGCAGTAAATGGAAAACGAGTGGTACCACGTTGACGATTCTAAAACCGGACGGCAGCAAAGCCGACTTCACCTACCTATTGAGCAGCACGACCCTAGAGATGGACGCCTACGATCCCGCCACCGGACGTACCCACGTGTTCCTGCTGAAAAAACCCTGATTTTTCGGTCGATTTACTTGAGCGTACGCGCCGCCCCGAACTACCCGGGCGGCGCGTTGCATTTTGGGGTGGCGTACCATTTTCAATTCGTTCCCCGTTTTACCTTTGTTGGAATCAGTTTAACCATCCTAACTCCTCTTTTTCCCATGAAGAATCTCCGCTACCGGGTTACGAACGTAGCCGCCCTGTTCCTGCTTCTCTCGCTGTCGGTCGTTTCGTACCGCTGTAGTAAAAGCGACGATGATCCTGCTCCGAGCACCACCTCGGTAGAAGGTACCTGGAAGATTTCGGGCCTGACGGCTAATCCCGCCGTCTTGGTTCAGGGAATTCCCCTCACCGACCTTTACGGCGGACTGGTGCTGATTTACCCGTGTTTCGCCCAAGCCACCCTGACGTTTGTTGCCGGAGGAACCATGACGCTGAGTATTCCATCGGGTTGTGGAGTTCAGCCAGCACTCGTCGAGCAGTACACCGGGTTCAGCAGTAGCTCGAAATGGGCGGTAAACGGCAGCAAAGTAACGATTACAAAATCCGATGGGAAAACCCAGGTGACGTACGATTACCAGATTTCGGGCACGTTGCTGACGATGACGGGCAACGACGGCACCTCCACCTACGTCATCAAATTGCAGAAGTAAATCCGGCGAAAATTGCGGTATCCCCACGAGAGTTTTAAAACTCTCGTGGGGTTTTTTAGGCGCTAAAACGCCACGCCCTTCGACTTCCGAATCGCCTCGTAAATCACCTCCCCAAACTGCGTCCGCGTGTTCAACTGGCTGATTTTGCCGTTTTCGCGGGTGGGGTACACGCGGTTGCACAGGAAAATATACAACAGTTGCTGGGCCGGGTCCACCCACACGAAGGTGCCCGTGAAGCCCGAATGCCCGAAGGCCTGGGCGCTGGCCGAGGGCGGGCCGCTCAGACCGGGTTTTTTCCGATCAGGTTTGTCGAAACCCACGCCGCGCCGCGAATTCACCTCCACCGGGAAGGGGTAACTCGTCCACTGGTTCAGGGTTTTTTGCTGAATAAACTGCTGCCCACCGTAGCTGCCGCCGTTGAGGTACATCTGGTAGAGTTTGGCTAAATCGTTGGCCGTGCCGAATAGCCCGGCGTGCCCACTGATGCCGTCGAGCATGGCCCCGCCTTCGTCGTGGACGCGCCCGTGGATGAGCGTTTTCCGAAACAAGGAATCGTACTCCGTCGGCACGATGCGGGCCAGCGGGTAGCTGCGGCGGGCGTTGTAGGTGAGCGTTCCCGCACCGAGCGGACGGTAAAACGTTTCCTTCAACCACGCTTCCCACTCTTTTCCCTCCAGGCGTTTGATGACTTCGGGGTAGAGGTAAAACGACAAATCGCTGTACACGTAGCCTTGCTTGGGTTTCACGGGTGAATCCCTGATTTGCCGGTAAATCACCCGGCGGTAGCGGCGGTGCAAAAACAAATTGTCGGCCACCTCGACCGGATACCGGGCCGAACGGTGGTCGCTGAACGTGCGGCGCTTCCAGCCGCCGGTCGTGCTGTCCACCGCATCGCGCCAGAACGGAATCCAGGCCTTCAGCCCCGACTGGTGGGTGAGGATGTCGATCATTTTCAACCCCGCCTTGTTCGACTTCCGGAAACGGGGGTAGAGTTCGCCCAGCGTCATGTCGGGGCGGAATTTGCCTTCGTCCTGGAGCCGCATCAGCGCGGGCACCGAGGTGCTCACCTTCGTGACCGAGGCCAGGTCGTAGAGCGCGTCGGCGGTCACGGGGGTGCCGCCGTAGGTTTGGTTGCCGTAGGTTTTTTGGTAAATCACCTTGCCTTCCCGCGCCACCAGCACCGAAGCGCCGGGGTAGGCTTTTGCCAAAAGTCCCTGATTCACAATCGAATCCAGTCTCGTCACCAATAATTTTGAGTCGATACCCACTTCTTCGGGCAGCGTGTATTTGAACCGACCCAGCGGCTCCGTGGTCAGGCCCGTGCCCACCGGGTAGCGGGCGTTTACGCTCACGGGCAAGCGCCCGCGCAGGCCGGTGGCTCCGAAAATCGCCTGGGCCGTAAGTTCCTGGGTTTGGGGCGTTTCCTGGTAGGCCACGAGCAGGGCGGGGGCGGTTTCCAACCCGGTCAGTTTGTTGAGCGTGTACGGATTGCCGAAGAGCGAATACACCGCGTTGGGCATCCCGGCGAAGGCGTTCACCAGTTTCACCACCTCCGGTTTCAGCGTCGCCGCCGGGCGGACGCCCAGGCCGTGAATGCCCACCAGCACGAGGTCGTAACTGGCGAGGCTATTTTTTACGAAAGCCACCAAACTATCCGGCGCGGTGACGGGCAGCACGAAATGCTCCATCGGCGCGTAGTTGCCCGCCATGCGCTGGAAATCCGTCGGGCGCTCGCTGCCCAGAGAGAGCGTGGCGATGCGCCGGTCGGCGAGTTGGCGGATGGGCACGCGGTTGTCCGCATTCTGCACCAGCGTCAGGGCTTCTTCGGTCAGGGTGCGCGAAAGCAGTTCGGCGTTACGCGGGTTGAGGTCTTCGGTGAGGTTGCGCAGGTCGGTGGGCTGGTAGCGGTCGAGGCCCACCCAGGCTTTGGCCGTCAGGATGCGGCGCACTTTGGCGTTCACGTCGTCCATCGAAATCCGGCCTTCGCAAATCGCATTTTTAATCGCTTCCACCGTGCCGGGCACATCGGTGAAGGTTTCGAGCAAATCGTTGCCCGCCAGCAAGGCCCGCACCTGGGCTTCGCCGTTGGGAAAATATTTGGTCACGCCCTGCATTTCCATCGCGTCGGTGAAGACCAGCCCCTGAAAACCCAGTTCGCCGCGCAGCAGGTCGGTTGCCACGCGGGGCGAGAGGGTGGTGGGCAAATTGCGGGTGGTGTCGAGGGCCGGAATGCTCAGGTGGGCAATCATCACGCCGTTCAGTCCGCGCTGGATGAGTTGGCGAAACGGAAACAATTCGAGCGAATCGAGCCGGGCGCGGGAGTGGAGGATGACGGGCAAATCGCCGTGCGAATCCACGTCGGTATCGCCGTGACCGGGAAAGTGCTTGGCCGAGGTAATCAGGCGCTCGTCCTGCATCCCGCGCATGTAGGCAGTGGCTTTGTCGAGCACCCGCTGTCGGTCTTCGCCGAAGGAGCGGAAGTTGATGACCGGGTTGTTGGGGTTGTTGTTCACGTCGGCCACGGGGGCGTAGTTGACGTGTACCCCCAACCGTCGGCACTGCCGCCCCACCTGCCGACCCATCTGGTAGAGCCAGTCGTCGTGGCCCTGAATTGCCCCCAGCGTCATGGCGTAGGGGTAGCGGGTGGTGGAGTCGAGGCGCATGGTGAGGCCCCATTCCAAATCCGAGCCAATGAGCAGCGGCACGCCCGATGCGGCCTGGAGTTCGTTGAGCACTGCCGCCGTGCGGGCGGGTTGGTTGGCAAAAAACACGAGGCCCCCGATTTTGTAGTCGCGCACCCAGCCCAGCAGCTTTTCGCGCTCGTAGGGTACGTTGGTAAAATTGGCGCGGGGCATGAGCAACTGCCCGATTTTCTGGTCAAAATTGAGCGCGTTGAACACGCTGTCCACCCAACGCTGATTGGCCCCGGCGAAGGGGGTTTGAGCCTGGGTGGTTGGGAGAAAGGAGAAGAGGAAAAGGGAAAAGGGCAGAACGAGGCGCTTCACGGGCAAAAGGGGCTGAAGGAAATCAATTCCCCAAAAGTACGAAGAAAACCCGGCCCGGAAGGAGGGGCTTCCGGGCCGGGTTGGCGGGGTGGCGTTTGGGTGTGCAGTCGGAAGACTGCGTTTCATGGCCCGTTCCAAGTCGCTAACGCGCTGGCCTTGCTTCAGACTTGGAACAACTGGGGAATTCAGGGAAGATGTGAGCTAAATCGTCATTTCGAAAAGTTACGAATATTGACAACCGATTTTGCCACGTTGGATAACTCATTTTTATACTTCATTTATGAATTTAAACTATAAAAAATGGTGTAAATATTGAAACCATATTTTAACTAATAATGAATATAATAATAACGAAATCAATACTGAAAAAAAATCAAAAAAAATTTTATTTAATGATGTTTTATTTATTCCAAAGTAAGTAATCGAATATAGTGAACCTGTAAATAAAAAAAACAAAAATAGGAGCCCACGTAAATTTTATGCTGGGATAAAAATTAATGAATGATGAAAAAAATAACCAATCAAAAGAGGAATTTTTATTCCCAATTATACTTAAAATGGGATAAGTTAAATCAGGCAAACAAAAACTTGATAAAAAAATTGTTGAGAATAATTTATTTAATTTTAGTGTCAAAATTATTAAGGAAAGTTTTATCAATACCAAAATCAAAAACATATATATGTAACTGGTTTTAATTAAATCTTCTGAATTTAAACACAATGTTCCAAATGCGTAAAAATGAAGATTAATTTGTTTTAGAACAAACAGGCAGTATATGAATGACACCAAATTATTAAAAAACACGTAGAGTGGAAAAGAAAAGAGGAATAGAACTATTCCTCTTTTCAAAAAAGCATCTTTTTGGGGTTGGGTGAGATTCATTCTTGCTGAAGTAAATTGATTGCATCCTTACGTTTTTTGCCAGAGAACATCTTCACATTACCTTCGACTTCAAGCAAAATAGCTTGAAATTCTAAATTTGAGCTCAGTTTTTTGTAATCAGCTACAAAACCAAGAATTTTCTCGCCTAATTCTCTACTAACAGGAACACTATTATCTGTACCGTCCTTAAAGGTCTCAGAACTATCTTTCAGCCTGCCATCCTCTTCCGTAAAGCCAGCAGGTCTGCCGTGTTGTAAACCGACCGGAACCGTTTTTCCTTGAGTCCGGCGTACAGGGGTTTGTCTCCCGTCCACAGGCCCCCTTTCAAAAAACGGGTTAACGCCACAAAATCCACAAATAATGTTGGTATTAGACTTGTCTTTTTGTTGATTTACAGGTAGTTGCGCTATATTTGTACTGTA
>CAXTIG010000018.1:0-114341 GCA_964244295.1 uncultured Cytophagales bacterium
TTGAAGATTTGATTCGTCTGCCCGGTGGCATCCTGCTGCCGCAGGCGGGCACCGGTGTTGGCCCCTTCGGGCTGGATGAATTTGTTGGAGTGTTTGGCTTGGAGGGTGTAGCAGCCGGGGGCGAGGGGTGGGGTAACTATGGTACAACTCGTTTGTGAGTTATTGGCGGCCGTGAGTTGTGCCTTGAGAAAAGCCACGCCGTTGGCGGTCACGGTGACGTGTTCCTCGTTCGCATTCGGCGCATAAATGGCACTGAAGGGGGTTTTCGTCGGTACGTCCGCGTCGCTGATGGCAGCGGCCCAGTTTCTGGTGGGGTCGTCGAAATCGCTCAGCGCGTAGGAACTGACTGTTGGAATGAAACTGTGTCGACTGAAGAACGTGTCGATTCCTCTGATTTCCTGCCACCATTCCAAACTGGCATCACGGGCACCCGTAGCAATCTCTCCAAATACGTCGTACTGACCGCCCGGCAATAAATCCAGACTTAACTGCCCACTACGCCAGCCTTTGCTGTATCGCGTGGCGGGCCCCAACATGGAGATGTCATACTTCATCACTATGCAGCGATCCACATTGGAGGGGGCCGTGTTGAGGTAGTTGTTTTGCTGTAACCCGTAAGCCGTTCCGCAGATTCCTGCCCCTCCTACCCATAGACAAAGCAATCCTGCTTTTTTACTAATTCCTGCCCTAATGTTCAGCGCCGTTGTGCAGGCGGAGAAATCTTGAGTCACGCCGGTTTTACTGCCATTGTTGAGGGCTACTCTACGGAGGCAAGAAGCTTGCGGAAAACCGATGCCATTCATGACTCCCACGAACCGATCCCGAAAACCGGGCGCTCCCTTCGCCTCTTCGTTATCGGATCCGGTGGGATTTTTATAGTACAAATGGTGGTGCCTCAGCATTTGCTTGGCGGCGGGCGAATTCAAATCCCGCAGGTTGCTGGCGGCTCCTCGGTTGTCCTGACCATTTACCTGAAAATCCAGAAATTGCTGAACCCCGATGGCAATGTTGGCTCCGTGGTGCGGGCTATCGAACGACACCCACAACTTGGTGTTGTGATTCATGTTGTTTTGCTCCATGTACCGGAGGGCATAGCGCGAAATCAGCCCGCCCATGCTGGGGCCAATCAACACGATTTTCTCGGAGGAGCCGTTGGCCTGCAACTGCTGGTTGACCTGTTGAATGAGTTTGACCAGTACCATCGCGTTGCGCTCAATGAAATCGGCTCCGCCGTCGCGCGGGTCACAAACCTGCACCATCTGGGTTTCCAGGCACTGGACTTCGTCTTTGGTTGCCCCAAACTGCCGCCGGACGCAGATTTCTACCATCCGGCAACCCGTGTCGAAGGTTTGGTAGAAGGGGAAGTTCAGGATGATGATGTCATGTTTATCTGTAAAACCACCACCTGCCTCTCGAAGTTGTCTGCCAAGAGAAAAGTCAACATCTCCAATTTTATATGTTAATCTCCTATCATACAACCCATAATGAGCACTTCGCTTATCGCGTGGGTCAAAGCCATCCAGTAAAATGACTGGGCGAATCACCTGCCGTCGCCCTTTTCCGTAGAAATACAGCACATCGCCTTTCCCCAGCGTGGCCGTAGGTTCGTCATACCCCTGAAAAGGAATATCAGCCGTGATCCGAACTGAATCAATGAATGAGATGTCGTCTTCTCTTGGAAAAGGAGCAGAAAAAATAGGATCTGCCAGAGTGGCCGTAACTCTTCCTCCCGGACGATTCGGCACAATTTCCGGTACCTCTGCTTTCACTGAAGAACGTGCCGTAAAAATAGAACCATCGGAAAGACCAACCGTGTACTCCGCGACAAACTCGCCGGGTTCGTTGAAAAACAGCAGTTGCGAAGGCCCCCCCGGTGTGAGCGTTCTCGTGTTGCCCGCCACTTGAATCTGCACTTGGGATACCTTCGCCCCGTTGAGCGTCAGCGTCGACCACCAGGGCAGTTCGACGCGAATGGGTGATTCGCGCACGGTGGGCGTCAGCAGGGCGGCCATATTTACCTGCCTGGTTTGGTAAATCGACCCACTCCACCCGGCTTTTACGCGGTAATGGCCCGTGCCGTCGTCTTCGAGGGCTTCGTGTTTGAGAATCTGAAAACCGGCTTGTAGTACACCCAGCGGGACGATACCTTCTCGTTGCTTTAGCTCGGTGAGTGCCTCGAAATCGTCGGGTTTTAGGCGGTTATTTTGATTAAAACTGGCCCAGTACAATTCCGAAAAAGCCTGGCGAAAACGACCATAGTTAGCCACTTCATTGGCTTCAAAAAGCTGAAGGGTAGCGTAGGGAAACACCCGGTCGTAAAGAATGCCACTGTTGACGCTGGATTGGTCGAGGTTTTTGAAGCCTTCGATGGCGGCTTTGGTGTAGTCGCTTTGCGCGAATAGGCACAGCGGGAGTAGGAAGCTGGCGGCGAAAGCCAGCAGTAATCGGCGGAAGTACATGAGAGTGTAGAGGTTTGGGTGGTTTTATTTGAGTGTTCTTACGTTAATGTCAAACCGACCGTCGGTCACTCTAAAAGTTTGAGTGGGGGTGCTGGAATTAGAGGCGGTAAATGAAAAAGTGCCCGATAGAATGCCATCAATGTTAGGGCCAGACCTTAGTATCTTAACAGTACCGGACATTTTACTATTTGTCACAAATAGTTTTCCTTCGTTAATTCCATACAAAGCATAATCTTTAGGGTAAGTGGTGAAAGGCATAATATTCGTATCTTGGTTCAATTGGTAAGTGCCTATTTTATAATCATTTAAAAATATACGAATCATTGAACCATCTTTTGAATGCGCTCTTAGATATATACCGATTTGGCTGTTTGTAATTCCATAAAATCCTCCTTCGATAGGTCTATATCCCATAAATCCTGACCCACCATTAGGAATCCACGTCTCTCCATTCACCTTACACCCAAATGTATTAGCTCCTTCCTGAGTAGCAGCAGGCAGGGGATGGTCTTCTTTTTTACAAGTCGTAAACAGAAACAAAACGACAACACTCAGCAGCCCCGGAAGGCGCAGAAACGACTTTTTCATAGCAAGAAAATTGAAAACAGCGTGAAACGGATGCGTGTAAACGCGGCGGGCAGAAAGGGGGTTTGGCGGGGGCAGATGAGGCGAGGAACTTTGACAGGCGAAAATTGAAAATAAGAGTTCATAT
The DNA here is from genome assembly GCA_964244295.1 of uncultured Cytophagales bacterium. GTDB lineage: Bacteria > Bacteroidota > Bacteroidia > Cytophagales > Spirosomataceae > JAJAZB01. The sequence goes on from CAXTIG010000018.1 coordinate 3,172, forward strand.
TTCCTATTTCTGTCACATTATTTTTTTGTGACTTTGTGAAAACTCGAATCATCGGAAAGATTGATGGTGTACTGCGCCAGAAACTCGCCGGGTTCGTTGAAAAAAAGCAACTCCGAAGCACCACCAGGAATTAGCGTCCGGGTATTGCTTGCTACCTGAATCTGCACCTGCGATACCTTCGCCCCGTTCAGCGTCAGTGTGGACCACCAGGGCAGTTCGATGCGGATGGGCGATTCGCGAACGGTGGGCGTCAGTAGCGCAGCCATGCTCACTTGCCTGGTTTCATAAATCGACCCACTCCACCCGGCTTTTACGCGGTAATGCCCTGAACCATCATCTTCCAGGGCATCAAAGTTTAATTTGTGAAAAGCCGAAGCCAATATGCCAACGGGAATGATACCGTTGCGATGGCTTTCCTTAATCAAGCCTTTAAGTTGTTCAGGCTTTAGGTGCAGATTCTTGGCATAACTGGCGTCGTACAACTCGGCGTGAGCCTGTATAAAATGCCCGTAATTTGATGTATCGCTGGCGGTGAAGGTGTTGAGTTGAGCGGCAGGAAAGACCCGGTCGTAAAGAATACCGCTGTTTACCCCGGATAAATCCAGGTTTTTCAGGGCCTCATCGGCGGCTTTGGTGTACTCGCTTTGAGCGAAAAGGGCAAAGCACAGCCCCACGCTGCTCAGCAGCGTCAGTAAAAGCTTTTTCATGGAAATGGAGGGGGGGGGGGGTAGAGGGTTAGCGGATGCTCAAAAAGGGGATAAAAGGTTAGCGAAGAGTCTTCATATTAATGTCAAAGCGACCATTAGTAATCTCAAAAACTTCGTTAGGCTTCTTAGTACTTGAACAGCGAAATGAAAAGGTACCTGAAATAATGCTGGTCAATGTATCAGCATGAGTAATATTTACGACACCAGTTGCTTTTGAATTTGTAATAAATTGTTCTCCCATAAAGATGTAAACTCCATAATTTTTGGGTGTAAAAGAAAAAGGTCTAATTGAGGTATTCTCATTTAATGTATAATTACCTACTCTATAATCACTCACATAGAAGCTAACTGTTTCTCCATTTTTTGAGTTTGTTTTAATTTCTATGCTAGTAGACAATTTATGTTGATCATCATAAATTGCTACGAACCCTCCCGAAATTGGTTTAGCTCCCATCAGTCCAGGGCCACCATTCGGCACCCAACTCTTCCCATTAATTTTACACCCAAAGGTATTCGCTCCTTCCTGCGTCTCCGGCGGAAGCTTATCCTTTTGGCAAGTAGAAAATAAAAGCAAAACGACAACACTCAGCAACCCCGGAAGGCGCAGAAACGGCTTTTTCATAGCAAGGGAATTGAAAACGGCGTGAAACGGGTGCGTGTAAACGCGGCGGGCAGAAAGGGGATTTGGCGGTGGCGGGATTGAGAGGAGATTTCTTGCGAAATGTGGGAATTTGGTTTTGCAATTCCAAGCATCACTTTAGCTTTATTTTCAGGCTATCCCTATCCTAATTTGGCGGCTTCGCTGAGTAGGCGATTTCACAAAAAGAGGTGCCTCTATCCGGCATTAGCCGCCGTGCCTGGCCCCTGCCTTCCAACGCAAAAGCCCCCGACAACCTGCCGGGGGCTTTTTGCGTCAAACACCACACAAGCAAAAACTTATTCGACCGGGGCGGCTACGATGTTCATCACGCGCCACATTCCGCGCAGGTCGTTGGATTTCACCGTCACCGAGCCGCCGTTGGGGTTGTCGGAGTGGAGGGTGAGTTGTTTTTTGGTCAACAGCTCGTTGTCGCGAATGCGTTTCACGACGAAAAAATCGCGGTACACCACGGCAAACACGCCGCCCGATTGGTACACCCAATCGCCCTTATCGACGTTGACGGCCAGCACTTTGGCCCCGTCGGGCAATTGCGGCTGCATGCTGTTGCCCGAAATCTCGATGATGACGGGTTCGCGGTGGTGGTAGCCTTCCAGCGTGGCGCTGGGAACCCGGTACATTTCGAGGTCCTGGTAGCGGAAGCCGTCGGTGTAGGTTTCGACGAAACTGGCGTGAAACTTAATCGGTACGAAAGGCACCTCCGTGTAGGTTATGTCGAGGTCCACCACCTTGCCGTTGGAGCCATTCTGCACGATGGGCCGGGTGCCGCGCAGCACGAAATCGGCGCTCACCTGCGGGTACTTGTCGAGCAGCCGCATCACCGTATCGTACGAGGGTTTGGCGCGGCCGTTGAGGATGTTGTAAAACTTCGAGGAGTTCTCTTCCAACTCCTTGGCCGCCTGGTAGGCAGTCAGGCCGAGGGCCTCAAACACTTGCTTGAGCCGCACGTGGATGCTTTCGGGGACGTCCTGATCGGGGGTTTTCATCGTCGATTTGTGGACTATTGTTTGCTTTTTATCTTTCAAGTCGAATATATTGCCCGCTCAACGACGCAGGCTTTTGACAAAAGTATGTGAATTCGCGGATAAAACTACTCCCTTTCGATAAAAAAAATGAACGCCAATCGCCTCTCTACGGACGTCGAACCCAGGGTGCTGTTTATCGACATGAACAGCTTTTTCGCTTCCTGCGAACAGCAGGTCAATTACTACCTGCGGGGCCGCCCCGTGGCGGTGTGCGTGTACACGGGCAAACACGGCTGCGTGATTGCGCCTTCGGCGGAAGCCAAAGACCGGGGCGTGAAACTGGGCGTCCCGCTCGACAAGGCGATGCTGGTGTGCCCCGACCTGGTGCCAATCGAGACCAACCCCACCCGCTACCGGGAGTTTCAAGTTAAACTCATCAACGTGCTCCGGGGCTTCGCCGACGACGTACTGCCCAAAAGCATCGACGAGGCCGTGGTGGATTTGACCCGCTACCGCTACGTGTACAAAGACGTGGTGAAAGTGGCCCGCGACATCAAACGGGCCATTCAGAACGAGGTAGGCGATTACCTGAAGTGCTCCATCGGCATTGCGCCCAACGTGTTTCTGGCCAAACTCGGCACCGAAATCAGCAAGCGCGACGGGCTGGTGGTCATCACCCCGGATACCATCGACAGCGTACTGGAAAAGCTTAACCTGACCGACCTGCCCGGCATCGGGCAGCGGATGGCCGAGCGCCTGCAAGCCGGGGGCATTTTCACCCCGCTCGCGCTGCGCCACGCCGAACCCAACCACCTCCGGGTGGTATGCCAGAGCGTGGTGGGCTGGCACTGGCACCTGCGGCTCAACTTCGGCGGCGAGGTGGATCTGGCCAGCAGCGGCTACAAATCCATGCAGGCCATGCGGACCATCTCGCAGGAACAGCGCCACTCGGCAGTGCTCCTCGCGGATATTCTGGCGGCGCTTTGCCAAACCCTCGAAAAACGCATGGTCGGGCAAGACGTGTTTGCCCGCTTGCTGTGGGTAAGTTGCCGCTACGAAAGCGGGCGTAGTTACGGCGATGAAATCAAGCTCGAAGTACCCCTGCAAGACGGAAACCGCCTCCGCCAGGTGGTGCTCGACCGCATGGAGAGTTTTCAACTCAACGCCCGTTGCGAACCGGTGCTCAATCGGGGTCTGACTCAGCTTTGCGTGGGGGTGAGCCGGTTTATCCCCGCCGATGCCCTGCAATACTCGCTGTTTGAAGACCATACCCGCGAAGACAAGCTGCGCAAAACCGTGTACACGATCAAAGACCGCTTCGGCCCCGAAAAACTCATCCGCGCCTACCAACTGGCCGACTCGCCCGTGTGGCACGATGTGATTGGATTCGGGAGCGTCAAAGATTTGTACAACGAGGGTAGAGTGAATGGAGTAGAGAAGATAGGGGAAGGCACCTCCCATACCAGCCTCGGTTACTCGTTCGAGGCAGATTCGTTTTTTTGAAGGACGTAAAAACCTCTTCACGTCGCCTAAACTGGCATGATTTGTGAGGCGCTTGAGGCACTGATTCCCCTTCTTTACGCGAACGCATTCGCGGCTCTAATAACGCCCCCGACTGGGTCAGAAAGGGCGCTGGCATCCGTCCAGCGCCCGAATTGGCATGGTATTGGCGCGTTTGGCTTAGCCGCTGCGCTGGTTTTCCGGCACGGGTTCGAACTCTACTTTTTCCGCGTGATGAAGCCTAATTTTACCCGCCGGTTCGCCTGTTTTTTTCCTCTCTTGTTCTCGTCTTCGGGGAGCGGCACCGCCTTGCGCAGGGTGTTGGTGGCATTTTCGTTCCCGCCACAAGCAGCAAAGCCAACTTCCTTTTTTCTCCCGATTTCTCCGCTGCGTTTTCTTTTCGGATTTAACGGTAAAAACCGCCCGTTCATACCGATTGGTCCGCACTTACCCACGATAGCCCGGCTTCCCCTGTTTTATCCTGTCGGCGTTCAGGGCATTGGAAAACCACGACCAGCTTCCACCGAATTCCGGTCTGGTTGGCAAGGCGCGGCTACTTTTGCGTCGAAAACAACCCCGGCAGTGAGTAGGCCAGTCCCATTCAGGGAATAGGCTGCAAGTGGATTTTTGCGAACCAAAAGGAATTCCGTATCGATACACTCACCCTATCACCCGGCCAGTGCCGGTGCTTTTTTAAACCCGATGAAACACCTGTAGAGTAAATTTTTACTGGATTACGTCGTTTCACCTGAACGAAAAGTGCTTTCTGTACCCGCCATTCCGACGCACCCGATTCGCCAAACGGCCAATCCCGTAAGCCGCTTTTTTTCCGGTGGCCCCTGGCGGGCACCGTTCCGTGAGGGCATGGTACAACTGCGTGAATTGACCCGAATTTTAATCCTATTTCTGGTGCTGCTCAGTCAGTCGTCAGCCGATTTCTCGCGTCCGCACCCGCGCCCTGCTTCCCGCTCCCCAAAACCCACCTCAGCCTCGATTTTAACGGCCACCCGACCCCGCACCCAGCGCGATACCCTCTACGAGAATCCTACCTTGCTGAAGCTGTTCTGTCAGGCCCAGGCCTACCGCCGGGCCGGAGATTCCCGCGCTGAAGGATTGTACTGCCAGTTGCTCGATCGCAGCCAGGAACCTCTGCTGTACCTGCACTACGCCCAGGCGCTGGCCCTTAACGGAAAATACCGCCCCTCGCAGGAAGCCCTCGAAACCTACCACGTCCGGCGCGGCGGTGCGCAGCGAATAACTCCAGGCCGGGTGGCCTACGCCGGAAAAGCCCAGGGTCGTCCCGCCGCCGAAGGCTACCGCCTCGATTACCTGGCCCTCAACACCAACGCCGATGAATTCAGCCCGGTGTACTACCGCCGGGGACTGGTTTTCTGCGCCCAACGGGGAAACGTCCAGCGGGGAGGTTCGGGCAAAAAAGCCAGTTTTCTTGACCTATACTACCTCCCCGATCGCAGCAAAGCCCTGGCCGAAGGAGGCTCCGTTTCTACTCCCACCCGGAAACCCGGCGCAACGTCCCGCCTCGGCACCGACTACTACACGCCTTCCACGGCCAATGATTCGCGCATCGTGGGCCGGGCCGGTGCCTTGCCTTCGGGCGGCTACGGCGGCGGCCCCGCCGATCCGCGTCCCGTCGAGTCCTGGCCCGGTTCCGGCAGCGGCGAGCCAGTACCTTTTTCCGATGTGCTCAACACCCGCTACCACGAAGGCCCGGCCTCGTTTACCCACGACGGCCACCGCATCGTGTTTACCCGCAACAACTACAACGAGGGCGAACTGGGCCGTAGCGCCGACAACGTCAACAAGCTCAAACTCTATACCGCCGAGGAGCGCGGCGGCACCTGGGTCAACGTGCAGGAACTGCCCTTCAACTCCAACGAATTTTCGACCGGCCACCCGGCCTTTTCGCCCGACGACCGCCTGCTGTTTTTCGCCAGCGACCGCCCCGGCGGGTTCGGCGGGACCGACATTTACGCCGTTTCGTTCAGCAACGGGCGCTGGGGTTCGCCCGTCAATTTGGGCCGGGGCGTCAACACGCGCCGCAACGAGTCGTTTCCGTTCGTGGATGAAAACGGCAACCTCTACTTCGCCTCCGACGGGCATCCCGGTCAGGGGGGCCTGGATTTGTTTTTCGTCGAACTCAGCAACGCCGTGGCAACCAGCAAGGTGACCAACCTCGGCGAACCGTTCAATTCGCCCAAAGACGACTTCGGCTTCATCGGCGACGGCGACCGGCGCGAGGGTTTTCTGAGCAGCAACCGCAAGCGCGGCGACGACGATTTGTACCGCTTCGTGCGCGAAACCCGCCCCGAAGCCTGCCGCTCCCTCACGCTCAGCGTGGTGGATGCCGCCACCCAGGAACCCCTCGACAGCGCGACCGTGACCACCGAAGCCCGCAACGGCCGCCGCGAAACCCGCGCCACCCAGGCCGGGCGGCTTGAACTCTGCCTGGAGGCTAACCAGGACTACCTGTTTCGGGTAGAACGGGCCGGCTATGAACCCAACCTGATTGGCTTCTCAACCCAGGGCATCGCCGACAAGCAAGCCGCCCGGCTCGAAATTCCAATTCAGAAACTGGACGAAGAAACCTCGGCTCCGTTGCCGACAACCCCCGACGAACCCGAGGCCGGAACGCGTCCTCCGGGGGCGACGACCCGGCCCGGCGGCAAAGCGCCTGCCGAGGGAATTTCCAAACTTCAGGGCGTGGTGCGGGGGGCCGACGGCCGCCCCATCGAAGGCGTGGTGGTGACGCTCACCAGCGACTGCAACAACCTGCTGCAACGAATCACGACCGGGCCGAGCGGCAGCTACGAATTTTTCACCGTCGATGGCTGCGATTACACCCTCGAAGCCACCAAAATCGACTACGGTACGAGCACGAACCGAATTCGGAAACAGCCCGTGAAGAAAGCCCCGAAGGTGGTGGCCAACCTCGACCTCTGGAAAGTGGGCGACGTGGTGCCCATCAGCAACATTTACCACGACCGCAACCGCACCGACCTCCGCCCCGACGCCACCCGCGAGTTGGACAAGCTCGTGGCGACGCTCAAAAAATACCCGCTGATGGTGGTCGAAATCCGCTCCCACACCGACAGCCGGGGCGACGTCGAAACCAACCGCCTCACCTCCCAGCGCCAGGCCGACGCGGTGCTGAACTACCTCGCCACGCGCGGCATCGACCGCAAGCGCATGAAAGCCAGTGGCTACGGCGAAAGCCTGCCCGTGAACGAATGCCGCGACGGCATCACCTGCACCGAAGCCGAATACCAGAAAAACCGGCGGACGGAGTTTAAGATTATGAGAGTGAAGTGAGAGAGGAAAGAGGATAGTGGACAGAGGCTAGAGAAAGGCGGTCGCAGACCGTTGGTCTATCCTCTGTCCACTATCCTCTTTCCTCTTCCCGACTTACATTCCATCGAACCGATACGCCAGGAAAATACCCAGGCTGCGGTTGCGGAGGGCGGTGTTGTTGAAGGGGGAAAGGTTGGCCAGGCCGTGGCCGTAGGTGACACCGAACTGCGTGTCGTTGCGCTCGAAGCCAATGGCCACGTTGAGGCCGTAATCCCATCGCTTGAGTTTATCGCTTCCAAAAGCCGGCTCCCGGCGGGTGCTGAGGGAATCGCCTTCGACGATGATTCGGGTCGAACCCTTCGCTTTCTGAATCGTGGTTCCGTACACGCCCAACCCCACGTAGCCGCCCACCGAGGCGTAAAACTTCGTTCGGCCCCCGACGGTGAGCACCAAATCAATCGGTACGTCGAGGTAATGCAGGCTGAGGTTGGTGTTGATGGAGCCTTCCGGAAAATCGGTTTTGTAGCGGAACCCACGCGGCTGGTACTGCCCACCGATGCGTAAGACCAGCGGACCAGCCAGCCGGAAATCGGCGGCGAAGCCGAGGTTGAAAACGGGCTTTAACTGCCGGTCGGGCAAGAGGTCGTTTTCGGTGGAAACGTCCACGAGATTGATGCCCATTTTAAAAACCCGTTTTTCGATTCGAAGACGGCGTTGTTGGGCCTGAGCCGTGAGGGTGATCAGCAGCAGACCCGTCAGCAAGAGCGCGTGGCGCATGGGAGTGGAGAGAAGGGATGTGAGAAAGATAAGCATTCCAACGGAATGGGTATCGTTGCAACACCCGCTTCTTAGCCTTCAAAATTTTATTCCACGGCCACGTACCGACCCCCGCAGCCTTCGTCGCAGGGAAAATGGAGCGTGAGCCGCTCCGGTGTGACCTCGAACCCAATTCCGCTGAACGGCTCGATCTGCGGCTGGGTGTCGTACAGGTAGAATTCCTTGCCCCGCACGGTAAACCGTTGGGGAGTCTGACTTCCAAACCAACCGGATGCGGGCGCAAGAGCGATGACCCGCAGGGTGCTGTCCGCCCGAAACTCGATGATCTCGGCATTTTTAGCCTTCACGGTGTACCATTTCCCGCTCCCGTCGCCGGGATCGGAATACCGTTCGTAGAGCCGCCATTTTCCGATCAGCCCGTTGTTCAAAGCCGTGGGAACGTCGTCTTTTCGACAGGAAATCGAGGATAGCACGAGGAATGCAATCAGGAGCGGGCGGAGTTTCATGGCTGTTTGTATTTTTGGATAAATCTCGTTTTTCGTCACTTAAACGTGACGGAACCAAGAATCCGCACCGCCGTTTCCTCGTCCCGAAGATTGTTCCCAAGCAGGTTAAACCGAATCATTTCGTCCACTTTCACGTAAACGCCAAGGATGCCTTTTCCCTTTTGGAGAGGCTGAACGAGCAGCGCCGCCCGCCCGTCGAGGGTGGTGGTCGTTCGCCGGTGAGTCGCCGCCGTTTGCTGCCTCAAATCGTAGGAATACCAGCCGTAATCGTACAGGAGCGTATCCCGCCCGTCGGTGATTCCGCCGATTTTCGAGTCGATGCCCTGCCGCGAAAAGGCCCGCCAGGTGTCGGGGGCGCTGAGTTGAAACTCGCCGAAATCGAGTGATTTTAGATCGGCAGGGCCTTTTTCGCGGCAGGCGGTCAGGGTCAGGAGGAGAAAGAGCGTGAGGTTTTTCATCGAAACTAGTGCGTTTTGACCAAGACCCTGAAAACGTGAGAACCGTTGGAACGGGTAGAAAAAAAGAACCCCGCAAGCGTTTTAAAACGCTTGCGGGGATAAATAGCCCCGCGAGGGTTCCAAACCCTCGCGGGGTTAAAATCTAAATCCACTACCGCAACGTCGCCACCGCCGCCTTGATCCGCCCGACCGCCTCGGTCAGGGCCTCGTCGGAGGCCGCCGTGGAAATGCGGATGCAGTTGCCCGCGCCGAATCCCGACCCGGCCACCGTCGAGACGTAAGTCGTGTTGAGCAGCCAGCCGCTGAAGTCGTCGGAGTCGCTGATTTGCGTCGTGCCGTCGCTGGTGCCGAAGTAGGCGCTCACGTCAGGGAAGGCGTAGAAAGCTCCGTCGGGCATGGCGACTTTGAAACCGGGAATTTCACGCAACAGCCCCACCACCAAATCGCGACGGCGGTGGTAGGCTTCGGCCATTTTTTTCGTTTCGTCGAGCGGGCCGTTGAAGGCGGCCACGGCGGCTTTCTGGGCAATCGAGCAGGTACCCGACGTAACCTGGCCCTGGAGTTTCTCCACGCCTTCGGCAATCCATTTCGCGGCGGCGGTGAAGCCAATCCGCCAGCCGGTCATCGCGAAACCCTTCGCCACGCCGTTGACGGTAATGACCCGCTCGGCGATTTCGGGAATCGAGCCGATGCTGAAATTGCCCTGGGGCGTGAAGTTGATGTATTCGTAAATCTCGTCGGCCAGCACGTACACCTGCTCGTGCCGGGCCACCACGGCGGCAATGGCCCGCAGTTCGGCCTCCGAGTACACACTGCCCGTCGGGTTGTTGGGCGAGGCGAACATCACGATTTTCGTCTGGGGCGTGATCGCCGCCTCGAACTGCTCGGCAGTGACTTTAAAATCGTTCTCGAAGGCCCCGTCCACCACCACCGCTTTCCCCTCGGCCAGCTTCACCATCTCGGAATAACTCACCCAGTACGGCGCGAAAATCACGACCTCCTCGCCGGGGTTCACCAGCGTCTGAATCACGTTGGCCAGCGCGTGCTTGGCTCCGGTCGAAACCACCACGTTTTCCGGATTCCAATTCAGGCCATTGTCGCGGCGGAGTTTGTCGGCGATGGCCTTGCGCAGATCCGGGTAGCCTGCCACGGGCGAGTAGCCGTGGAAGCCCTCGTCGATGGCTTTTTTGGCAGCCTCGCAAATGTGTTGCGGGGTCTTGAAATCGGGTTCGCCCACGCTGAGGCTAATCACGTTGTGGCCCAGGGCGGCCAATTCTCGGGCTTTTTTGGTCATCGCCAGCGTCGAGGATTCCTCCAGCGCGTTGATGCGCTCGGCCAGCGGGGTTTGTAGGGCGAGTTCGGCAGTCATAAGGTAGGCCCGGACTTTAGTCCGTGGCAGTTCGGGGTGGCAAAAATTCGGATGCAAAGGTAAGAAGTCGGCAGCGAAGGGCGGACGGGGGAATTCCTGAATTTTAAGGGGTTGGGGAAAATTTTAGGAGATTGACAAGAATTCCAATTTTTTAGTAAAAATTCAGCAAAAACTGAGGATGAAAACAGACACTACTTACTGTCATCCAGAGCGTAGCGAAGGACCTTTCGCAGTTATCAACCAACCGGCCTGGAAGTGCGAGGCGAAAGGTCCTTCGCTACGCTCTGGATGACAGCACTGAGTTAGGGTGCCTCTCAAGCCATTTGCCTCAACGACCTGTTATCCTAAAAATTAGGAATAGGCCCCAGTTGCCCCACCACCCCCGCCGGTTGTATCTTCGGGAACGCATTGCGCGTTTCCACCCCATGAAAATCCTTCACACCGCCGATTGGCACCTCGGCAAGCGGCTCGACGCCTATTCCCGCTTTGACGAACAACTCGAAGTCATGGCCGAACTCTGCGAAGTGGCCGAGCGCGAAGCCGTGGACGCGGTCATCGTGGCGGGCGATTTGTACGATTCGTTCAACCCGCCCAACAACGCCACCGAACTGCTCTACAAAACCCTGCGCCGCCTCAGCGACGGGGGCCGCCGCGCCGTGGTGGCCATTGCGGGCAACCACGACCAGCCCGAGCGCATCGAAGCCCCCGACCCGCTGGCCCGCGCCTGCGGCATCGTGTTCGCCGGGTTTCCGCACACCCGCATCGAATGTTGCACCGTCAACGAAGGCATCGAAGTGGGCCGCACCGACCGGGGCTTCATCGAACTGAAATTGCCCAACCAGGCCGCGCCGCTGCGCCTGCTGCTCACGCCCTACGCCAACGAACTCCGCCTCAAAACCGCCCTCGCCACCGACGACCCCGAAGCCTCGCTCCGCGACGTGTTGCAGCAGCACTGGCAACACCTGGCCGACACCTACTGCGACGAGGCGGGCGTAAACCTGCTCGTGGCGCACCTCTACGTGATGCGCGAGGGCGACGAGAACCCGCCCGAAGAGCCGGAAGATGAAAAGCCTATCCTCCACATCGGCGGGGCGCAGGCAATTTTTACGAATTCCATCCCGCCCCAGATTCAGTACGTGGCCCTTGGCCACCTGCACCGCTACCAGGTGGTGGACACCGCGCCCTGCCCGGTGGTGTACAGCAGCAGCCCGCTGGCATACAGTTTCAGCGAAGCCAACCAGACCAAGTATGCCGTCGTCATCGAGGCCGAGCCGGGCCAGCCGGTGCAGTTCCGGCCCGTGGCGCTCACGAAGGGCAAGCGCCTGATGCGCAACCGCTTCGAGGAAATGGACGAAGCCCTCGACTGGCTCGCCGAGCACTCGGAATGCCTCGTGCAGGTGACGATGGTGACGGATACCTTCCTGGAAACGAGCGACAAAAAACGCCTCATTGACGCCCACGAAGGGCTGATGCCCATCGTACCCGAAATCCGTCGCCCCGCCGAACTCCCCGGCACTGCCCCCAACGGAGTGGATTTGACCCGAGGCATGGAAGAACTCTTCAGCGATTATTTTCGCCAGCACCGGCAGGTGAACAAACCGGGGCAGGACCCCTCGGCGAGTTTGCTCGATTTGTTCCGGGAGGTGCTGGCGGAGGAGGGGGAGGAAGGAAAATAAACCTTTTCGCTCCCGTCATTGCGAGCGCAGGCCACCAGCACGAGCGGAGCGAGGGGTGGGGGCCGGAGCGAAGCAATCCCCTACCGGAGACCGAGCGGTCCGTCGCACGGTAGCTCAAGCCAAATACAGTTCCCGCACAAAACTCTCTTGGTCTCCGGTAGGGGATTGCTTCGCTCCGGTTAACGAATTCCGCTTCGCTCATTCGTTAACCTCCGCTCGCAATGACGGGGGCAGGAGCCGTTTTAAAAAAGAAATTCATGATTCCCATTTCCCTCGAACTCAAGGGCCTTTACTCCTACCGCGACACCCAATTCATCGACTTCAGCCGCCTGACCGAAGCCAGTTTGTTCGGCATTTTCGGGGCGGTGGGCAGCGGCAAATCGAGCATTCTGGAGGCCATCACCTTCGCGCTCTACGGTGACACCGAGCGCCTCAACAGCCGGGGCGACGACCGCAATTACCACATGCTCAACCTGCGCTCCGACGAGTTGTGGATTGATTTCATCTGCCGGGCCGGGCGCGACGGCCACCGCTACCGCTTCACCGTGCGCGGCAAACGCAACAGCAAGCAATTCCGCGACGTGAAGGTATTCGACCGCAAAGCCTACCAGTGGATGCCCGACCCCGCCAACCCCGCCGTGGAAGGCTGGATGCCCGTGTCGGTGGAGGACGTGGCGGAGCGGGTGATTGGGCTGAGTTACGAAAATTTCAAACGCACCATCATCATCCCGCAGGGGCGGTTTCAGGAATTTATCGACCTCTCCGAAGCGCAGCGGACGCAGATGCTGAAGGATTTGTTCAGCCTCGACAAGTACGATTTGAGCGCCAAAACCGCCCGACTCGTGCGCCGCAACGACCTCGCCCTGGCCGACCTTAACGGCAAACTCACCACCCTCGGCGAGGCCTCGGCGGAATCGCTGGAGGCGAAAAAAAGCGAACTGGAGGCGCAGAAAGCGGTTTTAACCGAAAAAACGGCTACCCTCGATTTGCTCCGCGTGGCCGAAACGGGTTTTGAAGAGCGCCGAAAAGCCGCCCTCGCGCTGGTCGAAGCGACCGCCACCCTCGAAACCCTGAACGCCCAGGAACCCGCCTACGCCCAACGCGCCCAAACCCTTCAAACCTACGAGTGGACGCTGCTGCACCTGAAGCCGCTGCTTAACCAGAAAACTACCCGGCGCGAAGACCTCCAACTGGTCACGGCCAAGCAGGAGCAATTCAATCAAATGCTGGTGAGCGTCCGCGACAAGCTTAAACTGGAAACCGACGCGCTTGACACCCTCCGCCCCGCCTACCAGAACCGCGAAGCGCTCAACCGCCAGGCCGAAGCCCTGCGCACGGTGTTGAAGCTGAAGGAAGTGGAGCAGAGTCGGAAGGCCATTACTGGGAGCATCGAGCGGGGCGAAACGGCCCTGGCCGGGCAGGAAAAAACAATCGCTGAAACCAAACAAACCCGCGAAGCCCGTGAAACCGAGGCCGACGGCCTGCGCAAAACCCTGCCCGACTGGGAACGCCTAACGGCGGTGCAAGCCTGGTTTAGCCAGCAAACGAATTTTGTCCAAACGAAAGAGAGCCTGAAAACCGAAGCCAACGGGGTACAGGCCGAGTTGAAAGCCCTCGCCGAGCGCCGAACCGCGCTGCTCGGCGGCGAGGAAGTAGCCCGGCACGCCAACGGCACGGCACCCGATGCCCCGCTGACCGAGTGGAAAATAACCCTCGAAACCGCCCAGGCCCGCCTCCAGACCGAAGCCGAATCGCTGCAAACCGAGGCGCTGCGCCTGCACACCCAGCAAGCGCTGCACCAGTACGCCAACGCCCTGCACCCCGGCGAAGCCTGCCCGCTCTGCGGCTCCGAGCATCACCCGCAACCGCTCGGCGAATCGGGCGATTTGGCCGGGCAATTGAAACAGGTTTTGGCAAACCAGGAGGGATTGCGGCAAACCGGCAAACGGCTGGAAACGGTGAGTCAAACCCTGAGTGAACTGGCCCGGCAAGGTGATTTTTTTGAGGACCAAAAACGGAAAATCCGGCAGCGCTGGGACGCTAACCAGCAGGCCCTGACCGAGCACGAGGCGCGGTTCGTCTGGGCGGAGTTTGCCCTCGACGGCCCGGAAGCCGTTAAAACGGCTTTCGCCGAAGGCAAAAAAACGCAGCAAGGGCTGGAAACCCTCGAAGCGCAAATCCGCCAACTCACCGCCGAGGCCGACCGCCTGAGCGCCGAGCGGCAAAGCAAATTTGAAGAACCCCTGCAACGCCTGCGCAACCAGTTGGCCGGGAAAACCTCCGAGTGGGAACTGCTGCAAAGTCAGTTGGACGACGACACCCGCGCCGTAGCCAGCACCGAGGTAGACGCCGAGGGCGTGCAGCGCCAGATTCGCTCGCTGGAGGCGCAGTTCGCCGCAATCGTCAAGCAATTCGAGGAATTGGAAAAAGGGGTTCGTGAACTCGAAAACAGCCGCAACACGCTGACGGGCAACGTAATTTCCACCAACGATGCCCTGAACCAGCACCGGCTGGCGCTCGAAAAACTGGAGAGCCAAGTCACCGCCACGCTGGCCGATTCGCCCTTCGCCACCGAAACGCAGGCCGTCGAAACGCTCGCCCAGCCGCTGAACGTACCGGGCGAGCGGGCGGCGCTGAACGCCTTCCAGACGGGCCTCGAAACCGCCCGCCAAACCCAGCGCCTCGCCCAAAAACTCGTCGACCAGGCCCCCTACGACCCCGGCGCCCACGCCGAACTACTCGAAAAACTGGGCACCGCCAGCGTCGAATTGGGTGAGTTGACCAAAGCTGTGGGGGGGCTGGAGAAGGAATTGGCCCGCCTGCAAACCGACTGGGCCACCCGCCAGGAAGTGCTGGAAAAAAAAGCCGCCCTCGACCTGCGCAAGGCCGATTTGGACACGCTCGAAAAGTTGTTTCGGGGTGGGAAATTTGTGAATTACGTGGCTTCGGTGTACCTGCAAAACCTCTGCAACGCCGCCAACGAGCGCTTCCACCGCATGACCCGCCAGCAACTCACGCTCGAAGTGACCGAAAACAACGACTTCCAGGTCCGCGACCTGCTCAACGGCGGCCACGCCCGGATTTTGAAGACGCTCTCCGGCGGACAGAAATTCCAGGCTGCCCTCTGCCTGGCCCTGGCCCTGGCCGACAACATCCACGCCCTGACCCAGTCGAGCCACAATTTTTTCTTTCTCGACGAAGGCTTCGGCTCCCTCGACCGCGAGTCGCTCACGGTGGTATTCGACACGTTGAAATCATTGCGGAAAGAAAACCGCATCGTGGGCGTCATTTCGCACGTCGACGAGTTGCAACAGGAAATTGAGCGCTACCTCCACATCACCAACCACGAAGAACACGGGAGCCGGGTGAGGGGGAGTTGGGAAGGGTAAATTGGTGAGTTGTGAAAGCTGAGTTGTGAATTGAAATACCTCACAACTCAGCTTTCACAACTCACCAATTCGCTTCACCTCCGACTCATCCCCGCACATCGCCAGCAACGCACTCACCGTTTTCCCCAGCCTCGGATGCACAAATTCCGGCGCGATTTCTGCCAGCGGAACCAGCGCAAAACGGCGCTCCGGCAGGTAGGGATGGGGAATTTGCAAGTCAGGAAAATCCAGGACTTTGGTTCCAAAAAAAAGCAAATCGATGTCGATGAGCCGCGCACCCCACTTCTCACGGCGCACCCGGCCCAATTGTTCTTCAAGCGACTGCGTGGTTTTTAATAGGTCCAACGGCAGTAATTCGGTACTCAGTTCGACGGCCTGGTTCAGAAACGCGGGCTGGTCGGTATTGCCCCAGGGAGCGGTTTCGTAGAGGCCGGAAGTTTTCGTGACGGGTCCAACCTGCGTTTGCAGTAGTTCGACGGCGCGGCGGAGGGTAGCGGGGCGGTCGCCGAGGTTGGAGCCGAGGAGGAGAAAGACAGTGGTGGTAGTCATGCCACGCAAAGGACGGGAAGAACGGGAAAAGGTGTGCTCCTTTTTCCGTTCTTCCCGTCCTTTGCCACCAGTTGCCAGCCGTGAAGGGCCGTGCGTAGAGCGGCTGGCAACGGCCTCCCCGAGACCGCACCCGTAGGGCTTTAAAACGCAGTAGGGCGGCCGGGCCATGCTGGCTGGCAACGGCCTCCCCGAAGACCAAACTACCATTCAAAACGCAAAGTGAATCGAGCCTTTGATGGCAAATTTCTGCTCGCCGCCGTCGAGGTAGGTCAGGCGGTGGATGGCTTGAATGCGGATGAGTTTAAAAATGTTGTCGATGCCGTAACCCACTTCCACGTAGGGCTTGGTCGGGTCAAGCGGGGCGAAATCGTACTTCTGCCGGAATCGCGGGTGGAAGGTACGGGCCGTGATGGTCTGGTTCTGGGCGCTTTGGTCGCCAAAGAGCACATTGACGTTGGCCACCAGCCGCCATTTCAGTTTTTTGATGCCCGGAATCCGGTTGAACAAAAAGCCCTCGAAGTTGTGCTGCCACTGCACCGAGGCGTAGCGGTCGCTGACGTACTCGAAGTAGTTCATCAGGTTGAAGGCGTTGCGGTTGAAAAACCAGGTTTCGTTGCCCAGGTGCGGGAACAAGAGCGGCGCGGGCACCACCGAAGGCGTGTAGCCCAACGTAAACAGGTAGTTGGAGCGGCCCACCGCACCCAGCCGCAGGCTTTGGTAGGCCGTTAGCTGAAAGCGGTGAAAATCAAAATTGCCCTGGAGCACCCCTTTCAGGCCACGGTGGTAGCGGAGCGTAATCACCGGAATTCGTTTCGTGCCCAGCGTGATCCGCTCATTCCCGTCCTGGAGGAACGTTTCATTTTTAGCAAACCGCGCTTCGAGCGTGAGTTGGGTGTATTCGAAGTGCGAACTCATCGGCGAGAGTTCGCCCAGTTGGGGTTCGGTGCGGTAGTTGAATGGAAACAGCGGATTGAACGAACGCGTCGATAAGTTGGCCGATAGCGTGATGCCCTTGGTCACTTCGCTTTGTAGAAAAAAGGTATTTTCGCGCCGGAAGTACGCCCCCCGGTACTGCCCGAAGCGGGTGAAGGCGTAAAAAAGTTTGTTACCCTGAATCAGTTCGGGGTCGAGGCCCAGGCGCTCCAGGTCGTAGGTATGGCGGTAGCCCACCACCGTCCAATGGCGTTTGGAGAACAGGTAATTCACCTCGCCGCCGTACTTAAATTTCCCATCGTGGGTGCCGTAGGCTCCGTAGCCCCGGAAAATCCAGTGGCGGCTGAAGGCATCGTTGGTGCGAATCCCCGCCCGCAGCCGCAGGCCCTCGACCGAGTTGTACGCCACACTGTACAGGTATGGACCGACTTCAAACCGCCGGTATTTTTTCCAACCCGTCGTGGCGATCTCGGCAATGTCCACGTAGGTCCGTACGATGGGTAGGTTACGCACTGAGTCGATGAGTTGCCGCGCCAGGCGGTCCTCGCGGGTGAGCGAATCGGGCCGGGCCTTCGCCCAGTAGGCCGGGTCGGCAGTACGGGCATCGTCGGCCACTTCGAGGGGCAGGTCGTAAAACGGCAGCGGATGAGGTTGGTTCACCCGGAAATTACGGTTCGAGACGTACAGTTTGGCCAACATCCCCGCCGAGTTTTTGGTCAGTTCGGCGATGTCGACCAGGAATCGCGTCCGGGCGGGTAGCCAGGCGACCGCTTTGCCGTCGGCATCCAGCACGGGCTCCAGTTCCTGCTGAATCTTGATTTTCTCGATGAAATTCAGGTTGGCTTCCTTGCCGATGGTGGCGTCGAGTTGGCACAGGGCGTAGCGGGTTGTATCGATCCAGAGCGTACCGGTAAAGGCCAGGTCTTGCTTGCGCTGTGGCTCGAATTCGAGTTCAAAACACACGTTGTCGCCCACCACCACGGTGTCGCTCAGAAAATAGTCGTACACCCCGCGCCAGGTAGCTCCGATGGGCGAGGCGAAATCTTTGCCCAGAAAGGGCAAGTAGTCGTCGTAAAAATTGTAGTTCTGAAACGAATTGCCGCCCACGAGTTGGCTGATGAAACTGCCGTCTTTCACCCCCACGCCCTGCACGTTGGTTTTCAGAATGACCTCTTTTTTCCGCTGGGGTGCATCCCGGAAGTAAAATTTCGACACTGATTCCGACACAAACGTAGGCAGCAGCGGTTTGCCGTCTTCGCCCGCCAATTTATCGGCGCGTTCGAGCACTTCTGTAATTTTTTTCACCACCCGGCGCTTCCTGAATTTCTCCGACAGGTTGTCGATGTCGAGTTCGGTTTTGGAATAACTGTCGTACTCATACGCACTCAGGCGCTTGCGGTCGTTGAGCGGACGACGGTCGAGGACGGTTCGCAGAATCCGAAAAGCTGGGTTTTCGCCCGCCCGCACTACCACCCCGGCCAGGGCCGTGCTGGTGGGATTGAGTTGGAAATCAACGGTCTGGGTCTTTTCCGTCGTCAGCGCTTTGGTTTTTCGCGCGTAGCCGATAAACGACACCACGAGCGAATCGCTGGGTTCTTTGGCCGCAAGCCGGTAGTAGCCCTCGAAGTTGGTGGTCGTGCCGCCGGGTTTTCCCCGCAGCATGACCCCGGCAAAGGGCACCGGGTCACCGGTTTGGGCGTCGGTAACGCGCCCGCTGAAGACGTATTGCGCCCAGTTGGGAATGGATAGGGTAAGCAACGCGACTAAAACGCCCAGGCCCCTCCATCCGGTGCCGGGTACGCGTACAAAGGCAAACATGATAAGAGAGGGTACGAGTTTATCAAGTGGGTTTGAGGATCGTGTTAGGGGCGGAATTGAGACGTTGAATCTGAGCGTTTTCATTGAAAAAAGAAAGACCAGGCGGTAAATTTTGTAGACGAGGCTCCCAAAACCAGTGGATACGTGCCCCAACTAGCGTTTTTAGCCGCCGGAACCGCCTTTACGCGCACTGAGTCAGTTCCGGTTTCCCTGAGACCCTCGGCGGGCGGGTTACCCCTACGGCGTTGGTCAGGAAAATTAGCGACCTTGACAACACTACCTGCTGTAATCCTTCGCTACGTTCTGGATGACAGCCTTTTCCATTTGGTGAAAAATAGCCCGGAAACAAAAAAAGCCACCCCGCGCGGGTGGCTTTCAGCATTCAGGAAAAACAACCTTCAATTCGATTTCAGCACCTTCCGGCTTTGCCGCCCCGACTCACTTTCGGCGGAAAGCAGGTACAATCCATTGGCCAGCCCACTCAGGTTTAGCTCAAAGACATGGTCGGCCCGGGGCTCATTCCGCTGTTGCTCCGTCAGGTGCCGCCCCGTCAAATCCTGGAGCGACAGCCGCAACGCTTCCGGGCGGGCCAAGTGAATTTCCACCCGCACCCATCCGCTGGTTGGATTGGGGAAAACGCGCAGGTCGAAGGCTTCGCGGGCGAGGGGTTCCAGCGCCGTCGGGATGTTGATCACCACCGCCACCGGCGGCGAGACCACCGAACACCCGTCCCGGCTCACGGCCACCGAGTAGCTACCCGTACCCGCCTGACTCACCACGTAGCTCACCGCCGTGGCCCCGGCAATATCCTGCCCGTCTTTGCGCCACTGGTAGGCCAGACCCAGCCCAACGTTGGCGTTGAGCGTGACGGTGGCCGGGCTGAGTACGGTGGTCGCTCCGGCGGGGCTGATGAGCGCGATCAGGTCGCCGCCTTTTTCACGCACCGTCGTCGTGGCGATGGGGCTGACGCAGCCCCGGCTGTCGGTGGCGGCCACGGTGTAGGTTCCGGGGGCGGTGGCCGTGAGCACCGCGTTGCTGCTGGTGGAGGAACCCGTCCACTGAAAGGTATAGGGGCCGGTGCTGCCTGTAGCCGTGGCCGTAAGCGTGATGTTGCTGCCTTTGCAGAGTGAATCGGCCCCACTGATGGTCACGACGGGGCGGGGACTTTCACCAAATGTAACCCGGTCGGAAAGCGCTTTGCAGCCTTTGGAATCGGTCACGACGGCGGTGTAGGTGCCGGGTTGCGTGACCCGGTAGCGGGCTTCTTCCGATGCGGGACTGCCATCGCGCGTCCAGAGGTACGTGTACCCGCCGCTGCCGCCCGTCAATTGCAGGCTCAGGGTATCGGCTCCGCCAACGCAAAAGAATCCTTTCGATGAAAGTTTGGCCCCGAACGTACACACCGGGTTTGCGCTGTAAACGACGAGCGCCTGGGCTTGGGCAACGCAGCCTTTGCTGTCGGTGAGCGTCAAGGTTAGGTTGGTGTTGGTCGTAAATGGCCCGAAGGTGGGGTTCGGGGCGGCAGCGTTGTCGATGGGTACGGCGGGGTTGCTTTTCCAGGCGTAGGTGTAGCCGGGGGTGCCACTACTAGCCGTAGTGCCGCTTATCGCAAGCTTTTCGGTGCCGCTGCGAAGCTCCCCCGGCCCGGCGCTGGCCTGGGGTTTGGGGTTTTCGCGAACAACGATGGAGGTAGGGGGAGTTGAGCAACCCCCTGCATCGATGGCGGATACGCTGTACTGCCCGCCGGTCGTAGCGGTGTACGTAGGGCCGGTGCCTACGGTTTGATCTCCCTTTTTCCAGTCAAATCGGAGCGGTAACCGCCCGCCTGATGTACCAAGGGAAAAGGTTGTACTGCTACCGGTGCAAAATTCCAGATTGCCTTTGTAGCCAAAAATCTGAATAGTAGACACGTTCACGCCTACCTCTGGCGATGGGACTACGCAAGAGGTGCCAGTCTGGCTCACCAAAACCGTGTAAATTCCATTCTGAGTAGCCGTGTAACTGGCTTGGGTAGCCCCGCTGATAGTCTGGTCGTTGCGTTTCCACTGGTAGGTCAGGTTTGGACCGGTGTTAGCGTTGAGCGTAACTGAGCCACCGATGCATAAGGTAGTGGGGCCACCCGCCGTAACGCTGGCGTTGAGGGTACAAGTCGTCGGCACCTGAATCTGAAGGTTGTCGATAGCCCATCCCCAGCCGCGCGTGAGGGGATCGATAAACAGCCGAAACCGAATCAACACGGTTTCACCCGCTTTGAAGGCCCCCGAAGCCAGCATATTAATGACGCGGGGTCGGTACAGGGCTGGGGTACCCAGGCCCAGCGAATTCACGTTGGCAGGAGGTTCTTTTTTTGAATTCCAGGTGGCCAGCCAATCGGGATCCGACTGGGTATCGTACCCGCTCGCGAAAATCTGCCAGGTTTTACCGTCGTCGCGGGAGCCTTCCACCACCGCGTAATCGTAAAACGCCGTCGTGCCGAACACCGCACCCGGCTCGCCCGGCTCGATGAGGGCGATTTCGTCGAAGCGCAGGATGGGATTCTGCCCGTTCAGGATGATCGGAACCAGCAACTGATACGTCAGGTTGCGTTCGTTGTTCGGCTGGCCCATTCCATCCGGGTAGGGGTGGTCGGAATGAATGGCTGCGTTCTGAAAGCCATTCGGTGTGGTAATGTTAAAGCCATTGCCCACAAAATCGGTACTGCCCGATGCGTTGAAATCGTTGCTGTAACTGGGTTGGGCGTTTAACGTTTGCTGAATGCGGGCCACTTGCGAGCCGCTGGCCAGATGGGTGGCCTTTTGGGCGAGAAGTGATTTTTGAAGATTAGGTTTGAAGGCCTGTCCATGAGCAGAAAGATACAAAATGGAGATCCAAAGCAAAGTCAGTACACCTTTTTTCATCAGGAGTTAGTAAAAAATAAGTAGGAAAGGGGATGGATTTGGCGATTTTGAGAACCGGCGCAAGATAAAGGTAAACCCGATAATCGCCCCCCAACTTACCCGAAAAAACGTAGCGGGGAACCAGTCACCGTAACCTGTGAAAACGCCGAAAGCCACTCCTCTCAGAGTGGCTTTCGGCATTATCCCCGCGAGTCCGTTCCACGGCGGGTTTCAAACCCTCGCGGGGTTAGAAATTCGAGGCAGACCCTCAATAAAACCGCGCCCGGTTATCCACAATCTTCGCGTTCTCTTTGATGGCTTCGGTGATGTAGAAACTGGTCCGCTGGGCGGCTTGCTGCTGGGCGATGGTTTTGTACACCGTGTAATCGGCGATGGCCGGGGCGGGGGTTTGCTTCAGGGTTTGGAGGATAAACACGCCGCCTTCGCCCACGAAGGGCTTCGATGGCTTGCCGGGTTTAAGGCCGAAGGCCTTGCCCAGCGCCACCGGGTCGGCACCCGCCGAGTTGAGGATGCCGCTGGCCATCGTCACGCCGGTGGCGGTTTCGACCAACGCGCCCGCGCCGTACTTCTGGGCGATTTGCTCCAGCGTACCGCTGGCTCCTTGCAGTTTTTTCAGAATCTGCTCGCCCTTCAGGTCGTTGCGCACTTTGGCGGTCAGTTGGTCGCTGAAATCAGCCGCTTTTACATCGTCCTTGTCGGTTTTGCCCGTCACCAGGGCCACCACGTAGCGCTCGTCGGCTTCGTACACCGGCGACACGTCGCCGAGGTCGGTTTTATCGTCGAAGGCCCAGCGGATTATATCGCGGGCATTTTGGAGCGTGTTGAGGTTGGTCGAGGTTTCCGGTACGCGCTCGGCCCGCAGGGCTACCAGCGATTTATCCTTTTTCAACGCGGCCTCGAAGGCTTCATCGGTTTTATTTTCGGTGGCAAAGGCGTCGGCGCGGCGGTAGGCCTCGTCGCGGGTGCCTTCGCTCGGTACGATTTCTTTGGTGACGGTCGCCACTTTGTAGCTCAGGTTGCTCTTGGCGTCGGTCACTTTCACGATGTGATAACCGAATTCAGTTTCCACCAAATTGGGCAGCAAGCCGGTACCGCTGAAGCCGAAAATGGCATCCTGGAATTTCTTGACCATCTGCCCGTTGTTCTGGAAATACCCCAGGTCGCCGCCCTGCTGGGCCGTGCCGTCGGTGCCGTTGGTGGCGGCCATCGCCTCGAAGTTCGACCCGGCTTTGATTTGGGTCAGGATGCTCTGGGCGCGGGTGCGGGCGCTGGCTTTGGCCGAATCGCTCTGGTCGGCGGCGCGAATCAGGATGTGGCTGGCCCGGACGGTGTAGAGCGAATCGGTTTTGGTGCCGTCGTACTTGTAAATAATGTACTGGTTGCCTTCGCGGTAGGGGCCGTACACGCCGCCGACGTTGAAGGTTTTCACGGCGGCTTTCAGTTGCTCCGGCATCTGGGCCAGCGAGTAAATGTAGGGCAAGGGCGCGTCGGAGTTGAGCGCGGCGAAGGCCGAATCGTTGGGGGCTTTGGCCAGGTTTTTGGCCAACTCGGTCAACTGGTTTTTAAAGGCGGCGCTGTCGGTTTTGGAAGGAATCACCGGGAAAATCACGTACTGGAGGCTGCGCGTGGTCTGGCCCTTGTACTGATCGCGGTGCTTGCCGAGGTAGTCTTCGAGTTGCGCGTCTTCCACCTTCACCGTCGAATCGGGTAGGACGGCGAAGGGCACGAACAAATACTTCACGTCGGCTTTCGCCGTCTGGGCTTCGTAGTCGCGTTTGGCTTCGGCGTTGGTCACGTAGGCCGTTTGGCGCAGCAGGCTTTCGTACTTGGTGCGGAGGCGATCGCTGGCCAGGTTCTGCTCGATTTGCTCCCACTGCGCGGCCTGGGGCGTGCCCGCCTTGAGCGATTTGAGGTACTGCACCACCATGCTTTTGTCGAATTGCTTGGTGGTGGGGTTGGTGAACTGCTGCTTGATGAAGGGGTGAACGTAGTTGCCCTGCACCATATCCGCCAGTTCTTCGGGGGTCACTTTCAGGCCCAGCGCGTCAAATTCTTTCTGGTAGGCGTACTCGACGAGGAGTTGGTTCCAGGTCTGCTCGCGGAGTTGGGCGGTTTCTTCCTCGCTCGGCGCCTTGCCCGACTGCTGCTGGTAATTGGTGCGGGCTACTTCCAGGCGTTGGTTAAAATCCTGGTACATGATGGTGTTGCCCGCGATTTCTCCCAACTTCTGGCTGTTGCCGCCGAAGAGGGAATTGTTTCCGTAAAAAAAATCGCCGCCGATGATGAACAAAATCATGGCGACAGCAATGACGGCAACGGCAATTCCTGATTTTTCCCGAATGGTGGAGGTAATGGACATGGTCTTTCGGTCGAAGGTCTCGGACGTGGGGTTTGGACTAACGCGTTGATTCGTAACGGCTTGGTGACGCTGAAATCCACCAACGACGCGTTGCCGGATTTTAAATGAACCGCAAAGATAAAAAGTTTTCCCGGTGGCATAGCCAGCGATCGCAGTTTTGTCCGGCTCTGGGTGGGTGAAAGCGTTGGTTTAAAGGATAGCGACGGTTTATGGGGTCAGCCACGATTCCCCTCCTTTTTAAGGAGGGGTGGCCGAAGGCCGGGGTGGCTGGGTAGAAGATGAAAGTACTTGGCTGGCAACCGCTCAACCACCCCGCCCCTAGGGGGCACGCCTCCTTTTTAAGGAGGGGAATCGTGGCTGACCCTTCAAACCTCCAGCGTCACCGCCTCCGATTCGGCGTAGCCGGTGCAGGTCAACACCCAGCCTTCGGCTAGGTCGCGGGCGGTGAGCACGTCGTTGATGCGCAGGGCCACGCGGCCCGCCGTACACCGCGCCGCGCAGGCCGAGCAACGCCCGCCCCGGCAACTGTAGGGCAGCGGAATCCCCGCCGCCAGCGCCGCCGTGAGCAAATACTCCCCCGCCGGTACGTCGAGGACGTGGGTTTTTTCCCGAAAAAAAAGCGTAACCCGGCTGGGGGTCGAACGCGTGGGGACGGGCGGCGCAGGCGGCGCCTCGATGACAAACTGCTCCTGCCGAATCTGGTCGGCCTGAAAGCCCAGGAACAGAAGTGTGATTCGGGCCATGCGCATGAATTCCTCCGGTCCGCAGAGGTAGCCATGCGCTGTAGCCCGTGGCCCGCGAAGGTGTCGAGTCACCAAGCGTTCGAGGCGCTGGTTGTTGAGTCGCTGCCCCTCGGCGCTGCGCTGGTAAAGCACCGTGAGGCGGTCAGAATGCTGGGCAACCAGCGCGTTGATTTCGTCGAAAAAAATCGTGTTCTGAGCATCGCGGCTGGCGTAAATCAAGGTCACCGAGCGGGCGGGTTGGGTGGTCAACACCGATTTTAGAATCGAAAAAACGGGCGTGATGCCGCTCCCGGCGGCGATGAGCAGTAAATCGTCCGTGGTTTCGTCGTCCAACACGAATCTTCCGGTGGGTGGCAAAGCCCGCAGAATATCACCCACACGCAGGCGGTCGAGCAGGTAGCGCGACACCTCGCCATTGGTGATGCGTTTGACGGTAATCGCCAACTCCGCGTCCACGCCCGGCGCTGAACTCAGCGAATACGAACGCCGCACCTCGTGGCCTCGAAAATCGAACAGCAGGGTGAGGAATTGCCCGGCGCGGTAGGATACCGGCTGCCCGTCGGTGGGTTCAAGAAAATAGGTGACCACCTCAGGCGCTTCGGGACGGATGGCTCGAACGCGAAGGGTTAGTATTTCTTGCTTCATTCCGCGCGATGTCCACCTTGTTTTTACTTTTCAAGCTGGAACTGTCATCCCGACGAAGGAGGGATCTCGTTGGGATACCGAACACTTGACTTCGGCAAGCGTAACGGAAGGCCAGCGAGATCCCTCCTTCGTCGGGATGACAGTTCTCTCACTCCTTCCCAAACTCCGGGTTCTCAATCAACCCCAACACGTTACCAAACGGGTCTTTCACCGTCGCGACCCAGATCGGGCCGCCCACGTTTTGCGGTTCGCTGTGGGGCGTGGCCCCGAGTTGAATCAGGTTTTGCCAGGTGGTTTGCAAATCCGTCACGCCCCAGTACGTCGTCGGGGTGCCTTCGGCGGGTTGCAGGCTGGGGTCGAGGCCGAGTTCGAACCCGCCCACGTTGTAGCCCACGTAAAACGGCTCATCGAAATACGGGGCCAAGCCCAGGGCTTCGGTGTACCAGATTTTGGTAACTTCTAAATCGGGAGCGGCGTAAATGGCGGTGCGGAGGCCGAGGAAGGTGGGCATGGAAACGGGGTTAATGCGGTCCGCCGCTGCGGTGCAAATGTGCCAATTTCTGATGTGCGAATGGAAAGGCATCTTCATTCGCACATTGGAAAAATGTGCCAATGTGCGAATTTCCAATGAAAATGCATCGCCAATTCGTCCATTGGAAATTCGCACATTGGAAATTTTCACATTAGTACCCTTCTTTTTCATTCGGAAAATCCCGGTCTTTCACGTCGTCGACGTAGTGCGAGATGGCTTCCTGAATCACCGTGCCGAGTTCGGCGTAGCGGCGCAGGAACCGGGGTTTGAACTCAGTGGTCAGGCCGAGCACGTCGTGAAGGACGAGAATCTGCCCGTCGGTGTGCGGCCCGGCCCCGATGCCGATGCTGGGGATGCGGACGGCCTCGGTGACTTGCTTGCCCAGCGCCGCCGGAATTTTTTCGATGACGTAGGCAAAACAGCCCAGTTCGGCCAGCAGGTGGGCATCGTCCAGCAGTTTCTGGGCCTCGGCTTCTTCCTTCGCCCGCACGGCGTAGGTGCCGAATTTGTAAATGCTCTGGGGCGTCAACCCGAGGTGGCCCATCACCGGAATGCCCGCGCTCAGGATTCGGACGATGCTCTCCCGGATTTCCACCCCGCCCTCCATTTTTACGGCGTGCGCCCCCGATTCTTTCATGATTCGAATGGCCGAGCGCAGGGCTTCGCTGCTGTTGCCCTGGTAACTGCCGAAGGGCAAATCGACCACCACGAGCGCCCGCGTGGTGCCCCGCACGACGGCCTGGGCGTGGTAAATCATCTGGTCGAGGGTGATGGGCAGCGTGGTTTCGTGCCCGGCCATGACGTTGGAGGCCGAATCGCCGACCAGAATGACCTCCACCCCTGCCGCGTCGACGAGCCGGGCCAGCGAAAAGTCGTAGGCCGTCAGGCAGGCGATTTTTTCGCCCTTCGCCTTGTGTTCCTGGAGGGTGTGCGTGGTGATGCGCTTGAGGTCGGGGTTGTGGATGGACATTTTCAATTAGAAATTACGAAATCGTACATTCGGTGAAACCAATGAAAAGTAGGAATGGACGCGTCTTGCCGTTTTTGCCATCCCGCTTTGTCATTCCGAGGTACGAGGAATCTCGTTGGCCTGCCAGACCCTTTGCCGATAGCCGAATGTTCGGTGCCCCAACGAGATTCCTCGTACCTCGGAATGACAAAGCGGGGAAACAAACCGGTTGAATCACCCACAATCCACATCCACCACCACGTTCACGCCCTTAAACGGCTTGTCGGTAATGAGCGCCTCCACCTGGGCGGCGATGAAGGGTTTGATGGTTTTCAGGTTGGCGGTTCGCTCCAGTTTAATCAGAATTTCAAACAAAAACTGGTTGCGGATGCGCTCCACCAGCGGGGTTTCGGGGCCGAGCACGCGGTCGATCGTCAGGCTTTCGGACAGTTTTGCGGCCAGCACCTCCGCCGCTTTTTTCGCCACCGATTGCTCCTGATTTTTCACCGTCAGGCGAATCAGGCGGGTGAAGGGCGGGTAGCGGTAGGCTTCGCGCTCCTTGAGTTCTTCGGCAAAAAGCCCTTCGTAATCGCCCAGAATTACTTTTTGCAGCAGCGGGTGCGCGGGATTGCTGGTCTGGATGAGCACCTCGCCCACCGTGGCCCGGCGGCCCGCCCGCCCGCTTACCTGGGTGAGAAGTTGGAAGGCCCGCTCGGTGGCCCGGAAGTCGGGGAAGTGAATCATTCGGTCGGCGTCGAAAATGCAGACCAGGCTGACGTGGTCGAAATCCAGGCCTTTCGAAATCATCTGGGTGCCCACCAGCAGGTCGATGTCCCGGTTTTCGACGCGCTGGATGAGTTGCTGAAAGGCGGTTTTCGAGCGGGTCGTGTCCAAATCCATCCGCGCCACGCGGGCCGTGGGAAACAGCGCCACTAATTCCTCCTCGATTTTCTCGGTGCCGTAGCCTACCGTGCGCACCCGCGCCCCGCCGCAGGCCGGGCAGGTGCGCGGCACCGGCTCGTGGTGCCCGCAGTAGTGGCAACGCAGTTCGGCCCCCTGCGAGTGGTAGGTCAGGCTCACGTCGCACTGGTGGCAGGAGCCAATCCAGTTGCAATCGTCGCATTGCAGGTAGGGCGAGTAGCCGCGCCGGTTTTGGAAAAACAGCGTTTGCTTGCCCTTTTCGAGGTTGAGCGCCACCCGGCCCAGTACTTCCTTCGCAAAATCGCCCGCCATTTCCTTCGCCTTGCGGGCGGCTTTGGTGTCGATGAGCCGGATTTCGGGCAGTTGGGCTTCGCCGAAACGCTGGCTCAGTTTCACCAACCCGTAGCGACCTTCGCTGGCGTGGTGGTAGCTTTCGATGGAAGGCGTGGCCGAACCGAGCAGCACCTTCGCGTGCTGGTGGCGGGCAATCATCAGCGCCGCGTCGCGGGCGTGGTAGCGGGGGGCGGGGTCGAATTGCTTGTACGAACTCTCGTGTTCTTCGTCGACGATGATGAGGCCGAGGTTGTCGAAGGGCAGGAAAATGGCCGAGCGCACGCCCACCACGAATTGGTATTTTCCCGAAAGCACGCCTTTCCAAACCTCCACGCGTTCGTTGTCGGAAAACCGGGAGTGGTAAATCCCAACTTTTTCCCCGAACACCTTTTTCAACCGCGCCACAATCTGCGTGGTCAACGCGATTTCGGGCAATAAAAACAGCACCTGCGACCCGCCCGCCAGCACCTCCTCGACGAGCCGGATGTACACCTCGGTTTTGCCGCTGCCCGTGATGCCGTGCAGCAGCACGATGTCTTTTTGGGAAAATTGGGCCATCACCTCGCGCCGGGCCGTTTCCTGGGCGGGCGTGAGGCGGACGGTCGCCAGGGCGTTCAGGGTATCGTCGGCGAAGCGGCTCACCACCAGGTCGAAGGTCTCGAAGATTTCTTTTTTGAGCAGCGTATCGAGCGAGGCGCTGGAAATGTCGCTTTTGGCAAAACCCGATTTGGCGATGCCGCGCGCGTTGGCCGCCGGGTCGCGCAGCAGGGGCACGTCGCGGAGGTACTGCGTGAGCACGGCCAGTTGCTTGGCAGTCTGGGGTTTGTCGAGTTCGGCAATCAGGCCCTTCACCATCTCCGGCTCGTCGAAGGGCGCCTTGAGCCGCACCATCCGCACGATTTTGGGCGTGTATTTTTCCCTGACTTCCTCAAACACAATGATGGCCCGCTTGCCCACCAGCGACTTGATGAGGTGGTACACGTTGGTCACTTCGGCCAGCCGGGCGAGTTCGTCGTAGCTGAGCGAATCGTGTTTTTTCAGTTCATCCAAAATCGCCGCCTCGCGCTCGCTGAGGAGTTGGGGGTGGTCGAAATCGGGGTTGTACTGCACCTTCGACTGGCTCGAAATCTTCAGGCCCGACGGCAACGCCATGTTCATCACCTCGCCCACGCAGCAGAGGTAGTACTGGGCCATCCAGCCGAAAAGTTCGAGCTGGTAGGCCGTCACGAGCGGGGTTTCGTCAAGGAGTTCGAGGAGGTACTTGGCCTGGTAGGTCGAGGGCGGCGTGTGGTGGAGTTTGCCGACCACCGCCGTGAGCACCTTCGTTTTGCCAAACTGCACAATCACCCGCGCCCCGACCTGAATGGCCTCGACCATGTCGCGCGGTACCCGGTAGGTAAACAGGCGCGGCACCGGCACGGGAAGCATCACGTCGGCAAACCAGGTGAGTTCTTCCTGGTACTCGAAAGGTAGCGTCAGCGTAGCGGGGGTAGATTCCAAAATGGGGACGAATGGGGGTCGGGTAGCCTGACAAAGTTGGGAAAGAAAAGGTTTCGGACAAGGCGTACCCGCCGGGCAAATGGGTTTCCATCGCGCCGTTTTTTTCAGCGGATTTCGGGTGCGATGAAAATTGGCCGGATTTTCGCTGGTGACGTTTCCGCACCCGTT
This sequence comes from uncultured Cytophagales bacterium, assembly GCA_964244295.1. Classification (GTDB taxonomy): domain Bacteria; phylum Bacteroidota; class Bacteroidia; order Cytophagales; family Spirosomataceae; genus JAJAZB01. The sequence continues at coordinate 32,833 of CAXTIG010000018.1, forward strand.
ATTTCATCGGGCACCGGCCGCTGCGTTCTGGTTTTCGTCTCCAATTTGGCGACCCTAGGCCGAACCCGTTCGACCCCTGAGAAGCGAGTGATTTACTACCGTAACGAACACTTGACGCGTTGGGTATCTTTTTGAAAATCAGAAAAATGGCATCAAATTAAAGGTGAAAGTACCGGTCAGGCCGAGGCGGAATCAGGTACCGTCGGCGGGAATCGCAAGGAAGTAAATTCCCCCAATCCGTACTGCTTTCCCCTTTCTTTTTCCTATTTTTCCCGTCAGATTCACCCGGCACAACCCATCCACCCTATCTTAATCACATGAAGCGTTTTCTACTGTCGTTTCTTCTGTTAATTCCGCTGTACGTTCCGGCAACTCCGGTTGAAAACCCACCCGCCTCGGCTCCTTCGTTCGTATGCAACGTTTCCATTTCGGGCAATAACACGTTCTGCGTGGGGGAATCGACGCTCCTGACAGCCAACGTCACGGGGCAAGTGGGCGTATTGCTCACCTACCAGTGGAAGTTCAACGGGAATAATATCAGCCCCGGCGGAACCAACAGTACGTACGCGGCCACGCTCGCCGGGACGTACTCGGTGGTGGTGGGTGGCGTTTCGTGTTCCCCCAATGCAACATCGGCCAATTTTGCCGTTAGCCAGTCTACTCTCGCGGTACAGGCCATCACCGGCAGCAACGAATTCTGCGCCGGGAGCAGCACCACGCTGACCGCCAACTTATCCGGCGGCGCGGCCCCGTATGCGTACCAGTGGAAAAATAACGGTGGCAACGTGGGCGGCAACACCAGCACCCACCCAGCCAATGCAGCAGGTAGTTACACCGTTGAATTAACCGATAACCGGAATTGCAAGGTAACTTCTCCGGCGAGGGCCGTTACGCAGAACCCCCTGCCGTCGGCCAACGCCGGGCCGGGAGCCACCCGTACGGGTTCCCAAACGTACAGTTTGGTGGGGGTCACCACCGGCAGTGGCGGCACGGGCACGCTGGTTTACAACTGGAGCACCACGCCCGGTGGCATCACCATCAGCCCCAACGCCAGCGCCGCTACCCCGGTCATCGGGCCGTTTACCCAAAGTGCCACCGTCCAGTTGACCGTTACTGATCAAAAGAACTGCTCGGCCACCAGTAGCGCGGCGGTTACTTACGCGCCCTGTTCAGTTACGGCCAATGCATCGGCGGCACCTTCCAACGTAATCTGCACCCCTGGTCAGACCATTACCCTCACGGCCACTCCCGGAGGAGGCACGCCCGCGTACAGTTTTCAATGGAAACTCAACGGCGGCAACGTGGGTAGCAATGCCAACACGCTTGCGGTAACAGCGGCCGGCAGTTACACCGTCACCATCACGGATAGCCAGGGATGCGCGGCAACTTCGGCGGCGATTGTCATTACCAGCAGTAACCTGGCCGCCGGGGGCATTACCGGCAGCGGCGAGTTCTGCCAGGGAAGTTCCACCTTGCTAACGGCCAATCCCAGCGGAGGTGTTAGCCCATTGAGCTACCAATGGAAACGCGATGGCAACAACGTAGGGGGAAACACCAGCACTTACACCGCCAACGCACCGGGTAGCTACACCGTCACGGTGACCGACACGAAGAGTTGTTCCGTTACGTCGGCGGTAAAAGTGATAACCCAAAACCCCGCGCCGACCGCCAGCGCCGGACCGGGCGCGACGCGTTCGGGTACCGAAACCTACAGCCTTTCGGGCGTAACCACGGCCTCAGGCGGAACGCCCGGTTACACCTACGCCTGGAGTACCAACCCTGTTGTGGCCGGAAACGGCTCGACAGCGGCTCAACCCATGTTCGGACCATTTTTTCAAAACACGACCATCAGCCTGACCGTGACCGATTCGAAAGGGTGTACGGCCCCCAGCCAGGCCACGGTCACCTACCAGCCCTGTACGTTGAGCGTCAGCGTAGCGCCTGTTTCCGGGCAGAACGACGTGCTGTGTACATCAACCTCGACCACGACGCTCATCGCCACCCCCAGCAGCGGAACGCTCCCGTACAGTTTTCAGTGGAAGCGAAACGGAACGGACCTGAGTGGTCAAAATTTGGGTCAGCTCAACGTCAGCACTGCCGGGGCTTACTCCGTGGTGGTGACCGACGCCAAAGGCTGCGTGGTCACATCGGCGTCGATCAACGTTACTCAGAGCACCCTGGCCGTGAATTCCATCAGTGGACCCATTGAGTTTTGCGCCGGAATCAGTTTTATCCTCACGGCCAATCGCACGGGTGGGGTCGGGCCGTTTACCTACGAGTGGCGACGCGGGGCCGACGTGGTGGGCAACGACGCCACCCTAAGCGCCAATGTAGCGGGCAGCTACACCGTTAAAATCACCGACAGCAAAGGATGCTCGGCCACGTCACCGGCCAGGGTCGTGACCGAAAATGCCCGCCCGATCGCCAACGCCGGGCCGGACGTGACGAAGGTGTGCGACGAAACCTACACCATACCCGGCACCGTTGCCACGGGTGGCAGCGGCGGGGGCTATCAGTACAATTGGAGCACGAATCCCGGCGTGAATGGCAACGGCTCCAACGCCTCGAACCCCGTATTCGGCTCTTTTTCGCAAAATACCACCCTTACCCTGACCGTCCGCGACAGCAAAGGCTGCGAAGCTAGCGACAACGCCACGGTAATCAAGGGCGAAAATCCGCTCAACGTAGACATCAATTCACCGTTTACCACCATTTGCCCCGATAAATCGATCACCTTCAGTTCGAGCGTGAGCGGCAACCAGGGCGGGCCGAACTACCAGTGGCAAAACAACAACAACAACATCGGTGGAGCCAACGGCAATACCTACAACACGGGCAGCGCGGGTAACTACCGCCTCGTGGTGCGCGACGATCGGGGTTGCCAACGCGAGTCGAGGACGATCAGCCTCAACAACAGCGATCTGCGCGTCGACCTCCAAAGTTCAACGAACTTTGAATACTGCGAAAACGGCAAAATCAACTTTGCCCGCCTCAACGCCGTCGGGGCGGGGGGAACCGGTAACTACGCCTACCGCTGGGGCGGTAATGCCGCCGGGCAAACCACCCAGAGCATCGACGTATTCACGGGCTTTTACAACGTAACCGTTACGGATGGGCAGGGGTGTACGGCTTTCAAGGGCGACGTGGCAGTAACCGCTCTGCCCCGGCCCAAAGCCAATGCCGGACCTGGTATCGTCCTGACTGGCAATGAAGTGTATGATCTGAGCAAGGTGAGCAGCTTCGCAGCGGGCAGCAGCGGAACGGGTTCTTACGCGTACCAATGGACTGCATCCTCCGATACCGCAGTAAAATCCAAGATCGAAAAACCCGTGCTGGGACCTTTTACCCGAACCAACATCGTCTCGCTGCTTGTCACGGATTCAAAGGGTTGCCGATCCGACCCCGACACGGCCACCGTCACGTACCTGCCCTGCAACCTGACCTCGGTCATTGCCGGCAACGACTACATCTGCAATGCCAGCAGCACCCTGCTCCGCGCCAACGCCGCCAACGGCTGGGGCGACGTGAAGCTCTACAAACACGACTGGAAACTGGGCACCAATTCCGTAGCCGGGGCGGGCGATAGCCTGCGCATCCGGCAGGGAGGGGGGTACACCCTCACCACCACCGATACCCGGGGCTGCTTCAAGATCTCGACCCTGCAAGTGAATGAATTGCCTCAACTTCGGTTGGCCATTACCGGCACCTCCGAGTTCTGCCGGGGTTCCAATGCCACCCTCCAGGCGGCGGTCACCAACGGCCTGCCCAAGTACACATTTCAATGGAAAAACGGCAGCACGGTACTCAACAGCGACTCGGCCCGGCTCGTGGTGCCCAGCGGGGGGGACTTCACCGTTTCCGTGACCGACTCGCGGGGTTGCGGGGCATTGTCGCAGGCGTTTCCGGTGGTGGAGAAAGGCATCGACATTTCGTCCCTCATCACCGTAAACGGCCCTACCTCGGTGTTCGCGCCCAACACCGTGACGCTCACCGGCAACACCGGCACCGATTATACCTACCAGTGGCGCAAAGACGGCAAGGACATCGTCGGAGCCACCACCATCACCTACACGGTAACCGCCGCGAAGGATCCCGGTACGGCCAATTACGCTCTAGTGGTAAGCCGGGGTGGATGTCAGGTTACCTCGCCACCGTTCCAGGTGAGCGTCATCGTGCCCACGGCGGTGGCTCCGCTCACGCGGGGTGAGTTTTCGGTGAAGGCTTTCCCCAGCCCCACCACGGGCCGGATGCAGGTGGATGTTTCGCTCGAAAAAGCCCAGGCCCTTACCCTCGAACTTACCGATTTATCGGGCCGGAGTTTGTTCACCCGCCACTCCCCGACTGTCGACACCCAGCACCGGGCCGAGTTCGACCTGACCGGCCGCACGGCGGGCATCTACCTCCTCCGCGTGCAGGCCGGGACTCAACAAGCCGTGCAGAAAGTGCTGAAGGTGGATTGAGTGGATGTTTTTTCCTGAAATAAAGAAGCCCCGGTCACGCAGACCGGGGCTTCTTTATTTCAAGGCTGTCATCCCGACGTAGGAGGGATCTCGTCGGACTTCCGAGGAATCGGCTGTTGGCTACCGTTGGGTCAACTTTCCGGCAGGCCAACGAGATCCCTCCTTCGTCGGGATGACAGCCGCTTCGTTCAGAATGACAGCCCTTACCTCAGGAGCGCCGGCTTTTCACCACCCGCACCGCCGCGTACAGCAACACGCCCACCGGCCCGAGTAAAAAACAGAAGAACAGCGGCACCACCACCCAGCCGTGGCTGATGCCCCGCTCGCGGGAATCTTTCCAGACCCAGCTTCCGGCCACCAAATCGAAGGCCAGGTAGTGAACCCAGCCCGCCAGCAGCGTGGCGTCGGTGCCGCCGGAAAAAAGCCGCTTGATGCCGTCGAAAGAACCGAAATCGCCGACGTTCAGGGGCGAGTTGGCCGTGGCGAGCAGGTACACGTACAGCGCCCCCAGCAGCGCGGGGAGAAGCAGACTTTCCACCAGTTTTTTCGTAAAAATCCAGTTCGGGGCAAAAATCAGCAGGAGCCATTGCGGGAGCACGAGGGCATTGGCGAGGGCGAAGAGGGCGTCGTAGGTCATGGGAAAAGGAGGGGATCTGTTTAGAATTTCGATTTTTTAGATGCGGGGTCACCTGAGCGCAGTCGAAGAGCGTGCGCGGGTCGCCGAGTCTGCCCTTCGACTACGCTCAGAGTGACCCCCGCACGATTCAGCTACTTTTTTTGAAACCCTAAACAGCTTCGGGGTTTGTTCGGGAACAATCTAACCCCGCGAGGGTTTTAAACCCTCGCGGGGATAAAAAAACCTCGCGGGAATGAACATCGTCTGGTTCAAACGTGATCTACGCCTGCGCGACCACGCGCCGCTGGCCCGCGCCCTCGAAGCCGGGCAGCCGCTGCTGCTGGTGTACATCCTCGAACCCTCGCTCCGGGCCGACCCGCACTACGACGAGCGGCACTGGCGGTTCGTGTACCAATCCTTACTCGACCTCAATCGGCAACTGAAAGCGTACACCACGCAAATTCACCTGCTGCAAAGCGAGGTGCTGCCCGCGCTCGACCTCCTTTACCGTCGGCACAACATCGAAGCACTTTTTTCCTACGAAGAAACCGGCCTTAAACTTACCTACGACCGCGACCGGGCCGTGGCGAAGTTTTGCCAGAAACGGGGGATCGTTTGGCAGGAAAGCCAATCCCACGGCGTAATCCGCGCCCTCCAAACCCGCGACGACTGGTCGGCCCGCTGGCTTCAGCACGCCACCGCCCCGACCGATGACCCCGACTGGAGCCGGTTCGTGCCGGGCGACCTGGACCCAAAACTTTTCTGGAAACTGCGCGGTACGCCCCTGCCCAAAGCCTGGGCGAAATCGCCGGGTGAGTTTCAGCCAGGCGGTGAAACCGAAGCCCAGCGGGTACTCGACGGTTTTCTGAGCGAACGCGCCGAATTTTACAGCGTCAGCCTGTCCAAACCCGAAGAAAGCCGTCGGCATGGTAGCCGCCTCTCGCCTTACCTGGCTTGGGGCAACGTGTCCATTCGGCAGGTGTACCAAGCCACCCGGCAGGCCGCGAACGCCGGGCGTTTCCGTCCGCAACTCGCCAATTTTGGGTACCGGTTGCGCTGGCATTGCCACTTCATTCAGAAATTCGAGAGCGAAGACCGGATGGAGTTTGAGCACGTGAACCGGGGTTTTGACGCGATGGTTTTTTCAGAAAACGAAGCTCACTTTCAGGCTTGGGCCGAAGGACGCAGCGGCTACCCGCTCGTGGATGCCTGCGTGAGGTGCCTGCACGCGACGGGCTTCGTCAATTTTCGGATGCGTGCCATGCTGGTATCGTTTCTGACGCACGTCCTGGGCCAGCATTGGAAAGCGGGAGCCATTCACCTGGCGCGGCTCTTCACCGACTTCGAGCCGGGCATTCACTACGCCCAGATGCAAATGCAGGCGGGCACCACCGGCACCAACACGCTGCGGGTGTACAACCCCGTGAAGCAATCCCGCGACCACGACCCCCACGGGCTGTTCATCCGCCGTTGGGTGCCGGAGTTGGGGCCTATTCCCGACGCGTACCTCCACGAACCGGGGCGGATGACGCCCATCGAGCAGGATTTGTACGGCTTTCACGTTGGGATAAATTACCCTGCGCCCGTCGTCAACCTGGACGAAGCCGCGCGGGCAGCCAAACGTCGGCATTTCGCGCTGCGCAACACCGACCTGACCCAGACCGAGGCACTGCGGATTACCGAAACGCATTCGGTGCCACCGGCGGATGCCCACGTGATGCTTCCGCCGAAACGACCCGCCGCGAAAAAGGTAAAGCAGCCCCTGAAGTCAGACGAGTGGGAGTTGCCGTTTTGAAAAGCCCCCGCCTACCTTTGCCCGAAACCACCGCGCCATGACCTCCCCCGATTCCCTCAACGCCGTCGCCGAATTTCACCGCACTTTTCACCACCCCATTCTCGAAACCCCTCAGTTGCCCTCCGAAGCCCGGAGCAACCTGCGCGTGGCGCTTTTGGCCGAAGAACTCGACGAACTGCGCGAGGCCATCGCCGCCGCCGACCTGGTGGGCGTGGCTGACGCGCTCTGCGATTTGCAGTACGTGCTGTCGGGGGCGGTGCTGGAATTTGGGTTGGGCGAACCGTTCAAAACCCTGTTCGACGAAGTGCAACGCTCCAACTTGAGCAAAGCCTGTCACACGGTTGAAGAAGCCGAGGCGACCGTGGCCCATTACTTGGCAAAGGGCGTGGAGTGCCACTTCGTGGAATCCACCGGGAAGTTTCTGGTCTACCGCACGGCGGACCACAAAACGCTGAAAAGCATCAACTACTCGCCCGCCGATTTGGCGGGGGTGTTGGGGAAATAAAGTATCCTAATCGATTTGTCATCCTGAAAAGACCTTGTCGGGGTAGCGTTCCCTTTTCAGGAAAGCCAACGCTACCCCGACAAGGTCTTTTCAGGATGACAAATCGGTAAAGCCAAAACAAACCAATAGCCCATGCCCGTCGCCGCCCTCTTTAGCACCCTGATTTTCGCTACGTCGGTTTTTTCAGACGCTCCCGCAACACGCCCTTCGCCCGGAACGACACCCGCTACTACTCGCCGCTGTGCCTGTTGCTGGTCCTCAGCGCCGCCGTAATTGCCGCGCAGACGGGGGCCTGAGCGCATTTTTTAGGACGGGGTCGCCACCAACCCGTCAAAAAATCCTACCTTCGCCCCACCGGAACGCCCGCCGTCCGTCTTTCTCAACCCATTCAGTACAAGCCGTTAGCCAATCATGCCTACCACTCAAACCGCTCAGAAAGGAGTTCTCCACGGGGATGCCGTGCAGGCGCTTTTCGAGGTTGCCAAGCAACACCAGTTCGCCCTGCCCGCCTGCAACGTGGTCAGCACCGAGACCGTCAACGCCGTGCTCGAAGCGGCCAAAGCCGTCGATTCGCCCGTCATCATTCAGTTTTCCAATGGCGGGTCGATTTTCTTCGCGGGCAAATCGCTGCCCAACGCCAACCAGTCCGCCGCCATCGCCGGGGCCATTTCGGGGGCGCAGCACGTTCACCTGCTGGCCGAACTCTACGGGGTAGACGTGATTTTGCACACCGACCACTGCGCCAAAAAGCTCCTGCCCTGGATCGACGGTCTGCTCGACGCGGGCGAAAAATTTTACGCCCAACACGGCAAGCCGCTGTTCTCCTCGCACATGATTGATTTGTCGGAAGAGCCGATTCACGAAAACATCGAAATCTGCAAGGAATACCTGGCCCGGATGAGCAAACTGGGCATGACGCTCGAAATCGAACTCGGCGTAACCGGCGGCGAAGAAGACGGCGTGGACAACACCGACGTGGACAGCAGCCGCCTCTACACCCAGCCCAGCGAAGTGGCCTACGCCTACGAAGAACTGAGCAAGGTGTCGCACCGCTTCACCATCGCCGCCGCTTTCGGCAACGTCCACGGCGTGTACAAACCCGGCAACGTGAAACTTCAGCCGGTCATCCTGCACAATTCGCAGGTGTACGTGAAAGAACACTTCGGGCTGGAAGCCGAGAAGCCGATCAACTTCGTCTTCCACGGCGGCTCCGGTTCGAGCCGCGAAGAAATCCGGGAGGCCCTCAGCTACGGCGCGGTGAAAATGAACATCGACACCGATTTGCAGTGGGCGTTCTGGGAAGGAATCCTGAATTTTTACAAAGCCAAAGAAGGCTACCTCCAGGGCCAAATCGGCAACCCCAGCGGCGACGATTCGCCCAACAAGAAATTCTACGACCCCCGCGTGTGGCTGCGCGAAGGCGAAAAAACCTTCGTCGATCGCCTCAAACTGGCCTTCGAAGACCTCAACGCGGTGAACGCCAATCAGTTTTTGTAACCCTAATCCATAAAGCCCGAACCTGCCGTGACCTTGTTGCGGCAGGTTTTTTTGTGCCGAATAGTTTCCAGCCGTGAAAGGCCCGCGTGTGGAGCGGCTGGAAACGCCCCCCGGTAGCCAAGCGTTTCAGCAACGAAAACAGGCCAATTACAACCCACCATGACCTTCCTCCGCAACCCCTGGTTCTATCTACGCCTCCTCCTTTCCGCCGCGCTCTACACCTGGCTTTCCTTAAAAATCGACTGGCCCGCCGTAAAAACCGCCCTCGCCTCCGCCCGACTCGGCTGGATCGGCTTGGCGCTGGCGCTGTTCTGGGCTTCGCTGGAAATCAAAAAGCGTGGAACTGCTTCGCTCAACTTGGAAAGCGACGCGGGCGTACTGCGCTGGCACGAAGCCCTCACGGCCTGGCTACTGGCGCTGGCGGCGGGGTTTCTCAACCAGCCTTTCAACCAGTATGCCGGGTTCCCGTTGTGGTACTACGCCGTAGGCTGGGCCTTCGTGACGGCGTTGTTCGTGGCCGGAAACCGGATTTTTTTTCGGGGAAAAGCCACGCCCGCTCTGCTGTTGCTGGCGATGGCGACGCAGGCCCTGCAACTCAGCGCCGGGCTTTGCCTGATGGTCGCCGTGGGCGAAACCACCCGCCCGCTCGAATACGCGATGCTGCTGGCCGGGGCGCAGGTGCTGGCTCCACTCACGCTGGCGGGAGCCGGAGTGCGCGAGGCGCTCTTCGTCCTTGACTACCTGCCGATTGAAACTGGGCAAGGCGTAGCGGTAAGTCTGCTTTGGCTGGGATTGTTGGGATTGGCGGCGGGGTTTCAGCTTCGGCGGCGCAACCGGTTAGACGGCTCAAAGTCGTCTGACCAGTAAATTATTCCTCCTTCCCCGCCAGCCGCGCCCCCTCCCGCCCCCCCTTCGGCGGGTGCGCCGCCAACACCTTCCGAATGACGTCGGCGATGTACTCGCGCTTGTTGATGACGAGGTCGTGGCGGCTTTCGGGCAGGATAAATTCTTTCACGCGGGCGTTGACGAGCCGCTTGCGGGCAAACTCCACGTTCGAGGGGTACACCAGTTCGTCGCGCTGCCCGTGCAGAAACGTGACCCCGGCGCGGATGCGGCCCCAGTCGGGCAACAGTTCTTCGAGGGCGCGGCGGTGGGCCAGTTTTTCGTCGTTGGCGTTGAGCAGCCACTGCGGAATGATCCAGCGCAGGGGCGGCTCGTCGATCCAGTAGCTGATGGGAAACGTGTACTCCAGCCCCGGCCCCAGCGCCGACGACACAAACACCACGTGCGCTACCTGCCGGGGATTGGTCATGGCCAGCCGCGCCACCAGCGCCCCACCGTACGACGAGCCAACGAGTAGCAAAAACGGCGTTTCCCGGTATCGCTCCAGCAGGGGCTGGAGCAGTTCGGCCTGCTTCACAACCGACGTTTCCACCCGCCCGAAGTCCGATTCGCCGTAGCCGGGGCGGTCTACGGCCACCAAGCGGATGTGGTTGACGAGGGAAGTATCCTGAAAAAAACCATTGAAAAACGCCAGCGAGGCCGGTGCCCCGTGAACGAATACCACCACCGGCAGCGAGTCGGAAGCGCTGGGGCTGGATTCCATGAACCGGATGCGGCGGTCGCCGATGGCGTAGCGGTGGATGCGCGGGCGGATGGGTTGGCCGTCGAAAGTCGACAGGAGCCAGGCATCGCGCTGCTGAAGGCGCAACCAGAAGGCCCCGACGTACATTCCCGCCACTACGAGCAGGAAGAGGGCGAAAAACCAGAAAAGACCGCGAATCAACCGCTTCATTTTAATCAGGACTTACACAACGAGTCTTTAGTTTCCCGCAGATGACGCAGATTTTCGCAGCCCCATCGTCGTCAACTTCTGCGAAAATCTGCGTCATCTGCGGGACAGACGTTCGCTACGTAAATCCTATTTATGAAAAAACTCCCGTCAGGGGGAGTTGGTTTGAAAACGATTCGAACTCCTATTCCGGGCTTTTATCCTTCAAAATTCCTTCACTATGTCGATAAAACACCGGGCCTTGTCGGGATCGGTGTCGGGGTAGACGCCATGGCCGAGGTTGGCGATGGTGCGCTGGGGGCCGAATTGCGTGAGCATCCGACGGGTCTGGCGGCGGATTTCGTCGAAGGGGGCGTAGAGCACGCAGGGGTCGAGGTTGCCTTGCAGGGTTTTGTCGGGCAGCATCGCCCGCGACTCGGCGATGTCCATGTTCCAGTCCAGCCCGACCACCGCGCAGGGCAACTCGTTCATGTCGGTTCGGGCGAAAAACGCGCCTTTCGCGAACACGGTCACGGGGACCTCGGTGATGGCCGCGCAAATCTGCCGGAGGTAGGGCAGCGAGAATTCTCGGTACTGCTCCGGCGCGAGAATGCCCGCCCAGGAATCGAACACCTGCACGAGGTCGGCCCCGTTTTTAATCTGAGCCTGGAGGTAGCCAATCGTGCTGTCGGTGATTTTTTGCAACAGCGCGTGGGCCAGTTCCGGCTCGGTGTAGAGCGTTTTTTTCGCGACCGAAAACGTTTTCGAACCGTGGCCTTCGAGCATGTAGCAGAGCAGCGTGAAGGGTGCCCCGGCGAAGCCGATCAGCGGCACGCGGCCGTCTAACTCTTTTTTCACCAACCGAATCGCCTCCAGCACGTAGCCCAAATCGCTCTCGGCGTCGGCGACTTTCAGCGCGGCTACGTCGGCCAGCGAGCGGATGGTTTTTGGAAAAAACGGCCCCCGGCTTTCGACCATTTCGTAGGGCAGGCCCATCGCTTCGGGCACCACGAGAATATCGGAGAAAATAATGGCGGCATCCACGCCCAGCAAATCCACGGGCTGGAGGGTCACCTCGGCGGCCAGTTCGGGGGTGGTGGCCAGTTCGATAAATCCGCTGGTGCGCGCCCGCACGGCGCGGTATTCGGGCAGCATCCGGCCCGCCTGCCGCATCAGCCACACCGGCACCCGCTCGGTGTGTTCGCCCCGCGCGGCCCGCAGGAGCAAGTCATTTTTTAGGGTCATGGGGGCAAAGTTAGTCTGAACCGCGATTGGCCTGGATTTTAAGATTTTCAAGATGGACGAAATCTGAAAAAGTTTTGAAAGTCTACCGCAGATTCTGACTGTCATAGTCTGCGAAAATCTGCGGTATCTGCGGGAGAGTCATTCGCTTTCGGTCACGGATTCACCTTTTTACATCCTGAAAATCTTAAAATTCGGGCCAATCGCGGTTCAGACATCCTACTTTTGTGTCATGCAAATCCACGAAGCCCACTTCTTCCAAAGCACCCCCGACCCGAAGAAAACGCCCCCGCCCGACAAGCCGGAGTACGCGTTCATCGGGCGATCGAACGTGGGCAAGTCCTCGCTCATCAACGCGCTGACCCGGCAGAAGCACCTCGCTAAAACCTCGCAGACGCCCGGCAAGACCCAACTCATCAACCATTTTCTCGTCGACGAAACCTGGTACCTCGTCGATTTGCCCGGCTACGGCTACGCCCAGGTGAGCAAGGCCGACAAGGTGAAATTCGAGGGCATGATTCGCACCTACCTCGAAAAACGCGAGAACCTGCTTTGCACCTTCGTCCTCATCGACATCCGCCACGAACCCCAGCGCATCGACCAGGAATTCCTGGCCTACCTCGGCGAGCGGGGCATTCCGTTCCTGCTGGTCTTCACCAAAGCCGACAAACTCACGCCCAACCAGGCCAAAGCCCGCGTGGAAACGTACCGCGCTCACCTGCTCGAAACCTGGGAGGAAGTGCCGGAAGCGTTCGTCACGTCGGCGGTGAGTCGGGAGGGCACCGAGGAAATTCTGGCGGCCATTGGCGAGTTGAACGGGATGTTTGCGGCGGCGAAAACGAAAAAATGAGTACTTTCGTCGCTTGAACCGCCTCCAACCGGTGCTCGAAACCCGAAACTCTGAAACTCTTTTTTGCTTTTCATGAAACTGCTGAAGGAAGTTGCCAACATCGCCGGGAAGCCCGGTTTGTACCGCATTCTGAAACCCACCCGCACGGGCGTCATCGTCGAATCGTTGGACGAAAAACGCCAGCGGAGCGTCATCAACACCACCACGCGGGTGTCGGTGTTGAGCGACATCTCGGTCTACACCCGGATTTCTGACGACCACATGATGCCCCTGCGCGGCATTTTCAGTGCGCTGCGCAGTCGCTACGGGAAAGACCTGGGCATCGACCCCAAAACCGCCACCGAAACCGAACTGGCCGATTTTTTCGTAAAAGTCGCCCCGGAGTACGACCGCGACCGCGTTCACAGCAGCGACATTCAGAAAATCATCACCTGGTACAACCTCCTCAGCGCCCACCTGCCCGAGGCGTTTGTGAAGGAAGAAAAAGCGCCGGTTGCGGCGGCTCCCGCTCCGGCAGTGCCCGCCGCTCCAGTTGCGGAAACGCCGGTCGTGGAAGCCGTCCTCGTTCCGGTAGCAGTGGTGGCGGAAGCAGCAAACCCAGTTCCCGACATGGAAGCAGCTACGGAAGCGCCTGCGAAGAAAAAGCGGGCGCCGCGAAAAAAGACGGTCGAAAGCGAGGCGGAAGTGGCGAACTGAGGCCTCGCCCTTGCAAAAAAGCCCCGCCCCGAACTACTTCGGAGTGGGGCTTTTATTTTTCCCGTCCTCAAGCCAGCGCCCGCTGAAGGGTTGGGAAGATAAACGCGAACCCTTCGTCGCGGAGTCGGGTGGAAACGACCCGTCGACTTTTCAGAATCAACTCGGTTTCGGTGCCAATCAGCCGGGCACCCAGTTCGAGCAGCCAGCGCGGGGCGGGCAATCCGAAGGGCATTCGCATTTGGTGCCGTAGCGTTCGCATCAAATAGTCGTTAGTGACGGGGCCGGGTGCAGCGGCGTTGTAAACTCCGGTTGCATCGGGGTTTTGCAGCACCCAGTCCACCAGCCGGGCGAAGTCCTGCTCGTGGAGCCAACTCACGAACTGGCTCCCCCGCCCCTGCGGCCCGCCCAGGCCGTAGCGCACAAGGGTACGCAGCCGGAGCAAAGCCCCCTCGGTCGGCCCCAACACGATGGCCGTGCGGAGGGCGACCCGACGGGTGGCGGGCGTCTCCGACTGCCAGAATGCTTCCTCCCAGCGTTGGGCAACGTCCACCGAAAATCCCGCGCCGGTTTCGCCCGTGGCTTCGTCCATGTCGCGGTCTTCGGCGTGGCGGTAGAGGGTGGCCGTCGATAAATTCACCCACACGGCGGGAGGGCGGGCGGCACGGCGAATGGCCTCGCCGAGGACGGCCGTGGATTCCACCCGCGAACGGATGATTTCGGCGCGGTTGCGGGCGGTGTACCGGCAGTTGACACTCCGGCCCGTGAGGTTTACGACCGCGTCGGCTCCGTCGAGTTCGGTCGTCCAGGCTCCGGTCGTGCGGCCATCCCAGGCCACGTACCGCCGGTTTCCTTCGGCGGGCCGTGGGTGGCGGCTCAGCACCACGATTTCCTCGGCTTTTTCTCGAAAATACCATCCGAGTACGGTGCCCAGGTAGCCGCTACCGCCCGCCAGAATCAGCTTTTTCATGGCTCGTCGAAATCAGGCGTTCGCCGCGACGGGCAGCGGTTGTTGCCGGGCGCGGTGGCGAAGTTTGAAGAAAATGTACAGGTTCAGGAAGTGCATTCCGCCCAGAATCAGCAGGATGCGCCCGATTTTGATGCTCAGAATTTCAAGCATGAACTGCGCCGTGGGCAGCACGTCCGACTGCATCACCAGCACCATGTAGCCAAAATTGATGAGGTAAAAACCCACGAGCAGCAGGCGGTTGACCGCGTCGGCGAGGGAATCGTCGCCGTGGAAAATGTCGATGAGAAACACGCGCCCGTTTTTGAACAGAACCCGGGCAACCCAGACGGTCAGCAGGGCGCTGATGGTCAGGTAAATGGCGTAGGCAAGAATGTTGAAGTTCATGATTGGGATTGGTTTGGTTGGAAAAATTAGACTATCTGTTAAAACTGAATTTTCAGAAAAAATTGAAATAAAAAGGACAAAAAAATCAGCGCCGAAACGCCTTGAGCAGGCTTCCCCAAAACCAGCTTTCATCGGCCCGAATCATGGTGTCGAGGTAGCGGTCGGCGTTGGCGGCGAAGTGCTTCAGGCCGGCGATGGTTTCGTTGAATTGCTTCAGGTTGGGTTCCTGCGGGTCGCCCTCCACGGTCGAAACCTGGTCGAGCACTTTCAGGATGGGTTCGAGTTCGCGCCGTTTGCGCTCTTTGGCAACCTGCATTGCCACTTTCCAGATATCTTTTTCGGCCACGTAAAATTCCTTGCGTTCGCCCCGAATCATCGCCTTTTCCACGATACCCCAGCCCATCAAATCCTGGAGACAGGTGTGGGCGTTGCCGCGCGAAATCTGGAGTTCGTTCATCACGTCTTCGGTGGTAAGCGGCCCCGGCGAAACCATCAGCAGGGCGTGAACCTGCGCCATCGAACGGCTCACGCCCCACTGCGATCCGAGGGTACCCCAGGCATTGATGAGGGTTTGTTGAGCTTCGTCGAGGGTCATGGCGTTTTGTTGATGGGTCAAAGGAAAAGGCTAATTTTTAATTTTCAAAATTTTCTGAAAATTAGTTTAAAATAAAAACCCAGCCTGTGGGTGCTGGCTGGGTTTCACGTTTTGAAAGGAGAATTAGACGGTCACGCTGAGCGGAGTCGAAGCGGGTGCGGCTGGTCAGCGTTGGCCCACCGCCGCGCTTCGACTCCGCTCAGCGTGACCCCTCTTCTACTTCCGCAATCCGAACTCCGCAATCTCCATTCACCCCACCGTCCCAATCCGCACCGTATTCGTTTTGTTGCCTTCGCCGTAGGGTACAGCGAGCAGGCTCACGTACACGTCGCCTTTGGCGAGGAGTTTCTCCGAAACGAGGCGGTCTACCATGCTTTGCACGGTGGCTTCGGTGTCGGGGGTGTCGGGGTAATCGTGGAAAAAGACGCGGGCACCCCAGAGCAGGCCCATCGTGGTCAGGCTCTGGGTGTTGTCGGTGAAGACGTATAAATTGGCCTTGGGCCGGTGGGCCGAAATTCGGAAGGCGGTGTAGCCGGTGTTGGTGATGCAGAGGATGGCTTTCGCTTCGGTGTCGCGGGCGAGGCGGCAGGCGGCGGCAATCATCCGGTCGTTGAGGTAGTAGCCTTCGTCGTCGTGGTAGTCGGCCAGCGAGTGGTTTTTGAAGTAAATCGCCGCCTCGTCGCCCTTCACGATTTTCAAGCTGTTTTGCTGCTCCTCCACGGTTTCGATGATGTGGGCCATCATCGTGACGGCTTCCACCGGGTACTGCCCCGAGGCTGATTCCGCCGAGAGCATCGTGGCCGAGGCCCCGTCAAGCACGGCGTTGGCCACGTCGGAGGTTTCGGCACGGGTGGGGCGGGGCGAGTCCTTCATCGACTCCAGCATCTGCGTGGCCACGATGACCGGCTTGGCGGCCAGGATGCACTTCTGCACCATGATTTTCTGCAACTGCGGCACGATGGCCCCGTCCATTTCCACCCCCAAATCGCCCCGCGCGACCATGATGCCGTCGGTGGCGGCGATGATTTCGTCGATGTAGTCGATGGCTTCGGGCTTTTCGATTTTGGCGATGATTTTCGCCGTTTTTCCCGCCGCCCTGATTTTTTCCTTCACGTCGAGAATGTCCTGCGCGCGGCGCACGAACGAGAGGGCAATCCAGTCCACGTCGTGTTCAAGGCCGAAAATCAAATCCTCTTCGTCTTTCTCGGTCAGGGCGGGTAGGCCCACCTTCGTGCCGGGCAGGTTGATGCCTTTTTTCGAGCGCAAAATCCCCCCGTACACCACCGTGGTCGTTACTTCTTTGGTGTTCGGGTCAATACCTGTCACGACCACTTCGAGGTTGCCGTCGTCCATCAGAATCCGCTCGCCCACCTTCACGTCCTGGTACATCGAGGTGTAGGTCGTGCCCACGCGCTCGGCGGTGCCGAGCAGGGTTTCGTCCATCACGAAGGTGAGGGTTTTGCCCGCTACGAGTTCGACGCCGTTGTTTTCGACGAGTTGCGTCCGGATTTTCGGACCCTGCAAATCCTGGAGAATCGTGAGGTTCAGACCGTGTTCGGCGTTCAGTTGCCGGATGGACTGGATGCGCTGGAGGTGGTCGGCGTGGGTGCCGTGCGAGAAGTTCAACCGGAAGACGTTGGCCCCGGCCTGGGCCAGTTTCAACAGGGTTTCAGTGGTTTGGCTGGCTGGACCGACGGTGGCAACGATTTTCGTCTTTTTGGGATAGGAAGACATGGATGGAGTCAGGGTTGTGGTGTGCAAGTTACGCCCTGCCCCTGAATCGCCGCAAAAAAATTCCCTGGGGAGGGGGAGGAAGGGATTCCCCTCCTTAAAAAAGGAGGGGAATCGTTGCTGTCCCGTTCAAAGAGGAATCTACTTCGTCGCCACCACTTCCCCGCCCGGCTTAAACTTCACGACCGCGTTTTTTTGCGGCTTCACCGTGCGCAGGTACGTGTAAATCGCGCCCAGATCCTGCTCGCTCATTTTGGCGTATTCGTACCACGACATCATCGTGTTGAACTGGTTGTGCCCGATCACCGCCGGCTTGGCCGACGAGTCGGCGTAGGCCTTGAAGCGGGCGATGAATTGGGCCTTCGACCATTTGCCGATGCCCGTTTCCGGGTCGGGGCTGATGTTGGAGGAATACACCACGCCGCCCGTGCGGAGCGGAAAGGCCCGCCCCCCGGCGTAATCCAGGCCCGGCAGGTTTTCCTGCCGTTCGTTGACGGGCGTGTGGCACACGTAGCAGGGCGCGATGCTGACGAGGTATTCGCCGTAGGCCAGGGTGTCTGACGGGTCGGGGCGTTTCATCGGTTCGGCCTTTTTCGGAATCGTGTTCATGATGAGGCTGAACGGAAAGGCCGGTTCCGACGGCTCGGTTTTCCCACCCACGGACGGCAGTGTGCGCAGGTAGGCAATGACCGACTTCACGTCTTCGGGGTCCATTTTGCCGTAGCGGTCGTAGGGCATCAGCGGAAACATCGTTTTGCCGTGCTTGTTGACACCCGTGGTGATGGCCCGGTACAGTTCGCCATCCGTCCAATCGCCCAGATTCACCGGGGTTAGGTTGGCCGACACAAACCGGCCCGGAAAGCCTTCCTCGGGCGGGAACACCTCGCCGCCACTGCCCTCTTTCCCCAGCGCGACGGGCGCGGTGAACAGGTTGGCGTCCGTGCCGCTGTGGCAGTGCAGGCACACCAATACCGAGCGGGTCAGGTATTCACCGTGTTTGACGCGCTCCGGCGTGCGTTCCACGGTCAACTCCGGCGGGGAACCGACATCGGGCAGGGCGAATTTGACGTAACTGACCACACCGGCCACGGCCAGCACCAGCACCGTGAGCACGATGCCGGTAATTTTGAGGGCTTTTTTCATGGTAAATGAAGAGGAATTGATGAAAAACAGGGAGGTTAAGAAACGGCGGCAACTAACGGATTTTGTCTGTCAAAATCAAGGTCTTCACCCGGCGTTTCTTCGCCGGGAAAAGCTGCCAAACCCGTAACTTGCCGCCCTGAATCGTTTCTCACCGAAACCCATGTTCGTTCGTCGCCATTTTCTCCTGCTCGTGGCCGCGTTGGCCGTCGCCGTGGCGCTGTTCAAGGGCGCGACCGTCTGGCAGCGCGAACCGTCCGCCACCACGCCCGCCGTGCCCACGCCCGACGAGGCTTTCCGCCGCTATTGGTACAACGGCCAGGCCGAACTGACCAGCTATGACCTCCAGCAGGTGCGCTACGGGCAGGTCAATCCCGGCGAAGCGGTGCTGATTTTCGTCACCGAAGATTTCCGCACCGACAAGCAAGTGAAGCTAGAATCGGACGATCGCAGCAAGGCCACGTCGATTTTGAAACTAAACCAGGTGCGCAAGTTCAAAACGGGCATTTACGACTACTCCACGATGACTTCGGTGTTTATGCCGGTGGACCTACGCCTGTTTCCGCACGCGCTCAAAACCACCACCTCGGTGCAGGAATGGTGCGGACACGTGTACGCACAACTCAACCTCCGGGGCCGGGAATACCACCTCACGAGCCATTCGTACTTTGAGAAAGAAGCGGATGCGGAAACGAGTTTCCCCCGCGCCTGGCTCGAAGACGAACTCTGGACGCGCCTGCGCCTCAGCCCCGAAACCCTGCCCACGGGCGAGTTGGAAGTCGTGCCCAGCTTACTCTCCAGCCGCCTCGGCCACCGCGAACCCCAACCCGAAGCCGCCACCGCCGCCCTGAGCGACTCGACGATTGGTGGCGCGAACCTACGGGTGTACACGCTGCGGTACCCGGCGCTGCAACGCCGACTGGCGTTATTTTTCGAGAAACAATCTCCGTTCGCGCTGGTGGGTTGGGAGGAGACGGCCCCGGAAAAAGGCAAGCTGATGACCACCCGCGCCACCCGCCGCCGCACCCTGCGCAACCCCTACTGGCAGCACAACCAGCCGGTGGATGGGGTGCTGAGGGATAGTTTAAAATTGCAGTGAGGCCTCTCCCCAACGCGTCATTGCGAGCGAAGGCGTTGGGAATGAGTGAAACGAAATTCCCAACGCCGGAGCGCGGCAATCCCCTACCGGAGACCGAAATAGGTTTGGGCAAGTACTTGGTTTTCGCACTCTTGGCTTCGGGAGGGGATTGCTTCGCTCCGATTGGAAAACTTCGTTTCACTCGTTTTCCAATCTCCGCTCGCAATGACGCGATTTTAGAAAGCTTTTAATTTTCCTGAGTAATCATGCTCCCCATCGCCCCCGTCACCATCCTGAAGTTTTCCGGCGAGGAGGCCAGCGAGCAACCCGACCTGCTGGCCGTGGAAGAGCCGCTCGAAATCCGCCTGGGCTTCGGCCCGCCACAAGAGCGCCAGCAACGCAGCCTCTCGGTCACCATGCGCACGCCCGGCCACGACGAAGAACTGGCGCTGGGTTTTTTACTGACCGAGGGAATTATCGAAAATCCCGCCCAACTCTTCAGCCTGAAGCACTGCACCGACGCGGGCCGGGCCGAAGTCGGGAACATCATCCGCGCCGAACTTCGTCCGGAGGTGACGGTGGATTGGGTACGCTTGCAGCGAAATTTTTACACCTCCTCCAGTTGCGGGGTTTGCGGCAAAGCTTCCATCGAAGCCGTTCACGCCGTGTCCTGTCCCATCCTGCCCGCTCCCGAACCCTGGCTCAACGCCGACCTGCTGGGACAACTGCCCGCCCAACTCCGCCAGCACCAGGCCGTGTTTGCCCACACGGGTGGCCTCCACGCGGCGGCGCTGTTCAACCAAACGGGCTGCATCACGCTGCTCCGCGAAGACGTAGGTCGGCACAATGCCCTCGACAAACTCCTCGGCGCGGCGACCCGGCGCGGTGGGTGGCCGCTACACCGGCACGGCCTGCTGTTGAGCGGCCGAATCAGTTTTGAGTTGGTGCAAAAATCCCTCGCCGCCGGGTTGCCCGCGCTGGTGGCGGTGGGCGCGCCGTCGAGTCTGGCCGTGCAGTTGGCCGAGTCGGCGGGGCAGACGCTGGTTGGGTTTCTGCGGGAAGGGCGGATGAATGTGTACTGCGGGGCGGGGCGGATTCGGAAGGTTGAAGAGGCGAATTGTCATCCCGACGAAGGAGGGATCTCGTCGACCTTGCAGACCCCTTGCCGATAGCCAACCGACTCAGTATCCTAACGAGATCCCTCCTTCGTCGGGATGGCAACTCCATTTTTTAGCACCTCAAGCCTGGTCAAACCCTAAAACTTCTCCAACCCATGAACAACCGCCCCCCCGAAACCTTCACCGGCCTGCGCCTCGCCACCGGCGACGACGTGGCGGCGGGCTACACGGCCGTTTTTTCCTCGTTCCGGCACGTCTTCGGCGGCACCAACCTGCTGCGCGGCAACCTGGCGTTGTTGAAGTTAAATCAGAAAAATGGCTTCGACTGCCCCAGTTGCGCCTGGCCTGACCCCGATGGGCACCGTTCGCTCGTGGCCGAATACTGCGAAAGCGGCGCGAAGGCCGTGGCCGACGAAGTCGTGACCAAACACACTGCCTCACCGGTGCTGTTTCAGCGGTATTCGGTGGACGAACTTTCCCAGAAATCAGAATACTGGCTGGGGCAGCAGGGGCGGCTTACCCACCCGATGGTGCTGCGCGAGGGCGCGACACACTACGAAAAAATTAGTTGGGACGATGCCTTTGAATTGGTCGGGAAACACCTGAGGGCGCTGGCTTCGCCCAACGAAGCGGTGTTTTACACTTCCGGTCGGACGAGCAACGAAGCGGCGTTTTTGTACCAGCTTTTCATCCGCGCCTACGGCACCAACAACCTGCCCGACTGCTCGAATATGTGCCACGAAAGCACGACTGAGGCCCTCACCGAAACGCTGGGCATCGGCAAGGCGAGCATCAAACTCGATGATTTCGAGAAAGCTGAAGTCATTGTGATTTTGGGTCAAAATCCCGGCACCAACGCCCCCCGGATGATGACGGCCCTCGAAGCGGGCAAGCGCAACGGCGCGAAAATCATCGCCATCAACCCGCTTCTCGAAACCGGCCTGCTGGCCTTTCGCAACCCCCAGGGCCTGCACGACCTGGTCACGCCCGGTGGCACCAAACTCGCCGACGTGTACCTCCAACTGCGCATCAACGGCGATATGCAGTTGCTGAAAGCCCTGCTCAAACTCTTGCTCGAAGCCGAGGCCCAACGCCCCGGAGAAGTGCTCGACCAGGAGTTTATTGCTAAAAAAACGACGGGATTTGAAGAACTGAAAGCCGACCTCGAACGCTACGCGCTCGACGACCTCGCCGAGCAGTGCGGTGTTCCACTGCCCCAGCTCCGCGAAGCCGCCGACCTGCTGGCGCGGCATCGGCGCATCATCGTTTGCTGGGCAATGGGCCTGACGCAGCACAAAAATGCGGTGCAGAGCATTCGCGAAATCATCAACCTGCTGCTGCTCAAGGGCAGCATCGGTCTGCCAGGGGCGGGGGCCTGCCCGGTGCGCGGGCACAGCAACGTGCAGGGCGACCGCACGATGGGTATTTACGAAAAACCTAAGCCGGAATTTTTGGATAAACTCAAAGAAGTGTTCGGCTTCGAGCCGCCGCGTAATCATGGCTACAGCACCGTGGAGGCCGTCGAGGCGCTGCACAACGGGCGGGCGAAGGTGTTCGTGGCGATGGGCGGGAATTTCGTGTCCGCCGTTTCCGATACCGACTTTACTTCGGAAGCCATGCGCCGGGCGGAGTTGAGCGTTCAGGTTTCGACCAAACTCAACCGCAGCCACTTGGTGACGGGCAAAACGGCGCTGATTCTGCCCTGCCTGGGCCGCAGCGACGAAGACCCCCAGGCCAGCGGCCCGCAGTTTGTGACGATGGAAAATACCACCGGCGTGGTGCATCAGTCGCACGGCACGTTTGAACCCGTTTCAAAACACCTACGCAGCGAACCGGCCATCGTGGTGGGGCTGGCGAAAGCCACGCTGGGCGAGAAATTTCCCGTGGACTGGGACGAGTTGGTGGGCAACTACGACCGCATTCGCGACTTGATTGAGAAAACCTTGAAGGGCTTCGAGAATTTCAACCAGCGGGTGCGCGAGTCGGGCGGTTTTTACCTGCCCAACTCCCCGCGTCAGGGCAACTTCGACACGCCGGATGGCAAAGCGAAGTTTACCGTCAACGCCCCGACGGTCTGGAAGTTGAAACCGGGGGAATTTTTGCTGATGAGCATTCGCAGCCACGACCAGTTCAACACCACGATTTACGGCCTCAACGACCGCTACCGGGGTATTTACAACGAGCGCCGGGTGCTGATGATGAACGAAGCCGACATCGCGGCAGCGGGCTTGCGGAAATATCAGGTCGTGCATCTGCACAGCCACTACGGCGGGAAAACCCGCACGGCGCGGCGGTTTATCATCGTGCCCTACCGGATTCCGACGGGTTGCCTGGCGGCGTATTTTCCCGAAACCAACCCGCTCATTCCCATCGGCGAGTACGCCGAGCGGAGTTTCACGCCCATCTCCAAATCCATCGTCGTGACGGTGGAGGGGTTGGACGAAGTGGCGGAGGTCAGTCGATAGTCGTTAGATTTCAAAAATTACTAACGACTGTCGACCAATGACTATCGACTTTTAGCCCCCCACGTACTTCTCGTTTTCCTTTACTTTTTTGTGTTCTTTTTTCTCCAACTCTTTCTGCGGGGTGACGGGCTGGTTCGTGTCGTTGGAATCGCTGGCCTGGTTGGGGCTTTGGGTCGAGCCGTCGCTGAGTTCGCCCAAATCGCCTAAGGTTGGCTTGGGTTTAGCGGGAGTGGTTGCCATTTTTTTTGTGGTTTTGGGGGAAAGTGTTCAAAAAAAACGCGCCTGTGTTTGCTTGTGCCCGTCTGGTGTCCTGCCGGACCCAGGCAGATGCGGACGACAGGATTCCGGGAAAAATTTCCCCAATCCTCCGCCGGATGGCACTGATTTTTTGCGGCACCCCTCCGTACTCATCCATTCCAACTAAAAATCATGAATCCAGATACCAACCAAGCCCCCGACACCGCCGACGGTAGCACCGGCCAACTCACCGATTCCAACGCCCAACCCAAGCCCCGGATTCCCAAGGAAATGGCTTACGTGGGGGTCAGCAACAGTGAACTCGAAGAAATCGGGGCCGAAACCTACCACGGCACCGGCGATACCTACCACCGAACCGACATCCAGGATATGAAGGATGCCATCATCACCAACGAAAACATGACGGCGGCAGGTCCGGCCACCTTCGAGCCGGGTACCGACCAGCGCGGCGAAACCAACGACGTGCAGCAGCGCAGCGAAGACGGCGACAGCGGCTACGGCGACAGCGACGCCGACAACCAGGGCCTCGACGACGCGGGCGATGGCGACCCTGCCACCCCCAACACGACCGACGGTGAATACGAAAATCAGATGAACAAGCCGCAGGCCCCCCGGCAGCATGGCAGCGGTTCGAAAGGCGAAGACGACGAAGCGGGCACAACCCCCGACGCCAACAACAGCCAGCAGTCGAAACTGGGGTAGTGGGTAGGAGCTTCCTCAATTTTGGGGCGGCGGGGCGGCGAAACGGCCAGCCTCGCCGCCCTTCGGCGTTATTCCGGACGCTGGCAAAGCTTTTTTATCGAGCCGACCGTCACAAACACAGCATCAACTTAAAACCTAAACTTGTCATGGCTACCCTAACGGATCAAATCAAAGGCTTTTTCAACGAAGAAGAACAAACCTCCTTGCGGGGACTTTTCATCGAAGAACTCCAGGATATTTATTGGGCGGAAAACCATTTGGTAGATGCCCTGCCCAAAATGGCCGAGGCCTCCACGTCGAGTCAACTGCGCCAGGGTTTCGAGACGCACTTGCAGGAAACCAAAAATCAGGTGGAGCGCCTGGAGCGCGTGTTCCGTTCGATTGGCGAAGAGCCGGAATCGAAAAAATGCCAGGCCATGAGTGGTTTGGTCAAGGAAGCCGAAGAACTGATTTCGGATACCGCCGATGGCTCGATGGTGCGCGACGCCGCCCTGATTGCCGGTGCTCAGAAAGTGGAACACTACGAAATTGCTACCTACGGTACGCTCCGCACCTTCGCCCAGATTCTGGGCTACACCGAAGCCGCCCAACTTCTCCAGCAAACGCTGGATGAAGAAGGGGCCACGGACAAAAAACTGACGCAAATCGCCGAGTCGTTCGTCAACGCGCAAGCGAAGCAGGAACATTGATGTCTTACTAGGTAGGTTAAAAGGTGGGAAGCAAAAAAGGCCCTCTGCGCTTGCGGAGGGCCTTTTTTTGGGATACTATTCTGAAGCAAGGTGTCACGCTGAGCGGAGTCGAAGCGCCGGCTGGATGCAGGAAGTAATTTCCAAATTCCAGCCGGCGCTTCGACTCCGCTCAGCGTGACACCTTGCTTCAGAATATCTTTGTTAATTCAACTGCTTCTCCACAAACTTCCCACTCACTTTTTCTTTCAACAGCACCATCTGCCGCCCGTCGTGGGTCATTTCTTCTTTGATGAGGTAGTGGTCGGCGTCGTATTCTTCGAGGTGGCTTTCCTGGGTCAGTCCTTCCTTGCCGCGCCAGACGGGCAGGTTCACCTTTTCCCACTGCTTCGATTTCGCCGAGCGATAAGCGGCGTCGATAACGGCATTGACCACGTAGCCGTCGTAGAAGGTTTCCGCCGGGGTTTTACCTTGTTCAAAACTGTTGAACATATCGGTAAACATGTGGTTGTAGCCCAGGTCGTTCACCTCGTCGCCGACGGGGAAGAGCCAGCCCGAATCGCTTTCCGCTTTCTCGGCGATGTAGTCGCCGCCCTTGCCGGTGGTGAACATTTCGAAGCCGGTTCGCAGGAAGGAGTTAATCCAAATCGTGCCTTCGGTGCCCATCACCTCATCACGGAGGTCCATGCCGCCCCGGAATACCCAAGAGGTTTCAAACTGCCCGATGGCCCCGTTTTCGTACTTCACCAGCCCGATGGCGTGGTCTTCGGCGTCGATGGGTTTCACCTGGGTTTCGGCCCAGCACATCACTTCGATGGGTTTGATGTCTTTGCCGATAAAATTCCGGGCGATTTCGATGCAGTGGCACCCCAAATCGAGGATACAGCCGCCGCCCGCCTGTTCCTTGTCCCAGAACCACGACGAGTGCGGACCGGGGTGCGTTTCCCGCGATTTGGCCCAGAGAATCCGGCCCAGCGCGCCTTCTTTCACCGAGGCGAGGGCTTTCAGGAATTTAGGCGTGTAGCACAAATCTTCGAGGTAGCCCGCGAAAATCCCCGCCTTTTCCACGGCCTGCATCATCCGCAGGGCCTCCTCGCCGTTGCGGCCCAGGGGTTTGGTGGTCACCACGGCTTTTTTGTGCTTCACGCAAGCCATCACCGCCGTTTCGTGGATGTTGTTGGGCAGGGCGATGCACACGATGTCCACGCTGGGGTGGCTCACGACGGCATCGAGGTCGGTGCTCCAAAACCCGCAGCCGTAGTCGTCAGCGAATTTTTTGGCGTTTTTCTCACTGCGGGCGTAGATGGCGACGACGCGGTCGCGGCCGCGCTGCCCGTGGATGGATTCGGCGTAAAACCGGCCAATGAAGCCGGAACCGAGCATGGCGATGTTGGCCATAACAGAAATTGGTGAATTGGTGAATTTTGAATTGGTGAAAGTTGCCAGCCGTAAAAGCCTTGTGCGTAGGCACGGCTGGCAACGGCGGTCGATGGAAAAACGGGATCAGTAACTGGCCTCCGTGCCAAAATTAGGCTGGTCTTCCGCCCGGAGCGGCGAGGTAGCCGCCTGACCGGGGGCGGGTGTGCGGTCGTTGAAAAACAGCAGGAACAGCACCAGCACCACGGCGGCAATACCGGCGGGTACGAGCCAGATGCTCGTCCAGTTTTTCACGCCATCGACCGTGTACAGGTCCGTCACGATGCCCGACAGGTAGGAGCCGATACCCATGCCGATGCCGTAAGTCGCCAGGGTAATCAGGCCCTGGGCCTGCGATTTGATGCGTTCGCCCGCTTTGGTGTCGGTGTAAATCTGGCCGGTGACGAAGAAGAAATCGAAGCAAAGGCCGTGCAAAATGATGGCGGCGTAAAACAGCCACTCGCCCGAACCGGCGTCGCCGGTGGCGAAGAAAATAAAGCGAGTGATCCAGCCCAACAGTCCTACCACGAGCATCCACTTCACGCCGAGGCGTCGGAAGAAAAACGGGATTAGCAGCAAAAACCCGAACTCCGAAATCAGTCCCAGCGACATTTTATTTTCCACGTTGCTCACGCCCGCGTCAGTCAGGGCTGGGTTGGCCATGGCGTAGTAAAACGAGAGCGGAATGCAAATCAGCACCGACGACACGAAGAAAATGGCGAACGAGCGGTCGCGGAACAGCTTGAAGGCATCGGCTCCTAGAATCTGCCCAAAACTGGCCGGGCCGGTGGCGCGGGGCGGGGTGTCGGGCAAGAAAAACGCCCCGATGCCCAGCACGACAGCGGCCCCCATCGAGATTTTGAAAATATCCACCTTATCGCCCAGGGCGTAAAACCCGACGAGGTTGGTCACCACAAACCAGGCCACGGTGCCCATCACCCGAATCATCGGGAACTGCGCGGCGGAGTTGGTCATCTGCCGCAGGGCGATGGAACTGGTCAGCGCAATGCAGGGCGCGAAGGTGAGGCAGTAGGCCAGAATCAGGTAGAAAAATCGTCCGGGGTCTTTTTCCTGAATCAAAAAATAAAGCACACCCGCCCCGAGCAGGTTGAGCACGCCGAGCACTTTTTGCGCCGCAAAATACCGGTCGGCAATCATTCCGACGAAAAACGGGGCCACAATCATCGCCAGCGAAAAGGCCGAGTAGGCATTGCCCACCTGTTCGCCGCTGGCCCCCAATTCAGTAAACATGTACTTGCTCATCTGCCCGTACCAGGCCCCCCAGACAAAAAACTGGAGGAACATCATCGCCATGAGCTGCACGCGGGTGGTGGTTTTCATCGGGGGTTTAGGGGTTTAGGTTTTGAGGCCGCTAGTTTAGGCAAAAATCCGCGAACCTAGCGCCGCAAAATTACGGGAACTTGACGCCGCGTAACCCCGCGAGGGTTTAAAACCCTCGCGGGGATTCTAACGAGTTTCGATACTCTCCTGACCACCCGCCCGAAGCACGGGCGATTTCGTACTTTTGTGTAAAAAAATGACGCGGGGCAGGAAGCAATTTACCCCTTGCTCGCTGCCCCGCGCCCCATGCCTTTTTCACCATGTCACTCAAAACCACCGTCGAAGGCGGCATCAAGCAGGCCATGCTGGCTAAAGATGCCGACCGGCTCCGCGCCCTCCGCGCCATCAAATCCCTGATTCTGCTCGAAGAAACCGCCGCCGGAACCACGGGCGGCGAACTCACGACCGACCAGGAAATGAAGCTGCTCAACAAAGCCATGAAGCAGCGCCGCGATTCCGCCGACATTTTCCGTCAGCAAAACCGCCCCGATTTATTGGAAAAAGAAGAAGCCGAAATGGCCGTCATCGAAGAATTTCTACCCAAGCAACTGTCGGAAGATGAAATTAAGTCGAAGCTCCAGGAAATCATCGCCCGCGTGGGAGCCTCGGCCCCGTCGGACATGGGCAAGGTGATGGGCGTCGCCACCAAAGAACTCGCCGGGCAGGCGGATGGGAAGGTGGTTTCGGGATTGGTGCGGCAGTTGTTGAGTTAACTTTCAACCCAAAAAGCCATGAAAACGCTAACGATGGAAGTACCCGACGAGGCCGATGAACTCGACCTTCGGATGACCGTTGCGTGTAAACTGTTCGCTCAGGGGGATTTGTCCATTGGGCAGGCAGCGAAGGTAGCGCGTTTACCCTACCGCGACTTTATGGAAACCATGGGCAAATACGGGGTTTCACCATTTATGCACTACACGGTTGAAGACTTACAACACGATATCGATGTCCTCAACCAACGAAAGTAAAATCATTATTTCGGATACCAGTTGCCTGGTCGCATTGGAACGCATCGAACAACTTTCCCTTCTGCGGGAGTTATTCGGGGTAGTCTTCATTACTGAAATCGTAGCCGCCGAATTTAGAAAACCTCTTCCGGATTGGCTCATCGAGGTTCGGGTGAGAAACATAGAAAAATTTCAGGAATTGGCTCAACGTCTGGACGAAGGGGAGGCCAGTTCCATCGCGCTGGCACTCGAAGTCGGCAACTGCCAACTCATTCTGGACGACGGAGCCGGTAGAAAAGCGGCCCGTCAGTTTGGACTGGATTTTATCGGTACCCTTGGCCTGGGTGTCGAGGCCAAGCGGCGAGGTTTGTTTGATTCCGTGAAGCCGTTTATTGAGCGCCTTCGTCAGGTCGATTTCCGTTTTTCAGAACTGGTTGAGCGTGATACCCTCCGCCAGGCCGGTGAATTATGAAACCCCTCGACCTCCTCCTCCTCGTCCCGCTGGCCTGGGGAGCCTACACGGGCTTTCGGCGGGGGGTGTTGGTCGAAATCATCGCGGTGGTGGCCTTCGTGCTGGGTTTGATTCTGGGCTTTAAACTCCTCGGCGAAGCCATCGCCTTCCTGGCCCCGCACGTGGGCGAAACGGTGGCGAAGCGCTTTCTGCCTTACATCGGCTTTTCGGGGATTTTCATCACCGTCATTTTCGTCATCAACCGCTTCGGCTGGTTGCTGCGAAAAAGTTTGCGCTACACGATTTTCGGCAGCTTCGACAGCATGGCCGGGGCGCTGGTGGGGTTGTTTACCTACGCCTTCGGGCTGAGCGTGTTTTTTTGGCTGATGACCACCTTCCGCGTCGATTTCCCCAAACGCAGCCAAACCGAGGGTAGCTACGTCTACCCGATTATCCGCCCGCTCGCCCCGCAGGTGATGAACAAACTCAGCGACGCGATTCCGAAGGGCGGGAAGTTGGTGGAGAAGGTGGAACGGGAGTGGAAAAATTGAGGTTGCCTCGTATAATCCTGTCATCCAGAGCGTAGCGAAGGATCTTTCGAGTTAAACCTCTAGGCTAATTGGAAGGTAAGGGCGAAAGATCCTTCGCTGCGCTCTGGATGACAGCCAGTTTTTGAAAAATCATGGAAATCGTCGTTAGCAAGGAAAAACAAGACCTCCGCAAACGCTCCCTCGCCGAGGTAAAAACCTTCCTGGCGCAGCACGGCGAGCCGGGGTTTCGCGCGAAGCAGATTTACGAATGGCTCTGGAAGAAATCGGTGACGGACTTCGGGCAAATGACCAACCTCTCGCTCAAAACGCGGGAGCTGTTGGCCAAACACTTCGAAATCCGCCCGCTCACCGTCGCCAACCAGCAGGTTTCCAGCGATAAAACCATCAAGTCGGCCTTCAAACTCTTCGACGGAAAAGTGGTGGAAGGCGTACTCATCCCCACCGACGACCGGATGACAGCCTGCGTATCCTCGCAGGTGGGCTGCTCGCTGACCTGCAAATTCTGCGCGACGGGTTACATGGATCGCGAGCGAAATCTAGACGCCGCCGAGATTTACGACCAGGTCGTCGCCATCCGAACCCAGGCCGAACAAGCCTACGGCGCGCCGCTGAGCAACATCGTGTACATGGGCATGGGCGAGCCGCTGCTCAATTACGCCAACGTGCTCGAATCGGTTGAGCGGATTACCTCGCCGGATGGGCTTGGGATGTCGCCGAAGCGGATAACCGTGAGCACGGCGGGCATTGCCAAACAAATCAAAAAGCTGGGCGACGACGGGGTGAAGTTTAACCTGGCCCTCTCGCTCCACGCCGCCGACGATGGGAAGCGCAACCAAATCATGCCCATCAACGAAAGCAACACGCTGGCGGCGTTGAAGGAAGCCCTCGTTTATTTTTACCAAAAAACCGGCAACAAAATCACCCTCGAATACATCGTTTTTTACCACTTCAACGACACCCTCGACGACGCCCGCGCGCTTTGGAATTTTGCCAAGCAAATCCCCGGCGTTCATGTCAACATCATCGAGTACAACCCCATCGCCAACGCCGAATTTCGCAACACCGACCCCGAAACCCTGGCCCGCTTTGCCCGGTTTCTGGAAGACAAGCGCCTCTCCGTCACCGTCCGCCGCAGCCGGGGCAAGGACATCGACGCGGCCTGTGGGCAGTTGGCGGGGAAAAAACCCAGCCTGGAATTACCCCCAACCCCCTAAGGGGGCTACCCGCCTGGAATGTTCCAGCAACGAAAAGCCCCCTTTAGGGGGTTGGGGGTATGGCGGTTAACAATTTCTTAACACGCCCTCCCGTAGGACTTTCCGTAGCTTTGCGGCCAATTCTACCCCCTTCGTATGTTCGGACTTGAACCGTCCATTTTTATCCTGCTGTGCATCTGCCTGTTCTGCGCCTGCGCGTTTGAATTCGTCAACGGCTTCCACGACACGGCCAACGCCGTCGCCACCGTCATTTACACCCACTCGCTGCCACCCAACATCGCCGTCGTTTGGTCGGGCATCTGCAATTTTCTGGGCGTCCTCACGGGCGGCATCGGGGTGGCGGTGGGCATCATCAACCTGCTGCCGGTTGAAATGCTGGTCGACCAAAACATTTACCACAGCATCGCGATGGTGCTGGCGCTCTTGCTTTCGGCCATCATCTGGAACCTCGGCACTTGGTATTTCGGCTTGCCCTCGTCGTCGTCGCACACGCTGATTGGCTCGATTCTGGGCGTGGGGCTGGCGTATTCGTTCATTTCCACCACGGGGGCGATTCAAGTCAACACCGAGAAAGCCTACGAAATCCTGCTTTCGTTGTTGATTTCTCCGGTAGTGGGTTTCAGCCTGTCCATTTTCGCGATGTTTATCCTGCGCCGGACGGTACGCAACAGCGACACGCTCTTCAAGGAACCCAAGAAAAACGCGCCGCCCCCCACCTGGATTCGCAGCATACTCATCCTCACCTGCACCGGCGTGAGCTACGCCCACGGCAACAACGATGGGCAGAAAGGCGTCGGCTTGGTCATGCTGATCCTGATCGGCATTACACCTGCATTTTTTGCGTTAAAAGATCAGGTGCCCAACGCCCAACTTCAGGGAAACCTGGTGCGGATCGAACAGGTCATCGGGAGCATCGACCCCGTTAATTTAGCGACCGGCGAACGCGAGCGCCTGGGGCGGTTGCGGCAAAACCTGACGGGGATGAAGGGCATCCTGGCTCAGGCACGGGTGGGCGTGGCGGGGATTCCCGCCGACCAACGGATTCTGGTGCGCCGGGACATCCTCCTCATCAACAGCGACATTAAGAATTTGACGGAAAGCCCCAACGTAGACCTGAGCAAGGCCAACCGCGAGGCGCTCCAGGCCGCCACCGACCGCAAGGGTGGCTTGAGCGAAGCCACCGATTTCGCGCCGTTTTGGGTGATTCTGATGATTTCGCTCTCGTTGGGCCTGGGCACGATGATTGGCTGGAAGCGCATCGTGGTGACGGTCGGCGAGAAAATCGGCAAACAGCACCTTACCTACGCGCAGGGGGCCTCGGCGGAGTTGGTCACGGCGGTGGTCATCATGATTTCGTCGCTGAAAAGCCTGCCCGTGAGCACCACGCACATTCTTTCGTCGGGCATTGCGGGCAGCATGGTAGCGAGCAAGGGCGTCAAAAACCTCCAGGCCAAAACCGTCCGCAACATCGCCCTTGCCTGGGTGCTCACCCTCCCCGTGAGCATCATGCTCGCCGGAACGTTGTTTGTATTGCTGCGGAATTTGTTGGGATGAAAAGTAGAAACAGGAGACGAGAAACAAGAGACAAGAAAATACGAAATACTTGTCTCTTGTTTCTCGTCTCTTGTTTCTATTCCGCTAATTCCCTCACCGCCAGCCAGCTCATCAGCCCGGCCCCAATTTCCAGCGCTTTTTCGTCGATGTCGAACGTGGGCGTGTGAACGCCGCTGGTGATGCCCCGCGCTTCGTTGCGGGTGCCGAGGCGGTAAAAGCAGGAATCGACCACCTGCGAGTAGAAGGCGAAGTCTTCGCCCGCCATCCAGAGGTCTAAATCCACGATATTTTCCGGGCCGACGTAGGCACTCGCTTCGGCCCGCAGGCGGCGGGTCAGTTCGGGGTGATTTTCCAGGTACGGGTAGCCTTTCTGGATGAACACCCCGCAGGTGCCGCCCATCGAGTCGGCCAGGGTTTCGGCCATGCGCTGGATGCGGGCCAAGCCTTCGGCCCGCCAGGTTTCGTCCATGCAGCGGAAGGTGCCTTCGATGTTCACTTCGTTGGGAATTACGTTGGTGGCTCCGTTGGCAATGACCCGCCCGAACGACAGCACCGAGGGCGATTTGGGTGGTCGATTTCTCGAAATAATTTGTTGCAGGGCCACGATGAGGTGCGAAGCAATCAGCACCGGGTCGATGAGCGAATCGGGCATGGCCGCGTGACCGCCCTTGCCGCGCACGGTCAGGTAAATTTCGTCGGTCGAGGCCATGTACATCCCCTCGCGGAAGCCGATTTTCCCCACCGGAATCTGCGGGGCCACGTGCTGCCCAATCATCCCCGCCGGAGCCGGATTTTGCAACACCCCGTCCCGAATCATGAGGCTGGCCCCGCCCGGCGCTTTTTCCTCGGCGGGCTGGAACACCAGTTTCACCGTGCCTTCAAATTCATCTTTCAACTGGGTCAGAATCCGGGCCACGCCGAGCAGCGAAGCCGTGTGGGCGTCGTGGCCGCAGGCGTGCATCACGCCGGGGTTCTGCGAACGGTAGGGCACGTCGTTGGCCTCGGTGATGGGCAGCGCATCCATGTCGGCCCGCAACCCGACGACTTTTTTCCCTGGATTTTTTCCTTCGATCAGCGCCACCAGGCCCGTATCGGCCATCGGCTGGGGACTCAGGCCGAGCGCAGTCAGTTGGCTGGCGACGAATTTCTGCGTTTCGGTTTCGTGAAACGACAACTCCGGGTGGCTGTGCAAATGCCGCCGGATGGCGATGGTATCGGCGGCAAATTGGGCGGCGAGGGTTTGGATTTTTTGTTTCATTCGGTCAACAGGCCGGCTACTTCCTGCCTTAACACGGGCAGGTGATTTTTCAGAATAGCCCAGACGTTTACGTCGTCTACGGCATCGTACTCGTTGGTAATTCGGTTTCTAAACCGCACGATTTGCCGGGCCGAAGTAATGGGAAAACCTGGGTTACGGGCAAGCAGGCGGTTCACTGCTTCGCCGATGATGGTCAGTTCGCGCTCCACGGCACGCCGGACGAGCAGATTGGTTTGAGAGTCTTGAAACGAAGCAATTTCTCTCAAAAACTGGTCAATCTCTTCGAGGGCCGTTTGCACGTCAAACAAGTAGGCTTTCTCCCTCTCGCTCATAAATCAAGCGTCTTGTTCGTTCGAGGCTATTCCGGAAATAGGGATTTTGAAACGGACGGTTTCGCTGTAAATCAACCGGGCGGCCCAGCAACGACTCCAAGGCTTCAAGCAATTTCCAATAGCGTTCGCCGATTTCTTCTGGTGCTGAGTCGGTTTCATCAAATTCAACCAGTAAATCCACGTCGCTGTCGGGCCTGAATTGGTGTGTCAGCACCGAACCAAAGGCGTACAGCCTCCGAATGCCAAACTGTTGGCCAAGGAGAGGTAATTGAGGCAGAAAAACGGACAGAAACTGCATAGTTGGAGTCGTTTGCCGCAAAAGTAAACCCGTCTAGTCAGCTTTTTTCAAAAACTTGCACACCCGTTCCAACCATTCCCCCCGTTTGGGTGTCAATTGGTTTCGAGAAAAAGAATTTATGAAACGAGTGCTCGTACTGGCGCTGGTCGTTCTGGTGGCACTGAATTGCCGAAAAACGGAACCGGATGAACTTTCGGCAGTAGCTGAAGTGCTAAACACCGACGCGTGCGATGCCGGGCCTAAACAGGGAACTTTGTTAAGGATCAAATCCGGTCCCGATATCGGGCTTCGAAAGAAATGTGCCGCCTCAAACAGCAATGAAAACATCATGAAAGCCGTGAATTTACCTGATAGTCTGAACCGGATGGGCCTCACCTTACGGATTCGGTTCCGGCTTGCCCGGCAGGACGAACAAATTTACCGAGCCTGTGAAATACGGATTCTGCCCGAATGCGAACTGGTACAGATAAAACTAATTGATAGTCAGCGCTGAATGAAGTAAATGCCCTTTGACGAACGTGCCCTTGTAAGCGGCTGCACCCGCAACGAGCGCGGCCCGCAGAAGCGTCTGTACGACGCCCTCGCGGGCCGGATGCTCGTCGTGTGCCTGCGCTACGTGAAGAGCCGGATGGAAGCCGAAGACGTGTTGCAGGAGGCGTTTGTGAAGGTTTTCGACAAAATCGGGACGTTCCGCTTCGAGTGTCCGCTGGAAGCCTGGGTGAAACGCATCGTGGTCAACACGGCCCTCAATTACCTGCGTAACCAGCGCCACTGGACCTGGCTCGCGCCGGTGGAAGACGCCGAACACGAAGCCGCGACCGCCACCGCCGCTTCGGGCCTGCACGTCGAGGAACTGCTGGCGCTGGTGCAGCAACTCCCACCGGGTTGCCGGGCGGTGTTCAACCTCCACGCCATCGAAGGCTATACCCACCGCGAAATTGGCGAACTGCTGGGCGTGACCGAGGGTACCTCGAAGGCCCAGTACGCCCGCGCTCGCGGCCTGTTGCAGGGGATGCTGGCCAAGCAGGACCGCGTTAAAAACGGAACAGTGTGAATTACGATTTACGAAACGCAAGTTCGACGAAGTCAATTACGAGCGGTTCGCCGCTGCGATACGATTTGAATTCAAAACTACGATTTGAACGTCGCGGTATCCCCGCCACGAATCCTTGTCAGCCATGAGTGCATTGCCCGAAGAACCATTTGAAGATGCCTGGCGGCGCGCCTTCGACGGGGCCAGTCAGCCCCCCGACGACGCCCTCTGGGGGCGCATCGAGCGCCAATTGCCGCCGGAGCGGGGCCGTCGCCGTCCGGTGGCCTGGGTTTGGTACGCGGCGGCTTCGCTGCTGTCCCTGTTGTTGGCAGGTGGCCTGGGCTGGTGGGCCGGGCGCGAAAGCAGCCCCGACGCAACTGCCAACCAAGTCACCACGATCCCGGCGAAACCCTTGCTACGTCCTGAAGCGGCGCCCGCCGCATCCGCTAAATCGGTTCGCACGATAGCGACGGGTTCAGCAGAGAACGGAATTTCCTTGCCTTCAATCGCCTCCACCGACTTGGTAACGACGAAATCCGTCCCGTCGAAGGCGCAGCCCGGCGTTGAAACCAGGCAGTCCGGTTTTTCCGAAAAAACACTCGGCGACGCGCCGGTAAAATCCCTGCCGCCCGGGCAGACTGACTCAGGGGCGTTGGGGGTTGAACCGTCGCGGCTTGCCACCCGGCCTGCGGGCCGGGCCGCCACGGGCGAAAACATCGCTCTGAATGACGCCAATTTCCAACAAAGCCCGGCGGGTCGAACGAACGCCGTTTCCGAGATTATTCCGCCTGCGTTGGTTGAGGTTGAGCCGACGTTGGCTGCGCCTACCAACCTGGCCGGCGATTTTCTGACGGCCCGAAACACCCGTCCGTTGCGGCTGCGCTTTGGGCTGCTGGGAATGCCCCTCGTGCTGCCCGAACCCGCCGAAGCCCGCCCGGCGGCCACTCAACCCAGCGCCGAACGCCGGTTTTACGCGAGTCTGGGCGCGTCGCCGACCAGTTTCGACCCCAACATTCAACTGCGCTCCTCGCTGGTGACCGCCGTGGCCAGCAACACGGCCAATTATGCCAACTTGGGCACCAACGTGCGCAGTGCCAGCGACGCGGCGGCGAGTTCCGCCGCGTTGTCGTACCGGGTGGGTGGGCGGCTGGGCTGGCGGGTGTCGCGGCGCTGGTCGCTGGAAAGCGGGCTGGAATACCTCGACGGGCAGTCGACCATTCGAAGCGGTCTCGTGCTGCTCGACCGGAATACGAGCGCGGCAAGCAGTTTGCTCGAAAACGCCCTCGGCAATAAATCCGCTTCGCCCGCTGCCAACGGCCTCAGCGCCGACTACAACTTGTTTGGCCTGACCAACCAAAACGCCTTCGTGCCCCGCGAAACCCAGCTTCGCAACCGCTACCAGTACGTGTCGGTGCCGTTGCAAGTAGGCTACCGGCTCTGGCCCGAAGGCCGCATCGAAGGAATCCTCAACGCCGGGTTGTCGGGCGATTTTTTCCTCAACAACACCCTCGCCCCGGTAGGCGATGCTACGCTCCAATCCGTGAGTTACACCAACGCCGACGGCGTGTACCGCCGCCTGCTTTGGAGCGGCCTGGCGGGCGCGGGCCTGCGCTACCGCCTGGCCCCCCGCTGGGGGCTGCTGCTCAACGGCAGCTACCGCCGGGCGCTCACGCCGGGCGTGCGCGAAGGGCTGGGTGCGCAGACATCCCCGCGTGAATTTGGGGCGGGGGTACGGCTGGATTTTCGGTTTTAATTTTTTTCAAACCCTGTCATCCAGAGCGCAGCGAAGGACCTCGTTAGACTACCGAGGAGTTTGCGGTCAGCTACTGGGCTAACGAAAAGCTAAACGATAGGCCAACGAGGTCCTTCGCTGCGCTCTGGATGACAGGGTTTTAGTTTTTAGGAAAAAAATAACTGCTCTTTCCAACCCTTCCGCCCCGTCCGGTGTCTCTGCCACAGAATCCTTTTCCAAGAATCATGCGAAAACTTCTTGCCTGCGCCATGACCGCCCTCGCCTTGACTTCGGTTTCCTGCCAACGCGAAACCACTGGACCCGCGCCGGGCGGTACGGCGCTCCAACTTTCCAGCGCCCGCTTCGGGGCTGAATCATCTGCTTTTGCCTTTGAGTTTTTCCAGGACGTACTCGGAAAAGAAAAAGAGGACAACGTGCTGGTGTCGCCCCTGAGCCTGCACATCGCCCTGGGGATGCTCCTCAACGGAGCCGAAGGACCCGCCGCCGACGAACTCCTCACCGCTCTGCGGCTGAAGGGCTACTCGCCGGAGCAGTACAACCAGATTTACCGCCAACTCAGCGAGGGCCTGCCGAAGGTGGACAACCAGGTGACGGTGGCCATTGCCAACTCGGTTTGGCACCGGCAGGCCATTCCGGTACTGCCCTCGTACATCGACGCGCTGAAAACCAGTTTCGGCGCGGAGGTGAAACCGCTCACCGCCGACCCCGCGCCCATCAACCAATGGGTGGATGAAAAAACGCGGGGGAAAATCACGAAAATGTTCGACTCGCTCAGCCCCGATCTGGTGCTGCTTTTGCTCAACGCGGTGTATTTTAAAGGCGATTGGAAGTACCGTTTCGATGAAAAAAACACGTACAACGGCCCCTTCAAATTTCCCGACGGGCGTAAAAACCTGATTCCCATCATGAGTCAGGAGGGAGCCTTCCGGTACACCTTCGGTACTGACTACGCCGCCGCCGAACTGCCTTACGGCAGCGGCGATTACCGGATGACGGTGGTGTTGCCAACCGAAGGAACCGACGTGACGGCTTTTGCCAAAACCTTCGGTTTGAGCGCGTGGGAGGTTTTGCAGGGAAAACTTGGTGAGGGGAAACTCATCGTCAAACTGCCCCGCTTTGAATTCGACTACGAATACAAACCCGACCTCAACGCTACGCTTCAATCGCTGGGAATTCGGACGGTGTTTGGCAGTGGCTTGACCAAAATCCGGAAGGAAAACGACTTAGCGGTGAGCCAGGTGCGGCAGAAGGCCTACATCAAAACCGACGAGAAAGGCTCGGAAGCCGCTGCCGTGACGAGTGTAGGAATCGTGTTGACTTCTGCCCCGCCTACGCC
Organism: uncultured Cytophagales bacterium; assembly: GCA_964244295.1. Lineage (GTDB taxonomy): Bacteria > Bacteroidota > Bacteroidia > Cytophagales > Spirosomataceae > JAJAZB01. The sequence continues at coordinate 70,873 of CAXTIG010000018.1, forward strand.
CCCCACCTTCCTCGCCGACCGCCCGTTCTTGTTTTTCATCACCGAAAAAACCTCGAATACCGTGCTTTTCGCGGGAAAGGTGGCGGCACCGTAACTGCGTTACTTGGAAACTAATTAGGATTTTGAAGAAAGGGGGAGGTCATCCCGACGAAGGAGGGATCTCGTTGACCTTCCGAGCCGCTTGCCGATAGCCTAGTGTTCGGTATCCCAACGAGATCCCTCCGTCGTCGGGATGACAGGAAATACAACTATCAAACACTCAACCCCCTCAAACCAATGCACCCTTTCTACCGATTCCGTTCCCTCGCCGCCGTTCTGGCCCTGTTTGGGCTGGGGAGTTGCCGCGACCACTGCCAGCAGACGGTCACGTACCGCACCCAGAAGCAGTATTTCATCACCTCTGACGAACTCCGGGCGGCGGTGAGAACCCTGCCCGCCCAGGAGCTGGAAAGCCCCGGCAAAATTTACGTGCGGGGTTCGCTGCTCTTCATCAACGAACGCAAAAAAGGGATTCACCTCATCGACAATGCCAACCCGGCGGCCCCGCGCCCAGTGTCGTTTTTGAGCATTCCTGGCAACACCGACATCGCCGTGCGCGGCAACGTGCTGTACGCCGACAGCTACACCGACCTGCTGGCCTTCGACCTCAGCAATGGACAGGACGTGAAGCTGCTCAAGCGCGTCGAAAACGCCTTTCCGAGCGGCTCCGTCGATGGGCTGCACTGGCAGTACGACCAATTTCGGAAACAGGTGGTGGACTACCGCTGGGAACTCGTGAGCCAGGTCACGGAAACCGATTGCGAAAGCGCCAACAACGGGTACGGCAGAGGGATTTATTACGACTCCGGTTTTACGCAGCTCAACTTAGCGAAAAGCGGCAGTTCGGCGGCACCTAACCCCAACGGCGGCACCGGCACGGGCGGATCGATGGCCCGCTTCGCGCTGTACGACAAGTATTTGTACGCTGTGACCAACTCGGATATGCTGCTTTTTGACGTGAGCCAACCCGCCGACCCGCAGAGCAGCACCAAAGTAACCCTCGGCGGGGGCATCGAGACGATTTTCCCCTACCAGGACAAACTTTTCATCGGCTCCACCACCGGAATGCACATTTACGACAACGCCAACCCGGCCAAACCCCTGCTACTCTCGACCTTTCAGCACGCCATGCGCTGCGACCCGGTGGTGGTGCAGGACAACCACGCCTACGTGACCCTGCAAGGCGGCACCACCTGCGGCGGCATCAGCAGCCAACTTGACGTGGTGGACATCAGCAACCTGAAGGCCCCGTTTTTGGTGAAAAGTTACCCGATGGAAAAACCCTACGGCCTGGGCATCGACGGGCAAACGCTCTTCGTCTGCGACGCGGGCCTGAAAACCTTTAACGTACGCGACCCGCTGAAACTCGAACTGCTCAACCATTTCAAAAACATCGGGGCCTACGACGTGATTCCGCTGCGCGGAACGCTGCTGCTCATCGGCAAAGACGGGCTGTACCAGTACGACTACACTGACCCAAAGGCACCCCGATTGCTCAGTGTAATTCCGGTAAAACCGGCGGTTTCGTGAGAAAAAACAGGAAAAGCCGTTTCTGCGTAAAATTTTCCTCACGATTCCATGAAAAATTTCCTGCTCTTTTTACTTTTGACCGGACGAGCGTTCGATGGCTTCGGCCAAACGCCCGCGCCGCGTTCGCTGCCGTTTCACAAAGGCTTTTTTAACCAAACCGAGGTGGGCGTGTTGCTGGGTACGGTCAGCCTCCCTTACGGCGGCGGGAACGTGAGCCGGGCCAGTTTTACGGCCAGCAGTTTCAACGGCTACCGCTTCGGGCGTGGCCTGGCGCTGGGGGCCACGGTGGGCGTCGATTGGTACGCGAGTCAGGCGATGCTGCCGCTGTCGATGGGGTTGCGGGGGGATTTGGGGAAAGGCGCGGTCAGTCCGTTTTACGCCCTCGACGCGGGCTACGGCCTCTGGCTCAACCGCCCGGCGGACGTCAACGCCAAAGGCGGCTTGCATCTGAATCCGGCCCTGGGGCTGCGCATCGCCACCGGCAACGGCACCGCCCTGAGTTGGAGCATCGGGTACAAATTTCAGCGGGCGAGCACGTTGATGGAAGGGGCCAATGAGTATTCCGTCCGCCAGGATTACCGCTACAACCGCTTGGTTTTGAAGATGGGAATCAGTTTCTAACGATTTTTTGCCCGCCAGCAAGTCGGCAATAACCTCGTAAGAGGTTAGGGTTAGGAAGCAAAGGAGGTCACCGGTCTGCCCAGCAGCGTGGTGGCCTTCTTTCTTTTTGGGGCGTTCCAAATAAAAACTTCTCACCTCGGCGTCATTGCGAGCGGAGGGTGAAAAAACGAAGCGGAGCGGTCCGCCGCGCGGCGAGGTTTTTCACCCGGAGCGAAGCGGTCCGCCGCTGCGGCAATCCCCTCCCGGAGACCACAGAGCTAAAACCAACCGACTTACCTCCCGATAGTCCCGAAAGCTTTCGGCAGGACTATTTTGGTCGCCGGGAGGGGATTGCTTCGCTCCGGCGGACAATTCTCGTTTCACTCGCCTTGCCCGCCTCCGCTCGCAATGACGGGGGCGGGAGGCGTTTCAGATCCAGCACGTTCCACAACCTGAACATTTTACACCCCACTGGCATTAACTTTGTACAACCTCGGCGGGGAAGCGCCCGTACCTTTGCCCCGAATCATTTTTCATCCATGCGTTCCGCTCCGTTCCGTTTTCTGTGCCTGTTGATGGCCGCGCTGGTGCTGACCAGCAGCACGGGCTTCGCCTGGACGGAACACCTGTGCCGGATTAGCGGAAAGAAAACGTATTTCTTCGATTCAAGAAAATCGTGTTGCGCCGCCGTGAAACACCAGCGGGCTTCCGAACCGACTGCCCAAAAAGGTGCTGATCGCGTCAAACGCGACGGGTGTTGCGCCGTAAAAACGGTCGTGGTCAAAACGACCGTCGCCCCGGTGCCGGTGGTCAAAACGGCGGCCAAAATCGGCGTGACGGATGCGCTGCCGCCACTGGATCTTGTTTTTGAAAAAATCGCCGCCGCTTCGGTGCGCGAACAAACGCTGCCGCCTTCGCTGCGCAGCGGGGCACCGCCGCTGGCGGGCCGAACGCTCCTGATTTTCGTGGGCCGCTGGCTGGTTTGAGCCGCTTGGGTTGAACCGTTCCCGCAATCGAAAGGATTGGCGGGACGTTTTGAACGCGGGCTTCCGCGTTGGTTTTCAACCACAAACCGGCTTTTTCCATGAAATTTCTTTTAAAAAATAACTGGCTCCTGAGCGCCTTCGTCCTCGCGGTGGTGCTGGCTGGCCCCGCCTGGTCGCAAACCCTCCGGGGCCGGGTGCTCGAACGCCGCGCCTACGGGCAGACCGAGGCCCTCGTCGGGGCCAATGCCCACTGGCTCGGCACCGTCAGCGGCACCGCGACTAATGCCGAAGGGCGTTTCTCGCTCGAACGGGTGCCGACCACGAACCGGCTGGTGGTCAGTTTCGTGGGGTACCTTTCGGATACCCTGACCATCGGCGCTGCCGACAGCCTGACCGTATTTCTGAACACCGACCTCCAACTGGCCGAGGTCGTGGTGAGTGGCGCGAGCGTCAGCCTCGACCGGATGAACCCCATCCAGACCGAACTGCTGACCACCCGCACCCTCGCCAAAGCTGCCTGCTGCAACCTGTCGGAAAGTTTCGAGACCAACGCCTCCGTGTCGGTCAGCTACACCGACGCCGTGACCGGGGCGAAGCAAATTCAGTTGCTAGGGCTTTCGGGCAGTTACGTGCAGAGCAACGTCGAAAACATACCCACCATCCGGGGGCTGGCGACCACGTTTGGCCTCAACTACATTCCCGGCACCTGGATTAAATCCATCGACTTGGGCAAGGGCGCGGGCTCGGTCGTGAACGGCTACGAGGGCATGGTGGGGGCGCTCAACGTGGAGTTGGTGAAACCGGAGGATTCGGAAAAATTGTACGTCAACACGTATTTCAATTCCTTCGGGCGGGGCGAACTGAACCTCAACGCCGCCCGCAAACTTTCCGAACGTTGGAGCGTCGGGCTGCTCAGTCACGCCAGTACGCTGCGAACGAAGATTGATAAAAACGGCGACGGCTTCCTGGATTTGCCGCTGTACACGCAGTTCAACGGCATCAACCGCTGGAAGTACGCGGGCGAGCGATTCATGGCCCAGTTTGGCGTAAAAGCGCTGTACGAAGACCGCCTCGGCGGGCAAACCTCCTTTGACCCTGACCGCGACAAGGGCCGGGGCGTTCGCTACGGCTTTGGCAACACCACCCGGCGGCTGGAAGCCTTCAGCAAAACCGCGAAGTTGTTTCCCGAAACGCCTTACCGGGGCCTGGGGCTTATTCTGAACGCCGTCGACCACGACTCGCGCTCGTATTTTGGCTTCAACACCTACGTCGGGCGGCAGCAGAGTTTGTACGCCAATTTGATTTACCAGGATATTTTAGGAAACACGAACCACCAGTTCAAAGCGGGCCTGAGCTACCTCCTCGACCGCTACCGCGAGCGGTACAACGACTCGACCTTTAGCCGGACGGAATCCGTACCGGGGGTTTTCGTGGAATACACCGAAACGATTCCTGAAAAACTGACCGTCGTGCTGGGCCTGCGGAGCGATGTTCACAACCTCTTCGGCACGCAGTGGACGCCGCGTTTGCACCTGAAATACAACTTGGGCCGTGACCTCACGCTGCGGGCCAGCGCCGGGCGCGGCTGGCGGGTACCCAACGTGCTGGCCGAAAACCTGGGGCTGCTCATCAATTCCCGTGAGTTGGTCGGACCGGGGCGGTTGCAACCCGAAATTTCGTGGAACTACGGGGCCAGCCTCGCCCAGGAATTCCGGCTGGGCGGGCGAAAGGGTTCGCTGGTGGCCGATTTTTACCGCACCGATTTTACCAGTCAACTCCTGGCCGATATGGACACGCCGGGGCTGATTCAGTTTTACTACCAACCCGGAAAATCGTACTCCAACAGTTTCCAGGCCGAACTCAACTACCAGCCCGCCAAGCGCTTCGACCTCAAACTGGCCTACCGGCGCTTCGACGTGCAGGCCGACCAGCGCACCGAGGAGGGCATCGTGCGGCTGCCGAGGATGTTCGTGAACCGCGACCGGGTGCTCTTCAACGTCGGCTACGCCCTGCCCTACGACAAGTGGAAAGTGGATTTTACCTGGCAGTGGAATGGAAAGCGGCGGATTCCGCACGTCGAAGACGCGGTGGGGGCGCATCCTTCGGTGCGCAACCCGCAGTTGGCCCCGGCTTTTTCCAATTTCAACGCCCAGGTAAGTCGGGCCTTCCGAAGTTGGGAAGTGTATTTGGGCGGGGAAAACCTGGGGAATTTCACCCAGAAGAATCCCATCGTGGCGGCCAACGACCCCTTCGGGCGGCGCTTCGACGCCTCGATGGCCTGGGGGCCGATTGTGGGGCGGATGATTTATTTGGGAACCCGTTACCGAATTCGCTGATGGCTACGCTTCCCATCAAAAATAGGGTTGGCGACTGTTCAACCGCAACGAACGCAAAGAGACGCAAAGCATGACCACGCTCCACATCAAAAACATGGTCTGCGACCGCTGCAAGTTGGTCGTCGGGCAACTGCTGACCGGCCTCGGCCTGCCGCCGGGCGACCTGCGCCTGGGCGAGGCCGACGTGCCCCGCGAACCAACGCCGGAGGAACGGGCCACGCTACGCAGCGCCCTACAAACCGTCGGTTTCGAGCTACTCGACGACCGCCGCCAGCAAGTGGTGGAAGCCGTGAAAACGGCGCTCATCGAACTCGTCCGCGACGAATCGGAAACCCTGCACCGGGTCACGCCGTCGGTATATTTATCCGAAAAACTCGGGCGCGATTACAAATACCTGAGTACGCTGTTTTCGGAAGCCGAGAGCCTGACCATCGAAGAATTCACCATCCGCCAGCGCCTCGAACGGGTGAAAGAACTCCTCGACGACGGCGAACTGAGCCTCACCGAAATCGCCGACCGGCTCCACTACAGCAGTGCGCAGTACCTCTCGAACCAGTTTAAAAAAGGCACCGGCCTCACGCCGGGGCAGTACCGGGTGGCGAGCTTGCCCCGGCAGGGGCTGGATGCGGTGGGAAAGTAAAAACTTTCATCAACAACCCCCTAAAAACCATGAAGCGAATCCTGTTTTTCCTCGCCCTGCTGCCCGGCAGTGGGCAGGTGTTGGCCCAGCACGAACACCACCAATCGGGGCAGGCACCGCCTGCCCCGAAACCAAAGTCGGACCCGGCCAAACGCGACACCACGCCGCCCATGCGTCACGAAGGCATGAATCACTCGACGATGAACCATGACGGGATGAACCACGCCGCGACGCCGACCGACTCGATGAACCATGTGATGACCCCCGGCGGTATGGGCCACGAGGGGATGTCGGAGGGGGTGATGAGTCACGCGTTTTCGCTGAGTTTGCCCATGAACCGCAACGGCTCCGGCACGGGCTGGCTCCCCGACGCCACGCCGCTGTACGCCTACATGAAACACACGCCGAAATGGATGCTGATGCTGCACGGCAGCGTGTTTCTGCGTTACACGGCCACCAACCTCAACAACAGCGACAAGCGCGGACGCAACCGGTTTTCGGCCCCCAACTGGGCGATGGGCATGGCCCAGCGGCAGGTGGGAAAAAACGGCTTGTTCATGGCCCGGCTGATGGTTTCGCTCGACCCCGTGACCGAGGGCGGACGGGGCTACCCGCTCCTGTTCCAGACCGGCGAAAGCTACGAGGGCCAGCCCATCGTGGACGGGCAGCACCCGCACGATATCGTGTCGGAACTGGCCGTTGGCTACACGCAACGCCTCAGCCCGAAAGCCGACCTGTCGCTGTACCTGGGCTACCCCGGCGAACCGGCCCTCGGCCCGACGGCCTTCATGCACCGGATTTCGGCCTTCAGCAACCCCGACGCCGCCCTGGGCCACCACTGGCAGGATGCCACGCACATCACCTTCGGCGTGGCGACGCTGGGCTTCCGGTACGGGAAATTCAAACTCGAAGGCTCCAGTTTTACGGGCCGCGAACCGGATGAAAACCGCTCCGGCTTCGACAAACCGCGTTTCGACTCGTACAGCGCCCGGCTGCAATTCGCGCCTTCGGCGGCCTGGGCGGTGCAGGTGTCGCGGGGTTTGCTCAAAAACCCGGAAGTGCTGCACCCCGGCGACGTAACCCGCACGACGGCCTCGGCGATTCACAGCCGGGCTTTACGGGGGCCAAACCGGTTCTGGACATCGGCGCTGGTCTGGGGTATGAACGAAGGGGAGGGCCACGCCGAGCACTCTTTTTTAGCCGAAACCAACGTGCAACTCGACCGCTGGACGGTGTACGGGCGCTACGAATTCGTGCAGAAATCGGCGGAGGAATTATTCAGCGATTCGCCGGAAGGGGCCGGTTTCTCCGAAGACCGGCTGTTCAACGTCAACGCCTTCAGCCTGGGGCTGAACCGGCAGGTGGCGTACTTCGCCAACACGATGGTTCACGCCGGGGTGCAGGCCACAGTTCACGCCACCGACCGGGCGCTGGAACCAGCTTACGGCAAAAGTCCCGTTTCGGCTCAGGTGTATTTGCGGCTGATGCCCGGTTTGCTGCGGATGAATCACGGGAGTCATAAAATGTAGTCGTTTTCAGCGAAACTTTTTGAAGTGAAAAATAAAGAAGGGGTCACGCTGAGCGAAGTCGAAGCGTGTGCGGTGGGCCAGCGCTGACCTACCGTACACGCTTCGACTTCGCTCAGCGTGACCCGACCCCTTCCTGAGTCAAAAAATTCTAATTCTCACCTTTTAACTTTCCCCCAAAACCATGCAATTCCTCCCCAAAACCTTCCTCCTGCTGGCCCTCCTGCCCGCCGTTTCCCTTGCCCAACACCACGGCCACGACAAAGCAGCCGCCAAACCCAGCCCGGCGGTGCTGGACCTCGGCTCGGTCAGTGCGGAGACTAAATCCCAGGTCGGGGCCGTGCTGACGGCGTATGTCGAGGTAAAAAACGCCCTCGTCGCTACCAACGGCAAACTGGCCCGCGCCAAAGCGGAAGGTTTACTGACGGCCCTTAAAAAAGTAGATTCCGAAAAAATGAGCGCTACCCAGCGGGATTTTTATCTCAAGTTGAGCAAAGACCTGCGCTCCGACGCCGAACCCCTGAGCGAAACCAACGACGTGGAACCCCAGCGGAAACACTTGGGCGACTTGTCGAAAAACGTCTTCGTCCTGGCGAAGGGCTTCAAACCTTCGGCCCAGCCGATGTACCTCGACTACTGCCCGATGGCTTTCGACAACCAGGGCGGGTACTGGCTGAGCGAGCAGAAAAGCATCCTCAACCCATATTTTGGCGCTAAAATGCTACGCTGTGGTTCGGTGAAAGAAACCCTCTAAGCCGGGCACCAAGTGCGTACTGATTCCGTTTTCAAACACCTTCAAAACCCCTGATTTTTTATGCAAACGCTGCTGCTTTCCCTCCTCTTTTTGTTCCAACCCCTGGCGGGCGACCCGCCCGGCACGGTGCGCATCAAGACCTCGGCCATTTGCGAAATGTGCAAGGAGCGCATCGAGCGCAACCTCAGCCTGTCGAAGGGCGTGAAGGAAGCCACTCTCAACCTCGACGACAAAGTCGTGACGGTGGCCTATAATCCCGCGAAGACCGACGTTTCCAGAATCAAAAAAGTGATTGCCGAAACCGGCTACGACGCCGACGAAGTGACCGCCGACGAGAAGGGCTACGCCAAACTTCCTTCGTGCTGCAAGAAGGGCGGGGAGAAGTTGATGAAGCACTAAAAGCAACCCGCTGACAGGGCCGTTGGCCGCTGTCAGCGGGTTGCTTTTTCAAGCCGCCATCGCCGTCATTTTCCGACATTCTTCGGCGCAGCGGCGGCAGGCTTCGGCGCATTCCTGGCAGTGGTCGTTGTCGTGTTTGGCGCATTCGACTCCGCAGGCTTCACACACCTGGGCGCAGAGTTCGCAGAGTTGGTGGGCGAATGGACTGCCGCTCGCCATGAACGAGATCGACAGGTAGCAAAGTTTGGCGCAGTCGCGGTCGAGGCGGATGCACTCAGCCATCATTTGTACGTCGTCTTCGCTCAGGCATTGGTCGGCGCAGTGGTCGCAGGCGGTGGCGCAGGTCTGGCAGGCTTCGATGCAGGATTGGTACTCCGGGGAATGGTGCATGGCGAATGGTTTAAGGTTAAATTTTAGAGACCGTATCGGCTCAAAACCCCGTGCCCCACATCGTCTTCCCGCGTTGTAAAATTTACAGGTTTTCTAAACTTCCCGGAATTTTATCCACATCCACGCCATGCTCTTCCCTTCCATTTTTCTACTGCTCCTGAGTTGGCTAAACGTCCCGCCCGCCCCCGTCACCCGGCCCTTGTTTCCCGGCAAAATGCCCGCCTTGTTTGCCGACGAGCGCGGTACGCTACACCTCACCTTTGGCCGGAGCGACACGATTTTTTACGCGGCCGCCGCCGACGGAGGACTTTCGTTTACCAAACCCATTGCGGCGGGCGTTTTGCCCGACCTGGTGGCCGGGGCCAAACGAGGGCCGCAAGTAGCGGCTAATTCGCAGGCCATCGTCATCACGGCGGTAAACCGGGCGGGCAATCTGTTCGCTTACCGCCTTGACCGGTCACACGGAACCTGGCAAGCGGGTGGTTCGCTCAACGACGTGCCCGACGTAGCGAAGGAAGGATTTCAGGGTTTGGCGGTGGGCGGCGACGGCACCTTCCACGCCGCCTGGCTTGATTTGCGCAACGACCGCCACAACAAAATCATGGGCAGCACCTCCACCGACGGGGGCCGAACTTGGAAGGCCAACCGAGTGCTGTACCGCTCGCCCGACAGCACGGTGTGCGAGTGCTGCCAGGTGTCGGTTGCCGCCCAGGGCCAGCACGTGTACGTGCAATTCCGCAATTTTCTGAACGGCTCCCGCGACCTGCACCTGCTGCACTCGGCGGACTGGGGCCGCAGTTACGCTCCCGCTCAAAAACTTGGACAAGGCACCTGGCAACTCAACGCCTGCCCGATGGACGGGGGCCGCGTGGCGCTTGGGGCCGGGGGCCGACCCTTCACCGTCTGGCGGCGCGAAGGCACGGTGTACTTCTGCGAACCCGGCCAGCCCGAACAGGCCGTAGCCGAAGGCCGGAACTGCACCCTGACCGCCACCACCGACGGCCCGCTGCTGGCCTGGGAATCGCGCGGCACCTTGTTCGTGAAATCTCCCCGAAGCGAAGCCGTGGCCGTGGGAGAGGGCCAGCTACCCAGCCTCGCCGCCACGCGCACCTCGGCGGTATGCGCTTGGGAACAAAACGGGCAGGTCATGGTGGCGAGGCTGCCGCTGAAATAATAACTTCCGGGAAGTTTATTTCTCGCCCGGATGGTACACCCGCACCGCTTCGCGCAGCACCGTCGCCTTGTCGAGCGTCATTTTCTTGGTTTGCTGGTTGACGAATAACTCCATCTGGTCGGTGTAGTGCGGGCTGTCGGGGTGGTTGCTGGCGCCGTAGCAGTTGACGGTTTCGATTTCGGGCAACGCATTTTTTGGAAATCGCACCAGTTCGATGTACGATTCGCCCTGAATCGCCCGGATTTTTCCGTCTTTAAATTCCTTTGAAACGATGGTGGACAGCACGTCGGGCAAGCCCCAAATCGGGAGTTCTTTGCCGCCGCGTTCGTGTTTCTGGTACGCACCCAACGTCGGGTCGGGGCGGTTGAAGTGGGTTTGGAAATGCTTTCTGGCCGCCCGTAGCGCCTCGGCGCAGTTCTCTGAGCTGAGTTTGTTCGTTGGTTTGTCACGCCAGTAGCGGTAGACGAACAGGAACAGCGCCGCGCCCCGGCTGTCGGCGGTGCCGCGCAGGTCCCAAGCAGTCAGCGTGGCGATTTCTTCTTTTAAATCGGGAAAATCCGCCGGATTCAGGGCAAAAAGCGCGTCGAGGTCGTAGCCGAGGTAGCGGAGTTTTTTTGGCAATTGCCGGTCGTATTTGAGCCTTTTAAACGCCTCGTAACTGACTTTGTCGAGCGCCCGAATTTGCTCGCCGAAGCGTTGGCTGCGGTTGTTGTTGTGGAGTTCGTAGCCCATCGTTGGGTCGAATTTCCGGGCGTCGAGGTTGTCGGCGGGGCCGGTGGCGTTGAAGGGCGTGTGGTTCATGTTGAACACGTAACCGCTCGGCGGGTTGAGTAGTTGAGGCAAATCGGACAGCGGGTGAAACTGCGTCCAGCGCGTTTTTGACGTGTTTCCCGGCAGCGTACCCCGCCACTGGTAGGCCCGGTCGCGGAGGGGGATTTTGCCGTTACTGACGTAGTAAATCGTGTCGTGGCGGTCGGCGTACACGACGTTGAAACCGGGAATAGCCGTCATGTCCAGCGCTTTTTTGAATTCCGAAAAACCCCGCGCCTTGTTCATCCGGTACCACTGCTCGATGCCGCGCAGATCCATGTTCGCGCCCAGTCGCAGCGCAAACGTGCCGTTCGGGGCTTTCAGCGTCGCGCCGTACTTGCTCCAGTAGGCCCATTTCCCGACCGCTACCGGCAGGCCCTTCACCCGTAGTTTCACCTTCTTTTTTTCCAGGTCAACCCATTGCCCATCGAAGCGGTACTGGTTGGCATTGGCGGGGTTGATTTGCAGTTGAAACACGTCGATTTTATCTTGGTAATTGACCGTGTGCGCCCAGCCGAGGTGTTCGTTGACGCCGTGAAATACGACCGGCCCGCCCGGAAAAAGTCCGCCGAGGATGTTCCATCCCTGCTCGCTACACAGGTGCGCCTCGTACCAGGCCACCGGCCCTTCGAGCGGCTGGTGCGAGTTGATCGCCAGGTACGCCTGTCCGTCGGTGGTTTTGCTGGGGTGAATCGCGAAGGCGTTGGAACCGCCGATTTTGAACGAGTCGAGGGCGGGCGCTTTTCCGGCCAGAATGCCCTTCAGCGCGTCGTCGGCCCCGGAAATGACCGAGAGCGAGAGGACAGTCGTGGCGGTGTAGTCGCGGACGCTGAGCGGGAAGAGTTTTTTGACCAACACCTCCTTTGGATGGGCGCGGGCGTAGTCGTTGAGTCCCTGCACGTACCCGGCCAGGAGCGCCTTGAAATCGGGCGAAAGGCTGCGGTCAAACTCCGCCTCCACGAGTTCGTGGGCGTGGAGCAATTGGGCCACGTAATCCACCGCCGCCCCCGGCTTGCCCAGGTGTCGCCCCAGCAGGCCCTTCGAGGGCAACAGCACGAGTTGGATGGTTTTGAAGTTGTCTTCGGCGTGCGCCCAGGCCAGTCCGTAGGCTACGTCGGGGTCGGTCGGGGCGAAAATATGCGGCACGCCCCAGCGGTCGCGGGCGATTTGGACGCGTTGCGGGTCGATGGGCGGTTGGGCGAGGGCAAAACGGGCGGCGGTGAGCAGAAGCAGCAGGGGCAGAAATCGAATCATGCGTTGAGTTTACGGGAAATGCAGCAATTTTGGAAGCAAAAAAGCATCCCCAACGCGGCGGATCGCCATGGAGAATGAAAGAAGCTGTTTAGAATTTTGAAAAAGGGAGTTGTCATCCCGACGTAGGAGGGATCTCGTTGGCCTTCCAAAACGCTTGCCGATAGCCGAGTAGCCGGTGGCCCAACGAGATCCCTCCTACGTCGGGATGACAACCCCTTTTCTGCTGAAAACTGAAATGGTAAACAAATTCTGAAATTCAGATCCGGCTCGGCGTAGTCAACGTGTTTTTCATTCTCAATTCTCCATTTTCAATTCTCCATTAAAAAAAGTGTCCTGGTTCTCCCTCCAAAATTCCGACGCGGTCGATTCGCCCGCGCTACTCGTGTACCCGGAGCGCATCCGGCGCAACATCGACCTCGCCCTGCGCCTCGCGGGCGGGCCGGAACGCCTGCGGCCCCACGTGAAAACCCACAAAATGGCGGCGGTGACGCAACTCGAACTCGAGGCGGGCATTCGCCAATTCAAGTGCGCGACCATCGCCGAGGCCGAGATGCTCGCCGAAGCCGGGGCGCCCGACGTGCTGCTGGCTTTTCCCGTGCTGGGGCCAAAGGCGGCGCGGCTGGCGGCGCTGGCGGCGGCGTTTCCCGAAACCCATTTTTCGGCCCTCGTGGAAAGCGCAGAAGGCGGGCGAGAATTGTCGGAGGCGTTTGAAAAGCAGCCGCTCGACGTATTTCTGGATGTCAACGTCGGCATGGATCGCACGGGCATCGCGCCCGATGCCGCCGCTGGTTTGTACGAAAAACTTCAGGAATTTCCGGGTCTGCGCGTGGTTGGTCTCCACGCCTACGACGGGCACCTGCGCGACACCGACCTAACCCTGCGCCAACACCAGGCCGACAAATCCTTCGCCCTGGTCAAACGCGCCCAGCAATTCATCGCCGAAGAGTTTGGGGAAACTCTGCCGCTCGTCGTCGGCGGCACGCCCCCGTTTGCGATTCACGCCCAGCGACCCGGTGTACACGTCAGCCCCGGCACCTTCGTGTTTTGGGACGCGGGTTACGCGAAAACGTTCCCCGATTTGCCCTTCGAACTGGCCGCCGTGCTGCTCACGCGGGTGATTTCCATCGTGGACGACACCACCCTTTGCCTCGATTTGGGCCACAAATCGGTGGCGGCGGAAAATCCCCTGCCCCGCGTGGTGTTTCTCAACCAGCCCGACGTAGAGCCGATTCGCCAGAGCGAGGAACACCTCGTGGTGCGCGTCCACGATGCTCGGCAACACGCCGTGGGCGAAGTCTGGTACGGCGTGCCCATCCACATCTGCCCGACGGTGGCGCTGTACGAGGCAGTTTTTGTGGTGGAAAACGGGGTTTTTACCGAAAAATGGCCCGTCACGGCGCGAGATAGGAAACTACAGTTTTGAATTTATAGCGGCGTGTCACGCTGAGCGGAGTCGAAGCGCGGGTTGGAATCCGGAGAATATTTTCCATTTCCAATCCGCGCTTCGACTCCGCTCAACGTGACCTTGCTCGAAACGAAAAATCTCCATGCCCCTCCTCATCGACGCCCACCTCGACCTGGCCCTCAACGCCCTCGAATGGAACCGCGACCTCACGCGCCCGGTCGCCCAACTCCGGGAGGCGGAGCAGGGGATGAGCGACAAAATTGACCGGGGCCGGGGCACGGTCTCGTTGCCGGAGTTGCGCCGGGGTGGGGTGGGGCTGGTCGTGGCGACGCAGATTGCCCGGTTCAACGAAACCCCCAACCAGTTTCCTGGCGCGGGCTTCAACTCGCCCGCCCAAGCCTGGGCGATGACCCAGGCCCAACGCGCCTGGTACGAGGCAATGGTGGATTTGGGGGAAATGACACCGGTTCTCGACCTCGCTTCGCTCGAACATCACCTCGCCCGTTGGAATGACGAAACGGTTTTGGCCGAAAAAAAGCCCATTGGCTACGTCCTTAGCCTCGAAGGGGCCGACTCGCTGATTGACTTGTCGTACCTCGAAAAAGCCTACGGCTACGGGCTGCGGGCCATTGGCCCGGCCCACTACGGCCCCGGTCGGTACGCGCCGGGCACGGGCCTGAGCGGCCCGCTGACGCCCGCCGGGCGCGACTTGCTCCGGGAAATGGACCGGCTGGGGATGATTCTCGACGTAACCCACCTGACCGACGAAGGCTTCGACGAAGCGCTGGAATTGTTCCACGGCCCCGTCTGGGCCAGCCACCACAACTGCCGGGCGCTGGTGCCGCACCAGCGCCAACTCAGCGACGAACAAATTTTACGGCTCACCGAGCGCGGGGCCGTCATCGGCGGTTGCCTCGATGCCTGGATGCTGGCTCCGGGTTTTACCCAGCGCAAAAGCAACCCGGCGGATTTCGGCGTAACCCTCGCCACGCTCATCGACCACTTCGACCACGTGTGCCAACTCACCGGCAACGCCCGGCACGTCGCCCTCGGCAGCGACCTCGACGGCACCTTCGGCACCGAGCAATCGCCCACCGACCTCGACACCATCGCCGATTTGCAAAATCTGGGTGGCTTGCTCGAAAAACGAGGGTATTCGCCGGAGGACGTGGCGGGTATTTTTTCGGGGAACTGGCTGCGGTTTTTGCGGAAGGCCTGGGGGTGAATTCAGGTTTTGATGGCCCGCACCACCTCCAGTTTCCCCGGCGGGCCGGGGTGTTTTTCGACCCGAAACCCCGCCTGCTGCAAGGCCCGGCGCACGCTGCCTTTGGACGAATACGTGGTCAGCACCCCACCGGGGGGCATCATTTCGGCCAGGGCGGTGAATACCTCCGGGGTCCAGAGTTCGGGTTGGGTTCGGGGGCCGAAGGCGTCGAAGTAAATCAGGTCGAACCGGCCTTCATCCCTATCCCTAGCGAGGGACTGCGCGTCTGCGGACTTAAGTCCGCAGACGCGCAGTCCCTCGCTAGGGATAGGGATGAAATTTTCCAGCGTCGTTCGTTCTTTCCGCACGGTAAAAAAATCGCTCAGCGCCACATCCTTGCCCCAGGCCGCGCTGTGTAAAATCGCCAGCCGGTCGGTGCCGAGAACCGCATCGTAGTTGAGTGCGGCGGCTTCTTCCAGCGCAATCGGGTAGGCTTCCAGCGTGGTGTAGTGGACGGGAATCCGCGCTTTCTCGGCTTCCAGCCAGGTGAGCAGCGCGTTGAGGCCGGTGCCGAAGCCCATTTCGAGGACGGTCAACTTCCCGGAAGTCAACTTCCCGGAAGTTTCAGAACTTCCGGGAAGTTGACTTCCGGGAAGTTGACCGGGAAGTTGACTTCCGGGAAGTTTTGCCTCAAACCCCAACTCGATAAACACCCGCCGCGACTCGGCCAATGCCCCGTGCAGGGAGTGGTACGACTGCCCGAAGCGCTCACTGTGCCACGTGTGGCTACCGTCGGCGGTAAGCAGCGGCTGGCCTAATTTTTCAGAACCCATCGGGTAGTTTTTTTGTGAAGCGGGCTTTACCTGGCAGAACCCCCAAATCAGCCGCTGCCATGTCGTTGCTGCCCCTTTCCCGTGAAACTCTGGGCAAAAGTAGCCCTTCCGTGCCGTTGACCTTGCCCGATCCGGCGGTTTTTGCGCTCCCCGAACGGGTGCTGCAATTCGGCACCGGCGTGCTGCTGCGCGGCCTTTGCGATGCCTTCATCGACGAGGCCAACCGCCAGGGCCTATTCAACGGGCGCATCGTGGTGGTGAAATCAACCGACCAGGGCGACGGCGACGCGTTCAACCGGCAGGACGGGCTGTTTACGCACGTCATCCGGGGCATCGAACACGGGCAAGCCGTCGAAGAATACCGCATCAACGCGGCCATCAGCCGCACGCTTTCGGCCCGGAGCCAGTGGACCGACGTACTGGCCTGCGCCCACAACCCGCTGCTGCAAACGGTCATTTCCAACACCACCGAAGTCGGCATTCAACTCCTCGACGACGAAGACCTGAGCGCCTCGCCGCCCGTCTCGTTTCCCGGAAAACTCACTTGCTTTCTGTACGAACGCTGGAAGGCCTTCGGCGGCTCGGCGGAGAGCGGGCTGGTCATCGTGCCCACTGAACTGATTCCCGAAAACGGCAGTCGCTTGCAGGAAATCTGCCTCGAACTGGCCTACCGGGGCAGCCTCGACGTGGCCTTCATCGACTGGCTCGAATCGGCCAACCGGTTCTGCAATTCGCTCGTCGACCGCATCGTGCCCGGCAAACCGAGCGCCGCCGATTTGGCCGAGTGTCAGCGGGCCACGGGCTACGCCGACGCCCTGCTCAGCGTGTCGGAAGTGTACCGACTCTGGGCCGTGGAGGGCGATGAGTACGTCAAATCCATTCTTAGTTTTGCCCAAGCCGACCCGGCGGTCATCATCGCCCCCGACATCGAAATCTACCGCGAGCTCAAGCTCCGCCTGCTCAACGGCACCCACACGCTCACCTGCGGACTGAGTTTTCTGGCCGGAAAAACCACCGTGCGCGAGAGCATGGCGAGTCCCGCCGGGGCGGAATTCGTGGAGCGGCTCATGCTCGACGAACTGGCCCCGGCCATTCCCTACGCCGTCGCGCCCGACGTGGCCGAAACCTTCGGGCGGCAGGTGCTCGACCGCTTCCGCAACCCGTTTATCGAACACAAACTGCTCGGCATCACCGTGCAGTACACGGCCAAAATGCGCATGCGCAACGTGCCGCTGCTGCTCACGCATTACGAGCGCTTCGGCGTGGCTCCCGAACGGTTCTGCCTGGGATTCGCGGCCTACCTGCTGTTTATGAAAGCCGTTTCGGAAGAAGAGGGGCGGTTTTTCGGAAAACTGGGGGGCGAAACCTACCCCATTCAGGACGCCGCCGCGCCCTGGTTCGCCGCCTGGTGGCAGCGCGGTGCCGACGTGGCCGAGGTGCTCAGTGAGGTGGAGTTGTGGGGCACCGACCTCAACCAATTGCCCGGCTTCACCGAGCGCATCACCGACTACCTGGCGGCCTTGCAGGAACGCGGCGCGGCAGCGATGCTGATGGAATCGGAGGCGGTTTTGGTGAAGAATTGAACCTGAATATCGAATAAAAAATAAGGAATATTGAATGCAGAAGGAGATCCCTTCGTGATTCAATATTCCTTATTTTTTATTCGATATTCGTTTTACCAATTCATTGTTTTACCTGCCTCCGCGTCCCAATTTTGCAGTCCCCATGAACGAGCGCATTCTAAAAATCCACCCCGCCGACAACGTCATCGTGGCCCTGACCGACCTGGAGCGGGGTGAAACCGTCACGCTGGAAGGCGCGGAGTACCAACTGGCCGATGCCGTGCCGGCCAAGCATAAATTCCTGACCGAAGCCCGTCAGCCTGGCGAGGAAATCACGATGTACGGCGTACTGGTGGGCAAAGCCAAGCAGCCCATTCCGCGCGGCGGGCTGATGCACACCTTCAACACCCAACACGCCTCCGACACCTTCGGGCTGGGCAAGCGCAAACTCGACTGGCCCCGCCCCGACGTGTCGAATTTCAAGGGCCGCACCTTCCGGGGCTACCCCCGCGCCGACGGCTCGGTGGGGACGGCCAACTACTGGATTGTGCTGCCGATGGTGTTTTGCGAAACCCGCAACCTCGACGTGCTGCGCGAAGCCCTCACCGAATCCCTGGGCTACGGGGCCACGGGCGGCTGGAAACGGGAAACCGATCGGCTGGTGAGCCTCTACAAGTCGGGCCGGTCGGTGGCCGAAATTCTCGACGTGGAACTGGCCGTTGAAACGGCTGAAAATCCTTCCCAAAATCGCTTATTTCCCAACATCGACGGCGTTAAATTCCTCAACCACGACATGGGCTGCGGCGGCACCCGCTCCGACGCCCAGGCGCTCTGTGGCCTGCTGGCCGGGTACGTGACCCACCCCAACGTGGCCGGGGCGACGGTGCTGAGTCTGGGATGTCAAAACGCCCAGGTGTCGATCCTGCGAGAGGAAATTGCCAAACGCGACCCTCATTTTTCCAAACCGCTGCTGGTTTTTGAACAACAGGAAATCGGTTCGGAGGAAAAACTCATCGCCGAAGCCATCAAGCAGACCTTCGCCGGACTCATCGAGGCGAATCAGTTGGAACGCCAACCCGCGCCGCTCTCCAAACTCGTGGTCGGGTTGGAATGCGGCGGCTCGGACGGGTTTTCGGGGCTTTCGGCCAACCCGGCCATCGGCCACACCTCCGATTTGCTCGTGGCGCTGGGCGGTACGGTGATTCTGGCCGAATTTCCTGAACTCTGCGGCGTGGAGCAGGAACTCAGCGACCGCTGCGTGGACGAGGCCACGGCCCTGAAATTCAACGACCTGATGCGGACCTACAACGCCCGCGCCGAAGCCGCCGGGTCGGGTTTTTACGCCAATCCTTCGCCCGGCAACATCAAAGATGGGCTGATTACCGACGCCATCAAGTCGGCGGGGGCGGCCAAAAAAGGCGGTACCTCGCCCGTGGTCGACGTGCTCGATTACCCCGAACGCGTGACCAAACCCGGCCTCAACCTGCTCTGCACCCCCGGCAACGACGTGGAAAGCACCACTGCTGAAGTGGGCAGCGGGGCCACGGTCGTGCTGTTCACCACCGGCCTCGGCACGCCCACCGGCAACCCGGTTACGCCCGTGGTGAAGCTTTCCACGAATACGAAACTGGCCCGGAAAATGGCCGACATCATCGACCTCGACTGCGGTCCCATCATCGAGGGCACCGAAGGCATCGAAGCCGCCGGGGAACGCATCCTCGACTACGTCGTCGCCGTGGCCTCCGGCGAAACCCAACCCGCCGCCGTCCGCCACGGGCAGGATGATTTTATTCCGTGGAAACGGGGAGTTTCCCTTTGAAAAACAACTCGAAATTCCCGTCATTGCGAGGAACGAACGAAGTGAGCGACCGGTACGCCGGAGCGGAAGCAATCCCCTCCCGGAGACCAAAATAGCTGTGGGAAAGTACTCGGGTTTAGCTATTTTGGTCTCCGAGAGGGGATTGCTTCGCTACGCTCACAATGACGGGCGTTTAGCTATTTTTAATTATGCCATTTCTTCAAAGTTTCCGCTGGTTCGGCCCGAAAGACCCCGTCAGCCTCGCCGACATCCGGCAAGCCGGGGCCACGGGCGTGGTCACCGCCCTGCACCACATTCCCAACGGGGCAGTCTGGCCGGTTTCTGAAATTCAGGCCCGCAAAGCCGAAATCGAAGCCGCCGGGCTGACCTGGGCGGTGGTCGAGAGCGTGCCCGTGCATGAGCACATCAAGCGCGGCCTGCCCGACCGGGGGCAGTACATCGAAACCTACAAAACCTGCCTCCGCAACCTGGCCGAGTGCGGCGTGCGAACGGTGTGCTACAACTTTATGCCGGTGCTCGACTGGACCCGCACCGACCTGGCCTACGCCCAACCCGACGGCTCGGAAGCGCTGCGTTTCGACGCGCTGGCGTTCGCCGCCTTCGAGGTGTGCATTCTCAAACGCCCCGAAGCCGAGTACACCACCGAGCAGGTGGAACGGGCCGAAGCGTATTTTCACAATTTGAGCGAAGCCGAGCGGACGCAACTGACCCGCAACGTCATCGCCGGGTTGCCCGGCTCGGAGGAAGGCTTCACACTGGCCGAGTTTCAGACGGTGCTCGACGGCTACCGCGACATCGGCGACGCGGAATTGCGGAAAAATCTGTACGAATTTTTACGGGAAATCGTCCCCGTGGCCGAAGAAGTGGGCGTGGCCCTGGCGATTCACCCCGACGACCCGCCGTGGGCACTGCTGGGTTTGCCCCGCGTGGTCTCAACCGAACACGACCTGCGCGAATTGCTCGAAGCCTACGACTCGCCTTCCAACGGGCTGTGTTTCTGCGCCGGGTCGCTGGGGGCGCGGGGCGGCAACGACCTCGTGGGCATCGTTGAGCGGTTGGGGCCGAAAATTCATTTCATGCACCTGCGCAGTGTGCAGCGCGAAGGCAGCACGATTCCGGTCTCGTTTTACGAAGCCAACCACCTCGAAGGCAGCGCCGATATGCCCGGCATCGTGCGGGCGGCCCTTATTGAAATGCGCCGCCGCCAGGAAGAAGGCCGCGACGACACGCTCATCCCCATGCGCCCCGACCACGGCCACCGGATGCTCGACGATTTGAAAAAATCGGGCGGTAACCCCGGCTACACCGCCATCGGTCGCCTGCGCGGGCTGGCCGAGTTGCGGGGGCTGGAAGCGGGGTTGAAGCGAGGCATGGAGTTTTGAAGGAAAGTAGGATAATGAAAAACAAGGAATGAAAAATAAGAACTGAAAAAGGGAAAGACCGAAAGACCCCTGCCTTTCCCTTTTTCATTTCTTATTTTTCATTCCTTGTTTTTCATTTTATAGCCATGCTTCTTATAGCCATGCTTCCAAGCCTTGTCCTGAGTCTTCTGCTTAGTCTTCAACCCGCCCCGCCCCTGGAGCGTTACCGCTGGAAGCAACGGGTGATGCTCGTCTTCACGCCCGCCGAAACGGCGAAGGCATTTTCCGACCAAAAAGCCATCATCCGCCAAAACGAAACCGGCTTCCGGGAGCGGGAACTGGTCGTGCTCGACCTGCTGCCGGGTAGAAAAAACACCGACGCGCTCCGGCGTCAGTTCGACGTGAAGCCCCAGGAATTTACCGTGATTTTGATTGGGAAAGACGGCGGTGAAAAGCTGCGCCGCCCCGCACCCGTGGCGGCGAAAGAACTCTTCGATCGGATTGATTCGATGCCGATGCGGCAGCGGGAACGAATCAATTAACCCGCGTAACCCCGCGAGCGTTTTAGAACGCTCGCGGGGATAGAACTCCACTCGTTCAATCCAAAATATGCCAGCGAATCAGGCCCATTTTGGAGAAACGGTAGAGCAGCGAGGTACGCAACACGCCCAGGCCGTACTTGCTGCTGCGGGCGAAGTTGATGGACGAGGCTTCGTCGAAATATTTCGTCGGGCAGGTCACTTCGGCGATGTCGAAGCCTTTCCAGAAAATCTGGGCGATCATTTCGTTGTCGAACACGAAGTCGTCGTCGCACTTCTGGAACGGCACCGTTTCGAGCACTTCCCGCGAAAAGGCCCGGTAGCCCGTGTGGTATTCCGAAAGTTTTTGCCAGAGCAGGATGTTCTGCGTGAGGGTGAGAAAGCGGTTGGCGATGTATTTGTACATCGGCATCCCGCCCTTGAGCGCCCCTTTCCCCAAAATCCGTGAACCGAACACCACCGGGTAGAGGTCGTTGCCGATGATGCTAATCATGGCCGTAAGCAGCAGGGGCGTGTACTGGTAGTCGGGGTGGAGCATGATGACGATGTCGCCGCCCAGTTCCAGCGCTTTTTTGTAGCAGGTTTTCTGGTTGCCGCCGTAGCCCTTGTTTACGTCGTGCCGGATGACGTGTTTGATGCCCAGCCGCCGGGCCACGTCCACGGTGTCGTCGGGGCTGTGGTCGTCGACGAGTACGACTTCGTCCACCAAATCAAAGGGAATTTCGCGGTAGGTGCGTTCGAGCGTCAGGGCGGCCCGGTAAGCGGGCATCACGACGACGACTTTTTTGTTGTTGTACATGCAGACCAAACGGGTGGGTAGCCCTTACTTTTGCGGAACTGTTTGGGAGTTTGGCGGTTTGAAAGTTCGGTTGTTGACTGTTTTTACAACCAAACAAACGAACAACGAAACACCCAAACCTCCCTACACTTTGGGCGGCAAGTTACGAAAGGCCCTTTAATTCAAACGTATGCTATCGAGCGAAACCCTGTTTTTTGGCGGCTTCATTCTGTTCGTCCTTTTCGTAATGGCCCTCGACCTGGGCCTGCTCACCAAGCAAAAAAGCCATATCGTCAGTTTCCGCGAGGCGGGCATCTGGAGCGTCATTTGGGTGGCGCTGGCCCTGGGTTTCTACGTTTTTCTGCGCTACTACGGCTACCTCGTCCACGGGGTGACGGACCTGGCCCACCTCGAATCCATCCGCGATTTATACGTCGAACGCCTCCAACTCGTGCCCGGTAATTTTGAGCAGAGCCTCGACCTTTTCCAGAAAAACATGGCGACCGAGTACCTGACGGGGTATTTGGTGGAGTATTCGCTTTCGGCGGACAACATTTTCGTGTTCATCCTCCTGTTCGAGTCGTTCGGGGTGCATCCGAAGTTTTACAAGAAAATCCTGGTGTACGGCATTTCGGGGGCGGTGATTCTGCGCTTCATTTTCATCTTTCTCGGCTCGGCGCTGCTCCAGCGTTTCGAGTGGGTGGTGTATATTTTCGGGGCCTTCCTGGTGTACACCGGGGTGCAGTTATTTTTTGAAAAAAGCGACCAGAAACCCGTCAAACCCGCCGAACATCCCGTGGTGAAGTTGCTCAGCCGATTTTTCAACGTCTATCGCCGCAACGTCATCGACCATTTTTTCGTGAGGCGTAAATCTGACCGGAAGCTGTTCATCACCCCGCTGTTCGTGGTGGTGGTGGTGGTGGCCTTTACCGACGTGGTATTCGCCGTGGACTCGATTCCAGCCATTTTTTCGATTACCAAAGACCCCTACATCGTCTTCTTCTCCAACGTGTTCGCCATCATGGGTCTGCGGTCGATGTTCTTTTTCCTGTCGAGCGTGATGGGCCTGTTCCGCTTCCTGAAAACCGGCCTGGCCGTGCTGCTGACCTTCATCGGCCTGAAAATGCTCGTGCCGCACCACTACCTCGATGCCATCGGCTTCCAAACCCAGTACTCACTTTACGTCATCCTGACGATTCTGGGCGTGAGCATCGCGGCTTCGCTGGTATTTCCGGAGAAAAAAACGGGGGTGGAGGCGTGAGTTGTTCGTAGAAATTCGGTTAAAAAAGCACGTCATGCCGCCAATTCAGTGGCGGCATGACGTGCTTTTGTTTCGGGTTAGTTCGTTACCTACCGACGCTGGTTCCGTCAGCTAAAGCAAACGGCAAGTGGTAAAAGTCCCTTCGGGACTATCAAAGTTGATGGATTTTAGCCCCGAAACGGTCCGCCGCTGCGGGGGCTTGTGCCATTTGCCGTTTGCTTTAGCTGACGGACGCAGGCTGGCTAGCGGTGCGTTAGTTTACTACCTCCATGAATCAAGGGTCCATCCTCAAAACCTACCTCCGCCGCCTTACCAACCTCACCGCCCGTAACCGCTCGCTGGTGCTGACGACGCTGCCGCAGGAGCAGTTTCTGGACCTCCACGACCTTGATTTTCTCGACGGAAAACCTTCCTTCGACGTCATCGCCCAACTCATCGCGCAAAAAGCCACCGTCACGCTCTGCGACGTGCTCGACCCGCGCTACGAGCGGGTCAACGCCGCCAGCCAACGGCTGAAGCGCATCGCCCGGACGGAAGCGTTTCTGCGCCAGGAGCGCGGGGCCGAAGACCTGCACGTGGGCTACCCCTTCGTGCGCGGGCAGTTTGCCGATGGCACGGTGGTGCGCGGGCCGCTCCTGTTTTTCCCCGTCACCCTCGATGTGGAACGTAACAAGTGGGTACTCCGCCGCCGTGACGAACCGGCCTTCCTCAACCGCTCCTTTCTGCTCGCCTACAGCCACTTCAACGGCGCGAAACTGCCCGAAGCCCTCCTCGAAACCACCTTCGGCGAAGCCAACGCCGACCGCGACCCGCTCGCTTTCCGCACCCAGTTGTACGAGCTGTTGAAGGAAAGCGTGCTGGAACTCAACTTCAACTCCGAGCTTTTCGCCCCCCACCTGCTGCCCTTCGAGCGCCTGAGCCGCAGCGACCTCGAAACCGGCGAAAAACGGGGCGAACTGAAGCTCTACCCCCAGGCCGTACTCGGCATTTTCCCCCAGGCCGGGTCGTATCTGGCGCCGGATTATGAGGAGCTGATTGCTCAGAGGCAAGAGACAAGAGACAAGAGACAAGAAGGTGAGGAAGTACTTGCTGAAGAAGAAAATGAGTTAAGCGCCCTTTTTCGGGTCTTGTCTCCTGTTTCTCGCCTCTTGTTTCTCAAAGAAGCAGATATCCTCCTCCCCTTCCCCGTCGATGCCAGTCAGGAGGCGGCCATCCGGCGGGTGAAGGCGGGCGAATCGCTGGTGATTCAGGGGCCGCCGGGCACGGGCAAGTCGCAGGTGATTGCCAATTTGATGGCGGATTTTGCCGCGCGGGGCAAGCGGGTGTTGCTGGTGTGTCAGAAACGCGCCGCCCTCGACACCGTGTACGCTCGGCTCCGGCAGGTAGGCATGGGCGAGTTTGCGGCGCTCATCCACGATTTTCAGCACGACCGCGCCCCGCTCTACGCCCAGGTGGCCGGGCAAATCGACCAACTCGACGCCTACCGCCGCCAAAACGAAAGCCTGGACGCCATTTTTTTGGAACGCGAATTCACCCAGACCGCCCGGCGCATCGAAAGCCTGACGGCTCAGTTGCAGGAATTCAAGGATGCGCTGTTCGATGAATCGGTCTGCGGGATTTCGCCCAAGGAACTCTACCTGACCAGCGACCCCGACGGACCCCGCGTAGACCTGGGGGAGTTGTACAAATCGTTTCGATTCGGGGAATTCGACGAGTTCCTGCGCCGCCTCGGTCGGGTGGAGACCTACGAAACCCGCCTCGCTGATTCGCCCTGGCACCCGGAGCGGCTCAACTTCGGCCCCTTCCACTTCGGCGACGTGCCCCGCTTCCAGGCGACGCTGCGCGACATTCCGGTTTTTGTCAAATCCCTGAGTAACCAAACCGAAGCACTGCTCGGCCAGCCGCTGAGTTGGAACGAAGCCGTGGGCATCGAAACGACGCGGGAGCGCTGGCGGGAAGTGCTGGAACTGCTCGAAACCGACGAGGTTTGGGCTATTTCCCAAAAAATCCTGAACGGCGACTTGACCACCGAATTTTCCCACTGGCTCGAAGCCCGAATCGCTGAACTCGACGCGCTGTACGGCGCAGGACTGGTGGGCGCTTCGCTGAAAAGCGCCGAGTTATCCGGTTTTCGACAAACTTCACAAGCGGCCCTCGGCGCCCGGCGGGGCGTGGTGGGCTGGTGGTTTTTCGGGGAAAAAGACCGCCTCCGCGCCGAAGCTGTCCGCTACGAGTTGACGCTCTCGCTGCCCGACCTGGAGCGGCTGAGCCAGATGGTCGAGACCCGAATGGGTTGGGAAAACGGCCTGGCCGAAGTCGAAACCCGTGCGGGCATCCGCCTGCTCACCGACGACCCGGCAAGGACGCAGTCGCAATTCGAGGCATTTCGGCACCAGTTTGCCCAAGCGCAACAGGCTTTTCGATTGATGGGAAAACCCTCAGAGCGGCTGCACTTGGTGGCCCGGCAGGCGGAAAATCGGAGTGCGTTTCGGAGCACGGCGGCGAGGCTGCTGGACATCGTTCACCCCATTCCCGAAAAACACCGCGCCTGGCGGGCTTTCCTGAGCGACGCGCAAATCGACGCCATCCTCCACGACCCAACGCGGGCCGAAACCCTGGCCCAACGCCTGCCCCGCGACTTCGACCTGCTCCACGAACTGGACGGGCTGCGGGCAGAATTTAGCCGGACGGAGGGGGAGGTTCTTCAGCGAGTAACAACCGCAGCGGTGGACTGCTCAACATTCAACAATTCAACAATTTTCCAAAACTCCCTCCGCTTGGCCTGGCTCGACGACCTCGAAACCCGGCACCCGGCCCTGCGCAGCGTATCGGGCTTGAAAATGGCGCAGTGGGAAGAGGAACTGCAAGCGGCGGTGTTGCGAAAGCAAGCCCTCAGCCGCGACATCCTCGGTCTGCGTCTGCGCGAGCAAACCTACCGAAACCTGGAGCGCAACCGGCTCAACAACGTGGTGACCTACCGTGACCTGAAGCACCAGGTCACCAAAAAACGCAACATCTGGCCCGTGCGCCGCCTGCTGTCGGCGCTTTCCGACGAACTCTTCGACCTAGTGCCCTGCTGGCTGGCCTCGCCGGAGTCGGTGTCGGCGTTGTTTCCGCTGGTGAACGAGATGAACGACTCCCCCCCGGTAGGGGGGGGCGGGGGGGGTACGGCCGGTGGAGGTACTCGGTTGCCTGAAAGCCTCCCCCCCGGCCAGCGTACCCCCCCCAGCCCGACCCGTCGGCCCGCCCCCTACCGGGGGGGAGTCGTATTCGACCTCGTCATCTTCGATGAAGCCTCGCAGTGTTTCGCCGAGCAGGGCATTCCGGCGCTGTACCGGGGGAAGCAAGCCGTGGTGGCGGGCGACCGGCAGCAACTCCAACCCAGTGACGTGTACCGCGTACGTTACGAAAAAAACGGACCTTCCGACGAGCCGGAACCCGATTTGGAGGTGGATTCCCTGCTCGATTTAGCCAGCCGTTACCTGCCGCAAACCCGCCTGCGCGGGCATTACCGCAGCCAGTCGCTCGATTTGATTCAGTTTTCCAACGAGCGGTTTTACGGCAACTCGCTCCAACTTTTGCCCGGCTTCGCCGAAATCAACCGGCGGCAACCGGCCATCGAATACCGGCACGTGGCGGGTTGGTGGCAGGCCCAGCGAAACGAAACCGAAGCCCGCGCCGTGGTAGACCTGGTGCGTCACTTGAGCGAAACTGAGCCGGAAATGTCGCTGGGCATCGTCACGTTCAATTACCCGCAACAGCAGTTGATTCAGGATTTGTTGGAGGCCCCCCCCGAAGCCCCCCCCGCCCCCGAAGGGGGAGCTACGTTGCTGACACGAAAAGCTCCCCCTTCGGGGGTTGGGGGGCTTCCCCCTTCGGGGGCGGGGGGGGCTTCGGGGGGGGCTGTTTTGTTCGTCAAAAACATCGAAAACGTGCAGGGCGACGAGCGCGACATCATCATTTTCTCGGTCGGCTACGCGCCCGACGTGCGGGGGAACGTGAGTGCGCAGTTTGGCAGTTTAAACCAAAAAGGCGGTGAAAACCGGCTCAACGTGGCCGTGACGCGGGCGCGGCAACGGATCTACGTGGTGTGCAGCCTCTGGCCGGAGCAGTTGCGGGTAGACGACACCCTCAACGAAGGGCCGCGCGTGTTGCGCGACTACCTGGCCTACGCCCGGCGCGTGTCGGAGGGGCATTTTACGCCTCAACCGCAGCCCTCGACGGGCTTTCGCGCCGATTGGCTGCTGAAGCGAAAACTGGCCGAAACCCAACCCGACCTGCACCCGGAATTGCCCTTCGCCGATTTGACCCGAAAAAAAGAAGAACTCTACAACACCCTCGTGCTGACCGACGACGACCTCTATTTTGAAGCCACGCCCAAGGAAGCCCACGCGTACCTACCGATTACGCTGCGTGAAAAAGGCTGGCCGTTTGAGCGGGTTTGGAGTCGGGAGTGGTGGAAGAAAGCTTACGGATCAGACGATGCTGAACCGTTCAAACTGTAAATCCGCAGAAAGAAGTTGTCATCCTGGAAGGACCTTGTCGGCCTACCGTGTGCTTTCCTGAGCGGGAACGGTTGTCCAACGAGGTCCTTCCAGGATGACAGACACATTTTTTCTCTGACACAAATTTGTGCTCACCGCGCCGGGGCCAATTCCGCCTTCATCGGATACCGCAGCAGCACCTTCCGGCCCGACACGCTTTCCAGCAGAGGCTTCAGCATTTTTTCGGCGTTGATACGGGTTTGTTCTAAAATCCCGCCTTGCAGGGCCGACTCCCGCACCTGGGTTTCGGCCTTGCGGTAGGCTTCGTCCACGAGGGCGGCCTCGCCGAGGAAAGAGAAATTCGTGTCGTACACCTTCGAGTTGGCGTGGTCGATTTTAAAGCCGCAGAGTTCGGGTTCGGGCAGGCGCACGATGAGCGTATCGTTACCGAAGGAGGCGATGTCGGCGGGGCCGATTTTGGTTAAATCCAGGCAGCCAATGGCCTCGCCACGCACGATGAGCAAGGCGCTGGAATTGGGCATCAGCGGCCGCACGATTTCGTGCTCGACCACGTCGCGAAACTGGTAGCGCACCAGTTCGAGCTTGCCCAGGGCCACCATTTTTTCAAGGACAACGTGGTGATTGGTTTCGATATCGCCCCGAAACCAGTCGGCGGCTTTGAGCTTTTCCCAACCCCAGATGGCCCCGGCGGCAAGCAAAATCAGAAAGGCCAGGCGAAAGAGAAAGCGCATGGGAGGGGCGGTGTGGTTGGGGCCAAAGGTAGAAAAAAAGAGAGGCACCCGCCGCCACGGGTGCCTCCAAAAAACCTCCGGCCGTCGTGCGAGCGTCGAAGGGCGGGGCAAGGATACGCGCACTCCACTGCGCCTATCAAACCGTTCGATCAATAAATCGGCCTGCTGTCTATTTTTTTGCGTCGGTTTTTCCCACCGCTGCTTTCGTCACCCGCATTAGCCCGTTCATCACCCGCCAGTGACCGGGGAAAGTGCAGACGAAGGGGTAAAGCCCTGGTTCGGTAGGCGCAATAAACGTCAGCGTCTCGGTTTGGTCGGGATTGACGAGTTTGGTGGCCGCCAGCACCTGCGGGATTTCGGGGACGTAGTGTTTGTAGGCTCCGTTGGGCATCGTAATCATCTTGTCGGCGGCGGCCCCCACCGTTTCGAGCGATTTGGGGCGGCAAACCACCAGGTTGTGCTGCATCTGGTCGGGGTTTTCGAGCGTGATTTCCACCGGTTTGCCGGCTTCGACGTTAAATTCCTTTTTGTCAAACTGCAACTTTTCGGGCAATACCTTCAACTTCACCCGCTGCACATCCGGGTCGGCGGCGGCTCCTTTTTTCAACCCCCAGATTTCCCGCAGGCCGTCGAGCAGGATTCCATTTTCGGTGGTCAGTTGAGGCGAAAGGCTGGCCAGCAACTGGCTCTGGGCGGTAGTGGGCGTTACTTTTGCTTTGGCATCCCACCCACGTCCGAGGCCGGTCAGCACGGCTTTCGCGTCGCCGTCGTTGAGGTTTTTAAGCGAAGACACCAGCGCCACGACCGAGTCGAAGGGGGCCACGGCGGCGTAGCTGCGGGCCGCGTTTTCGAGCACGTAGCCCGCCAGACTCGCCAGGGGTTGGTAGGTAATTTTCTGCTGAAAGGCGTTGTTGGTATCGGACATTTCGGGAATTTGTCCATCAGGATCGGCGCGGACGGCCACGGTGAACACCCCCACCACGTCGGATTGCATGGATAGCCCACCTTTCCAGGGACCGTTGGTTACTTCGGCAATGCTGGCTTTTTCGCCGGGGGCCAGGCCTTCGGTGAAGGTGCGGCTCACCAATTCTACGTTTTTTCCCGGCCCGCTGATGGTAATCGCCAGCGGAAGGACCGTGCCTTTCGGAATGGCTACCCCGCCCCGGTTTTCCACTTCGATGCTCATCCGGGCGGTCTGCTGCACGGTTGGGTTGGCGGGCGTGGCCCGGATGGCGGTGATGACCAGGTCGGGTTTGTCGCCCTGCGCACCCCCTGCCCCCTGAAGAGGATTCTTCTCCGTCGGTGGTGAACCCCCTTCAGGGGGCAGGGGGTGTTGCGCGTGGTGCATGGCTTCGTGGTTCATCCCACCGTTGCCCGTCGTGCTACCGGACGAGGTAGTTTTGCGGGCCGCTTTTGCCAAAAACGATTTCATCACTGCCCCGTCATTGGCCGCAAACACGCAGGTGAGCGCATCGGGAATCCAGCGGTCCTGGCGATGGGCGGGGTTTTCCAACAACTTCGTGACGACGGGTTCGATGTCCCGGAGCATGGGGGAAACGGGCGCGCGGGTGAAGGCCAGCAGGGTGTTCAGCACGACCAACGGATCAGGGTCTTCGGATAAGTTGTTGGTGAGCGGCAGGGCGTAATTCGCTGACGTAACCGGCAGATTTTGGAGAATTTGTACCACCGCTTTCCGCACGGCTGCGTCCGGGTGTCGTGTCGCCAACGCTTGCGCCCGAAGTGCCAGCGCATTTTCATCCGTAATTGGGCCGGGGTCGAAAGATTTCAATCCATGCAAAGTCCATAACGCGTGAATCGCGCCGGGGCTGAGACCGATTTCGTCGCGGGTGGTGTCCTGCACCAATTCGATGAGTTTAGCTACCACGTCCGTTTTCCCCCGCTCCACCAGCAGCCGCTGGGCCGTCAGCCGCCAGAACAGGTTGTTGTTTTTCAGTGTCGCCACCAGTTCATCGGGGCGGTCTTTCGATAAACTAACCGGCTGGTAAGCGGGGGCATTTTTATACGCAATCCGGTAAAGCCGTCCGTGGGTGTTGTCGCGGAGGTCGGTTTGGTAGGCGTTGCCGGGGCCGTTTTCAAAACCCTTCGGGGTGGGGTTGTGCTGGATGATGAAACTGTACCAGTCGAGTACGTACACTGCCCCGTCCGGGCCAACTTCGGCGAAGACCGGCGAAAACCACTCGTCGGCCCCGGCGATGAGGTTGAAATCATTTTTATCCGAAAAATCCGTTCCCGTTTTCTCGACCGGATTCAGGTGAACGAGGTGGCCCGTCGGTTCAGCCACGAAGGCGATGCGGTTCCAGTAGTTTTTTGGGAAAGCCCGCGCCGTGTAGAAATTATGCCCGGCAGCGGCGGTGTACCCCCCAAACACGTCGACCTGCCGGATGCGCGTGAGCACCTTCATGTCTTTGTGGGTGTCGATGCCGCGCCCGCCGCGCTGTTTGAGTTTGTCAAAACCGACGAGGTAGCGGTTGGGAATCGCCATGTACCAGCCGTGGTCGTTGTTGGCGGTGGAACCGAACAGGTTGCCGGTTTCGTCGAAGGCTAAGCCCCAGGTGTTGTTGGAGGTGCTGGTAAGGTATTCGAGTTCGGAACCATCGGGCTTGAATCGAAAAAAACCCTGCCCGAACTGGTGTTTTTTCCCGCCTACCGTGCCGTTGAACCCCGCGTAGCCGATGCTGGCGTAAATCCAGTTGTCGAAGCCGTAGTGCAGGTTGCTCGGCCCGGCGTGGGTGTCGGAGGTGCCCAGGCCGGTGAACAGTACTTTCCGCACGTCGGCCTTGCCGTCGCCGTCGGTGTCTTTCAAAAACAGCATGTCGGGGGCTTGGCTCACGATAAAACCGCCGTCGTAGGCCAGCAGGCTGGTGGGCACGCTCAGGTTGTCGGCAAACTGCGTGAAGGTATCGGCCTTGCCGTCGCCGTTGGTGTCGTCGAGGCGGAGAATGTAGTCGCGGCCCTGGCCTTCGGGCTTGCGCTCGTTGGGGTAGTCGAGGGTGACGATGACGAACGCCCGCCCGCCTTCATCCCAGGTCATCGCAATCGGGTGCTGGATGTTGGGTTCGTGCGCGACGAGGCTCAACGAAAAATCGGGGTGAAGTTGGAGGTACTTCATCGACTCCTCCGGCGAAAGCGGCTCCGGTTTTAGTTGCGGGCCGGGGCGCCGTTCGTAGTTGGGCAGGGCGGCCTCGGCGTAGCGGAACGGCTCCGGTTTCAGCGCGGCGAGGCGGGCCAGGGGTTCTTCGCCCACGGCCCACTTGATGCCGCTTTCGAGCAAATTTTCAAAATCGGCGTTCGCCCAGGTGTTCTGGTCGTGGCCGTAGGCGGTGTAAAACACGCGGCCCTCGCCGTGGCTGCGCACCCAGGTGTAGGGTTCGGTTTTCTCGCCTGGCTTGTCCTTCGTTTGGTCAGGCTGGATGAGCCGCTCGGTCAGCACGAGGTTATCGGGCTGGCGTTTTTGGTGCAGGTACGTTTCGTCGAGCGTCGAAACGGGCTTCGTGCCCGCCAGCGCGGGGTGGCCGGGCTTGGTCCACACGGGTCGAATCGTGTCCCAGGTGTGCCGCCAGAACTGCCCGCCCATCATTTCCACGAGCGGCGCGGAGTTGCGGAAGCAGTACGAGGCGCAGTGGACGGCAATCAGCCCCTTGCCGCCCGCCACGTAGTCGAGCAGGCTCTGTTCCTGGGGTTTGGGGATGCTGTCCCAGTTGGCGTAGAGCAACACGCCATCGAACTGGGCGAGGTTCGCCGGATTCAGGTCTTCCAGCCGGTCGGTGTAGGTAAAATTAATGCCCCGGTTGCCCAGCGCGGCCATCGCGTAGGGAGCCATTTTGATGGGCTGGTGGTGGCCATTGTCGCCGAGAAAAAGAATTTCCAAGCGACGGCCCTGGATTTTCTGGGCTTGGGCCGTTTGCTTGATTTTGGAGGATTGCTGGGTCGCGCAGGCGGCCAGCAGGGTGATGCCCGTGAGGGTGGCGAGTAGTTTTTTCATAGGTTTTTTGGCCTTCTGTCTGAACCACGATTGGCCCGGATTCAAAGATTTTCAGGATGATTGATTTCTGATTTTTGATTCTGGATTTTATTATCCTGAAAATCCTTGAATCCGGGCCAATCGTGGTTCAGACCATCCCCTCAAAATCCGGCAGGTTCATCAACTTCCCCCCCTGCAAGGCCGACTCGTGCGCCAGGATGCCCACGCTCGTCCAGTAGGCCGATTGGGCGGCGTTGGGGAACGGCTCGCGGTCGTCGGTCAGGGCGGTCAGGAACTCGTGGACCAGGTGCGGGTGCGAGCCGCCGTGGCCACTGCCCTGGGTAAAACTAAGGTGCCCGTTTTCGGCTAAATCATAAACGCCTTTCGTCGTAAAATCCCGGATTTCTTCGGGCAACCGGTGGGCGTAGTCGGGTACGGTGACGCGCTCCGGAATTGCGTGTTCCGGCTTTTTGGCCGTGTGTAAAATCGCCGGCTCGTCTTCCACCAGCGGCCACTCGAACGATTTTTTGGAACCGTACACCTCGAAACTCTCCCGGTACTGCCGGGCCACATCGAAAAGCGAGCGGTACACGTAGGCACTCAGGTCGCTGTCTTTAAATTTGATGTGCGCCGATTCCACCGCGAAGGGCGAGTGGTGAATCTGCGCCAGTTCTTCCCGAATCGTCCCCGAACCGAAGCAGGACACAACCTCCGGCGTGAGTTTCAGCAATCCCGCCACCGGCCCGACGCAGTGCGTGGCGTAGTGCATCGGCGGCAGGCCGGGCCAGTAGTCGGGCCAGCCGTCCATGTCCTGCTGGTGGGAGGCTTTCAGAAACTGCACCTTGCCCAGTTCGCCCTTTTCGTACAATTCTTTCACGAACAAAAATTCGCGGCTGTACACAACGGTCTCCATCATCATGTACTTTTTGCCCGATTGTCGGCAGGCTTTCACGATGGCCGCGCACTCGTCCACCGTGGTGGCCATCGGCACGGTGCAGGCCACGTGCTTGCCCGCCCGGAGGGCCTTCAGACTTTGCTCGGCGTGGTTGGGAATGGGCGAATTGAGGTGAACGGCGTCGATGTTGGGGTCTTTTAACAACTCGTCGTAGTCGGTGTAGCGGACGGCCACGCCGAAGGCATCGCCGATTTGGGCTAATTTCTCGGCGTTCCGCTGGCAGATGGCGTACATGGTGGCCAACGGGTGGCGCTGGTAAATCGGAATAAATTCGGCCCCGAAGCCGAGGCCGACGAGGGCAATGTTGAGGGGGGTGGACATGAAAATTAACATCAGACTGTCATCCTGAAAGGACCTTGTTGGACGACCGTTCCCGTTTGAAAATTGCCTATGGTCGTCCAACAAGGTCCTTTCAGGATGACAGTATTGCTCAAGGTTTAACAGGGTACAAGTTTATTCGGAAATAATCACAAACCGTGCGCGTAGCTTTGCTAATCCCAACTGATTTTTGACCAAATTAGCGCCAGGAATTTTCCATTTCGGCCAAGAAAAAGGATGAAGCCAGCCCTGTTGAAATCGCTTGAAAGCCCGGTGCAGTCGTTCGTCGTGCGGGAGTTAAGCGAGCCGCATTTCGACCCCAACTGGCATTTTCACCCGCAGTACCAGTTGTTTACCGTGCTCGAAGGCAGTGGCACCCGCTTCATCGGCGACGACATCCGGGCCTTCGGCCCCGGCGACACGGTGTTCATGGCTCCTAACCTTCCCCACCTCTGGCGCAGCGACCGGGCTTATTTCGAGCCGGACTCCGGGTTGGTGACGCGCGGAATCGTGGTTTATTTTCCGGAAGATTTTCTGGGAACCGGTTTTTTTGAAAAAGCCGAAATGGCCGCGCTCCGTCGGCTTTTTACCGAGGCCCAGCGCGGTTTGGAACTCCCCGCCGAGGCGCAGTTCGACGTGCAGCATGGGTTGCGAAACTTGCTAAGGGCCAGCGGTTTCGATGCCGTGCTGCGGCTGTTGCACCTGCTTCACGGCCTGGCCCAGCGCAGCGACCTGCGGCCCATTGCCAGCGTGGGCTACGCCAACACGCACAAAACCTCGGAAACCGGGCGAATGCAGCGGGTACACGAGTACGTGATGAACCACTTCCAGGCCGAACTCCGCCTCGACGAGGTGGCCTCGCTGGTAGGCCTCAGCCCGGCGGCGTTTTGCCGTTACTTCAAAGCCCGGAACAACAAAACTTTTTCGGGCTTCGTGAGTGAAATCCGGATTGGGCACGCCTGTAAATTATTGCGGGAAAATAGCCTGACCGTGAGCCAGGTGGCCTACGAAAGCGGCTTCAACACGCTTTCCAACTTCAACCGGCAGTTTAAGGAAGTGACCGGGAAAACGCCGGTGCAGTACCAGCGGGCGTGAGAAATGAAAAACCCCGCGAGAGTTTTTTTAACTCTCGCGGGGCTAAGAATACCTCCTCATTCAAACGGCCTGCTTCTCCAAATCAAACAACTCCGTCAGCACGTCCACCAGGTTTTCGGCGTCGCCGCGCTTGCAGGCGGCTTTGAGTTGCACCACGGGAAGTTTCAGTATCTTCTGGACAATGCCCGCCGTGATGCGCTCCAGGCGCTCGGCTTCGTCGGCGCTGAGGCCCTTGAGGTGCCGGGAAAGTTCGTCTTTACGGATTTGTTCGAGCGCTCCTTTCAGTTTCTGAATCGCGGGCGAAATCAGCATCTCTTTCGACCAATCATTGAACTGCACGATGGCTTCGCCCACGATGGCCTCCACGTGCGGAATCGCCGCCAACCGCGCCTGTAACGCTTCGTCGGCTTTGGCCTTGATGCTGTCGATGTTGTAGACCAGCACGCCGGGCACCTCTTCTACCTCCGGTTCGATGCTGCGCGGTACCGAGAGGTCGATGAAGTATTTGTAATTGAGTACGTTGAGGGCTTCCACCCGCGCTTTCTTCACCAGCGGTTCGGATTTCACTACCGACGACACCACTACGTCGGCGCGACGGAGTTCATCATCGAGGTACTCGAAGGGCACGACGCGGAAATTCCCAGTCTTCGCCACATCGAGGGCACGGGCGTAGGTGCGGTTGATGACGGTGATTTCGGCAAAGGCCTTATCGGCCAAATTTTTACACACATCCGTCCCAATTTCACCCAAGCCCACAATCAGTACCTTCGGTTGAACGATGTTTTGCGTCAGCGTTTCGATGAGTTCCGCCGTAGCGTAACTCACCGAGGCGGCTCCGTCGCGGAAGCTCGTTTCCTGCGTGACCCGTTTGTTGGTGAAAAAAATCGTGTGCATCAACCGGTGCAGAAACGGCCCGGCCATGTTAACGTCCGCCGAGGCTTGGTACGCCTGTTTGATTTGGTTGGGAATCTGCATATCGCCTACTACCTTCGAGTGCAGGCCGGTGGCCACTTCAAACAAGTGTCGGATGGCCTCGGCGCTGTCGGTCATCACCCGGAAGTAGGGCAGGAAAGTTTCCGATTCGAGCAGGCCTTTCTCGATGCAAAGCAGTTTGATGAGGTCGGTGCTGCGGTCAGCCTCGGCCAAATAATAAATTTCGGTGCGGTTGCAGGTCGAAACGAGCAGGGCCTCCTGCACCCCGAGCAGGTCGTTTAATTTCAAGGCCAGCGTCTTGCACTCGTCCGGGCTGAGTGCCACTTGTTCACGCACGGCGAGCGGGGCCGTCTGGTGGGATAAACTAATCGCTCTGAACTGATTAGACATGGGTTCTGCCAAGAATAGCATACAAAGATACGGCCCGGGGAGGGAAAGCGGAACGCGGGATTAGACCGGAAAGCAATTTAGAACGCATTTAAATTGCCTGCGGTCAAGGGCCTGCCCTGCTCAACGACAGGGCATAAATACGGCGGGTAGCGCAGTTTGACCGGCGTATTTTTCTCAAGGCCGTAAAACCGCCGGATGAACCGGTTCATCCGGCGGTTGAAGCCATCGGGTTACTGCCCTACGATGTCGTTTTTAAGCCCGCCCAGGGCGGCCGTCAATTCGAGTTTGGCCTTCGACTGGACGTTGAACTTGTTGAGCGAAGCCACCAAATCTTCGACCAGGGCGTTGAATTGGGCCTCTTTGATGTTCATGCCTTTGTGGGCCGTTTTCATGTCCAGACCGGTATACTTCTCGGTGCCGCCCGAAGCCTGACCAATCTGGTTGATGAGGTTGTTGCGCAGTTTGGTCACGCGGGCGGGGGTTTTGATGGTCTCCGCAAAGAACCCGTTGATCCGATTGTCGCCCACCACGCGGGTCAGAAAATCGTCGACCACCGCCGAGATGCCCGCGTTGCCGCCAAGCCGGTTGTAAAGCGAGATTTGTCCTTCCACGATGTCGCCCTTCAAGGGCGCGAGCGCTCCCACCAGTTCCGATTTTTCGGCGGCACCCACGTTGAACTTGTCGAGGGCTTTCCCCAGGTCTTCGACCAGGGCGTTGAATTCAGATTCCTGGATGCCCATGCCTTTGTGGGCCGTTTTCATGTCGAGGCCGGTGTACTTTTCGGGGCCACCCGACGCCTGCCCAATCTGGTTGACGAGGTTGTTGCGCAGTTTGGTGAGGCGGGCCGGGTCGGCGGCGGCATCGGCGAAGAAGGCGTTGATCCGGTTGTCGCCCGCCACGTTGGTGATAAACTGATCCGTCACGGCACCGATGGCCGCGTTTTTTCCCAGCCGCTCGTACAGCGACGGCGGGGGCGTGTCTTCGGATTTTGAGCACGAGGCGAGCAGCGTCGAGCCCGCGAGCAGGGCAAAGCCCAGCAGTTGGACAGGTTTTTTCATGGTTATGAAAAATGGAGTGACCGCCAGACACGACAACACCCGCCTTGTCGTAATCCGGCAAAAAACGGATACGGGTATCTCAACGAATTGATTCGGAAAGGAAACGGCGAACGCGCCGAGAGGAGGCGTTTATCACAAACGCCCGGGTCGGATTACCGGAAACACAAACTGGTTTTCAGGTTGGTCAGGAAGTCGAGGTACTCGGCCGGTACGGGGCACTTTGGTCCCTCGAAGGCGGCGAAATTGACTTTGGTGGCCCGGTAGGGGCTGGTTTGCACCAAGCGGTGCAGGGAGGATTCGGTTACTTCGTCCTCGTAGTAGGTCAGGCTGACAGTCTGGCTTTCGCGGTTGACCGTGCAGGCGGTCACGCCCGGCGTGGTGGCCAAAGTGCGGGCCAGTTGGGCGCTGTCTTGGGCAAGGAGGGGCTTATCGAGGTTGAAAACGGCCAGCGCGACGGGTTTGAGGTTGAGTCGCTGCGAAAGAGAAGGTTCTTGCCAATTCGCCCAGACGACGAGGCTGATAAACAGCAACAGAACGACGAAGACGGCGGATTTAAGGAATCGGTAGGCGTTTTTCATGGTGGGATTGCTCGTTATTGCGCCCATACCTACGAACGGATATTCACCAGTGGATTGATAGCACTGTTTTTTTTTTAAAACGATCCTCCCAAAACCGCCGTTTTGCCGTTTATTTGACATAAACCGAACGTATCGTCTGTGTTAATTTCCCTACTGAACCGCCTGAAAACGAAGGAACTATCCCTGCCATCGTGGTCATTGCCGACTCAAATGCTCTCCGTCGATTTGTATAACCAGAAAAACCAGGCCCGTCTGGGTGTCGTCGTGGCGCTGGGTTTGATCGCCATCGGCACGTTTTACTACACCGACAACCTCATCCGCCGCCTGAAAGCCCACGAAGAGGAAGAAATCCGGCTCTATGCCAAGAGCCTGCAATACGCCTACACCAGCGACCTGGATGCCGACGTGAGTTTCTTTTTCAACGAAATCGTGCAGGTCAACAAGGAAATCCCGGTGATTTACGTCGATGCGGCGGGGCGGCCTTCGCAGTGGAAAAATATTCCCTTTGCCGACGAAGACACCGTTTCGTTCGATCGGAAGAAAGCCGCCGCCGAGCGGTTTTTGAATAAAATCAAAACCGAACACGACCCCATTGAACTCGACAACGGCTTCGGCGACAAGCAGTACGTGTACTACTCCAACTCGTTCCTGCTGAAGCAGTTGCAGTATTACCCGCTCGTGCAACTGGCCGGGTTTTTCATCTTCGGCTACCTTAGTTTTCTGGCCTTCAGCGCCGCCCGCCGGGCCGAGCAAAACCGGGTCTGGGTGGGGCTGGCCAAAGAAACCGCCCACCAGTTGGGCACGCCGCTGTCGTCGCTGACGGCCTGGGTGGAGTTTTTCAAAACCGACCCGAAGTACGACCCCGAAATCGTGGTGGAATTAGAAAAAGACATCCGTCGGCTCGACACCATCACGACGCGTTTTTCCAATATAGGCTCGGTACCCACGCTCAAGCCCGAACCCCTGGCCGACGCCGTCACGCAGTTTATCGGCTACCTGCAAAAGCGGATTTCCACGAAAGTGGCCATTTTCGTTGAAGACCAGCTACCGGTTCAGCAGCAGGTTTCGATGAACCGCTACCTGTTTGAATGGGTGATTGAAAACATCTGCAAAAACGCCGTGGACGCCATGAACGGCACGGGCGAAATCCGGATTCGGATGCAGGAAGTAAAAGGAAAGCAAATCGCCATCGACATCAGCGACACGGGCAAAGGCATCAGCAAAGCCAACCTGAGCCGGGTGTTCAGCGCCGGGTTCAGTACCAAAAAACGCGGCTGGGGCCTGGGTTTGACCCTCGCCAAACGCATCGTGGAAAACTACCACCGGGGCAAGCTCTTCGTGAAGCAGTCGGAGGTAGGCAAGGGGACTACGTTCCGAATTCTGATGCCAGCGAATTAAGTACCCTGTTCCCTGAATTTATAAACTGATGTTACGCAAAGCAGCGGTAGTAGCATTCTCTTCATTTGTCGCGGAGCAGAAATACTTCGTAACCGGCTGAAAAATAAAGTGCTGAACCGCGTACTTGCGGTCGTTTTTGCCCCAATCCCCCTCCCCGATGGAACCCAGCGCTACCCTTGACCCCCGCTCGGATTTACTTTCCGACCCCCCTGTCCGTCCGGCTCCGGAGAGCTACCGTCCCATCGACCTTAGTGAGCGCATCCACACGATGGATCTGGTGCGCGGCATGGCCCTGTTGGGCATTCTGATGATGAACATTCCGTACTTCGGGCAGGCTCCTCAACTCGAAACCGAGCCGTACTTCCGCCCCGCCAGCACCGATTACACGGTGTTTGGCGTGATTACGATTTTATTCGAGGGAAAAATGCGGGCCTTATTTTCGATGCTGTTCGGGGCGGGGCTACTCATCTTCACCAGCCGCAAAGAAGCGGCGGGTCTCCCCAGCGCCGATTTGTTTTACCGGCGGCTGTTGTGGATGGTGCTGTTCGGCACCCTGCACGCGTACGTGCTGCTGTGGTCCGGCGACGTGCTCTTCGACTACGCCATCGCCGGGCTGTTTTTATTCGTGTTCCGCAATCTGAAACCCCGCCAGTTGCTCATTGCCGCCCTCGTTTGCCTAGCCGTCCTGGGCCTGAAAAATACCCGCCGACACGTGGAAATGAAAAGCAGCCGCGCGAAATACCTCACGGCGGTTTCACTAGAAAAAGGAAAAAAGAAATTGACCGACGAGCAGAAAAAAGACAAGGAAGCCTGGGTGCAGCTGGAAAAGAGGGCCAAACCCGACCCGAAGGAAGTGGCCGAAATGAACAAAAATATGCGTTCCGGCTACCTCAAGGTGTACAAAACCCTGGAGCCGCACAACATCCGCTTCGATTCAACTTTTTTGTACCTGTTCATCATCTGGGACGTATTCGGGATGATGTTCCTGGGTATGGCGCTGTTCAAATGGGGATTCTTCCAAAACCGACTCCCGGCCCGAACGTACTGGTTGACGCTGGCCGGGGGCTACGGAATCGGTTTGCCATTGGCCGTCTTCCATTTTTTTCTCGGCCAGCAGGCCACCACCGCCCCGGCTCAGTTTGCGGATAATCAGTTTTTCCCCAAAGAATTGTTTTACGACCTGGAGCGCGGGCTGATGGCGCTCGGCCATGCCAGTTTGCTGCTTCTGATGTACCGGACGGGCGTGTTCCGTTGGCTGTGGCGGGGAATTGCCAACGTGGGGCAAATGGCATTCTCGAACTACATCCTTCAAACCCTTTGCTGCTCCTTGTTTTTCTACGGCTTCGGGCTGAGTTACTTCGGCAAACTGGCCTACCACCAGCTTTTTTACGTGGTAGCGGGCGTGTGGACCATCAACCTGATTTTCAGCGCCGTGTGGTTGCGATTCTTCCGCTTCGGCCCGCTCGAATGGGCCTGGCGTTCGCTCACGTACTGGCAGCGGCAACCGTGGCGGAAAAATTAATGGGCGCTTGTCACCCTGAGCTTGTCGAAGGGCCAGTTGGGAATGGAGATTACTTCCAACGGCCAACTGGCCCTTCGACAAGCTCAGGGTGACAAGCGCTTCCTAAACCTTCAAACCCTCCAAAACCGCCGCCTTAAACTGCTCGCCCCGGTCTTCGTAGTTTTTAAATAAATCAAAACTGGCGCAGGCGGGAGATAGCAGCACGACTTCGCCGGGTCTGGCCAGGTCGCGGCCCCAGGCCACGGCTTCGCGGATGTCCTGCGTTTGCCGGATTTCGCCCACTTTTCCCGAAAAAAAATCGACCAGTTTCTGCGTGTCTTTGCCGAGGCAAATCAGCGCCTTCACACGCTCGCGCACCAGCGCCTCGATTTGGGTGTAGTCGTTGCCCTTGTCGGTGCCGCCCGCGATCAGCACGAGGGGCTGGCGGAAGGAGCCGAGGGCATAAAAAACCGAATCGACGTTGGTGGCCTTTGAATCGTTGATGAACTGCACCCCGCCCACTTCGGCCACAAATTCGAGTCGGTGCGGGACGTTTTGAAACGTGAGCAAGCCCTGCCGCAACGCCTCGTCGGGCACGCCGACGGCCATCGCCGCGAGTACGGCGCAGAGGGCGTTGAGGGCATTGTGCTCACCCTTGATGGGCAATTCTTCCTGAGCGATGCTGAATTCGCGGCCTTTGGTGCGGATGTGCAGGATGCCGTTTTTGACAAAACCTCCTTCGACTACTTCCTGGGTCAGTGAAACGG
Source organism: uncultured Cytophagales bacterium (assembly GCA_964244295.1). GTDB lineage: Bacteria > Bacteroidota > Bacteroidia > Cytophagales > Spirosomataceae > JAJAZB01. The sequence continues at coordinate 112,284 of CAXTIG010000018.1, forward strand.
GCAGTTGCTGCGGCACGACGGTGCGGCGCGTCAATTCGTCGGCGATGGCGTTGCTTTCCCGGAAAAAAATGAAGGTGTTTTCCGCCCGCATATTCTGAAGTGTGCGGAATTTGGAAGCCACGTATTTTTCAAAGTTGTAGTCGTAGCGGTCGAGGTGGTCGGGGGTGATGTTGGTTAGGATAGCCACGTCCGAACGAAAATCGAACATGGTGTCGAGCATGAAACTGCTGATTTCCAGCACGAAATAGTCGAAGCGGTCGTCGATGACTTGTTTGGCAAAACTCTCGCCGATGTTGCCCGCCAGGCCCACGTTGTAGTCCGCCGTGCGGAGCAGGTGGTAGGCCAGCATCGTGGTGGTGGTTTTGCCGTTGGAACCCGTCACGGTAAGAAGTTTGGCGCGGGTATAGCGGGCGGCAAACTCGATTTCCGAAATCACGGGCGTACCCTGCGCCCGCAGGGCTTGGACGATGGGCGCTTTTTCGGGAATACCAGGGCTTTTCACGACTTCGTCCGCCGCCAGAATCCGGCTTTCAGTGTGGCCGTTCTCTTCAAACGCAATGGTATTTTCGAGTAAAATCCGGCGGTACTTCTCACCGAGTGGGCCATTGTCGGAAAGAAACACGTCGAAGCCTTTGGCTTGGGCCAGCCGCGCCGCGCCCACGCCACTTTCGCCGCCGCCGAGGAGGATAAGTTTTTTCATTCGCCTTGCAAAAAAAGTACAGCGCAAAGTTGCGCGGTGCGGCGCAAAGCGACACCACGTCGGGGAGCCGTTTCAACGGCTTTCGCTAAAAATTTGAATGGATAAGCGCCGACGCGACATCGGGCGAACCGAGGTTAAAAAGCAGTGAGTGACAACCCAAAATGGTACGCACCTTTCAATCTCGTTCTTCAATCGATTCGTTTTCAATGTCTTCACCATGTCCGTTCTAAAAAAACTTGGCTTCCTGAGCGCTTTTATTCTCCCCCTGGGCGTACTGAAGGGCTACTACCTCGGCGGCCTTTGGACGTTCTCGACGGTCGCGTTCGTGTTCGGACTTTTCCCCTGCTGGACCGGCTGGTGGGTAATGACGCGCGCAATACCCGCTTGGATGAGGAAACTGCGTTGAGCGAAGACCGTTACTTTCGCTTCGTTACCTACGCCTGGGTGTACGTGCAGGGGACGCTGGTGGGGTGGGGAGCCTGGGCCTTTGAGCAGGGTACGCTCACCTTCTGGCCCGCGCTGGGTTTTTTGCTTAACATGGCCATCGTGACGGGCGGCATCGGCATCACCGTGGTACACGAACTCGGCCACCGAACCGATTGGCTTGAACGCCTTTACGCCCAGACCCTGCTGCTGACGGTATGCTACGGGCATTTTTACCTCGAACACAACCAGGGCCACCACGTGTGGGTTGCCACCCCGCGTGACCCAGCCACGAGCCGGAAGGGTGAACATTTTTACGCGTTCTGGTGGCGCACCGTAACCGGAAGCTGGCTCAGTGCCTGGCGCATCGAGGCGGGGCTTCTACAAAAAAAGGACTTTCACGGTGGACTTTTCAAAACCGAATGGGGTGGTACAGCGCCCTTCCCGTCCTTTTCTGTGGCGCGTTGAGCATCGGCGTTTACGCGCTCACCCGACAGACGACGGTGTTCTGGCGGGTGCCGCTATTTTTTTTCGGGCAAAGTCTGCTCGGTTTTACTTTGCTCGAACTGGTCAACTACATCGAGCATTACGGGATGCTTCGGCGCGAAGTAACACCGGGTCGCTACGAGCGCGGCAACCCGCTGCATTCCTGGAATGCTAACCCGTTGTTGAGTAATTTTTACCTGTTCCAACTTCAGCGCCACGCCGACGCCCACGCTAACCGCCGGTACCAGATTTTACGGCACGTTGAAGAAAGCCCCCAACTCCCGGCGGGCTACCCGGCCATGATTCAGGCGGCGCTGCTGCCGCCCTTGTGGTTTTGGGTGATGAACCGGTGGCTGGAGGCGTGGGAAAAGGAAAAACAGGAAATAAGAACAAGAGTAACTGTTTAGGTACGCAATTTGATCATCCTTTCGTATGGTAAAGACAATGGA